>NZ_CALNWX010000031.1:0-1526 GCF_940807095.1 Chryseobacterium sp. Marseille-Q3244 | reverse complement strand
ATGTGACAGGATCTTCCGGTTTCGAAAAAGATCATATTTCTAAAATAGATTCGTAAAGTTCCTGATGTTTATTAATAAATGAATCGTATAAAGGATAAACGTATCTCAGGAATTCACTAAAATTTAAATACAAATAAAGCAAATAGCTTTAGTTTTCTTCTTCAAATATTTTTTAGCCTGACCATTTTCCGTGGTCAGGTTTTTTATGGATGAAGAGAGCCATATTCGAATAGAAATAGTGAATTAACTTTGTTTTTATTCTATCAAAAACACTTTAGTTCTACTATAAAATCTTTGAATTTAAAAGGAGTTCAATTGGCATTTTTCATAAAGATTTGGCTTCTATTTTCGTATAAATTATAGAGATTTATAGAGTTCAAAGTAGGAGACTTCATCACTGAAAAAGGTGGATTTTTATATGTTCGCTTAGAAAAAATCAATAAAATTGATTCCTTTTTGCTTCCTAAAATGAGCATATATTTTATAAAAACTTTGCGTCAAAGAAAATATTTTTTCGCAGATTCATGAAATTTTCGCAGATTAAAAATCCTCATAATTGTACAATTAAGTTGAAATTAAACACGAAGAAAAATGATTTTTTATATCCTATATTAGAGGCCAAAGTAGGTTACTTTGTAGCTAAAGAAGCTACATTTTTATACGTTCGATTAGGAAAAATTAATGAAATTGATGAGCTATTTTTAACCTTAAAAAGAGTATAATTTTTCATAAAAACTTTGCGTTCAAAAAATATTAGTTGTGTTTTTCACTAAGAATTAATTTATATTTTCTTGCAAATTCAAGAGATGGAAAAAAGTATATTTGAGATTTATCCAATTGCTTTTGGCCACTAATGCACGAATAAAAATCATTCATGCATTAGTAGCCAACAAAAATATAGCAGTAGTACTATTTAAAATTTAAGGCTCGAAACTCTCGAATTTTCCGTTTTCATAGAACAAAACAATGCGTTTTATTTTATTGTTTTGATTTCCAATCACTTGACTTAATATATCTTCAGGTGAATTTTCTAATCGCTGAGAATCCGATATTTTTTCAGGAGCTTTATCTTTGGTCGATATAACCGATTCTCCAGGAGCTGTCAGAGGAATCTCTGTCTCGGTTTCATCCACTCCGAATTCGTCATCTTCATTTATCATGGTAAAAAGATCGGGTAGAGGTGTTGTTCTTACCTGATCTTCTTCAGGCTGCTCTTCCGGAATTGTGGTTTCCGGTAATTCTGATTTTAGCATTTCGCCTTCACCGGTAACCAACCAGTCCCAAAGAAGTTCAGGAAAGCGGGATTTTATTTTTATGATAAACTCCAGTGATGGTTTATTTCTTCCTGACGTAATATGCGAAATGGAAGAACGCTGCACATCAATCTCATCTGCAAATTCAGATACCTGTAACCTGTTTCCTGTAGATCCTTTTTATAAGTGACATTATACTTTTTGTACTGCTGGCTGTTTGTTGATATGGTAATAGATGCTAGCAGCTTTGACTGTGAAAAGAGCATTCCTGCA
>NZ_CALNWX010000030.1:0-6669 GCF_940807095.1 Chryseobacterium sp. Marseille-Q3244 | reverse complement strand
AACTCTCTAACCAAAATAAAAACTCTTATTAAAATGAATGCTTTTGTTAAAAAGATTGGGCAGAAATGGTTTGCCTGGACAGTCAAAAACCCTAAGGAATTTTTTATGTATTCGATGCTGAACTTCACGCAGTAAAACTTTCTAAAAATAAGTTTTGCTGCATTGTTCAGACTCACCAAATTTTTATAATTTTAATAAAACAAAGATGTTAAGTTATTCAAAATCAGAATTTAACAATACAGAATTCAATTCTCTAATTAAAATGATAGAGGTTCTAGATACCGAACATAAATGCAGAGAATATCTTGAAGAATTACGTTGGAATGGAGAACCAGTTTGCCCTCATTGTGGAAGTGTCAGAGAAAACCATTACAAGCTAAAACAGGCAGGAAAATTTAAAGGACTTTATAAATGCAAGGATTGCAGAGAACGTTTTACCGTAAGGGTTGGGACTATGTTTGAAGATTCAAATATTAAGTTCAAAAAATGGTTTCTAGCAATCTATATATTTGCTTCCCATAAAAAAGGAATTAGTAGCCATCAATTGGCTAAGGATATTGATGTAACCCAGAAGACCGCTTGGTTTATGCTATCAAGAATAAGAAATGCCTTTAAGGCTGATAAATTGGGAAAATTTGATGGTATTACTCAGGTCGATGAAACATTTGTTGGAGGAAAAAACCAAAAGAAGTCAAAGAAAAATAGAACAGAAAATACTCAAGGTCGTAGTACTAAAACAAAAACCGTTGTGTTTGGTCTTTTGAGTAATGGAATCGTTACAACTGAAATTGTTCCAAATACAAAAGGCAAAACTTTAATTAATGTTATCAAAAACATGGTTGAAGAAGGTTCAATCGTTGTTAGTGATGGTTGGGTTGGATATTCAAAACTTTATAAAAACTTCATTCATAAAAAGATTCCCCACAATGAGGGATTATATGTAAAAGATAACTTTCATACAAATAGTATTGAGGGATTCTGGAGTTTGTTAAAAAGAGGTATTTTAGGTATCTATCATTCTGTTAGCCCTAAACATCTACAAAAGTACTGTGATGAATTTGCTTTCAGATACAATACCAAAAATTATAAAGAGGGAGATAGGTTTAACCTTGCGTTGCTTACTGCTACTGAAAGGCTTACTTATGAAGAGCTGATAGCTTGAAATAGTTAATATTTACCGAAGATCAATATATACATTAATACTTAAATTAGTATTTTTGTGATATGAGAACTGTTGGTGTAAATTTAATGTCTGATTATATTATAGCATTCTGTCAAAATATGGGAGTGAGAATTAGCCCTTTAAAAATACAAAAACTATTATATTATATTCAAGCATGGCATATTGCAAAATTTAATAAGGCACAGTTATTTAATGAACTTCCAGAAGCTTGGGTTAATGGTCCTGTATATAGATCGGTGTATAATTCATATAAATCTTCATTTTTTAAAAATGAAGCCATTTCAACCGAACTTGATGAATCAGAATTATATCATGAGATTAAGGAACTTCAAAACAAATTAAATTTGCATGGAAATCAAGTATTATTGATAGATGCTGTACTACAGGCATATGCAAAATTAAGTGATGAAAGATTAGTTCTAATGACCCACAGTGAAAAACCATGGAACAAAGCTAGAGAAGGGCTGTCACCAATTGAAAGAAGTGGTAGAAAATTAAATATTGATGATATGTATGATTATTTTAATAAAATAACTAATGCTTGAAAATCTAAATCTTGAAATTGAAAACCTAATAGAAGAGCAAGGACGTGATTTAAAATTTAAATTAAAAGATACAGTATTACCTAGCAATTTTGATTGTACAATTTCTATTTCATATGATTATTTGTTAACAGATACAAGTGAATATTCTTTCTCTAATCCAGAGTTTAACAAAGTATCTAGTGAAAAACATCCAAATATGTCAGATGCACATATTTATTTCTCATATATCAAAAAAATTTGCAATAGTAAATTTAGCAAAATAGTGGATGATAAATCATTTTTTCAAATTGTTAACCCTAATAAGAATTTAAAAGAAATAGCTGATTTTATTTTTTCTGAGCCGCTACAGGCTGAACAGATTCCTCAATTTTTTGAAATTCGATTATATACGAATAAGGATAAAGCACCTAGAATATTTGGCTTTATTGGACATACAAATATATTTTATATTTTGTTTTACGATCCATTTCATAAGATTTTTAATAAAACTGGTAAAATATGAAGGATGATAAATTTTATAATTTATCATCCTTCAATTAATTTACAAACCTAGCACTCCCATAGAAGCACCCAGATAATTATCAAAATCATTAGAATTTTTCAAATAGCTTTTATCTAAAACATCATAGTTAACACCCCACAGCTTATCATTTAAAGCAACAAATTGCTTATTCAAAGCCATTGCAGATTTAGTTAAAGTTGTCCAGGCTGAAATATCAGCTTTTGACATTCGGTTTCTTTGCAATCTGTATATTCTGATATAATTATCAAACTTTGGATTATATGACAATGCTTGTTTTCTTAATCCTTGCATTTGGTCAAACCATGTGTCTATTTTCTTTAGATAATCCTTATCTCTTTTCAAGGTATTGTAGAAAATAGCATCACATGGAATTTTATAATGTTTTGTTGTAATGTATTTCTGCTCATTTTGCCCATAAGTTTTATAACCCATAGAAGCTAATAACTTTTCAACATTTCCAGTATCATTTATTCCAATGATATTTTGAAATGTATCATAAAGTACCAAATAGAATTTACCTGTGTCAATATTCTGCATCAAAGTATTAGATTTGCCAGGTGGATATTTCAAATATTCACGCAAATCATCCGATAATTCATTTTTTAAGAATCTGTTATCTACATCTTCGCCAGAAATTAACATAGTACTTGATATTTCTTTATAGTTACCTTTCAGTTCTTCAATATTTGTTATAGGTTGATCTCTATCAATAATATATGCATTTCGTTTTGCTATGACATTTGATTTTACAAGTCCATCCATATATTTTTCATCTTCTGAAAATGACTTTTCTTCTTCAAGCATTTTTGGATATTCTTCAACAACTGATGGAACATAAGAGTTTGGTTTATGAGGAACTTTCATATAGTCATTATATTCTTGTTCAAAAATTTTCTTTGATTCAAGAAATAATCCATACATATACGTAGGAACTTTACCTTTAACAAAAGGATGATATTCTACTTCTTTTGTGGTAATAGGATAAACCATGCTTTGTTCCGATTTTAGTTTACTGATAACCTCGGAATTGATAGCGAAAGTTGTTTGTGCAGATAAGTTTGCAAACATCAATATTGAACATGATGTTATTGCTTTGAATGTAGATAATTCAAATTTCATTGTGTGGTAGTTTTGGTTAATATTTGATAAAAACATTCCTAAAAAGAAATGAAAAATAAAGCGTGGACATTGTACCACGTTAACCAAGGGCTACCACACCCTTAAAAGCAATGATACAAGCCACGCCAATACAGGCGTACCCTATATACATTATTTGCTTTTATAAGTGGAAGTCAAAAAACTTCGTTGTGGTAGTTTTGGTCAGCAATAATGCAATTAAGCACGATTTATTTTTACATTCCTAAGAATGATACTTTATTACCACAAATATAATAAAAATTGTTAAGGCTGAAAAACGAAAAACCCTCTAAAATAGAGGGTTTTTCGTTTATAGAATTCAAATAATTTTAGAATGTTAATTCTAACTCATCTATTATTTTACTTTTTTCAAGTCTTGTAATAACTGAGTTATGAATATATTCTTTATTGCTACGAAAGTAATCATTGGCAACACTCAAAAGAGCAGCCTCAAGATTTTCCGTCTTTTTAAGTTCTTTTAGAATAAAACTTCCAGACAGGAATGGCATTTCTACAAATCTATTACTTAGACCATTAGAAACTAGTAGATCAAAAATTACCATTCCTGAATATTTTTTTCTCTTAAAATTAGTTTCAACTTTTGTAATAACATCTGGTAATCTTTTATTTGAATTTATAAAGACTACCGCATTATCATTAACGATAACTATTTTAAATTCAGATTTCATTTATTTTATTATTAATTGTTACATATAGATACATAACAGCCTTCTATTAGCTCAGCTGTTTCATTTATTGATGATTTTGCAATTTCAATATCACTAATCAACCTTGTAGAGATAATGGTATCATCTACATGAAATAATGCATGTCTATTATTTTTATGAAAGTTATACATTTTTTCTAATGATTCTACTATTTTCTCATTGTTAATTGTAGCTTTATGTCTTTGTTGCAATATATAAGTTCCATCACTAGATTCTTGAAATTGTTGCCCTATATTATTCCCTACACTTATACCATTATTAATGAATAATTCTTTTATACAGCCCTCTAACCCTCTGAATATTGGGAAAACCATAAAAGAAAAATCTCCAATACCTTTATCAGCAACATCAAGTCTTTCAGTCAAAAATACAGGCATAATAATACATTTTGTTGTATCGCTAATCATAGAATTTGTAACAGGAAATCTTGCCTCAAATAACTTCTCAATTTCAGTCTTATCTAATTCATCAATTTTTACACTATCTAATGTTGCTTCTACAATATCATTGTAAGTTAGATACTTTGATAATCCTTCAATAACTTGTGACTTCATTAAACCACTAGTACCTTGAACATTAAATGCACCATTTGTAAAATGATTAATTGAAACGTAATCACCGTAAATACTTTTAATTTTATATTGTTTTCCATTGGGCAAATTAATAGTATTTTCCAATGTTGCATCACAAAAATTTTCAAGAAAATCTAATAAATCTGCAAGCTCACTATCTTCCAATTTTTTGATATAAATTGAAGTATTTAATTGTTCTGAATATTTACAGCATTTAACAATATGTTCTGAAATAGCTTCACTTAATGTTTGATTTTGACATTCTTGCCAAGAAACTGTAGTTTTACCAGATGTCAAAGGATATACATTTATTTTACTAACGACAATTCCATTTTCAGATATATGATATTTAATACAATTTGTATCTCCTTTAATATCTATAACATAAGCAGAATTGTAATCTTTTATTGCATCCTCAATAGTCTCTCTTTTTAAATTAATTTTTTTAAATGACATTCGTTTGGTTATTAGTTTTATTTTGCAAATATATAAATTTTCAAATAATAAGCTAATAATCAGATTTTTATCAAATCTACAAGATTGTAGTGACAAAACTTGACGTATAATATTGTATTTTAGTAAAAACAATTAAACATGAAAGTTACATTTTTAGCTGATGAGTTAACAGATACCCAAATAGACATAGATATTGTAGATTTTGAAATACTACCAGAAATAGGAGATTATATATCAATAATTGACTTTATGAAAGAGGAACAAAAGGAATTATTTTTAAAGTATGTTGAGTCAATAGATAAAATCAGTCTAGCAACTGTTGATGGTCGTGTTTGGAATATTGTAAATGGAGAAAATAATGTCCAATTAAGTTTATATTTTGAGCCTTTAACTAATTAAAATTAATAAACTACTTTTTGGTTTCATTAGTTTTGTCTTCATTTGGTTTAGCATCCGCTTGTCCCTCTTCTAGATTATTATTTTCGTCAACCTGTTTTTCAGTACTTTCTTGGACAGTAGTGACAGTTGAATTTTCTAAATTTTCTGTGATGAATTCTTTTAATGATTTCATAATAATTGAATTTAGAATATATATACAGCATCGAGGTTTGGTAACTTATAACAAATGTAGTTTGTACTTTAAAACAGCATCAAGATGATGCTGTTTTATCTTAATAGACATTAGTTTTAGGTCTATTTGGAAAATAATCCATACCATTATTTAATTCCACAAACTTCTTAATAATCTCAAAATCATGAATTGCTGAATAAATTTCAAAATTTGAAAAGTAATATTGGTACAAATTATATTCTCTCAATTTTTTATCATTTAAGAATTGGATAGTATTATGTAAATCTTTCTGCTCTGAAAAATATTCTTCATCCAAAATAGTTAAAATTAGATTTTTATTAATCGGAAATATTATCTCGACGCCTTCTGCCCAAAAACCCGAATACAAAGATAATTTTTGTTTAAGGTGAGGTTTTAAAAGTAATGGGTTGTCTGATGTTAAAACGTTATCTGATGTATAAAA
The DNA here is from genome assembly GCF_940807095.1 of Chryseobacterium sp. Marseille-Q3244. Taxonomy (NCBI): domain Bacteria; kingdom Pseudomonadati; phylum Bacteroidota; class Flavobacteriia; order Flavobacteriales; family Weeksellaceae; genus Chryseobacterium; species Chryseobacterium sp. Marseille-Q3244. The sequence continues at coordinate 491 of NZ_CALNWX010000030.1, read as the reverse complement.
AAATATCCAGATTTTCTTTACTAATTGTTCTTGAATATCGTATCTCCATTCCTCATCTAAAATAAAACTTGAATGCAATGCCGAAGAGTAATTTTCATCAAATTCTAAGTTTAGTTTATTAATATTTTTGAATTTTTGATTAGCCATCGAAAGAAAAGATGATATGATATCAATGCTTTTTGAATTCATATCTTTATGCAGATTCCAATGATTTTCAATAAAATTCGGATGTCTGATGTGTTGTATAGCAATTAATTCTGCAAAATAGTCTCTGTCAATTTCATCAATAACATTATTGTAAATATTTTTCTTATCCCAATTTCCTAATAATTTGATTATTTTTTGAAGTATATCGTTTAAAATCGGCTGTGATAAAAATGCGCTCTCCCTTGCCCAATGCTCCTGCGGTTTCGTATAAAATACCGTCCCCACCGCCTACGATAGCATCAAAGAAATTGAACGCTTCACGGTTTTGTACGATATGGTAATCT
>NZ_CALNWX010000029.1:0-10261 GCF_940807095.1 Chryseobacterium sp. Marseille-Q3244 | reverse complement strand
ATCTCTCCGAGGTTACACAGATAATAATCGGAAAGCCAGTTCCAGAAACGAATTTGTTCTTCCGGAAGAATGGGTCTTTCATCCAAAATACTGATGACATCCTTCGCCACAAAGTTATCCGGAGCATCGGATAATCATATACTGTCTGGTAAACTGTATTTGTAAGATTATTCACTTTAAATCCTAGAGTATATTTCTTTAAAATATCCGCAGAAATACCAGCGTTTAAAATAAAATAAGGATCCAGTGCCACAGATTTTTTCTCATCTGCCGTAGTGTAAGTAAGTCCATTTATAAGCCCTTGAGCATAAATTTTAAGGAAATCAAATTTATAATCTATTGAGCCACTAGCTTTGTGTAGAGGAACATACATCATCTGTTTTTGGGTTTCCTTATTAATAGATTTTGAATATGTATATCCTGCATTAACCTTCAGGCCATGTCTGCCAAAATTTTTATTCCAGGTAATCTGCGATTCTAAGCCATAAAATTCAGATTTATATGTATTAAAAGGAGCCCAATAGCTATATGAAGTAGGAAGCCAGCTGATAAAATCCTTAATATCCATATAATACGGGCTGAGAGTAATCTTAAAATCTCTAAAATTAAACTCATGATCCATATCAATATTTAAGGAGGTCTCAGGACGTAAGTTCAGATTTCCTCCCGGCTGCCAATAAAGATCATTAAAAGTTGGATATCTGAAGTTTCTTGAAAAACTGGCACCTATATGATACCATGATACAGGATTCCATTTTCCAGAAAAAGAATACAAAACCGGGGATGAAATGTTTTCAACAAAATCTTTCTTTATTCCTGCTTCAAAACGTAAATCTTTAGAAACAAAATATCTTATCATTCCTCCTAAGGATCCTATATTTCGACTGACACTTCCTATCCCTGTCTCATACCCCTCCGCCTTATTCACCTGAAACTCTCCAATCATATTAATATTGATTTTGGGAGTGATGAAATAATTAAAATCGTTTTTAAAGATATAGTTCTTCCCTTCTGCTCCACTGGATTTAAGTGAATGGATATCTGAAAAATATTTGTAATTATCTTCCGTATAAGCAGCTTTGAAGCTGTTAGTGAGATTCACCTTATTGATATCCCAGGAGATCAAACTTCTCAAAGTATTTGCCTTATACTTCGCCCTGTTACCATTTTCCTCGTAAATTGCATAATGCTGAGAAGCGTCAAATACCTGGCTTTGCCATGAAATAGTCTGAGAATCCGTAATTTTATAAGCAGTTCCTATATTAAAGGTAGTATTGTAATACCTTCCATTGATATTTTTAAATGGGGTTCTCCCTACTACAAATTCCGGCACCTCATAATCATTAGCACTTACACTATAATTTGCAGAAGCTTTAAAACTAAATTTATCATTACTGTAAGAGCCCTTTACAAAGTTATTGTAGGTATCAAAAGATGCTACCTCTGAAAATAAAGATCCGTGAAATCCTTTATTAAACTCCAGGTTATTATTCAGATGAATACTTCCCCCAATAGCTCCTGATCCATAGACAATACTTCCTCCACCTGCTTTTATTCCAATCTGGTCATATCCAAACAATGCAATGTTGTTAATATCTCCCTGTCCTAAAAAATTAGAGTTAATGTTAATACCGTTCCAGACAAAAGCAGTCTGCTGAGCTGATGTTCCCCTAAAAGAAGGTGAAGAAACGGCACCACGCCCATTTTCTTTAATATAAAGGTTAGATTGAAATCTAAGTAATTCTGAAAGATTGCCTGAATTCTTTTGAGCTTCTTCCGGTGTAATTGTTTTCACAGGGTGAAATTGTTTCACCTTGTTCATCTGGCTGTCGAAAATATAAATAGTATCTACAGCTTTCTCCTGTCCGAAAAGAAAACAGCCATAAGATGACAAAAATAGTATTAGAAATCTTTTTATATCCATATCCTTCTACTTTTCCTCCGAAAGCAATATGTTTTTTTGATTAATTTTCTGGCAGGTCTCCTGACTTTCGCTTTCTGTGCCTTCCCGTTTTTATACAGTGGCTGTTTACAGAAACTTTTATTGCGATTTACAGTTGCGGGGACAGTTTGGGAGTTTCACCCAATTCCCTTTTCATTCCAATATACTGGAAACCAAAATTTTTGCAAAGATAGCTTTTTAAATGTATTAGGCAAAAAGTGAATTTTATGAAAGAAAGACGAAAGCAGAATCGATTGAATCCTGATCTAAAAAAGAATTAATAACCTTCCTGTGTATGTAAAATAAAAAAAACATTCCGGAGTGGAATGTTTTTTTTTATATGTTATTAAGATTATTGACCTATAACTTCTGTAATTGGATTTCCAACATTTCCACTTGGGAACTGAATTTTCAGTAATGAAGAAACTGTAGGGGCAATATCCGTCATGTGATAAGCCTTATTGCTTTCACCTTGTTTCACTCCCCAACCCATAAAGATTAACGGAATGTGTGAATCATAAGAGTTCCATACACTATGAGTAGTTCCTGTTTTAGAATATGGCGGAAGCATAGAGTCGTGAGAGATCAATTGAATATCCCCACTTCTTTGTCTGTTGATTCCATTGATAATTCTTTGCTTGATGGGCTCAGGAATGCTTGATTCAGACACTCTGTCTACAGAAACTGCATATAAAACAGTAGGATCTTTTTCCAGTTCTTTAATAGCGAAGTTTCTTACATCATCCAATTCAAGTTTGCTGTCTGCCAATACTTTTCTATCGAAATAAATCTGATAATTATCAATAGCGTTGATCAATTTATCAGCTCCGAATTTATCTTTCAGCTTTTGGTTGAGGTTCTTTTCAGCACCTTCTCCAAAGAATCCCGTAGGAATTTTATGTTCTTTTAAAAAACCTACAGAGTGTGCTCCACCATGGTCAGCAGAAAGGAACACCGTGTACTGTCCTTTTCCAACCTTTGAATCCAAATAATTGAAGAATTGTGCTAAATCCTGATCTAATCTGATATAAACATCTTCCACTTCAATTGAGTTCGGCCCAAATTTATGCCCGGCATAGTCCGTAGAAGCCAAATTGATGGCTAAAAAGTCTGTAATATTATCACCTCCCAGTTTTTCTCCCTCTACAGAGGCTTCTGCTAACTTTAATGTCAACGTATTTCCGAAAGGAGTATAACGAATGTTATCTTTTTTGGTTTGATAATCTTTTGCAAGATCATTGTAAGGGAATGTAGGTGTTTTTGCACTACCTAATAATCCTTCCCAAGGAGAATTGTCTGGTGCACTTTCTGTATATTGATTGATTGGGAGCAGAGTATTCCACCCATTAGCCACCAATTTCTCCGGTAAATTCTGAGAATTGAATGATTTTACCCACTGAGGAAGATCATTCATATACCATGTGCTGGTAATAAAGTTTCCTGTACTGTCATCAAACCAGAAAGCTCCGTTTGGTGTATGACCTGCAGGAAGAATAGAAGCTCTGTCTTTTAAAGAAACTCCGACTACTTTCCCTTGGAAATTTGTTGCCAGCCTCAGTTCATCCGTTACTGTAGTTGACCAAAGGTTTTTAGGTGAATGGCTTCCTGTTTTGGTATTGGTTGTCCCCACTGGCTGAACGCTGTCATCGGCAGTACAATATACACCTTTACCTGTTTCTTTATCTGTCCAGTCATTTCCGGCAATTCCGTGAATCGCAGGTACAGATCCTGTATAAATACAAGTATGTCCTAAAGCGGTAATAGTAGGTACATAAGGAATGTGTACGTTATTTAAAGAATAACCGGTATTCAAAAGTCTTTTGAAACCGTCATTTCCATATTTGTTGTAAAAACGGTATAAATAATCCCAACGCATCTGGTCTACTACAAGACCTACTACTAATTTGGGTCTTTCCAATTGAGAATTTTTGTTCTTCTGTGCATTGATTGTAACTACGGACAAAAAAGTAGCTGCCGCAATTGAAATGTTCCTAAGCATCCAAGTAAAATTTTATTGATCACAAATTTAGGGGTTTTGAATGTTTTAGAACGTGAATTTTTATTTAAATTTGATCTTTATTCAATTATCAACCCGGTTCATCATGATTTTAGGAGTATATTGGTACTTTAAATTCCCTGAAAATTTATATGATTTCAAATTTTTTAAATTTTTCGAGGGATATGGAGGCCATGCAGATAATGCCGCAGAATTGGCTGCAAAAATTCAGGTGGAAAACATCAATGATTTTATCGAAAAACTGGAAAATCTGAGAACCAGGTTTAAAGAAGCATTTTTGTTTCTTAATATCAATGATAATCAGCTTATCATCAGCATTGGAGATCATCAGCTCTTTGATTTTCATTTTCAGTTTGCCCTGGAAGTGGAAGCACTGTTGATTCGTGAAAATGCAGTATTATTAGATGTTAGCATTCCATTTAAAACACAATCTACTAAAGCTTATCATAGTGAAGGAGAAAATTGGGGGCCTAATGAACATCGCTTTCTACAAATTGTAGGTTCAGATTTTAAAAAGAATAATGCGGAAAATCTTTCTATAAGGATTGACTGTAACCTTCCGTTAGCAGATAAAAAATTTTTCATCAATGATCTGGGTTCTATCTGCCGGGAAGAAAATATCAATGTATTTTATTATAAAGATTATGATTTCAGTACTCATTCCAATCTAATGCTCTTCTTTACGAATGGCCGCCAAAGAATAGGTGCTGTTCAATCCATCAATCTTAATTCATTTGGAAATAAAGTAAGACAACTTACTCAAAAATATGCGCTTCATTTTGGGCATCTTGAAGGTTTGAAATATTATCCTCAGCATGGTCCTCACATTGAGCTAATCACAGATGAAGAATATATTATAGATAGAAAATAAAACAAAATTGAATTCCAAAACTACACTAAATCTAATAACATGATTAAGTTTAAATATGTCATTTTGTATGTAGAAAATGTAGAATCAGCAATGAATTTCTACCAAAATACTTTCGATGCAAAAATAAAATTCATTACTCCTGAAAAAGATTATGGAGAACTGATTACTGGAGAAACGACTCTTTCTTTTGCTTCTGTTGATTTGGCCAGCTCCAATATTAAAAAGGGATTCCTCCTTTCCAAAACAGAAGTTAAACCTTTTGGGATTGAATTGGGGTTTGTAACTGACGATGTAGAAACCTTAGTTGAAAAAGCTGTAAAAAACGGCGCCATTCTGTATCAAGATATTGCTGTAAAACCTTGGGGACAAAAGACTGCTTACATTAAAGATCCCAACAATTACCTTGTAGAAATCTGTACTGAAATTCAATAAAACATATTCCGTGGAAATTAAAAAACTACAAAAGCTGACTTCCAATCCTGGTTTAGAATGGGGATATAATGGATATTCAACAGATATCATCTACTCTGTTTCTTCAATAGAATTCAGTGGCACCTTTGAATTGACTCTGAGAGAAAAAAAATTATCCTACACTAAAGTATGGGAAACCAATTCTGATGATATCGAAGAACTCAATACGATCATTGAAAAAGATTCATCTTTCGGAGCTTTTGCAGATGGTGAACTTCAGGGCTGGATCATCTGTGAACACAGAACCTGGAACAATAGTTTCTACATCGAGAACATTCTTGTGAATGAAAAATACAGAAGACAGGGATTGGGAATCCTGCTGATTAAAAGCGCAATCAAAGAGGCCAGAAACCTTAACTGCCGGGTTATTGAACTGGAAACACAGAACACAAACTATCCAGCCATACAATTTTATAGAAGAATGGGGTTTAATATCACCGGAGTAAATACAAGATTGTATAATAACTCCGAAGAAATTGCTCTTTTTATGACGTTGGATATAGAATAGCTTGTGAAATTTTCAGGTTTTGGCTAAAGCCAATGGATGGTTTATGTATTGGAGAGCGGGCTAAAACCCGCTCCTATTCATATTTAAATTTATTTTATTTTCGGCAAAACGATCAAGCTTTCATTTCCGGAAGCGTTTACGGCTTGTATGGCAAAGAAATAATTGTCTTTAGAATAAGGCAACTTGATAACAGTTTCTTTGGTAAATATTTTTTTCTGCCACATAGAAGCATCCGTTTCACGTAACAATACATAATATCCTGCTACCTCTCCCGATTTAGGCTTTTCCCAGGAAAGATCTGTAAAATTGGTAAGTTTATTTACTTCTATTTTTACATTTTCAGGTTTTGAAGGGGATTTTGCAAGATTTGCAAGAACCGAAATATTTACGCTTACATTCTTTTTAAAATACTCAAAATCCATAAATTCCGGTAAATCTCCATACTGCACTCCATTTTCTTTTCTGATATTCTGGTGCTGATGGTCGAAGTTCTCATTGAATTCCGTAAGCCGTACAGCAGAAAATCCCTTTTCAACAAATGGAGTATGATCTCCACCTCTCAAAAAACGGTCGTTCCTGTAAATTAATTTGACCTGAAGATTATCAACATACCGCTCTCCTATTTCTTTAATATATCTTGCCAACTGTCTCTCCAGTCCGAATTTTCTAATCTCCTGAGCTTTTTTATCCAACTCATATTGAGGCAGACCTTCTGAAAAGACTCTCAGCTGATGGGTATTAATCAAATGTGTATCACTGCTGAGATTATTTGAAATCATGTCATTATTCAACAAACCTTCCAACTGCCAACCTTCATTAGCTGCTTTCTCAGCCAGCATTTTAGAACCCAGCAAGCCTTGTTCTTCTCCAGAAAAAGCGACGAATACAATACTTGCCGGAAATTTAGATTTGCTCAATATTCTGGCACTTTCTATAAGTCCTGCTACTCCACTTCCATCATCATTGGCTCCCGGAGCATTGTCTTTGCTATTCATGACATCACTTACCCTTGAATCCAGATGTCCACTCATCATAAACAATCGTTTATCATTAGGGTTGGTTCCATGAATAATGGCAATAACATTTCCTAAATCAGTAGGACGGTCTATTCTTTTTCCATCTGGCTGGATGGTTTGATTCTGCATAAAGACTTCCATTCTTCCAGCTGCGTTTTTTGCATAGTCATTGAATTTTTTCGACACCCATTTTCTCGCAGCTCCTATTCCTCTTTTGGAATCTGTAGTAGAACTCATGGTATGCCTTGTTCCAAAGCTCACCAAAGAATTGATATGACTTTTCAGAGAATCTGTACTTACCTGTGAAACATAATTGAGGATTTCAGTATCCTGCTGAACCGTTTGTTGAGCGTGAAATACAACAGGAATAAAGAACAAAGTGAATATTATTTTTCTCATAACAGAACAGTCTATTAATCTTTTACGGTTTATTTGTTATGAAATAAAATTACAAAAAAGACAACAAACTTTATTAACAAAATCATTAAATTAAAATTTCAGTATTTTCGCAAAAAGATAACCTTATATCAGATGGATACAAAGAAAAACGTTCTGGAGAAAATGTCTGACCGAGAACTTGAGCAATACATAAAACCTGACAGTAAATTTGTACCTCAAGCGATACAGTACGCTTATGAAATTTTACAGTCAAGAGGAAGAACATTTACGAATGAAGAACAGGATCGCATTAACTCTCTTGTTTCTACAGTTGGAAGTAACGAACCCATCATAATACATCCTAATCACACAAAAGCGTCCAATCTTATCTACCTGTCTGGAGCAATAGGAATTGCCGGTTTAATCTGGACATCAGAACAATTAAATTCAGGTTTGGCAATTTTCATTTCTGTCGCGGTAATTGCTTTTGTTTTTGGAACCGGTTATATGATCGGAAAGGGAAACGCAGTAGCAAAATATCTGTTCATCTTTCTTTTTGTGATCGGTATCCTTGGAATACCTGTAATAATAACCCATTTAAGCACTGAGCCGATTCTCGGAATCATCAATATTTTACAACTTATTTTTCAAACATGGGCTGTTGTACTTCTTTTAAAAATTCCTAAAAATAAAAAAGTATAGATATCTCACATGGAAAACCTTCTTACCTATATCCGTTCTCTCACTCCATTTTCAGATGAAAGCTGGACATTACTTCAAGCTGCACTCTCCGAAAAACAATATAAAAAGAATGAACTGATCTTAAAGGAAGGCGAAATATGTCAATCATTATTTTACATTGATAAAGGGTACTGTAAGTCTTATTATGAAATCAATGGCGTAACAAAAAACACTGATTTCTTTTTTGAAAATGAAATTGCAACCAATATCAATAGTTTTGGCAGTGGAAAACCTTCTGAATTCAATATGATGGCTTGTGAAGAATTACATGTTGTTATCTTTAATAAAGAAATACTCTTTAAAATTGCAGCACAATACATTGAAATAGAATCTCTGGGGCGTCATTGTATTCGACAAATTGCTTACAAACAGGAAGAGTTCGCCAACCTCTTCAAACTGTATTCAGCGCAGGAAAGACTTGAATATCTTGAAAAAAAACATCCAGAGATATTACAAAGAGTGCCGTTGTCCCAACTGGCTTCATTTCTGGGAGTAGCCAGAGAAACATTAAGCAGAATCAGGAAACGGAGAATTTCTCAATAACCGGAACTCCTGATCAAAAGAATATAAAAAAATTAACACCAATCCAAAATAAAATGAAAACATTGATCTGGCAAGGAATTGCTTTTCAATCCCTGGAATATTTCAGTCTTAAAGAAAATAATAAAGGCTCAATCGTAGAATCAAGAATTATTGGTTACTATGAAAGTAAAATGTATACTGTAGATTATCAATTAATCATCGATATTAATTGGAATATCCAGAAATTTATCATCAAATCTGAAGTCAACACGGTTAAAAATGAATTAACCGGTAGAAAATTACAGGACGGCTGGGAGATCAACAATGTAATCAATCCCGATTTTAAAGAATTTCCCTTCATTGACATCTCATTAACTCCTTTTACGAATACCTTACCCATCAACAACCTTACATTGGCTGAAAACGATGCCCAGAAAATCCAGGTCATTTATATTGATGTTCCGAATAACCTGGTAAAACCGGTGACTCAGCAATATACCAGAATTGCTACCCATACTTATCATTATGACAATCTTCAAACCGATTTTGAGGCTGACATTTTAGTCGATGATAATGGTTTCGTAGTCAATTATCCTGGATTATTTGAAAAAATTGCTGAATTTTCTTAAACCTCAGCACACCATTACTATGACCATTAATGAAATAAAAGAAGCTGCCATTGCCTGTAAAACATTGAACCAACAGGAACTGAGCGACAAAATAAAAGAATTAAAAGACAATGAAGTTTCATTTCTCGGTTGTTTTGCGTTTACCCAGCATAATCAACAAATTTCCCTTTCAGAATCTATAGAAATGACCTTGAAACTTGATGTATTTACAGAAGAAGAAAAAACTCAAATCAACGGATATCTGAATCTGGCTTGGGAAGATTTTAAAGAAGATGAAAACTAATAACTTATAACAAAATGGATAACAGAATTCAGGAAATTAAAGATAAAATAGAAATACCTGCTACAGAATTTTTTACTGGTGGTTTCAGACCTCTTAATGTTTTAGAAGAATCATGGATCGGGCGGGTATTTGCCTATGCTGAAGATGAAGAGATTCCTTTGGATAAAAATGGAGATCCTATGATGCCGCTTATCCAGTTCTATCTTCCCAACCAGCCTTTTGTACCGGAATTGATAAAGGACAAAAAATTAATTACCGTATTTATTTCTCAGGATTTTCCGAGAATGCTTGAAAAAATGGGTGACAATTGGGTTATTCGGGAATATGATGATCTGGAGAATATTGTCATCAAGGATTTGCAAAGTCCGGTTTCTTATTTAAAACCATTTCCACTACGCTCCGAATTATATCCTAAGGATGCCCCTTTATGGGATGGTGGCGGAATTGAAGATATAGATTACAACTTAATCTCTGAAATTGTTAAACTTGAAAGAGAAGGGCATTTCAACAGCTATTTTGACATCATTAAGCACTGTTATAGTACTAAATTGGGTGGTTACCCATCATTCTGTCAGCCCGGCATTGGTTTCAAAGATGGTTTCGGAAAAGGGTTTGAATTTGTTTTTCAGGTGTCTTCAGATAATAAAGCGCATTTGAATGTGATTGACAGTGGAAGCTTTATGTTTGCGAAGAATAAAGAGACTGGGGAGTGGAGCTTGTACTATGATTTTTATTAAAGTATTAAATATAATTTTACCATATTCATTCCAATCCTTTTGGAGCTGAGTATTAGCGAATAATCCGCTTTTTAATACAAACTTCATTTTATTCACCAACGCTTCGAGATTTAGAGTTCCCTTAAGGTATTGCTTTCCGGTCATAT
>NZ_CALNWX010000028.1:0-32107 GCF_940807095.1 Chryseobacterium sp. Marseille-Q3244 | reverse complement strand
AAATTCAATTGAAAAAAACAGTTGAGCGTTATGCGGATGTCTTCCGGGATATGGGTTTTAAAGTAGAGCTTTCCCAAAAACTCAGACCCGTTTCAGAGCACAAATCCGGAATAGGCTTTGCACCTTTGGGCAGCCTGTCTCAGAAAGAGTGGAGCCTATAAGGAAAGAAGTCAACATTCTGTACGCTTATAAGATGGATCTTAATTCTTTAAGAGCGATATTAAAAGACGCACCGGAAGCCGGAAAAGGCGGCGCCCCTGTAGTCGTTTCTATTCCTACAACTGACGGGAAAGTTGAAAGATTTTCAGTCTACAGTTCTCCTGTGGTTGAGAAATCTATGGCCGAAAGATATCAATTAGGGGCCTATTCAGGAGTTGGAGTGGATAATCCTAATAAACAGATCAGATTCAGTACTGCTCCTAATGATTTTCAATCAATGATTTTTGATGCTAATACCGGAAAATACGAATTCATTGAACCTGTAACCAAAGAGAAAGATATCTATGGTGTGTTTTTCAAATCCAGGAAAACACAAGATGGAAGTGCTTTTGAGTGTACAACATCCGAATCCGCAGGGGCTAAAAAGGAGATGAAGCAACTTTTACAATCAAAAAAAGGACTAAGCAGCGCAGGAAGCTTTAATAAGAATAATGATCAAAAGTACCGTACCTACAGACTTGCTGTTTCTGTAAACGGGGAATACACTCAATTGGCAGGAGGTGTTCCAGGCGCTGCTGCCCGTATTAATGCCACGATAAACAGAGTAAATGGTGTCTATGAAAGAGATTTAGGCATTCATTTAATTGTACAGGATTTTCCACAGGTTATTTTTACAGATCCTGCTACAGATCCTTACTCTAATGTTATTGCCAATTCTAATGGTACTTTTAGTGCTCCCGGTGCATGGAATTTACAGGTTCAGCAAACACTGACCAATACTCCCGGCATAGGGAATGCGGCTTATGATGTTGGTCATTTCTTCGGACACAGAGGCGGCGGCGGAAGTGCCGGCCGTGTTGGAAATGTTTGTATAAATCCTGCCAGCAATAATGATGCTACATCAAAAGGAGCTGGAATCACTTCTCCGGCAATAGTAGATCAACCTTTTGGAGACACTTTTGATATTGACTATGTAGCCCATGAGTTAGGACATCAGTTTGGAGGACGCCATACCATGTCTGTCAATCAAGGTCAAACAGACATTCCAATAGAACCGGGATCAGGATCTACCATTATGGGATATGCAGGAATTACTGCGGCAAATGTACAGATGAATTCGGATGCTTATTTCCATGTCATCAATATTGAGCAGATCCAAGCTTACGTAAATGGTAAAAATTGTGATATTAATGTTCCGGTAGCCAACACTCCTCCGGTAATACAGCCGCTTGTTAATAAAGTCATTCCAAAAGGAACCGCTTTCGTATTAACAGCCAGTGCAACGGATGCTCAGAATGATCCTATGACTTACGTATGGGAGCAGTATGATATTTCTAGCACTTTATTTAACGCCTTAAATTCAACCCGCACCAGTGGAGCTACTTTCAGATCCTGGCCTCCAACAACTTCACCTTCCCGTTATTTTCCAAAGCTGGAAACTGTACTTACTGGAAACCTTACCACAGTACAGAACTGGGAACTTTTACCTAGTGTAGCAAGGGTAATGAACTTCAAGGTAACAGTAAGAGATAATAATCCTAATCCTGCCCAACAACAAACACAGAGCAGTCTGGTAAAATTGGATGTTGGGAATGATGGACCATTTAAAGTAACGTCAAACACTGTTTATAACAATATGGCCGGTGCCATTACCTGGGATGTTGTGAATACAAACAGTTCGCCTTATAACGTGCAGAATGTGAAAATAGACTATACCACAGACAACGGAGTAACATGGACTGTCATTACTCCATCTACGCCGAATGATGGAGTTGAAGCTTTTTCATTTTCTTCACTTGCCACGAATTCAAATATAAAAATTAGAGTAAGCGCTATAGACAATGTATTTTATGCCATAGGCAATGCTACTGTTTCTGCCTCATCCAGTCCATGCTCTTCAGCTGCACCTGCAGGAATTACGGCCTCCGGTGTTACAAAATCATCTGCCAATATAAATTGGGGAGCCCTTCAGGATGCAACCTACTCTTTGATGTATAGAAAAGTAGGAGCTGCTACCTGGACAACGATTCCGTCAGCTACAAACGCCTCTTTTATTTCCGGATTAGATCCTGCTACTCAATATGAAGTGCAAATAGCTAATGTTTGTAACGCTACAGTAGGTACTTATTCGTCTTCAACCAATTTTACAACCCTTCCGTTTATTTGCTCGGTGAGTGCAAACCCTGCAGATGAATTTATTTCTAATGTAACGGTAACTCCTACAGGCATGAATCCTATTTCCAATAATAGTACCGCCTCACCGTATACAGATTACACAACAGATCCTACAAAATTAATTACACTCTCTAAGGGTTCAACCGGTAACATATTGAGTGTATCTAAACAATGGACTAGTACTACTACTTATAATGAAGGGGTAACAGCATGGATAGACTTTAATAAAGACGGATATTTTGCTGATTCTGAAATTATTTTAACAACCCTTCCTAACAAAATAACTCCGGTAACAGGAACTTTCTCTGTACCTATGGATGCTTATACGGGAGGAAATGTGATTATGAGAGTTATAATGGCATACGGCAATCAACCACAAAACGGATGCAGCAGCCAGGATTATGGTGAAATTGAAGATTATCCTGTATTGATCCAACAACAGCTTTCTACCAGTGATACGGTAAAAGACAGGGCTTCAATTCAGATTTTCCCTAACCCGGCTAGTGATGTATTGAATGTAACTCAGGTTTCTCCTAAGGCACAATTCTCAATCACCAATATGGCAGGACAGAAAGTAATGAGCGGCCAAATCTCAGACAATAAGATCTCCGTTTCAAGATTAAGTACCGGAGCTTATGTAATTTCAATTGAAGATAAGGGAACGACTTCAAATCTGAAATTCATTAAAAAATAAGATTCCCACATCTATTTATAAGATAGCCCGGCATTAGTCGGGCTTTTTATATGTTTCAGAATAATTTAGTCTGTATTTTCATCCCATCGTTATCCGGCTGTTAATTTAATTTTATACTTTTGAAAAGATTATTAATTTAATTTCACATGAAAAAGCTGTCATACACTCTTTTATTGGTTTCCGGACTTGCTTTTGGGCAATTCTTTGAAAGAGATAAAGTCTATACTAAACAAGATACATTGAAAGGTTCCAATACCCCATTCAGGGATTTTTGGGATGTAAAAAAATATAATTTTTCCGTAGAACCTGATTTCGAACAGAAAAGTATCAAGGGAAAAAACAAAATAAGCTTTGAGATCATAAAGGATGTTACCAATCCTATTTTTCAGATTGATCTTCAGCAGCCGATGAAAGCTGGAAAAATTACAGCAAGTTTTCCTATTGCCAGCTCTAAGCAGGATGGCGATTTTATTTTCATCACGGCTAAGAAAAAATTTAAAAAAGGTGAAAAATATACGATTGACGTCGACTATTCCGGAAATCCTCAGATTGCAAAGAATGCTCCTTGGGAAGGTGGATGGGTTTTCACCCAGGATAAAAACGGGAACCCGTGGATGAGTCCTGCTGTTCAGGGAATCGGGTCTTCTATATGGCTTCCTACTAAAGATATCTGGAGCGATGAGCCGGACAACGGAATCGTTATGAAGATTATTACCCCCAATGATTTGGTAGGCGTTGGCAACGGAAGATTGATTGATAAAAAGACCAGCGGAAACAAGACTACCTATACCTGGGAAGTGAAAAATCCTATCAATGACTACTCTATCATCCCGAATATTGGTAAATATGTTAATTTCAAAGATACTTTTGATGGGGAAAAAGGAAAACTGGATCTGGATTACTGGGTACTTGACTATAATTTAGAAAAAGCAAAAAAACAGTTTGAACAGGTAAAACCTATGCTTTCCGCATTTGAACACTGGTTTGGCCCTTATCCTTTCTATGAAGATTCTTACAAACTGGTAGACTCTCCTTATCTGGGTATGGAACACCAAAGTAATGTAGCTTATGGAAATGATTATCAAAATGGCTACCGTGGAAAAGATCTTTCAGGAACAGGAATTGGTCTGAAATGGGATTATATTATCATTCACGAAAGTGGCCACGAATGGTTTGCCAATAATATTACCGCAAAGGATGAGGCAGATATGTGGATCCATGAAAGTTTCACCATGTATTCGGAAGTTCTTTTTACCGAAAACTATCTTGATAAAAAATCTGCTGACATATACATGATAGGCCTTAGAGGAAAAATAGCAAATGATGTTCCTATCATCGGGAAGTATGGCGTAAGAAATGAAGGCAGTGGTGATATGTATCCGAAAGGAGCCAATATGATTCACACGATAAGACAAGTCATTAATAATGATGAAAAATTCAGACAGATTTTAAGAGGGTTAGGTAAAGAATTCTATCATCAGACAGTTACCACAAAGCAAATTGAAGATTATATTTCATCAAAAGCGGGTATTGATTTCTCTACTGTATTTGATCAGTATCTCAGAACCATTAAAATCCCGACTCTTGAATATACTCAAAACGGGGACAGTCTGAAGTTCAGATATACGAATGTGGTGAAAAACCTGAAGCTTCCGATCATTATCAATGGAGATCAGACGATAAATCCAACTGAAGAATGGCAGACGGTAAAGCTAAAGAAAAGCACTCCGGTTGAATTGAATAAGAATTATTATATCAACTATCTGAGTGTTCAATAAATAACAAAGGCAAATTTGCAGATCAGCAGGTTTGCCTTTTTATTTTTCTTAATTTTTTTTAAGAAAAGTTTAATACTTGATTCAGTAACAAAATGGAAAAATAAACAACTACTTAACTATAAATTTAAACCTAATGAGAAAAACAGCACTTAGCTTAGGCCTCTTTGCCGCTTTTTTAGCAAATGCCCAATCTATAAAAACCACTATAGACCTCGTTAATGTAAAAGATGATAAAGTAGCCGTTACAATGGAATTCCCAAAAATGAAATCGGGAGATATTAAATTCCATTTTCCTAAAACGGTTCCGGGAACTTATTCTGTAGATGATTACGGGCGATTCATAGAAGGGATCAAATTTTATGATAATAAAGGAAAGGAATTAGCCTTCACAAAAGTTAATGATAATAGTTATTCATTGAAAAATGCTCAGAACCTGAGCAAAATCTCCTATCTTGTAAATGATAGCTTTGATGAAGAAATGGATACTTCAAAACATAAAGCTGTATTTTCTCCTTCAGGAACTGATATTGAAGCAGGAAAAGTTATATGATCAATACCCACGGTTTTATCGGATATATTGAAAATATGCAGGATGTACCTTATCAGCTTGTTGTTCAAAAACCGACTGATTTTTACGGGACCACAGCATTGGTAGATCAGGATAAATCTGAATCTACAGACACCTATACGCTTGCCAATTATGCCAAGGTTACAGATTCTCCTCTTATGTACACCAAACCGGATTATATTACCTTCAATGCGGGTGGAATGGATCTTGTGTTAGGAGTTTACTCTCCTACCGGAAAATATAAAGCAGCAGATTTCAAGGATAATCTTGAAAAAATGGTGGTAGCCCAAAAGAAATTCCTTGGGGATATGAATACCAATAAGAAGTACGCCATTATGCTTTATCTATCTGGTGGCGATGGTCCTATGGTAAAAGGCTTTGGAGCATTGGAGCACCATGAATCTACCAGTGTAGTACTTCCTGAAGCTATGCCTAAGGAAGCTATTGACCAAACTATTACAGATGTGGTTTCCCACGAATTCTTCCATACTGTTAATCCTTTGAAAACGCATTCTGAAGAAATCCATTATTTTAATTATGCAGATCCGAAAATGTCTCAGCATCTCTGGATGTATGAAGGCGGAACTGAATATTTTGCGAATTTATTCCAAATTCAGGAAGGACTTATCAACAAGGATGAGTTTCTTAAAAGAATCGGAGAAAAGATTACCAACTCTAAAAACTACAATGATAACATGCCGTTTACGGTAATGAGTAAAAACGTATTGCAGGATGCCTACAAAGATCAATACAGAAATGTATATGAAAAAGGAGCTCTTTTAGCCATGTGCATGGATATTGAACTGAGAAAACTGTCCAATGGAGAAATGGGTTACCGTGATATGATCAGAAAACTTTCTCAAAGATTCGGGGAAAACAAACCGTTCAAAGATGATAAACTGATTGATGAACTGGTAACAGTAACAGCATATCCACAGATAAAGGATTTTTATAATAAATATATTGCAGGAAACCAGCCTACACCTTATGCAGAATATCTGAAAATGGTAGGTGTAGATGTTCACAAACAGGAAACAGCTCCTATCTTCTGGCTTATTAAAGACCCTAACCAAACAGGATATGATGATAAAAATAAAGCCCTGGCTTTCGATGAAAATTCTACTTTATCTCCATTTGCCAAAAGTATAGGATTTAAAATTACCGATCAGGTGCTTGCATTGGATGGAAAGACCATTGATATTCAAAAAATCCAAGACTTTATCGGATATACCAGAACGATCAAGGATGGACAGGAAGTTACGGTAACTATTTTACGAGACAATGCTGGTAAAAAAGAAAAAATGACTCTTAAAGGGAAAGCTATTCTGGATAAACTAAGCGTGGAAACACTTCAATTCAAAGCTAATCCAAGCCCGGAAGAACTGAAACTACAAACTCAGTGGCTTACAGGTAAAAAATAAATATAAAAGCGAGGAAATGATCCTCGCTTTTATTTTTTTTATTAGCAGCTATCTTAAAAAAAGTTCTAATCCTATGATTTAGAATTCCCATTTATCCCTTTTTAATTGTAATTCTGAAAGTCGTTCCTTTTCCAACTTCGGTCTGGGAAATCTTAATATCTCCATTATGATATTCATGAATGACCCTCTGAGCCAATGACAATCCCAGTCCCCAGCCTCTTTTCTTAGTGGAATATCCAGGTTTAAAAGCATTTCTGGCCTGCTGATTCGTCATTCCGCTGCCGTTGTCTTTTACTTCAATAAGTATGTTTTTATTCCTTTCAAAAACTGACATTACAATGGTACCCTCTCCTTTCATTGCATCCACAGCATTCTTCACAAGGTTTTCAATTACCCAGCTCATCAGGATTTTATTATGTGGAACCAACACAGTATAAACAGGAAGATGAAGGATAAAATCAACTTTTCTTGAAATTCTTGTTTTTAAATAATCATAGTTCTCCTGGATCGTTTGGTTGAAATTCATATCGTTCAGCTCAGGAACAGAACCTATTTTTGAGAAACGTTCGGAAATGGTTCTTAGCCTTTCAATATCTTTTTCAATCTCCTTCACCCCTTCGGAATCTGAATTCTCCAGTTTCATAATTTCCATCCAGCCAATCATGGAAGACAAAGGTGTGCCAATCTGATGGGCTGTTTCCTTGGCTAGACCTGCCCAAAGATACCCTTCATCGGTCTTTTTAATGGTTTTAAAAAACCAGAAAGTAAATCCGAAATACAGCAGGATAAACAATCCTAGAATATAAGGTGAATACCGTAGATTATTCAGCAACCGCGAATTGTCATAATATACAAATTGGTTATTACCATCCGGAACCTTGATCTCAATCGGAGCATAATTTTTCTCCATATTCATCATCAGATCATGAAGCTTTTCCGGATTTTTGATTGTGCTTTCAGGAATATTACGGTAATACCCAAGATCAAGAATAGGATTTTTATATTTATCCGTCACAATGAACGGAATCGTATTGTTTATATTCAGGATTTCAGGCAACAAATCCAGAACATCAGTATCAGGACTTTTTACTTCCTGCTGAATTCTGATTGCCTTAGAGAGCAGATTAATCCTTTTAATTTCCTCTTTTCTAAGGAAATTAATCAATGCTGTAGAAGATACTACAATGGCGATTACCAAAGTAGTCATCACAACAAAAATAATCCAGTTATTTAATCTGGTTAATATGGATTTCCTCAAGGTTATTTATTTTAAAACATTAAGAATTTTCTGCAGCTCCGCACTTCCACTCCCCTGATAGTTATTGATAATAATGGAGACCACATACTTCTTTCCATCCTTTGCAGTATGATAACCTGCAAAAGATTTGGTATCTCTCATTGTTCCGCTCTTCATTTTCATACCATTCTCCTGAACCGGAAATCCATCATAATAAGAATCAAACCAGGATTGTTTTTTTGAATATAAAAGAGCTTGCACTTCAGCTTTTGCAGCAACATAATTCTGTGGTGAAAGGCCGCTTCCATCTGCAAAATTAATCATATTAGGGTTGATTCCCTTTGATTTCCAGAATTCTTTTAAGTAAGCGACTCCGCTTTTAAAACTAGAATTACCTTTTTTCTCTTTTCCTAAAGTTTTAATCAATGTTTCCCCGTAAAGGTTGATGCTTTTTCTCAAAAACCAATAGACGATTTTATCCAGTGTTGGAGACTGGTACGTTAGGATTACATTACTTTTAGGAGCTTCCAAAGCCTGTCTCCCTTCTAGCTCGAGCTGTGAATTAGTAAGAGCTTTTCCGGTAAGTTCAATTCCTGATTCTTTTAACCATTGTTTTACTTCTGCTGCCAGTTGCAAAGGCGGATTAGGAGTAGAACCGGAAACCGTTACTGTTTTTCCTCCCGGAAGCATTCCATTAATTAAAGCTACATTGGAGTGAGGTGCCGTAAAAATTAAACTTTGATCAGAACTACCGCCTGTTTTCAGGTCATTCAGCCATTTTACACCTTCCAGCGGATAGGAAAAGCTTTTAAAGTCTGTCCCGTTGATGTTGATATCAAACTGATTTTCTTTCCAGTTGATACCCCAGACTCCTGCTCCGTAATAATTTCCAAGATCATCCCACGGCCATCCACCGGGAATGGTCTGATGGTCAAAATAAGAATCATCAATCACCAGATCCCCGGAAATTTTTGTAATTCCAGAATTTTTAACAGCCTCTATCAATTTCTTTTTAAAATTTTCGGGTTTGTATGCTTCATATCTCCAGCTGCCCAAAGTAGGATCACCATTGGAACTGATGAAAAGGTTTCCATTCAGATTCCCTCCGGATATGCTTCCGGAGTAACTTGAAGTGGTGGTATAGGTATAATTTTTCCCTAATATTTCTAATGCAGCACCTGCTGTAAATATTTTCTGGGTAGATGCTGTAGAAAGTCCCTTATTCCCCTGGTATTCATAAATAAAATTGCCATTGTCATCTGACACATAAAATGACAAATTAGAAGCAACAGCCCCTGAAGAGTCCATAAGATCTTTGGTTGCTTTATCTAATTTCTGGGCCATATTCTGGGCCGAAACAATCTGTACAGAAAGTGTGAGAACTGCAAGTGTTTTTTTCATTGCATTGTTGTTTTGTGCTAAAATTTTGCTGGTAAGCATATACAAATTTTACATTGATCCACCATCTTCATATGATACATGGTACCATTCTGACTCCTCCTTCATCAGATGGACAGAGATGTAAAATTGCATATCATTATTCTAAATCAAATATAGTTAAAATAAAAGCTTTTCATATTCTTCGAGATCATCGGGAGTGAAAAGAATCTGATGATCAGGAATTTTCTCAAAAGAGCAATCATATTTAAAACATTCCTCATAGCCATCTTCATCTATGAAAATATCCATTTGACATTCTTTTATATATTCTGACTTTCCCTCATAGTCTTCTTCATGATATTCGCTGGTACCCCAAGGTTCATTATGACAGCGTAAACAGGATTTATGATATACAGCTACATGCCCGCAGATCTCACAGTTCTGGAGATTCTGGAACAGATCTGAAATTCTGTTCCGTAGATCTTCCGGAAATAAGTGCTGCGGAATAGTCTTCAAAAGCAGATAATAATTCGGTTCATAGCAGGAAAAAGAGAAATATTCATCGGTATTAATGTGATTTTTTGTGTAAAGTTTCAATTTTTTCAAATCGAATTCCACTTCAGTTTGTATAATATCCCTCACATTCAGAATAGATTTATTCTTATAAATAATATTCTGTTTTTCATCAATTTCCATGATAGGTTTCTGATCAAGAAAGTGATTAAGGCATAAAGTAGTTTCCCAGGAATTAATCATCCTTAGTTTTCCTTCATTGCCACAAATCTCACAGACCTTTTGAGATAATTGGGAATATTTATTAGTGATTTTTCTCAGATTGGTATTCAGTTCTTCATCCTCAGAATAAATATAGCATCGCAGCCCCCCGAATTTTTCTTTTCCAAAAACATCATGTTCCATATTCCATCCTGCATTAACCAACTCAGACAACATTTCTCCGATCAGAGTATTCCAACCGGTACTGTTCACTGAAAAATTCTTCAGATTGCGTTCTATAAAACAATTGAGGTCTTCCTGCTTCATTATAATGAGCTTCCTGCTTCTATTTCGTAAGGTTCTTTTCCTTTTTCAAAAATTCTGGTCAGTTCTTTTCCTTCCACAGTAATGGTTTCATTGATTCTTCTGATCCAGTTTCCTTCTCTAAGACCAACTACTTTAAGGTCATTTTGGGTAAGAAATTCCAGGATACGGGTTTCTCTGGTTTCCCCGTTATGTTTTAAATCCGGATTAGGATCAAGATAATGTGGGTTAAGGTTGAAAGGAACCAGCCCCATACAGTCGAAACTTGGCGGATAAACAATCGGCATATCGTTCGTAGTCTTCATATTCTGTCCTCCGATATTGCTTCCTGCACTGCATCCCAGGTATGGTTTTCCATGGGTTACATTTTCTTTTAAAACAGACATCAATCCTTCTTCGTGCAATGTTTTCACCAATAAAAATGTATTTCCACCACCTGTAAAAAAACCTTTTGCCTTGTTTAAAGCTTCAATTTTATCTTCAAATTCGTGAAGACCCTTTACTTTAATATTAATGGTTTCGAAAAATGAACGGGCTTTTGCCGTATACTCATCATGGGAAATACCACCCGGCCGGGCAAAAGGAACAAAAACAATTTCGTCAATTCCTGTATATAATTGAATTAATTCTTCTCTTAAATATTCCAGATATTCCCCACCAAAAAGAGTGGATGTGGAAGCTAATATGATATTCATACGATATTTTGATTATAAAAATAGACTTACAAAGATAGACTCAAACAACAACGAATCAAAAATTAATCTAAAAAAAATAGAATTCCCGTTAATATTTTCTAAAAAAACTTAAAGCCTCTAAAATTTGAGCATTTATGGAATTATTATTGAATTTTAATTTTCAGAATTATTAAAATATAAGATTATGAAAATGCCGAAAGTAAATATCAAAAACCTATTTGCAGGTTTAATTCTTGTAGGAAGTGCCAGTTTTGTAAGTGCTCAAACTACTCAAACGGATAGTGCCAACAACACAGCAAATCAAACTGCTGTTGCCACTCAATCAACAAATCCTACTATAGAAGGTCTTAAAAAACAAATTGAAACCAATCCAAAAGATACGGAAGCCTTAGCTAAATTAGCAACTGTTTACCAGGAAGCATCCGATTGGACCAATGCAATTGATACCTGGAAAAAAATATCTGTTTTATTACCAGATTGGGCTCCATCTTATTACAGCCAGGCCTATGCTTATCAGTCGGCTAAAGATGATGCCAATGCAAAAATTGCTTATGAAAAGTACATCGCTGCAGTAAAACCTGAAGAAGTGGAACAAAATAAAAAGAATTTGGCCTATGCCTATTTCTATATTGCCTTCTCAGAGCAACAAAGTGATCCTAATAAAGCAAAAGAACATATTGCAAAATCGTTGAAATACGATCCTAACAACCAGGACGCCATAAAATTGAGCAAAACTTTAAATTCATAGATAAAAAGCAAAATCCGGAACATGTTCCGGATTTTGCTTTTTTATTTTATCATCACTTCTTCCATGAAATTTTGATGTTTGGTTCCTGATTTCCTATTCAATCTTCTTTCCAAAGAAATCTGTTTCACCATGCAAATGCCTGATGATTTTTTCAATATTACGCTGAATACTGGCTTCTGTTTTCAGATTGTTGATATAACGGATCAATTCATGTCGTCTTGAAGGAATCAGTTTTTCAAAGTTATTTCTAGCCAACGTACTCTCTTTTATCGCCTGTTCTAATTGAGGATGGATAGAAATACTTCTCTCAGTATCATCATATTCCAACATCACCTCAATGGCTTCTCCGATTCTCTTTGGGGAGTTTTTCAACATGGTTAAATTGACATACAGTCTCCACTCTCCCAGGTATTTCATCAGATTTTGTTGAAATTCCTTTCCATTCACGGTTCCTTTTACCGGAATCGGACTTTTATTTCTTCCTGATGCTTCGAAAGTAGCTTCCAGAATTTTTTCGGGAACAAAAACAAAAGGATTGATTCCTATTACTTCCAAGGTCGCTGTAAAAGTGGTGTTTTTCATTGGGTATGAGTATTAAAGCAAAATTAACTATTAGATTTTATATTCAATGAATTTTGTTTTTGCTACCGTAATTATTACTTATTCTTGAGTTCTTATCTTATACCCTATTTCGGACTTCCCACACAATCATGCTCGTATTCTACAACTCTTCCCCAATATGTACTCAAAAAAAATCATATCCCAGAACTCAATTAAATGACTTATCTTTGCATTAATAAATCTATTTAACAAAATGAAATTTTTTATTGACACAGCTAATTTAGAGCAAATCAAGGAAGCTAAAGATCTTGGAATCTTAGATGGTGTAACGACCAACCCTTCATTAATGGCTAAAGAAGGTATTCAGGGAGCTGAAGCGATCAAAAACCATTATAAGACGATCTGCGAGCTTGTAGACGGAGATATTTCTGCAGAAGTACTTTCTACAACTTATGAGGAAATGATTAAGGAAGGAGACGAATTGGCTGCAATCCACCCAAATATCGTTGTAAAAATTCCAATGATCAAGGATGGTATCAAAGCATTAAAATATTTTTCTGATAAAGGAATCAGAACAAACTGTACATTGATCTTCTCTCCAGGGCAAGCTCTTTTGGCAGCTAAAGCAGGAGCAACTTATGTTTCTCCATTCCTTGGAAGACTAGATGATATCTCTACAGACGGACTAAACCTTATCCAGGAGATCAGATTAATTTTCGATAACTATATGTTCGAAACTGAAATCCTTGCAGCTTCTATCCGTCACTCAATGCACATCATTGACTGTGCTAAAATTGGAGCTGATGTGATTACATCTCCACTTCCTCCAATCTTGAGCTTATTAAAGCACCCATTAACAGACAGCGGATTGGCTCAGTTTATTGCTGATTCTCAGAAGTTATCTTAATTCCTGACTGTTTTTTCAGATATAAAAATCCCGGAACTTCGTTCCGGGATTTTATTTTATTCATTACCTTCAATATTTTTCACCACTTTACAAGGATTTCCTACGGCGACAACATTCTCCGGGATATTTTTGGTAACTACACTACCCGCTCCTATTACCGTATTATTTCCGATGGTTACCCCAGGTAAAACCACTACATTTCCTCCCAACCATACATTATCTCCTACCGTAATCGGACGGGCATATTCCAACCCTGCATTTCTCTGTTTTACATCAAGCGGATGTCCTGCTGTATAAAAGCTGCAATTGGGTCCTATAAAGACATTATCACCAAATTTAACTTTAGCACAATCTAAAATCACAAGATTATGATTGGCATAAAAATGATCACCCACTTCAATATTATACCCGTAGTCACACCAAAAGGAAGGTTCAATACATAAATTTTCTTTTGTATTGCCCAGAATTCTTTTGAGCAACTGCCGTCTCCCTTCTGTATCAGAATTCTTCAATCCATTATATTCTAAACACAAATCTTTACAAGCCACACGTTCCCCGATTAATTCTGTATCATAATTGGCATCATACAAAAGTCCAGCTTCACATTTTTCTTTTTCTGTCATAGAGGTTTAAGGTTTTATGTGGTTTAAAAATAGAAATATTGGCCTATATAAACAAAAAACAGGATCATCTTTTGGATCATCCTGTTCAGTAGAAAATAATAATTTTAGTTCACCAGATCCGGTTGTATCGGATTGTTGTCTTTTTGAAGCATATCTTTTGTTCGCTTTTCCATTTCTTTGAATACCTGATTAGGGTCTGAGAATTCTTTACCGTCTGCCGTTTTTACTTTAAAGGCGACTTTTCCTCCTGCTTCACCACCATTTCTCATCATGAGCTCTCTCATATTCTTTGTAGGGTCATTCACATAGGCTTTCCAGGCTTTTTTAAACTGGTCTTTGGTCACTTCAATATCTTTACCATCCAATCCCAGTATTTTTACATTTCCCGGAAGCTCTAATCCTTCTTCTTTCTTTGGAGACTGTAGGTTTTTATTACCTACGAGCTGCATGCTGTGAGATCCTGTGGTATCTTCTATTTTTACAATAAGCCCCGGAAGTCCACAAAAAACATAGGGTCCGTCCTGAATAGGAATATCTGTTGTAAACCATGCCGTCCAGTCTCTTCCGCCAAAACTTGTTGTAGCCTTCTGAGCATTGTACTCCCCTATTTTCTCCTTTTCAGGTAAAATTTTCCATTCCGGTTTTTTGTCTTCCTTAATTTTATATTTATCCATAGAAATACTTCTGAAAAGATAGGTTTTAAAATCAGGGTACTGTTTGGTTACTCTATAGGAGACCATTCCAGGTTTGTCTCTTTTGTTTACGCTTATGCTTCCGCTTCCGGATTTCAACTGCTTTTCAAGCTCGGCACGTCCGGTAGAATCTGCCACAAATTTATCATGGCTATAATAGTTGGACCCATCTTTATCAATATCCAGCAACATCATTTCTTTCTTCACATCATCTTTATTATTAGAATCCGGAATAAACTTATATTCATAGAAAAACCTGTTGACCTGTGCATTGGCCAGGATTCCCAGGAATATAAAAAATAGAATTTTAGTTTTCATAATGATGATAAAAAAGGCTTTGTCAATATGATATTGGCAAAGCCTGGTTAAACTTTATTTCTTTGTCTGAATTCTTATTTCATTCTGTGTTCCTCGTACTACATTTTCCTTAATAATATTAATCCTTTCAATATTTTCAGGTTTTATAGCAAGAGCTTCTTCCTTGGAAACTTCATTTCCATTCACAAAGTATTTAATATTATCCCAACCTTTCATATCATACTTCTTCACTCCATTCATGGTAATATTCCCGTTTCCGTCTTTTTTAATGAAGTCTGCCTGCATAACCATGATCTTAGGAGAGCCTGTTAGGGTTACAACTCTTGGGTTTGTCGTTGCATTTTCAGCTTCCTGTCTGGCCTTCTCCATTTGAATTTTTGCATTCTCGCTTTCTATTTTAGCTTTTCCAGCTTCAATTTTTGCTTTGCTGATTTCAATTTTTGCCTGTTGTGCAGCTTCTTTCCCGATCTTTGCAGTTTCCCTGCCGATTTTTTCGGCCTCTCTTCCAATTTTCTCAGCTTCTATCGCTGCTTTACTGGCTTCTCTTGCTGCTTTTTGAGCATCTTTTTTAATTTTGCGAAGTTCTTTTTTATCAAGCGTATCCATGTTTTCAAGATCCTTCATCTGCTTTTTCCATTCATCAGATTTGAAATATTTATCAACTTCCATATTGGCTGTAATATTACCAATCTCTCCAGCTAAAGAACTTATTTCCTCAATCTTCTGGTCGAAAATTTTAGACTCAGGATCCAACCCTTCAAGTTCTTTTTCTTTTTCAGCCAGCTTTTTTTCAAGTTCAGCTAATTGAGGATCAGTACCAGGAGAACCAGGTTCTGCTTCTGTTATTTTTTTCTGTTCTGTTTTTTCTTTTACCGTATCGTGTTTGATTTCTGAAACTACTTTTTTAATAGAGAGGTTCGTTTCCTCAATTTCCTTGTTCTTAGCATTTACCAGATAAGCAAAAGCTACGGTGAATAAAACCGGCAATGCAAGGATTCTTCGCGCATACCCGAATTTGGTTTTTGGTTTTTGTAACATCTTAAGTCTTTTTTTAAGGTTTGAACTTAGAAACGGACTGGCAGCAGGCAACTGTGTTCCGGAAAAGTGGCTTGCTAAAAGCATCTGCGCAAATGCTTTGGTATCCGAATTCTTTACGGCTTTTTTATCAGCCAGATATTCATGGATTAAACTAATTTCTCTTTTAATGATATGAAAGAATGGGTTGAACCAGAAAATAGCTGTCACCACTTCAATAAGAATTTTATCGAATGAATGTTTCTGTTCAATATGTACCATCTCATGCTTTAAAATCTGTTTTCCGATATCAGAATCCAGGGTAATGGCATTCTTCCAGAAAAGGTTCTTAAAGTATGAAAACGGAGCTTCGGTTAAGTCTGTACGGTAAAAATTGATCCCGTCAAAACTTTCTTTCTGAAACTGTTCCTTAAACTGCTGGATCTTAACAATCCCGTAGATAAGCTTTCCTAAAAAGTAGAAAGAAACCAGTCCCAGAGTTGAAAAAATAATGTTAAAATAAAGGTTACCATTGTTTACGTTTTTTTGTGTGTTAAAATTCTGAATCTTATCCAACAACAAGTATACATCACTATTAACCTCTATCGTAAAATCATCCAGTTTGATAAGGGGCAGCAGCAGTGACACCACAATTGCCAACAAAAGATAGAATCTATTATAATGATGGAATGTCTTGTCTTTTAAAGACAATTGATAATACAAAAACATTACACCAGAACATAAAATTACTTTTCCAAAGTATAGAAGTAGTGTTTCCATGGTTATTAGTCTTTATTTTTAAGTTCATTTAACAGCATTTCAAGATCTTCTACAGTCATTTCATTCTTTTCTACCAGAAATGAAACGGCACTTTTATAAGATCCTTTGAAATAATTTTTCACAAGGCTTTTCATGGTTTTCCCTGAATACTGTTCTTTTGTTACCAATGGAAAATATTCATGTTGTCTTCCGTGTACGTTATAGTCTACGAACTCCTTTTCCTTCAATACTTTTAAAATAGTGGAAACGGTATTGGTATGTGGTTTGGGCTCAGGAAAGAGGTCAAGAATATCTTTAAGAAATCCTTTTTCCAATTTCCATACATACTGCATTACCTGTTCTTCTGCCTTTGTTAAAGTCTGGTTTTTCATATCCTTTCATTAATCATTAAAGTGACATACAAATGATGATTTCCATATCACTAAGAAATTAGTTATACAAATGTAGAAATAAAATTGAATCTAACAACTATTTTTTTAGTGATAAGTCATTGAAATAATATAATCAACTGTAAATCAATACAATAAAATTCAATCAAATATATTAATTTTAAAACAAAGTGAAACGATCACCCATTTATCATCATAAAAAGATAGGTTTATGCCTGATATTCTTAAAACTTATTAATAAAAAGTACAGATCTAATGATTTTTTAAGAAACATTCAAAACTGATAACCTATACTCTATACAATCAATAAGCAGATGATTTTTTTCATGTGAATACAATCCGATAAACCTACACTTGAATAATTTGTATTTGATTATAAGATAGTTATAATTTATTATTGATTTCAATCATAAATCAAATTTAATTATAATTAGAATAATTAAAAATAAAGAAGCTGTTTTCTTTGACGATTCATTAGAACCCTTTAATTTTGCTATTTATAATAATTATAAATAATGAAATTATACCAGCGTATTTTTATTTTTCTCATTTTCATTCTTTCAATCCCCCAAATCCAAGCACAGGATACTGGTTTTCCGGTTCAGGGAGTTGTACAAAATGACACAAAACAGGGATTAAGTGGAGTAACCATTTTTGTTGAAAACACAAAAATTAAAACACAAACCGATCAAAACGGAAATTTCAGCATCAGCTACAAAAAAGGAGATGCTACTTTGGTCTTTCATCTGGATGGTTATAAAAAGTTCAGAAAGAAGATCAACTTCGGCAACGAAGTATCTCCAATAAATGTTCAGCTAACCGAAGATCAATCAGTAGTAAAAGAGGTTGTTGTACACGGAAAAGGTAAAGTAAAATCATTGCAGGACGGTGCTTTCACCGTGAATGCTATAGATGTTGCAAAATTGGCCAATACCACAGCCGATCTAAACCAGGTATTGAACAGAACCACAGGGATTAAAGTTCGGCAGCAGGGAGGTGTAGGTTCCGATTATAACTTCTCTATTAACGGGATGTCCGGTAAGGCTGTAAAATTCTTTATAGATGGAGTTCCTTTGGAAATGCTTGGAAAAGGCGTAGACCTGAGTACATTACCTGTAAATATGGCCGAGCGTGTAGAAATTTATAAGGGCGTTGTTCCTATCCACCTAAGTACCGATGCTATGGGTGGGGCTGTTAATATTATTACTCCCGGAAGCAGTAAAAACTATCTGGATGCCGGGATCAGTATAGGATCTTTTAATACACAGCGTATCAATCTGAATGGACAATTTAAAGATGATAAAACAGGAATTATCCTGCGCATCAACAGCTTTTATAACCACTCTGATAACAATTATCTGATGAAGGATATGAAAATCTGGAATCCTGCTAAAAACGAATACGAACCAAGAAATCTAAAACGTTTTAATGACCGATATCAATCTGTTTTTGGGATGGCTGAACTTGGAGTAGAAAACAAAAGCTGGGCAGATTCTTTCTTTGTAGGAGCATCACAATCGGTTTTTGACAAACAGATCCAGACCGGTTCCAACCAGGATGTAGTGTATGGTGGAGTAAAGCAAAGCGGAGAAGCTCATAATTATTTTATGAAGTATAAAAAAGCAAACCTCTTCAATAATCACCTGGATGTAAATGTCTATGCAGGTTTTTCCAGAAGTGTTCAGAAAGCAACCGATACCCTTATGCGTAAATATAGCTGGGATGGTACTTTCGAACCTTCTGCAACCAGTGAAAAAGGAGGTAAAAGTATAATTATGCAGCATGAAGACCGTCTCTATACGCAAGTGGGAGCTACTTACAGAATAGTGGATCATCACAAATTGATCTTTAATTATGTAATCGATTATCTTAAAAATATTACGTTCAATAAACTGGAAGAGGAAAAAGATAATGTATTTCCTGCGAAAATGACCAAGCAAATACTGTCTATGGCCTATCAACAAGAATTTTTCAATAGGCATTGGACCAATATTTTCTTTGCTAAATATTACCAAGTAGGATTACAAAAAATGGTTTTTGATCAGGTGACCAGGACTGATAGTCCGGTAAAAGATCATTTCAGTAACTGGGGTTACGGTTTTGCGACAACGGTTAGAATCACGAATGAGCTGGGACTTAAAGGATCATTTGAACGCTCTTACCGCTTGGTAGAACCACAGGAAATCTTCGGAGATGGTGTTGCTGTAACCAGTAATATGGATCTGAAGCCTGAAACCAGTAATAATGTAAACGTAGGTTTATACTACAATCATCATTGGGGGCAACATGCTTTCCGTATAGAAGCTGCAGGATACATCCGTGATACAAAAGACTTTATTTTCACTGTTCCTAACTTGTACAACAGTACTTTCAAATATGAAAATCTATCCAATATCTTTACACAAGGACTTGAAGGAGAGCTGAGTTACCAATACAAAAGGCTCCTGAATGTATTGATGAATGTAAGCTACAACAAAGCTTACGACAATACAAAGTTTGCCAACAACAGCGAAGATGTAATTTCAGCAACTTACAAAAAGGATGTTCCTAACCAGCCTTGGTTATTTGGAAATGTAAATGTAAGCATTGGTAAAGATGACTGGTTTCAGAAAGACAGCCGTATAGAGCTTTACTATGGATTACAAATGACTGAGTGGTTCTACAAAAACTGGAAAACGTATGGAAATCCACGAAATATCCCCACTATTCCAAGACAAACCCTGCACAACATTGGGATCAGCTACTCTATGAAGAACGGAAGGTACAATGTGGCGTTCGATGTCACCAACCTCAGTGATGCATTGGCCTATGACAATTTCAAACTTCAGAAGCAAGGACGTGCTTTCTATATAAAATTTAGATATCTACTTAAGTAAAAGACCATGACACAATATTTCAGAAACAGCATATTTTTAATACTTACATGTTTAACCATCATTGGTTGTGAACGTGAACCAGACTACGGAGATTCCGGAAGCGGCGAAAAAGACTATAAATATTTCCTGCTTTCCGCTTTAGGAAGCTGGCCCAATACCGTACATTATATGACGGCTACCAACGATCTTACCAAAGGGGCAATGGACATTACCAAAGAAGGTGACGAAATTAATTCTAAAGGAACCTACTCCTACATTGTAAAAAATGGTTTTATCTATAACTACAAAACCGATCAGGGTATATTTAAAAAATTCAAATATACTCAGGATAGGCTAACTACGGCAAAAGAAGTCCCTTATACCTTTATCAGTGATATTTCCAGCTATGTTTGGATAGATGATAATACCTTGGTAATTGTTGGAGAAACCGGTGATGGCCAGCATATACGTTATTCGGTGTTCAATGCTTCAGACCTTAGTATTATCCGTCAGGGTGAGATCGATGGATTTGAACCTTTCCCCAATGCTTATAATTTCTATACATTAGGCTCTATGACCTATATGGACGGACAGATCTATCTGCAGTATAGTTTCCGTAATGGCAAATGGATCACTCCGGAATATTATAACTTTGCGGTAATAGATTATAAAACCTTCAAAGTAAAACACTCGGCAAGCGATAGCCGAAGCTCTGGGGTAGCTAATGGTTCTCCCTATTTTAAAACCGCTTTCAGAAAAGATAATGAAGCTTTTTATTATACCTGTTTTCCACGTGTAGGAGCCGGATCAAATAAAATTTATCTTTTCAGAACTCTTAAAGGGGCAACTTCACCTGATACAGGGTATCAGATCAACCTTACAGATCTTGTAGGAGGCAAAACACTGGAAACAATGATCGATTATATCGGGAACAATAAAATGGTAGTTCTGTATCGTGATCCGGCATTGGGCAATACCTATAATGGACGTTATGCTATAATAGATATCGAAACCAAACAATTGGTTAGAGTATTGGATGAACTGCCCGGAGATGAACCTTATGAACAAGGTCTATTTGTTCAGGATAAAAAGTTATATATTGCTGTAAATGCAAGTAAAGGTGGTAACTATGTATGGATTTACGATCTGCAGACAGACAAAATAACTAAAGGTATGAAACTTCCTGATAATATTTCCGGCTTTGCCCGTTTCGATAAGTTCTATGATTAATCATAGCCTATTAATTTCGGATACCATATAAGATATTTACTTGATTAAAACTGTTCTCAATCATTTTGAGAGCAGTTTTTTATTTCTGCTTACATCGATGACATGTTTAGCCTAATGATAAAAAAACTACATCTTTTCGACTCTGTTTGACAAGGCTATTCGGAGACTGATAATCTGCAACACGAAAAATGACCGAAAATTTCTTCCGGTCATTCTTGTATTCTAAGTTAATGATAGCTTTCTTTCTAATTCTTTTAAAGCTTGTAATTGAACGACAATGTTACCACACGACTATCCAGATTGTATTTTTGTCGGATCGTAGAACTGAAATTATCTCCTGTTACGCGGTAATTATTTGTTTTTAATAAGTCTGTAACGGCCAGCTTTACGGTAGCTTTATCTTTCCATAATGTTTTAGAAACACCCAATGTCAGGTCAAAATAAGCATCACGGATAAACAGACCAATGTTTGATTTTGAAAAATACTGTCCATTCATCTCTGCTTTTACTCCTTTTGCAATGCTGAAACTGTTTTGTGCATTGAGTGTGAATGCCAGCTGCGAACTATTTACTGAGTAATTCTGGTAATTCCCTTTATATTCATTATTAAAAACATTCAGCATAGAGGTAAGCGACCACCATTTGAAAAGCTTTGTCGTAGCCGTTATGTTGGCTCCGTATACATAAGACTTATTCAGGTTGTCCTGGGTCTTTACCAAAATTCCTGTATCCGGCTGGTAATTGTAGACTTCCGTCATTACATCGTTCGTTACGCTAAAGTAAGCTGATGCTATAATATATTTCCCCCAAGTGTATCCTAATTCAGTTGCATGGGTAAATTCAGGATTCAGATTTGGATTTCCTTGCCAATAGTTGAATGGATCATCATAGAAACGGAACGGATTCAGATCAAAATGGCTCGGTCGGTTGATTCTTTTACTATACGATGCGTAGAATCCATGCTGATCGTTCATCTGGTATTTAACTGATGCACTTGGGAAAAGATTGGTATAATCTCTTTTTCTCTGTTCCTGAGAAGTTTTTTGGTTGATGTCCGTATGGGTCATTTCTGTTCTCAGCCCTAACTGGAAGGTCCATTTCGTCAGATTTAGCTTGTAGTTGGCATATAGTGCATGAATCTGCTCCTTGTATACATACTCATTACTTGCTTTATCATCATTGATCCATTCTTCACCCTGCTGTATTGAATATTCTGAAGGATTATTGTTAGACTTTACGGTAGATTTAAGTCCTGTTTCCAGACTATGCATTTCGCTAAAAGGAAGAGTAAAATCAACTTTTGCATTGAAAACTTTCAGACGAGAAGCAATACTTCCTCTTCTGTTGTTGAATTTCTCTGTTCCCTGATTCACTAATGCATCTGAAAGTTGATTCTGACGGGAGGTGAACCGTGATGTTTCATATTCCAGATCTACATCTACTTTATAATCTTTATCGTTGAAGATATGGGTACCTTTTAGATTATAGGTATAATCATACCAGTTTTCTTTGCTTTGATTATCCGAAAGTACATGAGCAAACAGATTGTCCACAGGCTGAAATATTCTGTTCTCACCCTTTGAAAAATCTTCATACCGTCCTATTTTAGCATCGAATAACGCGCCAATACTTGTTTTATCATTGAAAGCATAATCCGCACCTACTTTAAAGTTATTAGAAGTCAAAGGCTCATTGGTTGTTGAATGCTGCTCTGTTCTGCGGGTCACCTGCTGAGGTTGTTTTTCGTCGAAGAAAACCTGACTGAAATTCCGTCTTTCTTCCTCTCCACGGAAGGTATAACTATAATCTCCGTGCAGAGAGAGTTTCTTATGGGTGTAGTTTAGGCTCATTCCGGTATTAATTCTATTTTTACGTCCTCTTCCGCCATTCAAATAATAGTTTCCGCTAAGTCCTTCCAATGAACTTTTTTTCAGCACAATATTAATGATCCCGGCATTTCCGGCAGCATCATATTTAGAAGAAGGATTGGCAATAATTTCAATATTCTTGACCAGTGTAGAATTGGTAGATCGCAAGAGGTTGGCCAGCTCTTTTGTGGATAGAGAGCTCAGCTTACCGTTTATCATTACACTTACTCCTTTCTTGCCGCGCAAGGATAGCTCACCATCCTGCGAGACCACTACCCCCGGCGTTTTTCCCAGTACTTCCAATACAGTAGTACCATCAGATAATACACTGTTTTCAACATTAAAAATCATTTTATCAGCTTTTTGCTGAAAAACCGCTTTGTTACCTTTTACTACGATTCCACTAATCTCTGAAACTTTATCTGTCTGCAAAGAATCGTTTTGGTTTTCTGTCTGTCCGTAGGCATTCAGGCTCGCCAATAAAGGTAGCCATATATAGTGTTTCTTCATGAATAATGGTTTTAGGTTGTTGTTTTCTTTTTATTTCTTCGGCCCCACCAGATCATAAATCCGGTTACTGGCAATGAGGCACAGAATAAACTCATGATAAATGCCAGTATTTTTCCAGGCATTCCAAAAAAGGCTCCCACGTGCAAATCATAAGTAGCATCTGTCGCTCTTTCGGCCATAGCCTTATCTCCGTGTGGACGGTTAAACAGAAGCTTCCCTGAATGTTCGTCAAAAATCATCATGGAGGACTCTCCATAAGTAAATTCCTTTTCTTTAATCCAGATGCTTAAGTTATCATGTTGATGATCTGCATCAGTATGATCTTCCAAATCAACTCCAAAGGAATAGGCTTCCGGATAATGAATTTTTACCTGTTCTATAATTCGATCTATGGTTGTTACTGTTTCTATGGATTCCGGAGCAGTTGTTTTGTACTGACTGAAATCTGGTGTAGCAGAGGAAAAGCCATTCAGCAATACATAGACCCACATTTGGGTAATACGGAACGAATACATAATTCCGGTAATCGCTACAATCAGGGCCAAAAAGGAAGCATAAAAACCAAGAATGTTGTGTACATCATAGTTCTTACGTCTCCAGCCTTTTACCTTCTCCCATTGAAACCACAGACGCTGTTTACGCATCTTTTTATTCTTAGGCCACCACAGGATAACCCCTGTAACCAGCATGATCACAAAAATAATAGTAGATATTCCCACAATAGTACCTCCCACTTTATTACTCAGCAGTAATGAACGATGTAGGGCCATACAGACAAAGAAAGGATTGTTTTTTACATCATATATTGCGAGTACTTTTCCGGTATATTGGTTGACATAAACGTTTTTATAAATAATAATGCTATTAAAGTGATGCCAGCCATCAGGGTTCCCTTTAATCAGTCCGAATTGATAAGACCGGGCAGGATCTATAGGAATGGTAACTTCATCAGTTTTAACAATTTCATTTTTCAGCTGGGCATTCACCAGATCTTTTAGCTGGCGTAAAGGAATAGGCTTCTTATGCTGGATATCCTTCTCTCCATGAAAAATATGCTCCTTACGCAATGCCGCAGTAATATCTTCATTAAAAACAAAAAATGCTCCTGATAAAGAAACGATTAAAACAATGATACCGGAAAACAGCCCGAGCCATAAATGAGCTTTCAGAATATACTTTTTGAAGGTACCCTTGGATTTCTTTTTAGTGATTTTTTGCATTTATTATTATTTAGTCTTATTAAAAATAAATAAACTACAAATATACCTTTATTTATAATAATTCTAAACAGAGGGAGAGCTTATTTTACATGAGAAACCTGATTTTTATTAGGTTTTATAAGAATAGATGCCATCTTAAGATATAGAGAAGGCATGTTTTTCACAAAGCAAAAGTAAATCTCACACTTATAGAAATGAATATTCACTTTAAA
Source organism: Chryseobacterium sp. Marseille-Q3244 (assembly GCF_940807095.1). Taxonomy (NCBI): domain Bacteria; kingdom Pseudomonadati; phylum Bacteroidota; class Flavobacteriia; order Flavobacteriales; family Weeksellaceae; genus Chryseobacterium; species Chryseobacterium sp. Marseille-Q3244. The sequence goes on along the minus strand of NZ_CALNWX010000028.1, from coordinate 7,035 downwards.
TAATAGTAAAATCCTTATAAATTTTCAAGAGAAGGATTTGAAATTCATTCAGCTTCAGAAATGAAAACCAATACATTTCAAAATATACTGCATTTAGGTTTTGCAAATTAAATATGAACATCAGATATAGCCATGAATTTTATTTACTATTAAGAAATTTTATAAAAAAATCACCAAAACAAATAACTCAAAACCATCATTTATACAACAATGAACAAATTACATTGTAGATTTGTTAAATTTTATTAAATAAAATGAAAATGAATTTGTTAAAACCGGGAAATTATATTTATTTTAGTGCCTTAAAAATTTCTCATGAAAAGATATAATTTATTGATTGTACTACTGCTGCTCATTTTTAACGTTACTACAGCTCAAAAGAAAAAATCTCCTGCTGCTGATCTTAGCATACTAAAGGATACCAAATCTAAGATTGAAGCTACAGTACCATTGGTCATTCAACATCTTCAGGCCATTGCAACAAAAGAAGGGGACAATAATATTGTGATCAACGGAAAGACAGCACTGGGAAAAGAGTATGGTATTTTAGAATCTGAATGGTTTTTATACAGAAACAATATGAAAAACTGTATCATGAACAATTCTTCCAAGAAAGCTAAAAAATGTATGGAATACCATACGCAATACCTTAGAAATACATTCATCAATTATGGTAACTACATTTCTAACCTTACCAGAAAAAATGGATATTTAGGAGTAGAAGGGGATACGAAATTTGATTTCAAACCGGCTGAAATTGCAACGAAACTTACTGAAGCTTATTTCAATGCCAACGATGCTGCTGGAAGAATGAAAGCTGACCAAAAGAGAGAATTTCTGGGAACCACTATGAGTGATGATAATAAACTTACTCCTTACGCTCAGTTAGCTCAATAAAAGAAATGATACACTAACATATAAAAAGAGAACTGAAAAACAGTTCTCTTTTTTGCTGCAAAAAATCCCCGCCAAAAAGCAGTTTTGTGGTACTAATCATAAAACCTGGGGAAAAAGTAGAAATAAGGCGGAGAAAATTTGCATAAGCTCTATAGAATCAACTGTCCTACCTCTGATCTATAAGAGCAGTACAAAAATAGGACTATGCGTCTTACTCATAAAAGAATAGCTGTAGAATTAAATGCCAGTAATTGTAGAAATAATACTACTCATCATTACGTATAAATAACTAATGGCAGAAAGAATTTTCATTTCAACCCTACGTTCATTTATTCTCTATTTCCACCACTGGTAGTAATTGTGTAATCCGTCATATTCAAACCCGCAACGCGGATACAGTACATTACCAATTTCGTTTGTTTTTTCTGTTTCAAGCATCAGTCCACAGGCTCCTGTTTCTTCACACCATTGTTTACTGCGATCAATCAATGCTACAGAAAATCCTTTTCCTCTATAATCAGGGTGTACAAATAAATCACTTAGCAGCCACTGTTTTTGTAATTTGGTATAATGGAATAATTTATAAAGCTGTACAAATCCTACAGCTCTGCCATCAGCCCAGGCAAGGAAAATATCAGACTCACTATTCAGGAATCTTTCTTTAAGAAATGCTTTTCCTTTTTCTACATCAGATTCCTGTCTGTAAAAAACACGGTAAAGATTAAATAATTCCGCCGTTTCATTAAGATCCTCAAGACTTGCTTTTTTAATTGTGTAATTCATTGTTATAGGTATTTTATTAACATGGCAAAAGTACCTTTAAACAGGACTGGATTTACCATCCAGATTAATGTTATAATGATAGTCCAGAAAGCTGAAAATACCGCATGTTCCGGATTTTATATAGCCTTACAACTTCAGATCTTTGTTCCATAAAAACAAAAACAATGACAGATCTACTCCAAAGAATTGAAAATACCGATTGGCAGCTCATGACAGAATCCATGCATCAGAACGGCTACGCCATTATTCCCAATCTATTATCAAAAGATGAATGTGACGCACTCATTTCCAACTACGATCAAGCAGAACTATACCGAAAGACTGTGGTGATGGCAAGGCATCGTTTTGGTCTGGGTGAATATAAATATTTTAATTATCCATTACCGGAATTGCTTCAATCCATCCGTACTTACATCTACCCTCATCTATCATCTATTGCTAATGCTTGGTTTAAAGCTTTGAATATTGATATATATTTTCCATCAGAACACAGTAATTTTTTGCAGCAATGTCACTCTAATAATCAACAAAAAGCGACTGCTTTGATTTTGAAATATGGTGAAGGTGGCTTTAATACTTTACATCAGGATTTATATGGAGATCTTTATTTTCCTATTCAGATTGTACTGATGCTGAGTGAACCTGAACAGGATTTTACGGGTGGAGAATTCGTTCTTACCCAACAAGTGCCAAGAGCACAATCCAAGGCAATTGTTTTAAAACCTAAGAAAGGAGACATTCTCATCTTCACTACTCATTTCAAACCCGAGAAAGGAACAAAAGGGTATTACAGAGTGAATATGAAACATGGAGTAAGTGAAGTAAAAACCGGAAAACGTTATGCCCTTGGAATTATTTTCCATGATGCAGAGAAGTGATAGCGGGCGGGAAATCAATAACGATCATTTAATACAATTGAGTACAATACAACACTATTTAAACTTCAGCCTTTCAAGACATCCCTCTTCCAGCCTCCAACTTCCTTACTAAAAATATGATCCTACATTCACAACTCTCAGATTCTGAACTAAGAAGTAAAATCCGGAAGAACGAAATTCTTCTGGGTGGAAATAAAAAACTGAAAATCTATGGATTACTTGGCTGTAAATCAGGAAAAAGAATGAAAAAAGAAAACCGGGTTTTCTTTACTGATGTTCAGGAGGCTTTTCAAAATGGATATCGTCCCTGCGGTCATTGTATGAAAGAAGAATACCAACGATGGAAGTTGCAACAAATCCAGCATTTAAAGTAAAAAAAAAGAGAAGTAATATAAAATTACTTCTCTCGTTGAGTAGCGGGAACCGGACTCGAACCGATGACCTTCGGGTTATGAGCCCGACGAGCTACCTACTGCTCCATCCCGCGGTGTATTTTTAGAGTGTCTACCGAAAACACTTGCTTAGTAGCGGGAACCGGACTCGAACCGATGACCTTCGGGTTATGAGCCCGACGAGCTACCTACTGCTCCATCCCGCGGTATATTTTTAGAGTGTTTACCGAAAACACTTGCTTAGTAGCGGGAACCGGACTCGAACCGATGACCTTCGGGTTATGAGCCCGACGAGCTACCTACTGCTCCATCCCGCGGTGTATTTTTAGAGTGTTTACCGAAAACACTTACTTAGTAGCGGGAACCGGACTCGAACCGATGACCTTCGGGTTATGAGCCCGACGAGCTACCTACTGCTCCATCCCGCGATATTGGATTGCAAAGGTACGAATATTTTTTGCAAATCCTAATTTTTCTTTTAAATAAAGGACTTTTATGAAAACTATTTTATTATTTGTATCTTTGTTTTATGGCAAAGATATTAAAAATTTATCCCGACAACCCACAGGAAAACCTTGTGAATGAAGTTATTAAAACATTAAATAATGGTGGATTAATTATCTATCCCTCAGATACAATTTATGCGCTTGGCTGTAATATTTTTGATATAAAAGCCATGGAAAAGTTGGCCCAACTGAAAAAATTAAAGCTTGAAAAGTCAAAATTTTCAATAATCTGTAATGATCTGAGTCATCTTTCCGACTTTACAAGACCTATTGATACTTCGGTTTTCAGATTTTTGAAAAGTCATATTCCAGGGCCGTTTACATTTATTCTAGACGCTAACAAAAGTTTACCTTTAGCTTATAAAGGTCATAAAACAATTGGTATCCGTGTTCCCGATCATCCCATTCCACAGCTTATTGTTGAAAAACTAGGCCATCCTATTGCTTCAACCTCCATCAGAGATGATGATGAAATTATCGAATACTCTACAGACCCGGAACTGATTGCTGAAAAATACGATCACCTGGTAGATATTGTTATTGATTCAGGGTATGGAGATAATGTGGCTTCAACGATTGTGGACCTTACTTCAGGAGAACCTGAAATTATCCGTCAGGGAAAAGGAATTATCTAATTCAACATTTTGACGTTTCAAAGTTCTGTTGTAGCATAAATTAAGGTTGATAGGTTGTATGGGGCTTCATGGAAAATATTCTGTAGGAATACTGCTCACATTTGTACTGTTAGGCATAGTAATGCTTTATGTTTTCCCTGTGATCAGTCTGATAACAGGAGTAAAGACTGTTACAGGAAATGCATTTTCTGTTAGCAGAATTGCGCTATGGATCGTTTTATTGATCACATTTTTGTACAGCCTTTTTATTGAGAAGGGTTCTTTTTTACTTGCAACAGAGAAGAAGTATTCTATTGCATTCAATATAAAAGCAGTTATCTGTTTATATCTGATCTGTGTCTTTGGAGGAGCTATTTTGAACGGATTGATCCAGTTTTTAATCCATAAAGAAGAAAGCAATAAGATTCTGCAATTCACCTCTCTTTTTAAAAATGATTATTTTTTAATTATTTTTACATGCTTTACAGCAGGCGCTGTAGAAGAACTTCTGATGCGGGGATATATACAACCCCGGATTGAGAAAATATACAATAATTCCTTTTTAGGAATTTTAGTCTCCGCAGCTTTATTCGGAATTCTGCACAGCACTTACGGAACCATTGGTCAGGTTGTAGTACCTTTCTTCATTGGAGTCGTTTTTGCTATGTTTTATAAAAAATATTCAAATATTAAAATTCTTATTGTCTGTCATTTTATGATTGATTTTATCACGCTGATAGCTATGAATTTTATTGATTTTAAACATTTATCTGTATTTTAACATTATGAAAATTGTAACATCACCTGCCAAATTAATGAACGTAGAAAATTCAACGGACCTGTTGAAAACCACTACTCCTAAATTCATTGAAGATGCAGCTTTTATACAAACTTATTTAAAAGAAAAATCTCCAAAATATCTTTCCGAACTTATGGAAATCTCGCCCAAACTGGCTGATGAAAACTGGGAAAGAAATCAAAAATGGAAAGCAAAACCTACAGCCAAAGAGTCTGCTCCTGCCATGTATGCTTTTACAGGAGAAGTGTATAGAGGGCTGGATGCCAAAACGCTTGACAAAGATGCGGTAGATTACCTTCAAAAAAACTACAGAATGCTTTCCGGATTGTATGGCCTTCTGAAACCTTCTGATAAAGTAATGCTTTACAGACTGGAAATGGGACGTCATTTTGAGTTCGATCAATATAAAAACCTGTATGAATTCTGGAGAGAGAAAATCACCGAACAACTGAACACCGAAATGAAAAAAGGAGAAGTTCTTCTTCATCTGGCCAGTAATGAGTATGGAAAAGTAATTGACAGAAAAAAATTAAACCACCAGGTTATCGACTTTGATTTTTATGAGTTAAAAGACGGTAAACTGAAAACTATTGTAGTCTATACCAAGCATGCAAGAGGTCTTATGGTAAGATTCTGTGCAGAAACTCAGGCTAAAACCCTGGATGATGTAAAAACTTTCAATTATGAAGGGTATAGAATTGATGACGAAAAATCTACTGACACAAAATTAGTTTTCACGAGATAAATGACAATATCAGCATTTAAACAATATTTCAAAGCAGCACTTTCCGACCTTTATACTGAGTCGGAAAGTGCTTTTTTAACCTCCCTATTCATCCAGAAAATAGTAGGCTTTGATTCTTTTGAGCAAAGAAGATTTTCTGAACAGGAACTTCTGAATGACGACGAACAGCAACTTCACGAGCTAGTTTCCGCTTTAAAAACTGGAAGACCTTATCAGCAGATTCTGGGAGAAACTGAGTTTTACGGAATGACATTTCTTGTGGATGAACATGTTTTGATCCCACGCCCTGAAACAGAGGAATTGCTGGAAATAGCAATCCGGGAGATTCAAAATTTAGAAAATAACGGTTTGGGACTGAAGATTCTGGATATTGGAACAGGAAGTGGTGTAATTCCTTTAGTTTTAAAAAAGCATTTTCCAGAGGCGGAGGTATCTTCTATCGATTTCTCTGAAAAGGCTCTGAAAACAGCAAATCGTAACGCAGCATATCACCAGCTTAAGGTTAAGTTGATCCATGCAGATTATCTGAATACTCAGCTAGATGAAGAATATGACGTTATCATTTCAAACCCGCCATACATAGGTATTGAAGAAGAAACAGAGATCGAGGATTCCGTCAAAGGATTTGAACCTACAATGGCTCTTTTCTCTCCTACTTCTGATGCTTTAATTTTTTACAGAAAGATTGCAGAGGACTCCAGAGAGCATCTGAAAAATAATGGCCTTTTATTTTTAGAAATCAATCAAAAGTTAGGCCCTGAAACACTGGAATTGTATAATTACTTTTCCAATGCACAGTTATTAAAAGATTTATCTGAAAATGACCGATTTATTTATGGAAGAAAATAAGTAATTTTATTGCTTATAAACATAACCATACAGTATAGAAATCATGGTCATCAAACCACATAATGTTGGAACTCTAAAAATTGCAGAAATAAATTCTGATACAATCATCATCCAATCTGCAGAAGACGGACTCGATCTTATGGGAAATATTTATTATCAGGGATTTGATAAAGTAATTCTCTACGAAAAGAACATCACTCCTGACTTCTTTGATTTAAAAACCAAAATTGCCGGAGAAATTCTACAAAAATTCTCCAATTACCGTATCGGATTGGCTATTGTTGGGGATTTCAGTAAGTATGAAAGCAAAAGTATGAGGGATTTTATCTTTGAAAGCAATAAGACTCAACATATCAACTTTGTTTCAATACTTGAAGAAGCGCTTGAGAACTTTTCAAAATAATGAAATGGCAATAATGCTTCAAAGAGTAATAAACACCTCTTATTTGTGTCAAAAATCCTTTTTAAATAATTGAGTATACTTATTTAAATGATAAAAATTCCCTGTAAGGCTACTTACAGGGTCTCTTTTTTATCATACACTGGAAATCAACACATTCCCTATACCAAGT
>NZ_CALNWX010000027.1:0-46633 GCF_940807095.1 Chryseobacterium sp. Marseille-Q3244 | reverse complement strand
CTATTACTGAATAATTTATTAATTAAAATTCCAAAAAATTTGAAAAATGGATTCCATTCTATAGAAAAATTTAAGTTATAATTTGAGGTGTTTTCATAGAAGTCAATCACATTTTTGGATAAATTGGAGAACTCAGTTTCAGATAAGTTAAGCTTTAGCATTGAAGGAATAATACCTTTTACTTTTGATCCTTTTTCTACAATTAAATTCTCTTTTTCTGCAAATTGATGAATAAAATCCTCGCTCATTGCAGTCAAACTCCCAAAAGGCCCCATCAGCCAGAGAGAATTTTCAGGCTTAATTTTTCTTCCACGCAGAATTACCCATTGTTGAGTAAACCAATCCTGGAACTTCTGTATCGGATAAGCCAATCTCATTTTAGTTGTTTTTAAGATTTGGAATAATGTTGCGTTGCCCATTCCATTCCCCAAATTCTGAAATTGGTTTAAAGCGCAACGTTGTAAATTCAAAATGAAAATCTTTTCGATCTCTTTCTTTCATTGCATCGGCGTGCCTTTCTGGTTTTTGAACTTTGCTATGTCCATGAACCATATCAGTCATTTCTTTTTGATTTTTCCAAATTGAAAAAGTGGAAACGGTATTAGGAAATTTGATGGAAGCTAAAGACAAAGTGGTTGCCGGATGATCCCGAACCAATTTTTCAACCGGCCTTCCCCAATGAATAAATCTGGGAATTTCCAAAAATTTCATTCTGGCAATGGTTACTGCAACGACTGGCGAATTCGGATTTTCAAATTCTAGGGTTTCATCAGGAATTTCAAACTTGTTGAATTTCCCCCATTTTCTCATAAAAGTTAATCTTGTGTGCCAACCTTCAGATAAAATTTTTCCTAAACGGTCTTTAGCTAAGAAATTTTCAATATCCCTTTCATCTTCCCATTGTGCAAATACAGCGATTTGTCTTATCAACATTCGGGAGGGTGAAAAAATAGGAGAGCCTAAGGTCATCACCGTCATAATTTCTGCGTGAATTAACCCTGAGATATTTCTCGACTTCGGTGAAGAAAAAAGAATTCTGAGTGCAGAAAAGTAATCCGTTTTTACTAAATGATACGAGAAGACACTCATTTTTTGTGATTGTATTGGTTTTTTAATACTAAGGAATCAAAATCTTTTCTCCTCCAAATTTAGGTTCTACTCCAAAGATAAGATCCCAATATACTTTGGCCTTTGCCAGATACTCTCTCAAATTAGTCTTTAAACCTGCGTATTTATTTACATCTTCTGCATTATACCCAAAAGCCTGTATTCCGTTTTTCTGAGCTAGAAATACTGCTCTTTCGTTGTGGAATTTCTGAGAGATAATAATAATCTTGGTTTGTCCGAAAATATCCTTTGCTCTTACTACGGAATCCAAAGTACGAAATCCTGCATGGTCTAAAATGATTTTATCCTGTGGAATCCCCTGCTGAACCAATGCAATCTGCATATCTTCCGGTTCATTATAGTCTTTGCTGCTGTTGTCACCACTTACAATAATGTATTGAATCTTTCCACTTTTAAAAAGATCTGTAGCTGCTTTAATTCTGTTATAGAAATAAGCATTGGGCATTCCATTGTTTAAGATTTTTCCTGTTCCTAAGAGTAAAGCGGTTTTTGCGGTTGGTACATCGGCGATATTGTAAGATACATAAGCTGCACTTTCCTTTTTAATGCTATAATTAGCCCAGGCAATAAAAATAATTCCTGCTACCAGAAGAAGCAGGAAAAATTTAAAAATATTTTTGATTGTTTTTCTCATTCGAAATACATCTGTTAGAATTCAAGTCCGTTTGGGAAAGCTTTTTTTCTGAATATTAATAAGAAAGCAGCTCCTACGGTAATGGCTGAATCGGCAACATTGAAAATATATTTAAAGAATTCAATATGTTTTCCGCCAATGATAGGCCAGCTATCGGGAACATACCAGTCCACTACCGGAAAGTGAAGCATATCTACAACGCATCCTTTCATAAAAGTAGAGTATCCCTGTCCGAAAGGAACAAATTTTGAAACCCCGCCATAACCAATCCATCGGTCTGTACTGGCATCATACACCGTTCCGCTATCGAAGATCATTCCATAAAACATCCCATCAATAAGGTTTCCGATAGCTCCTGCAAAGATGATCGCCATTGGAATTAAAAGGTAGTTGGAGGCACCTTCTTTGATCCATTTTTTAAACATGTAAACCATTCCTCCAATCAGGAAAATCCTTAGGATGACAAGAAAATATTTTCCAATAATACCACCAAAATGAAATCCATAAGCCATTCCTGGGTTTTCAACAAAAGTTTTATTGAAGAAACCTTCTATAACAGGAATGCTTTCATTCAGCTCAAAATGAGTTTTGATGTAAATTTTTGAAGCCTGGTCTATCAATAATACCAAAAAAGTGATAGCTAAGATCTTTTTCATTACTCTCCTTTAGGTTTTGAAGGTTTTGAAGCAGGTCTTGCGTTTTTATTATCGCTTGCTTTCTTAACCACTTTTTGTCCGTTATATGAACTTTTCACATGAGCTTTCTCAAATTTAATGTTCATTTCTTTCAAAACGCTTTTTAATGCGCTCAATTCCATAGAATTTTTAGGATGTACTATGATTGATTCCATTTCTTAGTATTTTAATTTTACATTTTGGACAACTCGTCAAGCCTTTTTCTATCTTTTTCAGATAGATCGTTGACTCCGTTTTTGCCCATCTTACTCAATAGTCTGTCTATTTCTTTCTCCCGGTCACGTTTATCAGAATTAAACTGATCATCAATAGTGTAGTTTGTGTGCTTTGGAGGAAAGAATCTGCTTCTGATCCATTCTCTGTTGAAAAAAACCAGCACTGCTGCCACAATGATTACCAATATTAATACTTCGCTCATGGGTATACATTAAAAATTAGGTTTATAAGGTATCCGGAGATACCATATAAACCCAATATTATTTTACAAACCTTACGGCTATTTCTGCATGTTTTTCGCTTCAATGCTTAGTGTAGCATGAGGAACGGCTAAAAGTCTTTCCTTAGGAATTAACTTTCCTGTTACTCTACAAACACCGTAAGTCTTGTTTTCGATTCTGATTAATGCATTCTTAAGATCACGAACGAATTTTTCCTGTCTTCCTGCAAGAATAGAGTTCTGCTCTTTGCTCAAAGTCTCTGCACCTTCTTCAAATGCTTTGAATGTTGGTGAAGTATCATCCGTCCCATTATTCTGGTCATTGATAAAACTTTCTCTGATAAGCTGAAGATCTTTCTCCGCCTTTTCTATTTTTTCTTTTATGATCGCTCTAAATTCCTGTAAATCAGCATCGCTGTATCTAACTCTTTCGTCTGACATATTCTTTCTCTTTTTTAATAAAATTATGAAATGGAATTTGAAATATAATAACTACATGTTAATTTTTTTCAACATTTATCTTAAAATTAACCTCATCTATTTCGATTTCGTTAAAATTTGAAAGTGAAGATACAATTTCTATTTTACTTGACAAGACCTCGGAAGAAATATATTCTTCATTTTTCTTAATATCTTCAAGGAATGGTGAATTCTCTTCAATGGAGATATTAATTCTGTCTGTAAGTTCGAAATCTTTCTCTTTTCTCAAGTTCTGAATTCTGTTGATGAATTCTCTTGCGATTCCTTCAGATTTTAACTCATCGGTTAACGTCAAATCTAATGCCACAGTTGTTTTACCATCAGAAGTTACTGTCCATCCCGGGATATCTTTAGTAGAGATTTCCACGTCTTCAAGCGTAATCTCATAGCCTTGAACATCCAGTTTTCCTTCTTTTTCAAGAGCGGCAATCTGTTCTGTGGTAAGATTGGTAATCTCGGCACCCACCACCTTCATGTCTTTTCCTAGTTTAGGACCAAGAGCTTTGAAGTTCGGTTTTATCTGTTTTACAATTAAGTGAGAGGCTTCTTCAGCATTAATTAACTGTAATTCTTTCACGTTGACTTCCTGCTTGATAAGATCTGCAACAGCAAGAATCTGTTCTTCTGTTTTAGCATCCAATACAGGAACCAATACTTTTTGTAACGGCTGACGAACTTTTACGTTTTCTTTCTTTCTTAAAGAGAAAACCATACTTGTAATGTTTTGTGCTAAGTGTGTTTTTTCAACCAGATCCTGATCGATTAAACTTTCGTCAGCAACCGGGAAGTCTGTTAAGTGTACAGATTCACAGTTTTCTTTACCTGTTACTTTATTTAAGTCCTGATACAACTGATCCATGAAGAATGGAGCAATAGGAGCAGATAGTTTAGCTACTACTTCAAGACAAGTATATAAAGTCTGGTAAGCAGAGATCTTATCATCAGAATAATCTCCTTTCCAGAAACGTCTTCTGCATAATCTTACATACCAGTTACTCAAGTTATCATTTACAAATGTACTGATCGCTCTTGCTACTCTTGTCGGTTCATAATCTTCATAGAATGCCTTTACTTCTTTGATCAGTAAGTTCAGCTCAGAAAGGATCCATCTGTCAATTTCAGGACGGTTCTCCACTTCTTTTTCTGAATAATTGAATCCGTCAACATTCGCATATAATGCAAAGAATGAATACGTATTATAAAGGGTTCCGAAGAACTTTCTTCTTACTTCATCAATTCCTTCGATATCAAACTTCAGGTTCTCCCAAGGATTTGCATTGGAAATCATGTACCAACGGGTAGCATCCGGTCCGTATACAGAAAGGGTTTCAAACGGATCTACTGCATTTCCTAAACGTTTTGACATTTTTTGTCCGTTTTTATCCAAAACAAGACCGTTACTCATTACGTTTTTATACGCAACAGAATCAAAAACAGCTGTTCCGATTGCATGAAGCGTATAGAACCATCCACGAGTCTGGTCAACACCTTCCGCGATGAAGTCCGCAGGGAATGCCTTGTTGTTATCGATCATTTCTTTATTCTCGAAAGGATAGTGCAATTGTGCATAGGGCATAGAACCTGAATCGAACCAAACGTCGATCAAGTCACTTTCACGCTTCATTGCTTTTCCTGAATCAGAAACCAATACAACTTTATCTACAACATTTTTGTGAAGATCAACCAATTCGTAGTTTGATTCAGACATATTGCCTATCTCAAAACCTTTGAATGGATTTTCAGTCATTAATCCTGCAGCAATTGATTTCTCAATTTCGTTGTAAAGTTCTTCTACAGAACCGATGATCTTTTCTTCTTTCAGGTCATCTGTTCTCCAGATAGGCAACGGAATACCCCAATATCTTGAACGGGACAGATTCCAGTCGTTTACATTTTCCAACCAGTTGGCAAAACGTCCTTCCCCGGTAGCTTTTGGTTTCCAGTTGATTTCCTTGTTCAGATTAACCAATCTGTCTTTTACAGCAGTCATCTTCACAAACCATGAATCCAAAGGATAGTATAATACCGGTTTGTCAGTTCTCCAACAGTGTGGGTAGGAGTGAACATATTTTTCTACTTTGAAAGCTTTGTTCTCTGTTTTCAACAAGATTGCAAGCTCTACATCCCAAGATTTCTCTGGCGCAGTTCCTTCATCGTAATATTCGTTCTTGATATATTTTCCTGAAAATACTTCAGGAACATTCTCACCCTGGATAAATTTACCTTGTAAATCTACCAAAGGAACAAGATTGTCGTTTTCATCCTTTACCAACATAGGTGGGATCTCAGGCTGAGCCATTTTAGAGACTCTTGCATCATCAGCACCAAAAGTAGGAGCTGTGTGTACGATACCTGTACCGTCTTCAGTGGTTACGAAATCACCTAAAATTACTCTGAAAGCATTTTCAGGGTTGTCGTTTGGCGTAAACCAAGGAACTAATTGCTCATATCTTGTATCAACAAGTTGTTCTCCTGTGAATTCTTTTAAAATTCTGAACGGAATTACTTTCGTTTCCGGAGTATAGTTGGCAAAATCTTCGTCTGTACCTTCAGCATATTTCTTACCGAATACTTTAGGTAAAAGAACGCTGGCTAATACAACGGTTACCGGTTCAAATGTATATTGATTAAATGTTTTAACCACAACATATTCAATATCTCTACCTACTGTCAATGCGGTGTTGGATGGCAACGTCCAAGGAGTTGTCGTCCATGCAAGGATATGTACGTCTCCATCAACATCGTTGAATAAAGCAGATGAATCTTTCTTTACTTTAAACTGAGCAACCACTGTTGTATCTGAAACATCACGATACGTTCCGGGCTGGTTCAATTCATGAGAAGAAAGTCCTGTACCTGCTTTTGGAGAGTAAGGCTGGATCGTATATCCTTTATACAACAAGCTTTTGTCATATAATTGCTTCAACAACCACCAAACAGTTTCCATATATTTTGACTTGTAGGTAATGTACGGATCATCAAGGTCTACCCAATATCCGATTTTCTCTGTAAGGTTATTCCACACATCGGTATAACGCATTACAGCTTCACGACAAGCTTTATTATAATCTTCAATAGAGATTTTTTTGCCAATATCTTCTTTTGTAATTCCTAATTCTTTTTCTACACCTAGTTCCACAGGAAGACCATGCGTATCCCAGCCTGCTTTACGGAAAACCTGTTTCCCGTTTTGAGTCTGGTAACGGCAGAAAATATCCTTCAATGCTCTTGCCATTACGTGGTGAATTCCAGGCATACCATTTGCTGAAGGCGGACCTTCATAAAAAACAAACTCAGGATTTCCCTGACGAATCTCAACACTCTTATTGAAAGTTTTATTTTGTTTCCAAAACTCCGCTACATTCTCTGCTACGTCAATAAGGTTGAGGTTTTTGTATTCTTTAAATTGGCTCATTGTAAATATCTCAATTCGTTGATTAATTAAGTCTGCAAATTTAGTGAATTTTGTCGGTTTATAAGATATGTTTTATGCAGGTAATTTCTATTAAAAACTTCAATCTCAGAAATATAAATGAAGAAGCATCTAAAAAGCCAATGATGAGCCTTAAATACGTGAATATTTCACCTCTCTTATCATAAGCTTTCTTGAACGTTTTTAACTCTTTCGATTCAAAGAAAAATTCAATAGAAGTAGGATTTAGCCCGCTTGAAAAATAAAAATCAAACCATTGGCTTTAGCCAAAACTTAATATAATCTCTCGCAAATCACACAGATTTCGCAGATGTTATCAACAATCATCTGTGGAAATCCTTGTCATCCGTGGGGAAAAATAAAAAACTCTGAACAAGCAGTGTCAAAGTAGCACGATCATTGCTTGAAATCTCGTATATTTAAGTAGAACTAAACCCAAATGCTGTATGAAAATCTTCTCTAAACTGATGGCGGCTATCTGTTTGATTACTGCCATCCTCACACAAGCCCAAAATAACTATCCCCAAAACTATTTCCGCAACCCGTTGAATATTCCCATGCAGCTGGCCGCTAATTTTGGAGCGGTAAGAACCAATCATTTTCACATGGGATTGGATCTGAGGACGAACAGTCAGGAAAATTTATCTGTACTGGCTGCAGCAGACGGTTATGTAAGCAGAATAAAAGTGGAGCGTTATGGCTTTGGAAATGCCATATATATTATCCACCCGAATGGTTTTACAACAGTGTATGCCCATTTGAATAAATATTTTGATAAGCTTGATGAATATCTGAAGGAGAAGCAGTACAAAGATGAAAAGTGGGAACAGGATATTACTTTCCAGCCGGGACAGTTTCCGGTTACGAAAGGTCAGCTCATTGCCCTGAGTGGAAATACCGGAGGTTCAGCGGGACCTCATCTACATTTTGAGATAAGAGATACCAAAACAGAAGAATGTCTTAATCCGTTGCTGTTTGGATTTAATATCCCGGATTCTGTAGCGCCTATTATCAGTGGATTGTATTGGTATGACCGCAGATTCAGTACGTATGAACCGGGAGCTAATGGAATTGCTGTTAAGAAAATAAGAAATGCTTATACAGCAGATGTTGTCAGAGTTAATTCTCCGATGATAAGTTTTGGAATTAAAGCAGTAGATAAAGCCAACCAGGGATTTAATCTGGGGATTTATAAAGCAGAATTATTGATGGATGGAAAACTGATCTACGGCTTTAGCATTGATAAAGTGAGCTATGATGATACCCGCTATCTGAATGGCTGTATAGATTATACCAAATTCATCAGAGATAAAGTGGGAATTCAGCATCTGTCTACATTGCCGGGAATGAAATTAGCTAATTATAGTACTTCCAATCTTTCAGGAGTCATCAATCTTCAGGATCAGGAAATTCACACTATTGAAATTATTCTAAAAGATGTAAAAGGAAATACCAGCAGGTTGACTACAAAGGTTCAGTTAGCTAATGCAGGTAGCGGAATTTCTCCTTCTGAGAAAGTGATTTTGCCTAATGAAGGGAAAACGCTAACCACTGAAAATGCAGAAATCAACTTCAGTAAAAATGCAATGTATGATGCCGTGAATTTTAGTATGTATGAAAAAAACAGTAGTGATGGAAATGCCATTTCCAATACCATTGTTCTACAGAATCCATACATCCCGGTTCATGATTATTACACCTTGAAAATAAAACCCAACAGAAAATTATCCAAAGATGAAAAAGATAAAGTAGTGGTTTTGTTCAATTATGGAAGTGATAAGGATGCCGTAAAAGCAAAATGGAACGGCGACCAGGCAGAAGCACAGTTCAATAGATTGGGTACAGCAGAACTTATACTGGATAACGGTTTACCATCAGTTTCTTCAGGATGGAAAGATGGAGCTGTTGTAAGCGGAAGTTCTTTACGCTTAAAAGGAAGTACAAAAATCGGGGATATTGTTTCATTCCGGGCAGAACTGGATGGGAAATGGCTGCGATTTGCCCGTGTGAAAAATGATTTTATCTACATTTTTGATGAAAAGTGTCCAAAAACTTCGGGAGAACATAGTTTAAAAATAACCACAATCAATACCGCGGGAAATATAAACACACAGACTTTTACATTCCGTAGATAAAACTGTAGTTGAAATCGTGAATACATTTTACATGAATACATCCTACAATCATGTAATTTTAAATACATTTGTCCTTTAAAAATTAAAATCATTGGAATTTCATCCGTTCATCGAAAAATCGAGTACTCAGGAAATAAAGGCGTTTCAGGAAGAAAAACTTCAGCAGCTTCTGGCTTATCTTGAAGGAAATTCACCTTTTTATCAGAGGTTGTTTAAGGAAAAGAATATCAATATTGGAGAAATCCGGACATTGGAAGATCTGCAAAAGATTCCTGTTACAACAAAGAATGATTTGCAGCAGCATAATCATGATTTTTTCTGTATTACACCAGATAAGATTGTAGACTACAGCACGACTTCCGGAACGTTAGGAGATCCGGTAACCTTTGGATTGTCTGATGGAGACCTTGAAAGATTGGCTTACAATGAGGCCATATCCTTTGCCTGTGCCGGAATTCAGAAGGGAGATGTAGTACAGATGATCACTACGATTGATAAACGTTTCATGGCGGGGCTTGCTTATTTTTTAGGATTAAGAAAAATGGGTGCCAGTGTGGTCAGAATGGGCCCTGGAATTCCAGAATTACAATGGGATTCTATTTTCAGATACAAACCGAAATACCTGATTACAGTTCCTTCATTTTTATTGAAGATGATCGATTATGCTGAAAAACATGGTCTGGATTATAAAAATTCAAGTGTTTATGGAGCAGTATGTATCGGAGAGAGTATCAAAAATCAGGATTTTACAGATAATATTCTTTCCCAGAAGATCAAAGAGAAATGGGATATCAAACTTTTTTCTACTTATGCTTCTACAGAAATGAGCACTGCTTTTACAGAGTGCAAGTTTCAGATCGGAGGGCACCATCACCCAGAGCTGATTATTACAGAAATTCTGGATGAAGATGAAAATGTAGTGAAAGAAGGCGAAAGTGGAGAGCTGACCATCACTACTTTAGGAGTGGAAGCCATTCCTTTGCTAAGATTTAAAACCGGAGATATTGTAAAAGCCCATTATGAACCCTGTCAATGTGAAAGAAATACCATGCGATTGGGGCCTGTAATTGGAAGAAAACAGCAGATGATAAAGTATAAAGGAACAACCCTCTATCCACCTGCAATGAACGATATTCTGAATGATTTTAATAATATTCTCTGTTACCAGATCGTGATTCAGGCTAATGAGATCGGACTGGATGAAATCATCATCAAATTAAGTACAGATCAGGAAAATGAAAACTTTGTGAATGAGGTAAGAGACCATTTCCGTGCAAAATTAAGAGTAAGTCCGAAAATTGAAATCATTGATTTTGATATTCTGTCTAAAACCGTTTTTAATCCAAACAGCAGAAAACCAATTACTTTTATTGATTTGAGATAAATGTAATATATTAGATGCTGAACTTAAATAGTAAAACTAAGACCCATGAAAAAAATATTATTACTGACATTACTGATCTTGGTGACAATGGTGTTCGGACAGGAGAAAATGGAACTCATTTCAGGAAATTTTCAAGCTTTAAAAGATCAGAAAGAAGTGAATATAGAGCTTAGATTTGATAATGTATTGTTTATGAAAGAAAACTTTACGGAAGCTCAATATCTGGAAAATAGGAAAGAAGATGTTCTGTCTAATCCTAAAAGAGGAAAAGAAGGATGGAAACAATGGATTGGAGAATGGGAACGGTATAAAAAAGAAGAGTATATTAACCATTTTGCAAAAGGTTTAGGCAAATACTATAAAGAAGTCACATTTAAAAAGGATGGCTCTGCAAAATACACATTGATACTGGATACAAAATGGCTTTTACCGGGATGGCATGCTGGACTTGTAGTGATGGAAGCACAGGTAAGCGGCACAATTAAGTTGGTGGAAGCTAGTAATCCTTCAGTGGTTTTAGCTGAAGTGGCTTTGAATAAATTTGATAAATTTATTCAAAGTAAGGATGAGGTTATGGAATATGGAAGAATTGCCACAGTATATGAATCAGCAGGAAGGTATCTGGGAAAAGAAATCAAAAAATCGATGAAATAAAAAAAAAACGGTCTGAATTTTCAGACCGTTTTTTTATTCTTGAGTTTGTTCTTTTTCAAGTTTGATGAGGTTCGCAAGATTCTTAATCACCGTATCATGCTTTTTCACAAAAGGATTGTCTTTATTCCAGACATATCCGGCGAGAACCGCACAAATCTTTTTCTTTACATCCGGATTTTCCGGTTGGTGGAAGAATAATTCCTGAAGATTTCCGGTATACCATTCTTTTACATAAGTGGTGAATACATCTACACCGTATAAAATATAATCTGTGTATTCTGTCTGCCAGTCGATTTTCTCACCATTTAGCTGTCTTAATGCCAGTTTAGCAGCCAGCATTCCGGATTCTGTAGCGAAAGCCATTCCTGATGAAAAAACAGGATCAAGGAATTCAGAAGCATTACCAGTTAAGGCAAATCCGTCTCCGAATAAACTTTTAACAGAACATGAATAATCTTTCAGATGTCTTGGCTCAAAGAGAAACTCTACATCCCCAAAACGTTTCATATAATAATCAGAAAGGGAAATTGCTTTTCTTAAAGCTTCAGCAGTATCCCCATTTTCAGATAGTTTTTCAATATATCCGGTAGGTCCTACAATTCCTAAACTTGTGTTTCCGTTAGAAAAAGGAATGACCCAAAGCCATACTTCGGTTTCAATAATATCAAAAGAAATTAAAGTTCCTTCTTCACCAGGTTCTCTGTTAAGATCTTTTACATGAGAGAAAATAGCAGAATGTGGAGATAATTTGGATGGTTTTTCAAGATCAAGCAAACGAGGTAGTACTCTTCCGTAACCACTTGAATCAATTACAAATTTTGCGTGGATTTCCTTAGTTTCACCCTCTTTAGTTCGTACTGTTGTTATGGAATCTGTTCCCTCAAACTTGATGTCGATCACTTCTGTTTCAAATTCAAGATCAACCCCTTTATTAATGACCTCCTGAGCTAAAGTATTATCAAAATCAGCTCTCGGAACCTGCCAGGTCCAATCCCAGCCTTCTCCAAATTTATTGCTGAAATCAAAAATGCAGACTTCGTCACCACGAAGGAAACGGGCACCCAGTTTTTTTTCAAAGCCCATTTTATCCAAAGCAGGGAACAGTCCGGCCTCATCAAAGTGGTCCATCACCCTTGGGATTAAGCTTTCACCGACTACCAGTCTTGGGAATTTTGTTTTTTCCACCACTTTCACGCTGACGTTATTGTTCTTTAAGTAAGAAGAAGATACGCATCCAGAAGGTCCGGCTCCGATTACAAGAACGTCAACAAATTCTTTGCTCATCTTTGATTTTTTATTTTAATAATAACTTTTATCTTTGCCGCAAAATTAGTGACAAATAATTAATATTTTACAAAATTATCAACTATTACTTTTAATTGATGAAAATAAATAACTTTTTAGAACTGAAAGACTTTCAAAAAATTATCATTGAAAATGAAAAAATAGAACTGGATGAATCACTTTTGTCAAGAGTGAATGCAAGTTTTCAGTTTTTAAAGGAATTTTCAAAAAATAAAGTAATATACGGAGTGAATACCGGTTTTGGGCCAATGGCACAATTCAAGATCAGTGATGAGGATACTCACCAGCTTCAGTATAACCTGATAAGAAGCCACTCTTCCGGAATCGGAAACCCTTTGCCTGCCCAGGAAGTGAAAGCTTGTATGCTGGCCAGAATGAATACTTTATCATTAGGAAATTCAGGAGTGCATGAATCTGTTATTTATCTTCTTCAGGAATTAATCAACAGAGATATTACTCCATTAATTTTTGAACATGGAGGAGTAGGAGCAAGTGGTGACCTTGTCCAGCTGGCTCACCTTGCTTTGGTGCTAATAGGCGAAGGAGAAGTTTTCTATAAAGGAGAAAGAAAACTGACCAAAGAGGTTTTTGAAATCGAAGAGCTGAAACCAATTCAGGTGGAGATCCGTGAAGGACTTGCCCTGATGAACGGAACTTCCGTAATGTCAGGAATTGGTATTGTAAATGCTTATAAAGCAAATCAGTTAACAGATATTTCTATTAAGCTTTCTTGCGCCATTAATGAAATTGTTCAGGCTTATGACGATCATTTATCAGAAGCATTAAACGGAACAAAAAGACACTACGGTCAGCAGAAAGTAGCAGAAAAGATGCGTGCTCACCTGGCTGACAGTAAATTGATCAGAAAAAGAGCAGATCATCTGTATACCCATTTTGAAGAACAGGAAAAGGTATTCAAGGAAAAAGTACAGGAGTATTATTCTTTAAGATGTGTACCACAGATTTTAGGTCCGGTATTAGATACATTAGAATATACGGAGAAAGTTCTTGAAAATGAGATCAATTCTGCCAATGATAACCCGATTATTAATGTAGAAGATCAGCATGTTTACCACGGAGGAAATTTCCATGGAGACTACATTTCTCTGGAAATGGACAAATTAAAAATTGTGGTTACAAAACTTACAATGCTTGCAGAAAGACAGTTAAACTATCTTTTGAATGCTAAAATCAATGAAATTTTGCCTCCTTTTGTAAATTTAGGTAAATTAGGGTTCAATTTCGGAATGCAGGGCGTTCAGTTTACAGCAACATCTACTACAGCAGAAAGTCAAATGTTGTCAAATCCCATGTATGTTCACAGCATTCCAAATAATAATGACAATCAGGATGTGGTTAGTATGGGAACCAATGCTGCAGTAATCTGCAGAAAAGTAATTGAAAATGCTTTTGAAGTACTGGCGATTGAAGCGATTACCATTGTTCAGGCTATAGAATATCTTGGTTTTCAGAATGAAATTTCATCGTCTACAAAAGAATTATACGATGAGATCAGAAAAATAATTCCTGCATTCTCAGATGATATGGTAATGTATCCGTATCTGGAGGAAGTAAAGAAATATTTAAAAGCAATGTAACTATTAACAATAGTAGATTGTCTATAAAAAAGAAAAACAAGGTAACTTAAAAAAACTAAAACAAAATAAACACTAACGCATGAAATGTGCAATTGTAACAGGTGGCTCCAGAGGAATCGGGAGAGCAATCTGTATAAAACTGGCTGAAGAGAAGACTTACCACATACTCATTAACTACACTTCCAATGAAGCTGCGGCAAAGGAAACTTTGGCTCAAGTAGAAGAATTGGGGGCGACAGGAGAAATTCTTAAATTTGATGTAGGAAATACCGAAGAAGTACGGCAGATATTAACAGCATGGCAGGACAATAATCCTGAAGCTTTGGTAGAAGTTATCGTTAACAACGCTGGAATTACAAGAGACGGTTTATTTATGTGGATGCAGAAAGAAGACTGGAATACCGTAATCAATACAAGTTTAGATGGTTTCTTCAATGTTACTAATTTCTTTATTCAAAAGCTGCTTCGCAACAAATACGGAAGAATCATCAATATGGTTTCAGTATCCGGAGTAAAAGGAACAGCCGGCCAGACCAATTATTCTGCGGCTAAAGGAGCATTGGTGGGCGCTACAAAAGCTCTTGCTCAGGAAGTTGCTAAGAGAAATATTACGGTAAATGCAGTCGCTCCAGGATTTATCAGAACAGATATGACTCAGGAGTTTAGTGAAGATGAATTGAAGGCAATGATTCCTGCCAACCGGTTTGGAGAAGCAGAAGAGGTTGCAGATCTTGTCGCATTTTTAGCTTCCAGGAAATCTTCATACATCACAGGAGAAGTGATTAATATTAACGGCGGAATTTACTCGTAAATAATCTAACAATATACCAATGTACCAGTGTACCAATGTTGATTGGATCCCAATGAAAATATTGTTACATTGCTAGACTGATACATTGTTAAATTCAATATATACAAATGGAAAATAGGGTTGTAATTACCGGAATGGGAATTTATTCCTGCATCGGGACGTCTTTAGAAGAGGTCAGGGAATCCCTATATCAAGGAAAATCCGGTATTGTTTTAGATCAGGATAGAAAAGAGTTCGGTTTCAGATCAGGACTTACAGGAGTAGTTCCAAAACCTGATTTAAAGAATCTCCTGAACAGACGCCAGCGTGTAAGCATGGGAGAAGAAAGTGAATATGCTTATCTTGCTACCCTTGATGCCCTGAAACAGGCCAATCTTGATGAAACTTTTTTAGATGCCCATGAAGTGGGGATTTTATATGGAAATGACAGTGTTTCCCAAGCAGTGGTAGAATCTATCGACATTGCAAGGGAAAAGAAAGATACTACATTGATGGGATCAGGAGCGATCTTTAAATCAATGAACTCAACAGTAACGATGAACCTTTCTACGATCTTTAAACTAAAAGGGATCAATCTTACCATCAGTGCAGCCTGTGCAAGTGGTTCACATTCCTTAGGGCTTGCTTACATGATGATTAAGAACGGTTTTCAGGATATGATCATTTGTGGTGGGGCTCAGGAAACCAACAAATACTCTATGGCAAGCTTTGATGGATTAGGTGTTTTTTCAGCAAGAGAGGAAGACCCTACAAAAGCATCAAGACCTTTTGATGCCGGAAGAGACGGCTTGATTCCGAGTGGAGGAGCCGCTTCTTTAATCGTTGAGAGTCTGGAATCTGCCCAAAGAAGAGGAGCTCCTATCATTGCTGAAATCATAGGATATGGTTTTTCATCCAATGGCGGACATATTTCAACTCCAAATGTTGACGGACCGGCTTTAGCGATGGATAGAGCTTTGAAACAGTCCGGATTGAAAGCTTCAGACATCGATTATATTAACGCTCATGCTACTTCTACTCCAATTGGTGACGCCAATGAAGCGAAAGCTATCTATGAGATTTTTGGAAGCGAAGTTCCTGTAAGCTCTACGAAATCCATGACGGGACACGAGTGCTGGATGGCTGGTGCAAGTGAAGTTATTTACTCAATTCTGATGATGCAGAATGATTTTGTAGCTCCGAATATTAACCTGGAAAACCCTGATAATGAGGCTCAAAATATAAATTTAGTCTCCAAAACAAAAAATCAAAAAATTGATGTATTTTTGTCGAATTCTTTTGGGTTCGGGGGAACTAATTCTGCATTAATAGTTAAAAAATTTGATTAAAAACATGGAAAGGGAAAAAATTGTTGCTATTGTTAATGATTTTCTGGTTAACGAATTTGAAGTTGACGGAGATGAAATCAGTAATGATGCCAACCTTAAAAATACACTAGGACTAGACAGCTTGGATTATATTGACATGGTCGTAGTGATTGAATCCAATTTCGGAGTGAAATTAGGAGAAGCAGACTTCAAGAAAATGGTAACATTTGATGATTTCTACACAACGATTGAAAATAAGATCGTTGCAAAAAAGGCATAGTTATTAAATAATCTATATTCCTTACAATGTACCAATGTAATAATAGAAGAGGATACTCAGAGATATTGTTACATTGGTACTCTTTTATATTAGCAAACTGTATGTATGAACAAGTGGAAAGGTAAATCTAAAGGGACGGTGCTGGGCTACAGGATATTCGTCTGGTGTATTAGAAATATCGGAATCAGAAGTTCATATCTCGTATTGTACCTTGTGGCTGCTTATTACGTTCTGTTTCAGAAAAAAAGCAACCAATACATTCTCTATTATTTCCAAAAAAGACTGAATTTCAGCTATTGGAAGGCTAAGCGCTCTATTTTTAAAAGCTATTTCACCTTTGGACAGGTTCTGATCGATAAAACGGCTATTTCTGCAGGTTTGAGAGAGAAATATACCTATGAATTTGACGGTATTGAAAACCTGAGAAATCTTTTGGCTGCTAAGAAAGGTGGAGTTCTTATCAGTGCTCACATCGGAAATTTTGAAGTAGCAGAACATTTCTTTGCAGACATTGATTTTGACTGTCAAATTAACCTGGTCACTACAGATCAGGAAGTTACCGTCATCAAGGAATATCTGGAGAGTGTTTCTGTAAAAAAGAGTACTATTAAATTCATCTATGTCAAAGAAGATATGTCGCATATCTTTGAGATCAATCAGGCTTTGTCCAATAATGAACTGATCTGTTTTACGGGAGACCGTTACTTTGAAGGATCAAAATTTCTGGAAGCCGAATTATTAGGAAAAAGTGCCAAATTTCCGGCCGGACCATTCCTCATTGCTTCCCGTTTGGGAGTACCTGTGGTATATGTTTATGTGATGAAAGAAAAGAACCTTCATTACCATTTGTATGCACGAGTAGCACAGAATATCAAGAACCGGGATTCTCAGGGGCTTTTACAGTCTTACGTTCAGAATCTTGAAACCATGCTTAAAAAATATCCGCTTCAATGGTTTAATTATTTTGATTTTTGGGATGATGTTGATTAATTTTTCTATTTTTATTCCCTAAAAACTAATAAAAACTCAAAAATATTAAGGAAGTGAAATTCAAAAATGATATTGTTCAAATAGGATTTTCCTGTACAATAATCATAAAATAATATCCAAATTTCTTAATTTAAAAAAAGCACATCCTCCTTTGAAAAAAGAATATGACATACTTGTAATCGGCAGCGGATTGGGAGGTCTTGTTTCAGCTCTTGTTTTAGCGAAAGAAGGCCTGAAGGTTTGCGTGCTGGAAAAAAACAATCAGTATGGAGGTAATCTTCAGACTTTTTCAAGAGATAAGCTTATTTTTGATACAGGAGTGCATTATTTGGGTGGCCTTTCAAAAGGGCAGAACCTGCACCGTTTTTTCTCCTATCTTGAGATTATGGATGATCTGGAACTTCAGCAAATGGATGAGGACGGGTATGACAGAATTTCCTTTGGAGATGATGCTGTTGAATATCCGCATGCTCAGGGCTATCAAAACTTTGTAGAACAATTATCGGTCTGTTTTCCTGAGGAAAAAGAAAATCTTGAAAATTATTGTGAAGAGATTCAATATGTATGCAGCCAGTTTCCAAGGTATCATGTAGTAGGAAAGGATAATTACAATGAGGAGATCCTGCATTTAAATACCAAAAGATTCGTTGAATCTGTAACCCAGAATAAAAAACTCCAGGCAGTCTTATTAGGATCTAATTTCCTGTATGCCGGAGATTCGGAAAACGTTCCTTTTTACGTTCATGCTTTAACGGTGAATTCTTACATACAAAGTGCCTATAAATGTGTAAAAGGAGGGAGTCAGATATCCAGATTGCTCATTCGAAAACTTCGTCAGTATGGGGCTGAAGTTCACAAACATTCAGAAGTTTCTGAATTTATTTTTAATGGAAATAATATACTGACTTCTGTAAAGACAAAGACAGGGAAAGAATATGCCGCAAAGAAGTTTATTTCCAATATTGAAATTCGTTCTGCCATTAAGCTGATTGGAGAAGAAAGACTGAAAAAATCTTTTCTGAACAGAGTTTTAAGTTGGCAGCCGGTTTCCTCATGTTTCAGTGTTTACATTGTTTTAAAACCTCATTGTCTACCGAATTTTAATTATAATATTTATCATTATTCCTCAGAAGAGCAGGTTTGGAATGCCTATCGTTATCATAAAAAAGCCTGGCCGGAGACCTATATGCTTTCATCCACCCCCTCAAAACAAAATTCTGTTTTTGCAGAAAGTCTAACAGCTATTTCTTATATGGATTTTGATGAGGTTAAACAATGGGAAAATACGGTCAATACCGTAGCTGATGAGCATGAAAGAGGAAAACAGTATGAAGGCTTCAAGCTGGAAAAGACTGAAAAAATGATTGACGCTCTGGAAAAGAAAATTCCGGGTTTGAGACATGCTATCCAACGAATATATACCTCTTCTCCCTTATCTTACCGGGATTATATCGGAAGTTTTGAAGGAAATATGTACGGGTATATGAAAAATTCAGAGAATCCTCTGAAAACCATGGTTTCTCCCCGTACAAAAATTGATAATCTGTTTCTTACAGGTCAATCTGTGAATATGCACGGAATTTTGGGAGTAACCATAGGTGCATTCAATACCTGTGCTGAAATTCTGGGAAAAGAAACGATTGACAGTCGCTTGCACTCAATGACTTAATTAAGACAATCGTGAAAAAAACTAATATCCAACATCTGTCATATAAAAGGGTTCTTATCTCCTTCCTTTTTTTCTTTCTCCTGAGCTCTTGTGGAGTATCAAAATCTATTCATCACCTTCCTGATGTCAAACAATATGCATTGGAAATTCCGAAGGTTACCAGGATCAATGACAGTACCTTTAGCTATAATCAAAATGTTCTCACCAAAAATAAACAACAGCTTTGGGAGCTTTATATTAAAGGAAACCCATTGCAATTAGGGTATAACAACGGAGCGTTAACTCAGGATCTGATGCAGAAGCAGGAGGAAATTTTCTTCTCCAAAGTAGAAGGCTTTGTTCCTTCAAAATTTAAGCAGAAACTTTTAAATACCTTCTTAAAGTGGTACAATCGTAAAATGTATCTCAATGTAAGAGAAGATTATCAGGCAGAATTGTATGGGTTGTCACAATATTCATCTGATCGGTATGATTTTATTGCACCAAGATATCTGAGAAATCTGTATCTGCATGGAGCTCATGATATTGGGCATGCGATGCAGGATCTTGCAATGGTAGGTTGTACTTCTCTGGCGGTCTGGAACGAGAATACGGAAGATGGGAATATGCTTATCGGAAGAAATTTCGATTTTTACGTAGGAGACGAGTTTGCCCAAAATAAGCTGGTTGAATTTGTAGAACCGGAAGACGGATTTCCTTATATGTCAGTAAGCTGGCCGGGAATGATCGGTGTAGTTTCCGGAATGAATAAAGAGGGAATAACCGTAACGATCAATGCTGGAAAATCAAGGATTCCTCTGACGGCGAAAACACCTATTTCTCTGGTGACTAGAGAAATCCTGCAATATGCTAAAAACATAGATGAAGCGATTGCTATTGCTAAAAAAAGACATGTATTTGTTTCAGAATCCATTTTAGTAGGAAGTGCTCATGATAAAAATGCAATAATTATTGAAGTCTCACCGAAAAACTTCGGAGTATATAGAGTTCAAAACACAAGTAAAGTGCTTTGCACCAATCATTTTCAGTCTGATACTTATAAAGAGGATACTAAAAATAAAAGGCAGATTGAAGAGAGCCACTCGGCATACCGTTATGAAAAATTACAGGAACTTTTACAGGAAGAAAAACAGTTGAATCCGGAAAAAATAGCTGCTATTTTAAGAAACCGTTCCGGTTTAACAGATAAAAGCATAGGTTATGGAAATGAGAAAGCTTTAAATCAACTTTTAGCTCATCATGCTGTTATATTTTCACCTGAAAAGAAACTGGCTTGGGTATCATCCAATCCCTATCAGTTAGGAGAATTTGTGTGCTATGATCTCAATGAAATATTTTCAGGCAAAACGTTACAGCCCGATAAATTCTCAAAGTCACAATTGAATATTCCGCGAGATCCTTTTGTAGATTCTGAAGAATTTGAAAGTTATGAATTGTATAGAATGCTGAGTAAAGAAATAATTGAGGCTACAGAAAAGAAGAATATGGAATTAACGGATGATTTTATTCCTTCTTATGAGTCTTTAAATCCGGATTTCTGGAAAGGATATTTTTTGAGTGGAAAATATTATTATCACAAAAAAGAATATTCAAAAGCAAAAATAGAATTTGAAAAGGCTCTTACTAAAGAAATAACGACTGTTCCGGATCAGAAAATGATTGAAAAATATCTTAATAAAACCAATAAAAAAATCAGTAAATAGCCCCGGAATATTTTCGGGGCTTTTCTTTTAAGCTAATTATTCTCAGGATTCAATTTATTCAGGAAAAGAAAAGTACTTATTCCGGCGATAGCAGATAGTGTGGTGCTCAGGATAAAGCTTCCAATCACATATTGAAGCAAATTATTTTTAATCAAATCAAAATTAAGATCCTGGCTAAGGAAATTACTGTCTCCATCAACAAAAGGAGCACCCAGAAATAAAGAGGCGGCAATAATAAAAGGAATAAAGGGCGGAAGGCTCACATTTGAAGCTACAAATGCCAGCACTTTATTCAGTTTAAAAAGGACAGATAAGCTGATCACAAGTAAAGTCTGAAATCCCCAGAAAGGAGAAAGTCCGATAAAAACTCCAAGTGCAATGGAAAAAGCTTTGGTACGGTTAGTTCCGTCGCTTTCCAGTACATCTTCTTTTATGAACCTTTTAAAGCTTTTTTTTTTGAAATTATTCACGAAGTTCCTCGGAATAATGTAGAATAGGGTGATGGTTACCAAAATAGTATTCAGAATACTGATTCTGGTAAAATCTTTAAACGGTCTGAAGTGAGAAACACGTTCTGCAGGATCATATAAGACTTTTATCGGAACATTTTTTACCGGAACATGTCTCCAGGCAGTTCTTACAATGATCTCAATTTCAAATTCAAACTTAGGGGTAAAATATTTTTTTGGAATTTTATGCAAAGGATAGAGTCTATACCCGGATTGCGTGTCTTCCAGTTTAATTCCGGTTTCAAACCAAAACCAGAAGTTAGAAAACCTATTTCCGAAACTGCTTTTCTTTGGAATGCCATCCTGAGACATATTTCTGTTTCCAATCAAAATAACCTCTTCATCTTCCTGAAGAAGAGCCTCTACAAATACAGGAATATCATCCGGATAATGCTGCCCATCAGAATCTATAGTGATGGCATGGTTATAACCTAATTCTTTTGCCTTTCTGAAGCCTGTTTTAAGCCCGTTTCCCTTTCCTTTGTTCTCAGGTAAGGAGATTATTGTGACCTGAGGATATTGGCTCAGAATCTGAGGGGTAGAATCGGTAGAACCGTCATTCACGACAATAATACTTTCGGTGTAATCCAGAACACCGTCAATGACCCTTTTTAAGGTCTTTTCATTATTGTAGGTAGGTATTAAAACGCAGATTTTCCTTTCAGAAATTGCATTCTGTACTTCAGCAAGGGACATGTTTTTATTTTAAATTGGCTCTTTCCGCCTCGGTCATGGTTTTAGACTGCATTGCAAACCTTTTGATATAGTTTTTTAAAGCGGTATTCTGCTTACTGTAATTATTCAAAAGAAATGCTTTGTCATCTTTTAAGCTTCCTCTGTATCCTACAATTTTAGGAATGTTTTCCTGAACGCTTAATCTGATCAGACGAAGTTCTGCATTATTGGGATTGCTTTTGATGACTCCTTCAAGGTTGGTAGCTCCTGTCTTTACAAGAGCTTTTCTATTTCCTTTAGAGACTTTGGCTTCCATAATTTTGGCTGCCGCTTTATAGCCTAAAGTTACCGGATCAGAACCAGATTGTTTTTCTGCAATTTCAATAAAACTGGATGTATTCGTGCTGGAATCATTTGCCTTGGCATAGCTGTTTCTCAGTGCTTCAAGATCAGACTGAAAGAAAAATAAAAATGCCGCTACGAAGGATAAAATAAGTTTCATGACATTAATTTTTTATAGTTTACAGACAATTTCAATGCAATAGTCTCGCCAAAAGAGGTTACATTTTTTACTTTAACATCTTCATCATCTTCCGTAATATCCAGCTGAAGTTTCAGATCAGGAGTTTCAAAAGGATTAATGATCGCCATAAACTTTACATTGGAGGCTGTTTTTAAAAATAATTTTGAACCTGTAAATTCTTCGGTCAGTTCTTTAATGATCTGCATCATACAAACTCCCGGAGTTACAGGGTTTCCTGGAAAATGTCCCTTAAAAATATCATGATCCTTATTTAAATGGATATGAGCGATAAAACTTCCGTTGTCTGCCTTTTCGTATGATGTAAGTGTATAAAAATCTGTAAGAATGGTTTGCATGATCTTATTTTTTAAGATTAAATGTGTAATAAACACCAAGCTGGAATGTTACATTGGTATGGTCATTATTAATGTGTACAAAACCTTTTTTAATTCGGGCTTCTACACCAATATTTTTAGTAATATCATAACCCGTACCGAATAATAATCCAAGATCAGCTTCTGTAGGAGAGTCAATATCCTTATGATCAGTCAACAATTCCAAAGTTGGGCCAAAATGAATATTAAATTTATCAAAATAAAATTTATTCACTACAGCTGCTCCTACATATGATAAAGTGACTGTTTTAGAAGCTACGGTTGGGCTTTGGCTCTCAAATTTTGCTCCCTGGCGTGTATAATAAATTTCCGGCTGGAGAGCATAGAATTTAGCAAACCGGATGTTTGCCTGGAAGCCTACATAAAAATCAACCTTTGATTTGATATCATAAACATTACTTCCATAATGATATCCTTGGTTGTCATTGTAATAAAAATAATCATATGCAGGTCCGTTAGAAACGTGCGAAATATTAGCTCCTAATCTGATTCCCGGATTGAAAGTTACTTGTGCAAAAGACAAAGTTGATAGTAATGCAAAAAACAGGAAATATATTTTCTTCATGTGTAATTTATTCAGTTTCGGTTATTTGAAATAGTTTTATATTGATCTTAAAATCCTTATGTTGTAAGTTTAAGCTGTCTGCGAAGATATGCTTTTTTGCATCAAAAGTAAAATCGATTTTCTCCCTATTATTTTTCGTGTAAATGATCTGTTTCAGCAAATTATTTTCTTTGTTGAAGAACAGATAATAGCTTTTATTATTAATCTTAGAGAGAAAGATTTTAGCATTTTCATTTTCAAAACTTTCATTCACCGGATATTGTCTCTTTAACAGCTGTTGGAAATCATTTTTCAAGAAATTAATGACAATTTTCTTATCCAGATCAGGAAGTACATAATTGAGTTTAAAATCGTTATCTGAGATTTCAAAATCAATCAGTTTATTCCCAAAATCCGAAGTTAATGCAACACGATGTGTTGTTTCATTCAATTTTTTGACAATTAGAATACCACTTACATGATTTTTATAAATATCCATCTGACATTTGTAGACATAATCTTCAGCTGACGAAAAGTAAAGATTTTCAACAGTTTTTTCCGTTGATGGTACCGGTTTTATATCAGTAAGCTTATAGGTCTTACAAGAAATAGCCGATATCAGAATAAGGCTATAAAGTAAATTCTGACGCAGGAATCGAAGCATTGATCTTGGTATTTTTAAAAACAATATTGGTAGTATCCCCGGACGCTTCGGTCATATTCACTTGGGAAACCGTAGACTGGTTTTTAGGGAAATAAAGTTCAATCTGCTTAATATATTTGAGCAGCTGAGAAGTCTTCGGAACAAACTTCGCCACATTGTAATTCCCGTTTTTGAAATACGTTACTGTAAATTCCGGATCATTGAACATGGTTCCGTTTGAACTTCCAACAATCAGTTTGTTGATCTTTTCAAAAGTTTTACTCTTAGCATCTACAGATGATTTTTTCCCCTGATCATTGATGTAGATCTTATTGCTTTTAAAAACAATGCTGTACTGATAAGGCTTGGTGTATTTCCAGCTTAGCATATTGGGCGTCTGTAGAGACATTTTTCCGTAAGTAACAATGCTTTTATCCAGAAAATCCATTTTTTTAGTCTGGGTAAAATCACTCTGCAAAGTTTTAATTTCCTTGGTGTCTGCTGAAACTTTCGATACGAATGCTTTAGCCTCTGCTCCTGACATTGCCGTGTTTTGGGCAAAAAAGAAACCGGAAATTAATAAAAATGCTCCAAAAGCAATATTTTTAATCATTTTTTCTTGAATTTGTAATGGAATCAACGGTAAAGGTTGAATACTTTTTATCCGCCAAAAATACTAATAAATCTGTCAGCACACGATACGTTTTTTCTGAGGTGTCGTGAAGAAGAATAATGCTTCCTTTTCTAAGACCTTTAGTTATTCTTTTATAGATTTTCTTTTCATCATCAGTAATGGTGTCCAGAGAACGGACGTTCCAGCCGATGCTGATTTTATGAGTTCGCTGTATCGCTTTGGCAATGCTCGGATTGGTAACTCCGAAAGGAGGCCTGTATAAATCTGTTCGCAGGTTCCCAATATTTCTCATAACTTCATCACAGTTTTCAATCTCTGCAATCATTTTTGAAGTCGATAAAAAGCCGGTTGAATTGGAATGGGATAAAGTATGATTTCCAATGGCATGTCCTTCATTAATAATTCTCTGAAATGTTTCAGGATATTTTTCAATCTGTTTTCCAATACAGAAAAAAGTTGCCTTTATTTCATGTTCTTTAAGTAAGTCTAAAAACTTAGGAGTGAATTCAGTAGGACCATCATCAAAAGTGAGGGCAACTTCCTTAATTTTTGTTCTTTTATGAGTAATACTGTTGACAAAATATCCCAGTTCAATAGCAAAGGATCCCCAAACCACTACGGCAGAAAAGGCTAGGAAACATGCAATATACACCCAAAAACTTCCCTGAAACGCATAGATAAAAACGTTACAGAAGAGATAAAATAGGATGAATGAATAATGTTTCATGATGTACTATTTTTGAGTTCGTGATTGACGATTCCTAACTACATTCGTACTGTCATTCAGGATGTTACCTATATCTACGAAAGGAATCCGAAATACAAAAGTATAGATTCTTCCTTCGTCAGAATGACAGAACAACAATTATGTTGTAGGGTAGTATCTTAATTATGCTCTTTCCAGCAATACCAAACTATGATCGCTGCCTGCGAGATGATTGTAAAGAAGTACATTTTTCACTTCTTCTTTTCTCTCTGAGTTAATCATCATTATTTCCGGAATTTGCTGTTCTTTAAGGATATGACAAGCCATAAACGTGGAAAAACCACTCGCCGTATTGAATTCCCCACTCAGGTGTTTGTAATACAATAAGGCAGAATCTGGAAACAAGTCCATAGCTTTTTTGTAATAAAGATCAGAGTCTGCATCACCACTGAACCCTAAAATTACAGCATCAATATCTTGTGCTGAAAGATGATTCTTTGTTAAAAAATCCTGTATAAAAACTGTTGTCTCTTGCAGTTCCACTCTATTACTGATTTTAATATCAGTCAGTTTTGCATAGGAATTTTCTGTTTTATCTTTTCCAATAACAAAAAAGCTTGCTCCTTCTCCCCAGATAACACCATGGGTAGTAGAATGCAGATAATCCACAGGAAAATCTGATTCTTTTTTAATTGTATTATTCAGACAGTAAAGTTCCATTGTTCTGTCAGTTTGCTCATCAGTAGATCCAACCAGAACATTTTCAGCTTCACCGTCATTGATCTGAAGTTGTGCATCCAAAAATGAAAACTCCAGTGATGAAGAGGTGTTAACGTAGGTAAAGTTGTAGGCATGGCACTGTAATCCCAGCGCAATCTGACCAGCCACGGTATTATGAGTGGATTGGATAAAAAATGTAGGGGTTAAAAACTCCTCATGATTATCAATTACGTTTTTCAGAAACTTTTCAGAATCCTGTGAACATCCCATACCGGTTCCTACAATAATAGCATCCGGTTGTTCAATTCCGGCTTCTTTTAAAGCGTAATGTGATGCTACAGAGCTCATTTTTACAGTTTTGGACATTCTCCTGATCATAGCTGGAGGAATGAACTCTTTGTAATTAGGTTCTATGGCTTTAACCAGCTTTACCGAATTTTCCGGCTTAAGATTCTGAAGAATATTTTCATTTAAAGTGTCCTGAACTGAGATACAGGATGCACTGTTAATGTATACTGCACTCATGATTTCGAGAAAATTAAGGTTGAACAGTTTCCACCAAATCCAAATGAATTGGAAAGAACATGATGGATATTTTTCTCCTTCAGTTCAGTAACAGGTGTCAGATTAAATTCTTCCATTTTCGTTTTGAAATTCAGGTTCGGGAAGATTACACTGTGCTGCATTGCTAAAATTGAAAATACAGCTTCAATTCCGGCAGCGGCAGCTAATGTATGTCCTGTAAATGCTTTTGTAGAGCTGAATTCAGGGACATTATCTTCTCCAAATATTCTGATCATGGCAATTCCTTCAGATAAATCATTATTAGGAGTTGCTGTTCCATGAACGTTGATATAATCGATGTCTTCTTTTTTCAAGCCTGAAATTTTTAAAGCTTGTTGCATTGCTAAGAATGCGCCTTGTCCGTTTTCTGAAGATGCGGTCTGGTGATGAGCATCATTAGCGTTTCCATATCCGGAAAGATAAGCAAGTACCTGTTTGTTTTCCTTTTTAACAACTTCTTCGGATTCAAGCACTAAGAAAGCGGCTGCTTCACCAAGGTTTAACCCTTTTCTATCATTATCGAAAGGAGTATTGTAAGAATCTGTAAGGATCATTAGGGTATTAAAACCGTTTAATGTAAACTTTGAAAGGGAATCTGTTCCCCCAACGATAACACGATCCAAGACTCCGTTTTTAATAAGTTTGGCTCCCATCATAATGGCATTGGCTGCAGATGAACAAGCTGTACTGATGGTAGAAACCATGCCTTTTATTCCTAAATGATCGGCAATAGCCAATGAAGAATTTCCGGCATCATGAGCGTCAATGTATTTTTGCTTTTCAGGAAAGTCTTCGTAAGAATAGAAGTATTTTTCGGTAATATCCATTCCTCCGACACTGGTGGAGGAGATCAGTCCGGTTCTGTAACTGTTGATGTCTGAGATTCCGGCACTTTCTACAGCTTCTTGCGCAGCAACCATTCCTAATAAAGAAGTTCTTGTTATGTTGTTATCTTCACTAAGCTGAAGTTTCTGTACAAGTTCCTCATTAGATAATTTTATTTCACCAGTTTTAATAGCTCCGGCATGACGGGTTTCAAACATTTGAATATCTGAAATACCATGTTTTCCGGATTGTAATGAAATAAAATTTTCCTCCACATTGTTTCCGATGGAGGAAATGATGCCCATTCCTGTTATGGCAATTTTTTGACTCATTCTATTAAATAATGTAACAATGTATCAATGTAACAGTTTATCAATTATTACTACATTGATACACCGTTAAACTATTATATCAATTTATTTTGTCCTGTTGTCTTCGATGAATTTAGCCATGGTATCGATAGATTGGAAAATTTCCTTTCCTTTTTTAGGATCGGCTAATTTTATTCCGTAATCTTTGTCAAGAAGAACGATTAATTCCAAAGCATCAATAGAATCTAATCCTAATCCACCTCCAAACAAAGGATCTGTATCTTTGATTTCCTCTACAGAAACGTCTTCAAGGTTAAGAACTTCGATAATTTTGTGCTTCAATTCAGTTTTTAAGTTTTCCATAATTTAATTAATTTACCAATGTATCATTGTAACAGTTTACCAATATCTAAAATTGTTACATTTCTACATTGTTATATTGTTACATTTTTACAAGGTTAGCAAATATACAAAAGCTTTGTAATTTTCCTGAAATAATTCAACCCAGCCACATAATACTTTATCCGCTTTTCCGGATTGAAGGATTTGTTCGCTATAATCGGTTAAAAATTTTTCATCAAATTCATCCAAAACAAAAAAGGCATTTTCAGTCTGCATTTTGTGTTTAATACTGATTTCCCCTACACAAATGTTAGGCAGGGTATAAACAAAGACTGCCGGACTGGGAAAGTAGTTTTCCTGAGAATTGATACTTTCCTGATACTTGAAATCAGTATCCAGACTCGATGATTTGTTAGCAAAAATCAGCGCTGTTCTGCTGTGATCTTCCTCTTTTAAAATCATTTCGGCAGCTAGAAAGGCCAATTTACTCAAATGATCCATTTTGTGAAATTTCGGATAGCTGAGTTCTAAAGTTTTATAGGCTTCTTTAGCAAATTCCGGGAATGTATTATTTTCAGTTTCAAAAATAAGGTTTCCATCAACGGTTATTTTTGAATGTTCTATAGTGCAGCTGCTTATTTTCTTCATCATATTCATTTTAGCATTTTTCCAAAACAATCGCCGCATTACACCCACCAAAGCCAGAAGCTGTTTTCAAAATATATTTAATCGTTGCAGTCTGATTTTCTCTGATAATATTCAACGGTTGAGAGACTCCCATTTCTTCAAAATTTTTAGAGGGGATCAAGATATTTTGAAGAGCACTTTCCATAGAAATAATGCTTTCCAGAAGACCGGAAGCACCCAGGCAGTGCCCATAATAGCCCTTCATACTGTTTAAAGGAACGTTTTGAAGATTCATTCTTCCGAAGGCGATACTTTCCATTTCGTCATTGTATAATGTTGCTGTTCCATGAGCAGATATAAAATCAATTTGTTCTGCAGAGACATTCGCTTCTATCATTGCATTTCGGATACTTCCGTATAGACCATCTCCCGTTCTGGAAGGTCCGGAAATGTGGTTGGCATCATTGATGGCTGAATCCCCCAATACTTTAAAACTGAATTTTTCATTCTCGGAAGATTCGGTAGTGATATAAACTGCTGCTGCCGCTTCCCCAATATTGATTCCGTTACGGTTTTTATCATAAGGTTTGCAAGGTTCTGAACCAATAGCCTGAAATGAATTGAAGCCGGAAATTACAAATTCTGTGATTTCATCCCCTGCAATTACAAAAGCATCTTTATATTTCCCTGCCTGAATCATATTCTTAGCTACGGCAATAGCCATTACGCCAGAAACACAAGCATTGGAAACAACAATAGGTTGGGTTTTAAAACCGAAAAAGTCCGCAATCTTTTGTGCTAATTGTGATAGATAAACGCCTTCAGGTAATTCAGTTTGATTTTTTAATAAGCTTATATTTCCTTTTGTTGTAGAAAGAATAAGAGCGGTGTCTTCAGTTATATTATGCTTTTCAACAAGTGGTTTCATGCTTAGCAGGAGCATTTTTTCCAGCCTTGTAAATTCCTGATGGCTATTTTGATCGAAAATTCTACCAAATTCTTCATTCAGTTTTTCAGAATTGATCCCGGAGGCATAAAAAGCATCCTGACTTTCTATAATTTTATGTAAAGCAACTCCAGATTCTCCGGCTAAAAGTGCCCTCCAGTTAGAATCTACATTAAAACCAAGAGGAGTGACGCAATTGTAGTCTGTGATATAAGTTTCCTTCTTCATGATAGTCCCATTTTATCTTTCCAGGCTTGAAAAAATTCCGGGTTGTACAGACATAAACTTCCGTTGCTGTCTAAAAATACCTGAATGGTTTCTCCACTGCATACCAATTTGTCTTCCTGATTGAAAAGCTCATATTTATAAATAAGCTTGGCAGAAACAGAATTAACAAAAGTGGTTACAATTCTGAAGGTTTCTCCATATTTTAAAGGCAGAAAATGTTCGCAGGTGCTTTTTACAATAGGCGTTACATATCCCGCATTCTGAATATCAAGGTAGGTAAGGCCATGCTGGCGTCCGAAGGCTTCTCTTCCATCTTCAAAATAAACGATGTAATGACCATGCCAGACAATTCCCAGCGGGTCTGTCTCGTTGAATCGTACTCTTACTTCTTCAGTACAGGTTAATATATTTTCGTTAGACTGCATGCTTTTCTTCCTGAGTGTTGTTTTTATGGATGTCAGAAACTTCCTGACAA
The DNA here is from genome assembly GCF_940807095.1 of Chryseobacterium sp. Marseille-Q3244. Taxonomy (NCBI): domain Bacteria; kingdom Pseudomonadati; phylum Bacteroidota; class Flavobacteriia; order Flavobacteriales; family Weeksellaceae; genus Chryseobacterium; species Chryseobacterium sp. Marseille-Q3244. The sequence goes on along the minus strand of NZ_CALNWX010000027.1, from coordinate 16,324 downwards.
TATTAGTAATAAATAGATTAAATATTATGAAGCTTCCTTTCGTAAAAAATAGAAATGGCTACGGTGAAAAAATAAAATAAAAAAAAGAATACAAGCTCTTTGGCAATCCCGCCGATTCCACTGTTTCTTAAAATAATATCATAATATGCGTTCAATCCCCAGTTCATAGGAGAGAACTTGGCTACAGTTTGCATAAATTCAGGCATTAAAAATACCGGAACCCAGATTCCTCCAATTGCGGCTAATACTACCACAGATGTAGCTCCAAAAGGCGCTGATTGTTCCTGAGTGTCTGCAATGGTTCCCAGCAATACTCCAAATCCAATAGCTGCAAGTCCTGCAAATAAGGTTACCGTGACAAGCTGGAACATTTTTCCGGATACATCAAACGCCGGAAGATCCATATAGGGGAAAAGATAGATCCCTACAGCCACCATCAGTAAGAACTGAATAAGACAGATAATAAGATAGGTAAATGTCTTTCCTAAGATATGAACGAAGTAAGGAGTAGGGCTTATTCTCGCTCTTACGCTTGTTCCCTGGCTTTTTTCTTTTACAAGATTGATGGATAAAGGGACTACGATGAAAAAGATAGCAAAAAGCGTCCAGGCAGGGACGTTGTGCTGAACAGAATTCGGTATAACGTCCATTTCTCCTTTTTTAGGAGTGATTTCTTTGAAACTGATGAGGTTTTTATTTTCCTCAAGGTTTTCCGTTGTTCCCAACTGATCCTGGAAAGCTTTATAGATTTTTTTATTCTCGATCTCAAAAACCATTTTGTTCACTGAGTTCATCACTGAGTTTTTGAACCCTGCATTGGTCGCCGGGTCAAAATACAAATGAATCTCTTTGGTTTTCGGAGTTTCTATTTTCGTTTTTGCAGAATCACCTTCCAATCCAAATGAACTTACAATCGCCTGAACTTTTGAATCGATATTGGAATTTAAATCTTTCGTAAGATCTTCAGGGATAACGATAGCCATCTGGTAGTCTCCAGAAAATACCGCATCCTGTGCTGATTTTTCATTGAAATTCGTTAGCAGCTGGAATGTTTTACTGTTTTCCAGTTCGCCTTTTATATTTTTGGAAACCTCGGATTTATCATTGTCAATGAAAATGATTGGAATCTTAGAACCTTCAAGGTTTTTAAAGGTAGAATCCTGAATCAGGGTAATGGTTACAATCAAAAGCAATGGCATGACAAAAATAATGACAATTCCTCCGATATCTCTTTTCAGGAGAAGAATTTCTTTAATAAAACTTCTCCACAGTTTATACAACAACATCTCTTAATTCTTTTCCGGTTAATGAAATGAAAACATCTTCAAGGTTTTCTGCATGGGCAATTTGTGAAACTAGTTCTTCAGGAGTTCCCACGGCATGAATTCTCCCTCTGTCAATAATAGCAATCTTGGTACAGAATTCTTCTGCTTCAGAAAGATGGTGGGAAGTATAGATGATGCATGTTCCGTTTTTATTCAGTTCTAAAAGGAAATCAATGATTACTTTTTTAGACTGTACATCTACTCCCACGGTAGGTTCATCTAAAAATAAAACTTTCGGATTGTGAAGAGTTCCGGCAATGAGGTTGCAACGGCGTTTCATTCCTCCAGAGAACTGTCCTACCTGTTTATTGGCAAATTTTGAAAGTCCCATAATTTCCAGGGAATCGTCAATGGCCTTGGTAAGTTGCTTATGTTTTAAACCATATAAACTTCCGAAAAACATTAAGTTTTCTTTGGCTGTCAGGGTGGGATAAAGAGCATATTCCTGGGGAACAATTCCTGTGATCTGTCTGATCTTAAAACTGTCTTTTTGTGGAGACAGCCCATTGATTGTGAATTGTCCTGAAGTAGGCTTAATTAATCCCGAAAGCATGGAAATCAAAGTGGTTTTCCCTGCTCCGTTGGGTCCAAGAATTCCATAGATCTCATTTTTGTCGATATTCAAAGAGATATCATTCACAGAAAATTCGTCGGAATTTTTGTATTTTTTATATAGATTTTTAATCTCAATCATATTCTCTGCCATATCAGATCGCTTTTCTCAGTTTTTTATAGAAAGCTTCTTCTAAATCTGCAATATGAAGCATTGTCTTCGATAATTCGTTGTAAATATTGCTTTTAGAGTTTCTATTTTTATACACTCTGGCGATATCTACCGCAAAATCTCTCCAAAGATCACCAATAGAAGTGATTTCTTTTGAAAGCTCTTTTAGTTCGTCATTTTTAAGGATAACAGCTGCCTCCTGAAGAAATGCTCCATAAATAAACCTGAATCCGCCACCTCCTGTTCCGATTTCTTCCTGCATTCTGATCAATTGACCCAGATAATGGTTGGTTACTTTTGTTCCTTTCTTTTCTGCCCATTTCGGGATACTTTTTGCCACCCATCTCATGGCTTTTACCCCAATCAATGGTACCGGAGCCAGCATATTTTTGCAGGTGTCTTTGATTCCTTTTTTTATAGCTTCTTCCAGATGAACATCTTCTGGGATATAAATAGGATAGTACATGTGTCCTTTTGGAGGAAGCGCTCCCTTAGCATATCTTACTTTTTCCAGTTCTGCTTCCGTAAGGGTTGTGGTGTAATCCATCACCGGATCACTGATAAGGAATTTTCCATCTTCTTTACCATATACAACAAGATTATGGGCATTAAAATGGAATTTATATTCTTCAGGGAAATAGGTGAGGTTGAAAACACCTACCTGAAGTCCTGTAGGTATATTTTGTTCTAAGTTTCTTTCCAATGCTTTTTGGGCATCCAGAGGATTGGAGAATTTCTCTCTTTTGATTTTAATTCCTAATCTTTTCGCTGCTTTACTGAAAATAGCACCCGGCATCGGACGATAGCTGAAGCCCGGAGCAAAATTCACCTTTAAAAAGGGAAGGTAGACAAAAAATAATCCTGAACCGATCCCGAAAATCATAGGTTCACTTAATTTTAGTCCTCTGTTAAGCAGTAGATTAGAAGCAACACCGTTTTCGCAATGCGCAGTCTGATGGTGTTCAAAGTTTAATTTCATTTGCAGTTTATATCTTTTTCATAGGTAAATAAAATGGAACGAATCACTTTATTTATTTCCCGTCGAAGTTTTTTAGTTCATTGACTGAAATTCCAAATGCATCGGCATATTTTTTCAGCGCAGTTTTACTTAGTGTTTTAAATACGTTGGGCTTAAAATGTCTTTTTACCCTCCATTGCCACATTCCTACATAAGAGGCCAGTACTCCTAAGTCCATTTTATTAAATTCCATAAAATAAACGATAGGGCTTACTGTATTATTGGCAACGTTTTGCTTTGCTTCTTCAATTCTTTCATAGATCAATTCCATAGATTCATCCAAAGCAGCCTTTTTTGCATCCCAGCCCGTACTGTTTGCGGTGGTGTAATTATCATTTTCATCCGTTACATACAATACTTCTGTCATGTTGGCGGATTTCAGATTACTTTCGTCTTGAGGCAGGTTTTGTTTTTTCATCTGAATAATGTTTAATTTTTTTAGGTTCCGGATGAAATAGGATTCATCTGTTTTTGATTATTTTAATCAGGTGGCTAAAATAGTGAAAATACATAATATGAAAATTATACCTGATTTGATTATAAGATTACTTTGAAATAAAGGTTGTATGAAGTTTTTATTCAAAATTTAATGATAGAACTGATTGCCGTTTTTCTTCGTTTTAATGAAGGGTGAAATCGTTTTGTAATCTCACATATTGAGAAAAATATTTGTTTTTTTCTGTTTTTACGGTAAGGATGTTTAACTAATAGGATGTAATGAAATCTTAAGAAATACTGTTAATACTTATGAAGGATGTTTATAATTAGGTAAACTGTAACAAGTACCTCATATCATAAGACTAATGGATTAGAAATTTGAATATAAAATTAAATAACCACTATGAAGAAATTTTTTATTTCTGTTTCGCTTTTCTGTATGCTTAGTGCTATGGCTCAGAAATTCGATACTCAAAAACTAACAGATGCCCAGGGCTATACTTATGAAACAGTAAAGAACGACCAGGCAGGGGTAAGAATATATACCCTAAAAAACGGATTAAAGGTTTATCTGGCAAAAAATGAAGATGCTCCGAGAATCCAGACTTATATTCCGGTAAGAACGGGATCCAATAATGATCCGAGTGATAATACGGGATTGGCCCACTACTTAGAGCATATGGTTTTCAAAGGAACTTCCCACTTGGGAACTCAGGATTGGGCAAAGGAAAAAGCTTTATTACAACAGATCTCTGATCTTTATGAGCAGCATAAAGCTGAAAAAGATCCGGCAAAGAAAAAAGAGCTTTACAAAAAGATTGATGAGGTTTCCCAGGAGGCTTCAAAATTTGCGATTGCGAATGAATACGATAAAGCTATTTCTTCACTGGGAGCTACGGGAACAAATGCTCATACCTGGCTGGATGAAACCGTTTACAAAAACAATATTCCATCGAATGAACTTGAAAAATGGTTAAGGGTTGAAAAAGAACGTTTTTCGGAATTAGTCCTTCGCCTTTTCCATACTGAATTGGAAGCAGTGTACGAAGAGTACAACAGAGCTCAGGATAACGACGGCCGTTTGGTAAACTATGCATTAATGGAAGCTCTTTTTCCAAAGCATCCGAACGGACAGCAAACGACTATCGGTACTTCTGAGCATTTGAAAAGTCCTTCAATGGTAGCCATCCACAAGTATTTTGATACTTATTATGTACCTAACAACATGGCGGTTGTACTGGTTGGAGATCTTGATTTTGACAAAACTATAAAATTAGTTGACCAATATTTCGGGACTTTCAAATACAAGGAGCTTCCAATGAAAAAGATGGTCACAGAGGAGCCAATGACTCAGATTGTTTCCAGAACTGTAAAAAGCCCATCTACGCCAAGAATGACTATGGCATGGAGAACAGATTCTTATGGAAGCCAGGAGGCTAGACTGGCAGATGTTGTTGCGGAGATTTTAAGCAACAGAGGTGATGCCGGTTTAATTGATCTTAATATTAATCAAAAGCAGAAAACGTTAGGTGCCGGGGCGTACGAATCTCCATTCAAAATGTATGGAACATTCGGATTAGTCGTGACTCCTAAGGATGGTCAAAGTTTTGATGAGGCTAAGAAATTATTACTGGATCAGCTTGATTTGGTTAAAAAAGGTCAATTCCCAGACTGGATGCTGAAAGCTATTGTCAATGACAAAAAGGTTCAGCGTATGAAAGGTTGGGAAACCGCTGATGGATTGGCTACTGAGCTTTATGATTCTTATATTAAAGGAAGAACGTGGGAACAGGAGTTAGATGAGATCAACCAGTATGAAAAGATCACTAAAGCTGATGTGGTGAAGTTTGCAAATGATTTCTTTAAGGATAACTATGTAGTAGTTTACAAAGAAAAAGGAGTGAATGATAAGCTTGTTCGTGTAGAAAATCCAGGAATTACTCCTATTAAGCTGAACAGAGAGGCTCAATCACCTTTCCTTAAAGATATTTTAAATACTAAGGTTACTGAGATCAAACCAGAATTTATCGATTATAAAACAGCAATTCAGACTTCAAAAGTAAAAGATAAAACGGTAAGCTTTGTAAAGAATAAATACAATGAGATTGCCCAGGTAAGCTATGTTTTCCCTTTCGGAACAGATCATGATAAGGAGCTTTCGTTAGCGGGAACTCTTTTCGAATACCTTGGAACAGATAAATATACTCCGGAGCAATTGAAGGAAGAGTTCTATAAGTTAGGAATCTCTTACAGTTTCAGAACCTCTAATGATCAAACTACTGTTACTTTATCAGGACTTGAAAGTAATATGAAGAAAGGAGTGGAGCTAATGAATCACTGGATGACCAACGTAAAAGCGGATAAAGCTATTTACAGCCAAACTGTAAAAACAATTCTTGAAGCCAGAGAAGTAGCTAAAAAGGATAAAGTAAGAATTATGGGTGCTCTTTCCAACTATGCAAAATATGGGAAAGACTCAAGAATGACGGATGTTATTTCTAAAGCCCGCCTTGAAAGTATTGATGCTGCAGAATTAATGAAAAAGGTAAAAACACTGAACCAATATCCTTATCAGGTATTGCTTTACGGGCAAGACCAGGCAGGTATGGAGAGTGCTGTAAAACCTTATATTACCAATGTAAGTCTGCAACCGGCAAAAGCTAAGGAATATGCAGAACCTGCCACAACAGGGAATGTATATTTCACCAATTATGACATGGTACAGATGGAAATGGCTAAAGTAGCGAAAGGAAGTCCTGTAAATCTAAGCAACTTCGGTAAAGCCAATGTTTTCAATGAGTATTTCGGAAGAGGATTATCTTCTATCGTTTTCCAGGAAATCAGAGAAAGTAAGTCTTTAGCTTATTCTGCGTATGTTTCTTATGCAAATGCTTCAGAAAAAGGACATGCTAACTATATTACCAATTATATTGGAACGCAGTCTAACAAACTTCCTTTAGCTGTAAATGCAATGAGTGAGCTTATGGCTGAGTTGCCACAGATTCCAACGCAGTTTGAAAATGCAAGAGGTTCTGCACTGAAGCAGATTGCTTCCAACAGGATCAACAGAACCAATATTTTCTTCAGTCAGTTAGCTTTGAAAAAATTAGGCGTTGATTATGACCTGAGAAAAGATACGTATGCTGAGATTCAGGGATTGACATTGCCTCAGTTGACAGGATTCTACAATACAGAAGTGAAACCTGTACAATATAATACCGCAATTATCGGTAAGAAAGAAAACCTGAATATGGAATCTATCAATAAAATGGGACAATTCCAGGAGGTATCACTTGAAGAGATCTTCGGATACTAATATTTTAGTTTTAATAATAGGTAAAGTGGAGCAGAAATGTTCCACTTTTTTGTTTGAATAAGGTATTTGTCTGATAGTGAATGTTCCACGGATTTGTAGAATGTTTCACGTGAAATATGACGTTTTTTAAACACAAATGTCACCCATAACTCCACAAATAGTCACAATGATTTATGGGTCTTTTAAAGGATTGTATTTTTTAGCGCAAGAGTTCGCAAAGAATCATTCATTATGGGGATTTTTGATCGCAAAGGCGTTTCACTCAGCAAGAGAAGCCTTGGATAAATTTATTGGGTTTTAATTCAATAGAGGTGGGCTTTAGCCCGCCTAAATAAAAAGATAAAATTCATTTGGCTTTAGCCAAAACCTAATTGTTTTATAGGTAACAACCCTCAATCAAAAATAATCAGTGCTTCCTTTGCGATCATAGTATTAAAAGTAATAAAGAATATATCAATCCTTGTAAAACAAAAAAGCTGCACAAAATGTACAGCTTTTATAGTCTTTTTCTTTCTTTTTACGATTTTACCTCCTGAATAAACAGGTTAATCTCTGCTCTGATCAACAATTCTTCGTTGTTAAAGGTCTCGCAGAAGATGTGGCAGATATTTTCAAACTGGGAAATCAACGATGCTTTTGAAATGATTTTGTCATTTACTTTGGGAAGTCCGAATATCTCAATCTTTTTGATATTGGTGATAAAGCCTATCACTTTGGTATCTGCTTCCGGATTTTCGAAGAAGCTTTGTCCAAGGATAGATGAGCAGGTTTGGGCCAGATTTTCAATTAAGCCGGCTTCTACAAATTCATTGTTATGAACAAAGATATTGTTTTCTTTTATTTCAAAGGAAGTCACTACTTTTTCCTTGGTCAGTTCCAGGATATAGTCTGCCATCAGCATTGGCTCGCGATGCGGTAAAAAGTGGTGTATATTGATGATATTTTCTTCCCTGATCTCCATTAAAATTATTTTACAGCGGTTTTCATTTGAGATTTTGCAATCACTTCACCATTTAATTTAGTAATGATGTCTACAAGGGTTACTCCCATTACTTCATTGAGGATGGTTACTTCAGATTTCAGTTGATCTCCAATTTTAGGTAATATTGCGGCTTCAAAAGATTTGATGGCTCCAATGTATCCGGTAGGAGCATCTTTTCCAAGCAAATGATACTTGTACCCTGTATGAAGAGCTACACTTTGTGCCTGATGTTCAATCAATCCAGAAGCCTGAAAAAATCCATCCTGAATGAATAGATTGTCTTCCTTTACTTCAAATCCGGAAATAAGGTGGCTTTCAGAATATTCTGATAGCTCATGTACCATAACAAATGGTGCACGCTGTGGAATAAGGCTTTCTACAAAACCCTGATCGGATGTGGGGAGTCTGTTTTCCATTAGCAGACTGTTAATAAAGAACAAGAATAGGCAAATCTTCCGCTCTCAGGAACGCAAAGAAGTATTTTTTCTCCTTTTTTCAATGTTCCGGAGTTCATGAGTTCCTCTAATGCTACAAAGATAGATCCGGCACCGATATTTCCGATGTCAGAAAGGTTGTAGAACCACTTTTCAGCAGGGAAGTCCATTCCTTTTTTAGCAAATTCTTCTTTCAATCCATCTTTAAAATATCCTGAAGAGATGTGAGCCAATACGTGGTCTATTTTTTCAGGATCAAGATTGTGTTTGTCAAAGGAAGCTCTTAAACTTTCCGCCCCTTTTACAAGAATATATTTATCAAGGATTTTCGTATCCTGCTTAATGGCAAAAATAGAATCTTTCAACCATGAATCAGATGGATAATCTGCCCATGATTTTAAGCTTCCGTCTTCCTGTTTTTCACATCCTGCATACATACATGCCTCGATTTCGTGGGCATAAGAATAGAAATCGATGAATTCCACTCTTAAAGAGATCCCGTTTTCTCTCGGTTTATTTTCTAGTAAGAAAGCACCAGCTCCATCAGAGAGCATCCATCTAAGGAATTCTCTTTTGAAAGCGATAATAGGTCTTTCTTCCAATAATTTTAAATTTTCAGCTTCATGGTTGAATTTATCTGCCGTCATCCATGCAGACATTCTTTCAGAACCCGCACATACAGCACTTTCCTGTACACCGGCTCGTACTGAGAGGAATCCGTAGTTAAGGGCATTCATTCCTGAGTTGCAAAGTCCGGTGGCAGTATTGATTTCAATAGATTTCCCGATGTTCAGTTCACCATGAACCATAGAAGCATGTGAGGGCTGAATCTGGTCAGGAGAAGTAGTGCCTACGGATAGTAACTTCATATCTTCCTTCTTGAAATTCTCATCAAAAAGTCCTTCAATTGCCTTGGCAGTAAGCTGCGCATTGGAATGCGTAGGGTTTCCTTCTTTATCTAAAGCGTAATATCTTGTCGTGATTTTATTATTTCTTAAAATAAGTGATCTGGCTTTAGAAGGTGCGTCATTGATAAGCCCAAGATATGTCTCCATTTCCTCATTTGATACCGGTTCATTGGGTAAATATTTTGAAGCTTTTGTTATAAATACGTCGTACATTCTATTTTAAATTAATTCCTTGTAAATATCTTTTTTGTTTTTGTCTTTTAAACCAAAATATAGGGGTTGTAAGCAGGTGTAATACCAAAACGATTGGTGAGATAATCCATATCGCTGCCATCAAATATACCTTAAAGAATTTTATCAGCAATGGACGTTTCTCTTTTTTCTTGATAATCAGATTAGACCATACTGTGAAAATCTTGTTCCCTACCTTTTCTACACGTACTAAAAACGGGCGGATTTCGACGGCTCCATTTTTTACAAGATCCGGTTGTAAATTGTTCAGATCATTGTTTTTAAAATGCTTTTTGATAATCTCTCCATATTTTACCGAACCTGAAATTTCTTCATCCGAAACTCCTGCTGCCGGAAGCAGTCCGGATTTTTCCTTTTGCCCTGTAGTCAGCCAGCGGAGAATAGTCAGTACACTGGTATAATTGTCATGTCTGTCTACTAATGCAATGTTTCCGACAAGTTGGGCTTTTAAATCTCTTAAATATACTTTCAGCTTTTCCTGTGAGAGCATCCACATATTTCTTGTTCCGGAAACGGTAACTACAGGCGTGTCTTTAAGGATGCGCTCTGCATAGCCGCTCTTCAAAAATGAAATGATCGGAATAGAGGGGGTAAGATACCAAACCTGATATCCGAACAGGATGAGGTCATACTTTTTGTTCAGTATTTCTTCTGAAGGGGGAACAATTTCTTTGGGGATCTGTAAATAAGATTCCGGAAAAGTGTTGAAAAAAACATCACCTGGCCAAGGAAAAGGGAAGTCTTCCCTCAACTTAATATTATAATAGTTAATATCATATTCTTCCTTTTGAGCTTCAAAAGGCTTGGCAATATTTCTCATAATATCCTCCAGCTGACCGGTTTGAGAATAATATATGACAAGTATATTTTTTTTCATGGAATCTTTTTAGCGTTTACAAAAATATGTTTTTCATATTTATTATTTAGTTTTAAATACTTTTAATGATTCAGAACTAAATTCTAATATATAATTTTTATTTTCTATTACTGTTTTTGTGGTATTGATAAAAATGATCGTTTCAGGAAGATTTTGAATTTCATTGAGATCAAAATTATCATCCGAAATCAGGAGAACATCAATGCTTTTCGTTACTTCAGACACATCCTTTATATAGTTGATCTTTCTCCTTTTTACCAGATAATTATGAGAAGCAGTTGCTCTTTTATCTTCATTTATAATCCTTGAAAAAATTCTTCTACTGGCCTGATATAGGGTGAGTAAAGCATCTTTTTGTCCAAAATCATCAGCAATATGCAGGATGTTGGCATCGGCAGGAATGTGTTTATTCAGTTCAAAATAAGCTGATTTATTGGTGTTGAAGTCTTTCTTTACTTCTGTTACAACTTCATTGTCTTTATATAGATAGCTTAATAATAACTGCTTTTTAAAATAATTTTCGTCTTCAATCTCTTCTCTCAGTTGAGCAAATTCTTCTCTATAATACGCATTAATCTTTTTCGTTCTTTCAGAATAGTTTTTACCAAAGCTTACATCATCTTTACTGATTCTATTTCCTACTTTTACAATAATGCTGCCATCATAGATAATAAAATCTCCTTTCGGAAGTACTTCAGAATTTCCATGAATATACAAAGGAAGAATATCCAGCTCAAACTGTTCTGCAAGATAAAAGGCTCCTTTATGAAATCTTTTCACATCATTGGTATAAGAGCGTTCTGCCTCTGGAAAAACAACAAGAGAATATCCCTGTGCTATTTTTTCCTTTAATTTATCCATTCCGTTTTCAATACCCTGGGAAACCGGATAAAAGCCCAGTGCCCTTACCAGTTTTCCGAAGACCGGAGATTTGTATACCCAATCATTGACTAAATAAATGATTTTATGAGTGGCCATTGCAATAGCTAATGTATCCAGGAAAGAGGTATGATTAGCAATAATGACTGCCGGTTTACTGAAGTTCTCATTCGGATTTTTAATGACCTTCTTCTTTACAAATGGATTCGAATAAAGGACAGAAGTTAAAAACTTAGCCAAAATAATTTTGATAATGTTCAGCGTTTTACCCTTTGAATTTTTCACAAAGAAACTTCCTATGGCTGAAAATATCATGCCTCCAAGCCCATAATATAAAAAACTGAAGAGGGAGACGATCAATAATCTGAATGTTATTGGTGAAAGTCCTTTTTTTGCTCTGTTGGTGATTAATAATCTGAACCAGAATGGGTATAGGGTAGAAGTGATGATAATCACGGAGAACATTCCGATCAAGGCAACCAATGCTAATGAATGCAAAGCCGGATGTTTGGCAAAAATCAGAGATCCTATGGATAAAATGGTGGTAAATACTGCTAAAATAATTGAAGTTCTATAAGTAGGAAGCTCATTCTTTCCGGTTGTGTGCTCCTTTTGCATGGCCTGGGTAAGGAAAATACTAAAATCATCACCCACTCCGAAGACCAATGTACAGACTACCGTACTGAAAATATTTAATTCCAGTCCTAAGAAATAAAGAATTCCGGCAGTAACCACTCCGGTCAGTACAATAGGGAACATGGTCAAAACAGTCAGCTCAAAATTTCTGAAGAAGATAATGATGGTTAAGACGATAGCAAGAAGAGAATAATTAATCAGGGTATTGAAGTCTCTTTTTAATAACCCTAAAAAGTTTTCATTCATCTGCTGGCGGTCAATGGCAATAGCATCATGTTTCTTTTCAATATCTTTGATGAAAGCATCTCTTTTTTTCTCATCTACCTTCACTACATTGGAAACTGTATAAAAACCGTTTTCATTGCTCATGAATTCTGAAATCTGAAGTGCTTTTACTTTTTCATAGTCTTTGATGCCTAACGTAGAATAGTTTTTATTTAAAACCTCATTAAAATTATCAAAAGCAGAACTGTTGAATCCAAATTTATTCCCATTGCTGATAAGCTCAGAAACGGTTTGATTCTTTTTGTTATCATTCCAGAAACTTTTCCACTCCTCAATTTTCTTTTGCTGATCTTCTTCCGACAGGACAATACTTCCAATAGAATTATAGCTGAGGATTTTACCCTCTTTTTTCTCTTGTTCCAGGAATGTATTTAATTGGGAGTTTCTCGCCAAAGCCTGTTCTTCTGAGTTTCCATAAGAAATCGTATAAATGGATTTTGAAGTAATATCCGATAGTTTTTGGAGTTTGGCTTCACTGATTTTCATTTCTTTCGGAATGTAATTCAGATCTCCAATGTCTTCATTAAACCCAACATGTCTGAATCCAAATAAGCATGCTACAATGATTATGGAACATCCAATAATCAAAGGTTTATTTTTCTCGTATGGATATGAGCCTATTGTATCAATAAAATTGGTGCTAAGTTTCTCTTTGGTATGTTTAGGTTTATAAAGCTGTGGAACAATAATCAATGCGGTAATAGAGGATAAAATTACCGTGATGGCAGCGAAAAGTCCCAGATCCTTTAAGGCTTCGGAGCGTACAAATACCAAGCATAAAAAGGAAACAGCTGTAGTAGCACTACTCAAAATAATTGGCTGTGTGATTTCTTTATAAAGCTCCTCAATATTGTTATTATGCTTGTAATGGGTAAGAATATGCAGGGCATAGTCTATGGTAATCCCAATAAGGATGGCCCCAACACTTAATGAAATGGCCGAAATTTTATCTTTAATAAAATACAAGACCAATAAGGCCAGTAAAACAGAGAATACTGTTGGCAGGAAGACTATAATTGGAGTAAACAAGTTCCTGAAATAATAGATCAACAGAATCAGCAGTACCGTCATAGAAATCACAACCGTATTCTGAATGTCTTTTTTGATCTGTTTGGCATTGGCCACTGCAATCACCGGAGAACCAAAATAACTGATCTCTGTTTTTCCTTTGAACTGTTTATTCAGGTTATCTTTTATGGTATTAAGCTGGTCAATAAAAGCTTCATTGGATTTTGTATCATTACTTTTATTTTTAGGTTCAATAAAAAGCAAAAGGTTTTTGCCATCCTTGGTTACAATATAGCTGTCTTCCAATTTGAAATCCTTGCTGATATTGAGTGCATTTAATTTTTTAATTCCCAGAAAGGTTAATCCCAGAGGGTCTTTTTTGATAAATTCTTTGGTCACAAGGCTTGTAGGAGAAACCAAAGAGATGTAATTATCCTCTACCTGTTTGGCAATGCTATCTTTTTGAAGTTTCCTTTCAATCTCTTGATAATCATTTTGATTGAGAAATAAAGGCAGGTTTTGATTCACGAAATCAAAGGTTTCAGAAATCTCATTATCATTCACTTTTCCCTGGATTGAGGCAATATACTTTTGTAAAGTCTCTGTTTTTTGTAAAAAAGTATCGGCCGTTTCAGAAAGCTGAAAGCTGTCTTCACCGGATTTGTTTTCTATGATAACAATGATCTTGTCCGAAAAATTAAGCTGTTTAAGCACCTTTGCCGTAAGATCGGATTTTTCATTTTTAGGAATGATCTGATTGATATCTTCTTCAAAATTAATCTTAGAAGCAAAGAATAGACATAAGAGAGCAATTCCCAATGCTGTAAAAACAGAAAGAATTTTGTTTCTGGAAATCAGATAATATAAAAATATAAAAAAGCGATGCATTGCATTTGAATCAAGTCTGCAAATTTAAATTTTTAAGGATTACATCAAAATAGTTTAGGGATAAGTTTTGGCTGAAAATCAACAAAATATTCTAGGCAGAATGAAAAAATATTCTACTTTTGCAAAAGTTCCCCTTTGATAAAATGTATTTTAAACCAAAATTATTATTAAAAAAATAAGAATCTGTTTTTGATATGTTGACAAAAAATGATGAAAAAATAAACGGATTTCTATTTGTAGCAGTACTCCCGTTTTTGCTGTTTGCGATGTCTTATTATGGCTTTGAATCTTCGTATGTAAGATTAAAAACCATGGAGAAGGCTCCGGGCTTTATGTTCTCCTCTGTATATGCTTACAGAGTAATCCCCAATTATCTGAGTGTACATGCTACAGAGGTGGTAACCCTCATCGTAAATAATTACCTTCCTTTTCTGAAGAACTTTCTTTTAAAACAAGGAACTTTGTTTTATCACAGTATTTTTTTGATTAACAGTTTCTTTTTTGTGCTGTCTTCAATTGTTTTACATTCACTATTCAAATTAAGTCCTACAGGAGTTCTTTTACATTTGAATATCAGGAGAATGATTCACTTGCTGGCTGTTTTTTTTATTGTTATTGTACAGTATGTTCCCACTAATTGTGATTCTATTGCAATTTTCTTTTATCTTTCAGGAGCATTACTTACGTTGAAATATTTCCAGAAGCGGAAAACCATAGATTTTATTCTTTTATGTGCGGTGGTATTTATTTCTACGTTGGCAAGAGAAACTTCATGCCTGAACATTTCTTTTTTTGCTGCAATGTGTATTGATTTTGAAAAATTGAAAAAGAAGGATTTTACTTTCATCAAAGAGCTTATATTTTTGGTGGTTGCTTTTATTATTCCTTACGCAGGACTTAGGATGATGATTCATCAGGATGTGTCTTTTGTGGAAGGAATTTATTTCCTGGATAATTTCAGCAGCCCTTTTAATATAAGCGGTCTTCTGTTTGGAACATTAAGTTTATATTTCAGTTACCTGTTGTGTAATGATGAAGGAAAAATATTGATCAGAAAATATCTGTTCTTTGCCATTCCTTACCTGGTCATGATTGCCATGGTAGGGCTTTTCTGGGAAGTCAGATTATTTATCCCTTTGATTCTTACGGGATTTATTTTTACTTCATATCAATTTAAAAATACCATATCCGTCTAATGAGTTTATTGCACCCATATTATATCATTGCAATCATCTATATGTTGATTTTCAGTTTTCACGAAGTGTATTCCGAGAAAACGAACAAAGGGGCGCTTTATATTTTGGCGGTTTATCTTGTTATTATTGCAGGGTTTCGTGATGATGTAGGGCCGGATTATGGAAGTTATGTAGGAATTTATGTGTATTCGGATACGAAAGATTATTTGAGTATTTTTCTTTCGGCACTTTCAATAAAAGGTCCTCAGGTTGTGGAACAGGAGTGGCTCTATGTGTTGATTAATAAGATTCTTCTCAATATTTTTGATGCTCCCTTTTACATGTTAACGTTTGTAATCGCAGCATTGGTAACATTTTTTAAAACAAAATTTGTTGAAGAGAATACGCACTATCCTTTCACCTTTTTGCTTTTTGTCTTTATTCCGGGATTCTTTATTGGAGAGAGTGGTCAGATCAGACAAAATTTAGGCTGTTTCATGGCATATTGGGCCATCCGGTATATTAAAGAGCGGAATTTGTGGATGTATCTTTTATGGATTTACCTTGCAGCAGGTATTCATAATGTTTGTTATCTGATGCTTCCGATGTATTGGGTAGCCAGAATTCCACTGAATAAAATGTGGATGCTTATTTTTATTCTGATATCAGTATTCCTTTCTCCATTTGAGGTATACCGTTATTTTGGAGATTTACTGGGAAGTATAGCGTCCGAGAATACTTTGATAGACGGTTTCAACGGTTATGTTAATGAATCTGTAGAGAGGCTGAACGGAGGGTTTGGAATTCCGGAGGTAATGTTGGCTATTTGTACAGCCTTCCTCTTTGTTTTTGATACAAAAATGAAAGAAAAATATCCTTATTACGAATATCACCGGAATTATACCGTAATAGGAATCTGCTTTTATTTTATCTTTAGAAATAACCCTATCTTTTCATCCAGATTAACGGGAACTTTTCTGGCATTTTCCTATATTCTAATTCCAAATACCATGTTTGTGGTTTCTAAAGGGATGAAAGCTGCCATCCATAGTTTCATTATATTTTTGGTGATTTTTAACTTTGTGGTATTCTCCATGTTTAAAAATATTACGGCAGGAAGATTTACAATAGATCTTTATCATAACCATATTCTTCCGTAAGGTGTTTCTATATTTTATC
>NZ_CALNWX010000026.1:0-49299 GCF_940807095.1 Chryseobacterium sp. Marseille-Q3244 | reverse complement strand
AAATACATGTAGAAGAAGGGTTTAAAAAGGGTTAAAAAGAACATCCGGTTTTCAATTTTGAAAACCGGATGCTGATTGTAATATTTTTAAGGATTTTATATCCTGATTATTTCTGTACTACTGGAAGATTTCCATTGCTTTTCTGTACTCTTTTATAAGTAAAAGTACACATCATAATACTGAATTCATATAAGATAAGTAATGGGAAAGCGGCCATCAGCATACTTAATACATCCGCTGGAGTTATAATGGCTGCAACTACCATGATTAATACAATAGCATGACGACGGTAAGTCTTCATGAATACAGGAGTAAGAATTCCGATACTGGTAAGGAAATAGATCAGAATAGGGAACAGGAAAATAACCCCCATTCCTAAAACAACCTGTAAAAATAATGTCGTATAATCACTCAGGTCATAAAGAGGCACAATGATATCCGAAATTTTAAAGATTACCCCAAAATTAACCGCGAAAGGAAGAATTAAAAAGTATCCGCATAAAACACCGGTCATAAAAAGCATCCATACTGCATTAATAATGTATATTGAATTCTTTTTCTCTCTTGGATGTAATGCCGGGCTGATGAAACGCCATAATTCCCAAACGATATAAGGAAATGCAGCTACCATTCCACCAAAAACAGAAACGGCCATCATCACATTAAACTGCTGATACAGTCTTTGTACACGCACCGGAAAATCTTTCGGAAGATGAATGCTATCTTCTCCCAAAATCATCCTTGAAAAGTGATTGACAATTTTGAAAGTCGGGAAATCATTTCTGGTAGGTCCAAAAAAGATATGGTCCATAATCCAGTTGATATTAAAACCAACCACAAAGGCTGCAACGATGATAGCAATAATTGAACGGACCAAGTGTCCTCTTAATTCTCCAATATGCCCCAGAAAGGACATGTCTTTTTTGTTGTCCATATAAATAGAATCTGTCAAAATACCAACCGTAAAGGCAAGCAGTTTAAGTCTGCGAAATTATGAAATAATAATCAGTATTTAGAATTTATTAGTCATGAATTTGTTAAGGTTGATGTTACAGATTGTTGACCTATTTATAAAGATAGGTTCGAATGTAAAAACAGACCCCTTAAAACAATTATTTCAAGAGGTCTGCCGTGCTCTATCCGGTTAAGGTTATTTTTCCAGAATCTCCAATACTTTTTCTGCTACAGCAGCTCCGGATTGTGGATTTTGCCCTGTTACCAGATTTCCATCTGCTA
This sequence comes from Chryseobacterium sp. Marseille-Q3244, assembly GCF_940807095.1. Lineage (NCBI taxonomy): Bacteria > Pseudomonadati > Bacteroidota > Flavobacteriia > Flavobacteriales > Weeksellaceae > Chryseobacterium > Chryseobacterium sp. Marseille-Q3244. The sequence goes on along the minus strand of NZ_CALNWX010000026.1, from coordinate 48,063 downwards.
CGGCAAAAGGAACAAAATCCTGGTCTGCTTTTACATAATGAGTGCCTTTGCTTTTCAATACATCTTCTGTAAGATAGGGCATATGATCTGCCAGTTCTGCTGCAATTTCTTCTGAATTTGAAAAGCCGGTTACCGTTTTTCCTTTAATCAGAAGTTCTCCATTGGAAAGGGTAATATTAAAAAGAGCTACAGCTCCATGACATACGGACGATACAATTCCTCCGTTTTCATATATATTACGGGCTATTTCCTGTAATTCTGTATTGTCAGGAAAGTCCCAAATTACTCCATGTCCACCTGCATAATAAATAACACTATAATCTTTAGAGTTGATATCACCTGGTCTTAAAGTGTTTCCTAATTTGTTTCTAAATGTATCATCAGCGTAATATTTCCAGTCTACAGGCTGTACAAACATTTGGAGGGAAATAGGATCGAGTGGAGTATACCCTCCTTTCGGACTTACAAAATCAATTTCATAGCCTTGTTCTTCCAGTTTTTCATAAAAATGAACTGCTTCGCCCAGCCATAAGCCTGTTGCTCTTTCCATATTAGGATATTTTTCCACACTTGTCACTACGATTAATGCTTTCTTTTTCATTGGTATTGTTGTTTAAAATTATAGAACAAAGATTGGATTTTTACAACACAATGATAAGGATATACCTCAAAAAAAAGATGTGACACATATCACATCTTTATAAATATAACCGGCTTAATGTTTCTCTTGAAACTCCCAGATAGCTTGCAATAAGCTGTTTCGGAATATGATCTATAAAACCTGGATATTGTTTTATAAAATCTTCATAACGCTCTTTGGCAGATTTACTCATTAACGAAAGAATCCTCTGTTGTAAGGCAACGTAGCCGAAATTAGATTTTACCCTGAAAAAATGTTCCATCACAGGAACTTTTGAACAAAGGATATTTAAATCTTCAAATGATAGGGCATGTACTTCAGCATCTTCAATGCAATCAACAGCCAATGATGAGGTTTCCTGCTTAAAAAAGCCTGCGAAATCAGAAATCCACCAGTTGGCCGCTGCAAACTGAAGAATATGTTCTTTTCCTGTATGATCTATGAAACTGCTTTTAAGAATACCTTTTTCTATTAGAAAAATTTCATGTACAGGCTGGTGTTCCTGTATCAAAAACTGTCTTTTCCTGAATCTTTTTTCTACAAAAAAGCCTTGAATCATCTCAAATTCATCATCCGCGAGGGTAACAATTTCCTGAATATGTTCTTTTAGAAAATGGTTCATCTTAACAATCGATGATTAATTGATTCCTTCATCAAGCAATGTATGCAGATCAATAATCCCGAAATACTTTCCGTTTTCGGTGACTACCAACTGACCGATGTTATTCCCTTTTAAAATTTTCATGGCTTCTTTCGCAAGGGCATCCTTTTCAATAGTTCTTGGATTGGAAGACATAATGTCTTTCGCCAAAACTTTAGTGATCTCTTCTCCTTTCATCAGCATTCTTCTCAAATCCCCGTCGGTAATCACTCCAATAATCTGATCTTCATTAGTAACAACCGTAATTCCATGACTTGATGCACTGATGGAAATAATAACATCTCTAATGGTAGCTTCTTCTGAAACCTGAGGCTTCTGTGAAGAAAGAAACTGTTCAACCTTTGAAGTCAGATTTTTACCCAGGCTTCCTCCAGGATGGAACTTCGCAAAATCATTCGCTTTGAAATCATTCAATTCCATTAAAGCGACAGCAAGCGCATCTCCTAATGCCATTTGAATTGTAGTAGAACTTGTAGGAGCGAGTTTATTAGGACACGCTTCTACATCAACATGTGTATCCAGAATAATTTCTGAAACTTCAGCAAGTTTACTGCTTTTGTTTCCGGTCATTCCGATCAATGCTGAAGAATAATCCCTCAAATAAGGAACCAGATTTGCTATTTCAGGAGAATTTCCGGAATTGGAGATACAAAGTACCACATCCTGTTTCTGGATCACTCCAAGGTCACCATGAATCGCTTCCGAAGCATGCAAAAATTGTGATGGAGTTCCCGTAGAGTTCAGAGTAGCAACAATTTTATTGCCTACATGGGCTGATTTTCCGATTCCTACTACAATTAGTTTTCCTTTGGCAGAGTGAATAATTTCTACTGCCTGTGCAAATTGGTCGTCAATTCTGTTTTTTAACTTTTCTAATTCTGAAATTTCAATTTCTAAAGTGCTTTTAGCAATTGATATAATGTTGGTTCTATCCATTTTATGACGATAAGGTATACAAAAAAGTTTTCTAAAAACGTTATATTTTAAAAACAATATTTAATATAAATTTTATTTTTTATAAATTCGTTCGCTTTTATTTTAAGCAGAATTTTTATAACTTTGGGTTAGATGCAAATTTAGCAATTGAAAATTAGATGAGCGCAAAAAAAGCCAATTTATCAGGCGAATTGAAAAAGTATTTTGGGTTTTCTACATTTAAGGGACAACAGGAACAAATCATAGAAAATCTATTGAATGGGAAGGATATATTTGTTTTGATGCCTACAGGTGGTGGTAAATCATTATGTTATCAGCTTCCGGCACTTATTTCGGAGGGAACAGCAATTGTTGTTTCACCTTTAATAGCGTTAATGAAGAATCAGGTAGATGCCGTAAACGGGCTATCATCTGATGATGGGGTAGCGCATGTATTAAATTCATCATTAAACAAGACACAGACAAAACAGGTTTTTGACGATATTAAAAGCGGGAAGACCAAGCTTTTGTATGTAGCTCCTGAATCATTGATAAAAGATGATTATCTGGACTTTTTAAAAGAAGTTAAGATTTCTTTCTTTGCGATTGATGAGGCTCACTGTATTTCAGAGTGGGGACATGATTTCAGACCGGAATACAGGAACCTTAAACAGATTATTGATAAGATTGCCAATGTACCGGTGATCGCCCTTACGGCAACAGCTACGCCCAAGGTGCAGGATGATATTCAGAAAACACTGGGGATGACCAATGCTTTGGTCTTCAAAGAAAGTTTCAACCGTCCGAATTTATATTATGAGGTATGTCCTAAAATTAATATAGATAAGGAGATCGTTAAATTTATCAATCAGCATAAAGGAAAATCAGGGATTGTCTATTGTCTGAGCAGAAGAAAGGTGGAAGAATTCGCTCAGCTTTTGCAGGTCAATGGAATTAATGCCCTTCCTTATCATGCAGGTCTTGATCAAAAAGTGAGAGTAGCCAATCAGGATAAATTCCTGATGGAAGAAGTAGACGTAATTGTAGCTACCATTGCTTTTGGAATGGGAATCGACAAACCGGATGTACGTTTTGTAATTCACTATGACTTTCCAAAATCGCTGGAAAGTTATTATCAGGAAACTGGGAGAGCAGGAAGAGATGGCGGAGAAGGTCATTGTCTCGCATTCTATGATCCTAAAGATATCGAAAAACTAGAAAAATTTCTGGCCCAAAAACCTGTATCCGAAAGAGAAATCGGTTTACAGCTGTTGAATGAAGTGGTAGGTTATGCTGAAACATCCATGAGCCGAAGACAATATATTCTTTATTATTTTGGGGAAATCTTTGATCCGGTAAAAGGTGATGGCGCTCAAATGTGTGATAATTCATTCAATCCTCCAAAATTAAAAGATGCTACTTCTGATTTAACGAAGACACTCGAACTGATTAATGATACTGGAGAAAAATTCAAGGCAAAAGATCTTATTTCTGTTATTGTAGGGAAGGAAACTGCGGTTACTAAGTCTTATAAGCTGGAACAGAATCCTCATTTCGGTTTTGGAAAAGAAGAAAAAGATAACTATTGGAAAACCATACTGAGACAGGCAACCGTTCAGAATTTCTTACAGAAAGATATTGAAACGTATGGTGTTTTAAAGATTGCAGAAAAAGGAAGGAATGTATTGGCGGGTAAATCCAAAGATGTTTTCTTAATTGCTGAAGACAGGGAATTTGATCTTACACAAGCCAAGGCAGATAGTGATCAGTTACAGCAGCAAGCCGGAGGTGGTCTAGATCAAAAACTGTTTACCTTATTAAAGGAACTGAGAAAGAAAGTAGCCAAAAAGCATGGAATTCCTCCATATACCGTATTTATGGACCCAAGTTTAGAGGATATGACGGTTCAATATCCGATAACGGTAGATGAAATCAACAAAATTTATGGAGTAGGAGAAGGAAAAGCCAAGAAATATGGTAAAGAATTCGCCGATTATATTAAAACTTATGTTGAGGACAATAATATAGAACGTACCCAGGACATGGTATTGAAGCAGGTGGCCAATAAATCAAGCCACAAAGTTTTCATTATCCAAAGTACTGATAAAAAAATAGATCTGGAAGATATTGCAAGAGCAAAGAACCTTTCTATGGATGAACTTCTGAAAGAAATGGAAAGAATCGTTTATCAGGGGACCAAATTAAACATCGATTATTATATTGAAGATAATTTTGACGAAGATATTGTGGACGGCTTCATGGAATTCATGAACGAATCTGAAAGTGACAGCATGAAAATTTTGCTGGACGAATTTGGAGACGAACTGTCTGATGAAGAGGTAAGAATGCTGAGAATTAAGTTTATCAGTGACGTTGCCAACTAAGGAATGAAATATGAAAAAATAGTAAAAGCTCTTCAATTGAAGAGCTTTTTTGTTGTAGTTTAGTAAAAACGAATGCAATTATACTGAATGCAATTTTTAAAGAAAAACTACCTTGTCATTTTATTTTTTGTCATAATAGGTATCATTACTTACGACTACTTTTTTAGGCAGGATTTCAAGAATAACTATCAGAAAACCGGAGAATATGCTATTGGTACAATTCATGAAATTAAACCCTATGGAAGAGGTACTGGTTATAATTACCTTTACCTATTTAAGGTAGATAATAAAGAGTATAAAGGACGATGTGATGGAGAGATGCCTTTTTCTAAGGGACCACAAAATGTAGATAAAAGATTTCTGGTATTATATTTAAAGAATAATATTCATAGCAATGCTCTTTATATCAACATTCCTGTACATGATAGTATAAAAAATAATGCTGAATTAGAGAAATGGGTCTCAGAACATCCTGAAGTTAGATCTAAACTGGATTCAATTCCGGGTACTGGATGGTTCTTTGAAAACTATTTTTAGGATGATGAAATTGTGGATTTTCTTGCCACTGATGCAAGAATTTCTTTTTACATTCTAACTCATTTTTTTGAAAGTTTATATATACATTATAATATTCTATGTGCCTATATGGTTCGAAATTTTTTAAACCGAATAGGCACATAGATTTTACAAATAAGATGATTAATGATAATTAAAGATAAAAGTAGATTTTAACAGTATACAATTTTATCGGAGATAAAATCTTTGCGCCTTATAGCATTCACCTATTCTATAATCTTCGCGTCTTTGCGAATGCCAACCAATATATATTTAAAAATTGAGATTGTTTTACCAGCAATGCTAAAAGGAATATTTGACTTGTAATTAAACTTTTTAGTAACTTTAACTGATGAAAAAAATATCTGTCATATTTATTCTGCCGGACTTAGAAACCGGAGGCGCAGAAAGGATAGTTACCACCATAGCAAATCATCTTTCCAGGGATCGTTTTGAGCCTAAGATTTTGCTATTGCGTAAACAGGGCGGATATCTTGATTTTTTGAAAAAAGATGTTGAAATTATTGACATTAATACTGAAAGGATCAGACATTCTTTAAAACCTATTTTGGGAGAAATTTACAGAAGAAGACCAGATATCGTATTTTCCGGTTTTGGAGAAGTAAATGCCTATTTGTCGTTGTTTATCAAGCTTTTTCCAAGAACAAAATTTATCGCCAGGGAAACAAATGTAGTTACTCAACATGTGACGAGAAAGGAAATTAAATTCTTTTATCATTTTTACAATAACTATCAGAAAATCATTGCGCAAAGTGATGATATGATGAAGGATTTGGTTGATAATTTTAATATCAAAAAGAAAAAAATCGTTAAAATCAATAATCCGGTGGACTTTGATTTTATTGATGAAAAATTAAAGTTTTCTTTAAAACCCGAAGGATTTAAATACAATTATAAGAACGTAGTGGCCATTGGAAACTTATCGGCCAGAAAAGGATTTGATAACCTGTTAAAAGTGTTTTCAAGGCTGAAAAATGAAAATATCATGCTTCATATTCTGGGCGATGGAAAGGATAGAGAAGTGCTGCTTCAGATGAAGGAATTTTTAGGACTAAAAAATGTTATTTTCCATGGCAGACAAGAAAATCCTTATCAGTTCTTAAAGTATGCAGACCTGTTTATTCTTTCTTCAAGGTATGAAGGTTTTCCCAATGTACTTCTGGAAGCAGGAGCATGTGGAACCTATTCTTTAGCCAACAATTGTCCGGGAGGAATCAATGAGATCATTCAGCATAATGTGAATGGAGAAATTGCCAATATTGAAAATTATGAGGATTTTGCGCAGCAAATCATAAAAGTAATGCATGAGAACTATAATCGTGATGCTATAAAGAACTCCATTAAATCCAGATTTTCAAAAAATATTATTTTAGATGAGTATGAAAGGGTATTATTGGATCTAATTTATAAATAATTAATAGCACAAAGCCTTATGAAGAAAACAATTCCATGTATTGCTTTCATGCTGTTTTCTATAACGGTAATGGCCCAGAAAAGCCGGATTGCCAGAAAAGAATTATTGAAAGCTCCAATGAATCAAAAAGTCACTACTGCTGAAGTTCAGGAAATAACAATGCCGGGAGGGGAGACTGCTCCCAAACATTTACATCCATGTCCGGTTATCGGAATTATCAAATCCGGAGAGGCCATTTTTCAGATAGAAGGAGAAGAAAGTATTATTCTTCATGAAGGAGATGTCTTCTATGAACCTAAAAATGTTAACATTCTTCATTTTGATAATGCCTCAAAAGAAAAAGCACTAGTTTTTACGGCAATGTATCTGAAAAAAGGGTATGAAGAAAATATACAGTTTCTAAATAAATAATTGAAATAAGGTGGTCATTTTAACTGCTAATTCAGCTTGCGTAGGTGCTTTTTTATTTCGAATTTTTCGAGCCCCTGTAATTTAAATCAATTATTTAACATGATATTGGAAAGCATTGCTTTTTCGGGAATCGTTGTTGCATTCATGTGCATTGCTTTACTATTTTCCAAAAATAAAAATGTTTCTTCCGATTATTACCTTATCGTTTGGCTGTTGGTTGGTGCAGCTAACCTTGTATACTATTTATTTCCGTTTTTACTTTCTGAAAGGCTTCAACCATTTGGTTTTGCTCTTCCTGTGCTAAGTATGGGAATGCTTTATCTGTATGTTATTTCGATTACCTTTAATATCCCATTTCGTTTTGGGTATTTGATTAAGCACTCTGTATTTTTTATGGGGTATAATCTGTTTTTTATTGTTGTTTCAACGTTTTATAGCCAGATAGGGTTTAAAAACAGTATTCCTTATTTTATTGAAAAAGACCAAAATGGGATGTTGAATCTGATGACGTTTCCAATGGCTGTTGTGCCTGTGGTTTATATTGTTTTATGTTTTCTGGCCTTAAGAAAATATCAGAAAATGCTTCCTGAATATTATTCTGCTCTTGAAAAGATCAACCTTAACTGGCTGAAGTATATCATTGTTTCATTAATTATCCTTTTTATTGGGGTTTTCTGTATGATTGCTTTAGGAACACGGACGGATATCATTCCTTTTGACAAAATCTTCCGGATCGTTGCGGTGGTGCAAAGCGGATATTTGTTCTGTATTGTATTCTTTAGTTTACGACAAAGTCTTGTGTTTCATCAGCAGGGAAAGCTGGATATGAATAATGTTGCTGCCAAAGAAGAGAAAATCAATATTCTGGATAAAAATGGCTCTGATACTGTATCTCAAAAGCTGTTAAAGTTTATGGAAACAGAGAAACCTTACCTTGATGAGGAGCTGAGCCTGCAAAAATTATCTTCGTTAATGAATATATCCACTCATCAACTTTCACAAACGATCAATCAGGCACTTCATACTAATTTTTACAAATTCGTAAACGCTTACAGAATAGAAGAGGTCAAGAAAAAATTGAGAGATCCTGAGTTTGAAAAGTATTCAATCCTGGGAATTGCTTTTGAATCAGGTTTTAATTCAAAATCTACTTTTAATAAGATCTTTAAAGAAGAAACCGGGATGACTCCATCTGAATTTAAGAAGTCCTGATCTATCATAAAAGGGTCCTAATCGATCATTTAGGACGATCATATTGATGTTTTATAGGATTTTTGCCATCAAAAAAACTATGGACACACCTCTTCATGTAAGCAACATCATTACACATGTTATCAGCGGAACCATTGCATTGATTGTTGGATTTTTAATCCTATTCAAAACAAAAGGAACACCAACCCATATAAAGCTCGGGTATCTTTTTATCTATTGTATGATGTTGGTAGTAGCCACAGGAGCTTTCGGAGTTATTGTATTTAAAAGAAATCTTTTTCTACTGTTAATTACAATTTTGGCGGCCTACAACACTTATTCTGGATTCAGAATCTTAAAAGAAAAAACAAACCGTTTTTATTGGAAAGACCTTTTGGCTATGTTAGGAGCGTTAACTATTGCTTTGGTGTTTATGTATTATCTCAAATTTATTGGCTTTTATTGGAATCCAGTGGTTATTTATTCAGGGGTAGGATATTTGCTGCTGGTGGTTTCGTATGATGTATTCCGTTATTGTATTCCGGCATCCCGCTATGGTAATCTTTGGCGATATGAACATTCTAGTAAAATGATAAGTGCAATGGGAGCTCTTTTATCAGCATTTATAGGAACTCTTCTTCCGGATTATAAACCTTATAGCCAGTTTCTTCCCTCTTTGGTAATGATCTTAATCATGATCTTTTTTAATATTAAAATCTATTTACGTTTAAAAATCAAATGACCCTTTAATCAACACTTTTCCTGAAGCTTTTATTTCCTCAGAATATTAGACTTAGCGAATAGAAATTCTTGAGAATAAAAACAAACATCATTTTTTGTATGCTATTGATCGTAACTTCATATTAATACGTTTTTAGTATTTTTGCGTTTCAAATAAAAATAGAATGAAAATGATTCCTAAAATAGGATGCGCTTGTGAAAAACCTGACCACAATTATACTGAATTTAGAAGTTCCGAACTAGGGGTAGACCACACTAACGGAAGATATGGGGAAGTAAGTATTCAACAGTGCAAGTTATGTCAAAGAATATGGATTCATTATTTTGTTGAATATGAGCATTATTCCAAATCAGGAAGATGGTACAAAGGAATTGTTTCGAAAAAAGACCGTTCACAGATAACCCCTAAAAACGCAGTGGAATATCTTGAGAATCTGGAATGGTATGTTTATGGAGGTTCGTTTTTTGAAAGCACAGGAACGATCGGAAAAGGTAAGCTACAGCTGGATTGATAACCGCGTTAAGGTATTTAAAATTTTTTGATCTCAAAATTGATAAAACTCACTTTGGTGCTTGGTAATTTATATGTAAATTTGTGAGACTTAAGATAGATAATAATAAACAAATTCATAAAATAACATGAGTCAATTCGATGTTACCGTAATAGGTTCTGGTCCTGGAGGTTATGTAGCTGCGATCCGTGCAGCACAGTTAGGTTTCAAAACAGCAATTATTGAAAAATATTCAACTTTAGGCGGAACTTGTCTTAACGTTGGATGTATTCCGTCAAAAGCGCTTCTTGACAGCTCTGAGCATTTCGAAAATGCAAAACATAATTTTGCAGGCCACGGAATCATCATCAACGAGCCTCAAGCGGATATCGCAAGAATGATCGAGCGTAAAAACGAAGTGGTAGATCAAACAACTAAAGGAATCAACTTTTTGATGGACAAGAACAAAATCACTGTTTTTGAAGGATTAGGAAGCTTTGAATCTGCTACTCAGATCAAAATCACTAAAAAAGACGGTTCTTCTGAAACAATTGAATCTAAATATACCATCATTGCAACAGGTTCTAAACCATCTTCTTTACCTTTTATTACTCTTGATAAAGAAAGAGTAATTACTTCTACTGAAGCTTTAAATCTTAAAGAGATTCCTAAGCATTTAGTAGTAATCGGAGGAGGAGTTATCGGTCTTGAATTAGGATCTGTATACTTAAGATTAGGAGCTCAGGTAACTGTAGTTGAGTTCATGGATAAAATCATCCCTGGAATGGATGGAGCTTTAAGCAAAGAATTAACTAAGGTTCTTAAAAAACAAGGAATGAAGTTTATGCTTTCTACTGCAGTTTCTGCGGTTGAAAGAAATGGAGATACTGTAAAAATTACGGCTAAAGATAAAAAAGGAGAAGAGGTAGTTGTAGAAGGAGATTATTGTTTAGTTTCTGTAGGAAGAAGACCTTATACAGAAGGTCTTGGTCTTGAAAAAGCAGGAGTAGAACTTGACGAAAGAGGAAGAGTAAAAACAAACGATCACCTACAGACTAATGTTGCCAACATTTACGCAATCGGAGACGTTATCAAAGGAGCAATGCTTGCTCACAAAGCTGAAGAAGAAGGAGTTCTTGTTGCTGAAATATTAGCAGGTCAGAAACCTCACATCAACTATAACTTAATTCCAGGTGTTGTTTATACTTGGCCGGAAGTTGCAGGAGTTGGTAAAACTGAAGAGCAATTGAAAGAGGAAGGGGTAGCTTACAAAGTAGGATCTTTCCCAATGAGGGCGTTAGGAAGAAGCCGTGCAAGTGGTGATACTGATGGTCTTGTGAAAATTATTGCAGACGAAAAAACGGATGAAGTTTTAGGAATGCACATCATTGGAGCAAGAGCTGCTGACCTTATTGCAGAAGGAGTAATTGCTATGGAATTCCGTGCAAGCGCTGAAGATATCGCAAGAAGTTCTCACGCTCATCCGACATATGCAGAAGCGATCAAAGAAGCTGCATTGGATGCTACAGCAAAAAGACCTATTCATATGTAATATCTGATTAAAGATTTAATCATTTAAATAGTAAAAGAGGAGCCATTGCTCCTCTTTTTTGTATTATATAGTTAAGGAATGTTTTGTCATTGCGAACCAAAAGTGAAGCAATATCAATTTTATATAGGTGTTGGAAATCGCAAAGCTGCAAAGTTTTCTTTAAGGTGCAAGGATTTTATCTGAGATAAAATTGAATGTAGATAGATGTTCTCGCAGGTTTTACTGATTAAGCAGATCAATTAAAAAAATAAAATAACGAAAGATAATTTGGATACATCTCGTTTGCAGGGAATCTTTGATTCTCTTGCGTCTTGAAACATTATATTATTTAAACTCTTTACGTTGCTCCAACCACTTTATTAATTGTAATAGTAGAACATCTTTTTTATTCCTACATATCAGATAGAAACCAAGGGTAAGAATTTCAGTTTTGATGATATAATAAACCTTTTTTGGCATAGAAATGGAGATTGATTTTTGAAAATTAAATATGAAGAAAATTTTTATCAGCTTAATGCTTTTGATTGGAATGAGTTCTTTTGCTCAAGAGGCGGGGAAAGCGGGGGAATTATTAAAAAATGAAGCTTCTAAAGCCGAAATGAAGGAGGCGAAAGGAATGAATGATAAAAATAAAGCACCTGATTATAAGACCTGGGGACCCATCATTCCGGATAGAGTCAAAAACTATAAGTATATACAGAAAAACTACGGCTATGCAGAAGTTTTTTTGAGAATTCCTGAACAAGGTTTTTTCACTGTAGAGGTTGGAGATCAGGTGATCGCTAATGGTTCCGGCAAATATCGTTTTTTTGATCTTCAATTCGGGAAAATGCCAATATCAATTTATGAAAATGGCTTCTTAATCTATAGAACTTCATTGATGCTTCGAAATAATAACAGAATGATGTTAGACTTTTTTATCAATGAAGGGTTGTATCTGCTGGATTCATATCCGATACAGGGACAATATGCATTTAATGATTGGAACGATCTATGGAACAACCCTTACGGAAATCAATCCGGAAATTGGAATAATTCAGGAAATGTGATGGATAATGCTACTTTCCGACAATTTTTTGAAATGCTGCAGAGAACCGAAAAATTTGACGATGGAAAAGTTGCCTTGATTAATCAACAGATGAAAAACTCTATGTTTACCGCTGCACAGATAAGAGATCTGGTAAAATCATTAAGCTTTGATAAGAATAAATTAATAGTGGCAAAATCAATGTATTTGAGTTGTGTAGATAAGAATAAATATTTCATGGTGTATGAAGCCTTTGATTTTGAAAACAGTAAAAGAGAGCTCAGGGATTATATCTCCAGTTTATAAGAAGTAAGAGAAGCGGTTGCTTCTCTTTTTTGTGATTTATCTCATAATAATAAGAGTGTTTATTTATTTTTATTTAGAAAAAATATAAATAAATTTATTGCTTAATATTTAATAACCTAAAATTCTATTTTATGAGAAGATCTTTATGGGTATTGAGCTTTGTACTCTCACTCATGGCATGCAGTTTTGTAAATGCACAGCTACAGGATGTGATAACCCTTAAAAAAATTGAAGTCTACGGGCAGCAGCAGACTTCTAATGTAACCCTTTACAAAAATGCACCGGTCACCATAAAGGTATCGTATTCTGTATTGAAGCAAACCCCTTCATTTACTAAAATTGCGTCCTCTGTATATTTTGTTGCTGATATGGCAACAGGTTCTCCACTGCAGATTCATGTCCATTCAGGGCCAGGATTTCCGGTTTCAGCTGGGGAAAAGCAGGATTATGAATTCTACACAGTAGTACAGAATGCATCAATGCTGATTAAATCTTTTAACTCAGGTAATTTATACTTAAGATTATTTTCTTCGTCAGATGGGGTCCTTGCTTATTCTAATAAGTTTACTACAACTTTTTCCGATCCTACCGTGTTAAACAATACAATTAGTATAAGTGGTAATGCCAATTATATGGAAAGTGGTCCCACTATTACTGGGTCTGCACCTAGCGTAATGCCATCCGGAGGAAATGTTAAATACTATTGGCAGAAAAGAGAAGTATCTGCTAATCCAAAATTTGCCAGCAGCTGGCAGAAAATAAATGTGAATGCACAACACTATACACCAACGGCCGCTATGAACCAGACCCGTTATTTCATGAGAAGGGCTGTAGAAACAGATCAGTTTGGGACTTATTTCAGCAATGAAGTTGAAGTGAAAGTGAATGTAGGGAACAATCTTCTTGAATTAAGAATGGATGGCGTTACCAGCTCACTTTATATTAAAGGGCAAAAAGGAGCTGGAGGTGATGGAACTGCTTTAATGACCTATAAATGGCAGGAGAAATCCAATTCGACATGGAACAATATTACAGTTCCATCGGGAGATGATTTTATGTTATCTATTCCTTCTACGGCAATTCCGAAATATTATCGCAGACTTATTTCATCACCAGGACTTCCGGATAGTGTAAGTAACGAAATTGAAGTTTTACCGGGTATTCATAACAATACGATCATTAGAACTAAGAATCCGATGTTAGATGTATTTTACGAGGGAGATAAACTCTTACCGGGACAAATTCCTATGGAAGGAAGGTTAACAACTGGTGATACATTTTATACTACTGAAAAACCACTGACTTATCAATGGCAGAAAAAAGAACAAAACACTGCTTGGGAAGATATTGCCGGAGCTAATGGCAGATATTATGATATTAATATTCCGGTATATGACGGTACCGAGTTCAGAGTGAAGTGCAATACACCAAATTTAGGAGATTCTTATAGTAATGCCATCAGCTTTGCTATTTCTCATTTCCCGGCTATTGAAAATAATACCATTCAGTTTGATCCCGGAAATGTTGAGAATATTCTTGGAACGATTCCCACTGGAGGAGACGGCAATTATCAATACTATTGGGTGGTAGATATATATAAGGAGGAATCAATAGGAGCTTTGCCTACATTGATCCATACCCAGAATAGTACAATTGAGGAACAGGCAAGCAGATATCCTATTACTCATGATGAATATTATTTCACCCGCTATGTAATATCAGATGGGGTGTGGAAAGCTTCAAATACCCTGAAATATTCTTATACTAATGGTGTCCTTCTTAAGCAGGCTCTTCAGGCCCGAAATTTAAAGATGGCTGTAAATGAATCTGAAAAGAAAATTTTGGTAACGGAAAATAAGGGCGAAGTAGTATTTAATTTTAAAAATTACAATAAGGAGAATGCTCAGATCTATATAGTAGGTCTAAACGGAATGAAAGCAGAGAAAATTATGACAACCACCATTGAAGGTGATAATTTTGTAAACAGCTGGCAAGTTCCTCATAGCTACCTTCCTGGAGTTTATATTTATAAAATTATATTGAACAATGGAGAAGTAAAAAGTGGAAAGGTAATTTTGAAAAAATAATAAGAGAAGAGGAGCAGTATAAACTGTTCCTCTTTTTTTAGAAAAAATGGTATGCCCCCTTTAGAGTATTCTTTATAATTCAAATAATGGTTAAACATTATCCGGAATTTAGTAAGTAGGTTGCTCTACATAATCTTCATTTTATCATAAAATTTTGAATGGCTGGGAGCAATATTGAATTGTATTCCAAAGGTGATTCCTTTAAAATATTTTTCTTTGTGTATAGGAAAAGCATATCCGGTATTAATAAAGAAGGCATTGAACAGGGAGATGCCAATTCTTGGTTCCAATGCATATTGGTTTATCGAAGTCCCATATAGCAAGCCATTATTGATGTAATAAATGTTGGCTTCCGGAATAAATTTATCAGTTTGATTGATGCGTGTATAAAGTATGGAGGGACCCAAAACTATAGATTGATGATTAGAATCTCCAAGTCTGAATTCAAGTCCGGCTTGTAAAACATTTCTTCCGGAATAGCGGTAGGCTAGGTTAACCGCTGTTCTATCCAGAACTTGTGCATGAGCGGTTATGATAGAAAGAAGAAAAGCCACAGCAAAATACTTTTTCATAATTTTAGATTTTTTATTTAAATATAAGGGTTTTGAAGGCTGTCTGAAAGATAAAATGATTCTTAAAAGTATTCACTAGGTTATAATCTTCAAATTTCCGTACCTTTGTCAGCTAATTTTATCATCAATGCAACTCGGAAAAACTCAGACTTTACAAATTTCAGAAAAACTCAATTCAGGATGGATCTTAATAGATGAAGAATCCGGTGAAAAAGCTTTTCTTCCTAAAATCTTCATTCGTGAAGAGCAGGAAGTAGGAGAGTATGTAGAAGTTTTTGTATATCAGGATGATGATAAATTGAAGGCTACCACTGAAATTCCGTTGGCAGAAGTAGGGGAATTTGCAGTAATGAGCTGTGTACAAAGTCTTCCAAGTGGTGCTTTTATGGATTGGGGAATTATTAAAGACCTATTTATTCCTTACAAACAGCAGAAAACTAAGATTATTGAAGGCAAAAGATACCTTGTTTATCTTTACGTAGATGAGGATATGAAGCTGATTACCGGAACAACAAAGTTCAAAAGAAATCCTCAATATCAGGATCTTCCGTTCAAAAAAGGAGATAAAGTAGACCTTATTATGATGAATGAAAGTGAACTGGGATGGAATGTCATCATTAATAAACAGTATATTGGTTTGATATATGCTTCTGATGTTTTCAAAAAACTATATCCGTTGTCAGAGGAGAAAGGATTTATCAAGGTTATTCGTGAAGACGGGAAAATTGATATTTCCCTGCAGCCGGAAGGATTTGAAAACATTGATGAATTCAAACAAAAGATTTTGGACAAATTAGAAGAAAATTATGGACTTCTGTATGTTTCAGATAAATCTTCTCCTGAAGAGATCAAGGATGAGCTTCAGATGAGTAAAAAGAATTTTAAAAAAGCAATCGGAGGACTTTATAAAGATAAGATTATCGATATTTTAGACGACAAAATCAAATTACTATAAAATTAAAAAGAGCAGAATTTTCTGCTCTTTTTTGTTGATACCTATTTCTAAAACTCTTTTAGAGTGGAACTTCTATAGTATTCACTACAATACTATGCAATCTTAAAAACCAAACCTTTGTTTCAAAAACATGATGCATATCATAACAATTTAGTTTAATTTTTTTGTTTAACAATTTTGTCAAAAACAAAATTCGATATACATTTGCACAAATTTGTTTAACAAAAATGTCAAATCAAGCAAAAAAAGACCAAACACAGGAATTGATCAAGGAGACAGCGAAGAAATTATTCTTTGTGAAAGGAAAATTTGATGCTACTACGCAGGAGATTGCCGATGAAGCAGGAGTGAATAGAACCCTTATAAATTATTATTTCCGATCAAGAGACAAACTGATTCAGATCATCTTTGATGAAGCTCAGAAAGTAGAGGAGGAAAAATCAAAGATCATTCAGAATTCGGATCTTCCATTTAAGGAGAAGATCAGTAAGTTTATAGAAAGCAGCCTTTCTACGAGCCTTCAATATCCATACCTGGAAACTTACATCGTTTCACAGATCAATAAAGGAACCTGCCATCACCGAGAAATAGAGGAAGATATCCTGGAAAAAATGTACAGTAATATTGAAAAAGAAATGGAATTAGGGAATATTGAGAAAATGGCCCCTGTTCAGTTTATTCTGAATATGGTTTCACTATTGGTATTTCCAAGTGCCGTAAGACCCTTATTTATGGAGAATTTATTGATTAGTGATGAGGAATATGATAAGATTATTTCCGTGAGAAAAGAGATCATTCTGAATATGTTATTTAAAAATTAAAAAAATCTAAAGTATTTCTTAAAATGATTCGTCAGTTAGAAATAAAACAAGGATAAAAATTAAAAAAATAAACGAAGTATAAAAATTATGAAAAGAAAACGTATAACTGCTATAAAGCTAAAGATTGGGATAGCTGCAGCATTTATGATTTTCGGTTTTTCATCAGTGTCTGCCCAGCAGCAGGTTTCTCTGCAAGAAGCAATAAAACAGGCACTCCAGAATAAGGCAGAAGCTAAAAAAGCAGCCTTACAGGTTAAAAAAGCCGAATATAAGATTGATGAGGCCAGAGCTGGGGCCTTACCTCAGATAAGTGCGACGATCAATAACACGTACAATCCTATTTTACAAAAAACGGTTCTTCCGGGAGAGATTGTAGGTAAACCAGGAGAGCTTATTCCCGTTGCTTTCGGAACCAAATGGCAATCTGTGAATGTGGTTACTCTTAATCAAAATATTTTTGATCAAAGAGTTTTTATCGGTCTTAAAGCTGCTAAATCAACACGTGAGTTTTACCTTTTGAACTCTGAGCTGACGAATGAACAGATCATTGAAAATGTTGCTACAGCATATTATCAGGTATTTGTTCAGGAGGAAAATCTGAAAACGATACAAGAAAGCTATGCTAATACAGAGCGAGTAAGAAATGTAATCAAAAGTTTGGTAGATAACGGATTAGCTAAGCCAATTGATCTTGATAGAACGAATGTTCAGCTTACCAATATAGGTTCTAATAAGCAACAATTGATTAATGCGGTAGAGGTTTCAAAAAATTCATTGAAGTTTTATATGGGAGTTCCTATTGAAAGCTCTATTGAACTTGAGGAAAAAGAAATTATCCCTAATCCTGAGCTATTGGCAACCAATGTGAATCTGGAAACCCGTTCAGAATTAAAAGTTTTAAATAAACAAAAAGAACTTTTACAATTCAACAAAAAAGCAACCATAGCCAACTTATATCCTACAGTGGGACTTACGGCTAACTATGGATGGCAAGGACTGGGAAATAAATTTCCTTATACTACAGGATCAAGCCAGGGAACAAACTGGGGGGATTACGCTTCAATTGGTTTAGCCATTAAGATTCCTATCTTTATGGGAGGAGCTACCAAGGCTCAAATCCAGCAGTCGGAAATTGATATCCAAGATCTGGATCAGGATATTCAAAACAAAAAGCTGAACCTGAGTTTAGATTATAAAAATGCTATTTCTAATATGGAAAACGCCATTATCAATATTCAAAGCACGAAAGATAATGTGGATCTTGCAGAAAAAGTACAAAAAAATACCCAGTCTAACTACCAGTACGGTTTAGCAACACTTACTGAAGTACTAGATACTGAGAATTCTCTTACGCAGGCAAAACAAAACTATGCTAATGCATTGCTGGATTATAAGCAAGCTGAGATCAAGGTAATTAAAGCAAAAGGAGAGTTAAACACATTACAAAACTTATAATAAACAATGAAAAAAACTTTAATATATATCATCGTAGCAGCTGTACTCGTAGGGCTGGCAGCTTACAAGATTGCTGGTAACAAAGAAAAGCAGACTCAGGAAGTAAAAGAGGTTGCCAAGCAGGTAGATAAAATCAACGTTAATATTGTAACGGTAGCAAGAGAAAATATCGATACAGACTATTCTGCGAACGGGACATTTTTACCTAAGCAGGAAATGAATCAGGCTTCTGAAATTTCAGGACGTATTGTGAGTGTGTTGGTAAAAGAAGGTTCAAGAGTAGGAGCAGGACAGGTATTAGCAACTATTAAAAGAGATGCTATCGAAGTAGATGTTACCCAGGCTCAGAATAACTTACAGAATGCTATCATCGACAACCAGCGTTACGAAAATGCATACAAAACAGGTGGAGTTACGAAACAACAGCTTGATAACTCAAGACTGCAATTGAAAAATATGCAGGCTGCAGTGAAAGCTCAGGGAGTTAAAGTAAATGATACAAGTATCCGTGCGGGAATCAGTGGTACAGTTAACAAAAAAATGGTTGAGCCTGGAACTGTAGTCTCTCCGGGAACAGCAATGTTTGAGATCGTTAATATCAACAGCTTAAAGCTTTCTGTTTTAGTAGATGAAAGTCAGGTTGGAAAAATTCAGTTAGGTCAGGAAGTTCCCATTAATGTTAACGTATTACCTGAAGATTCTTTCGTAGGTAGAATTACATTTATCGCTCCCAAAAGTGATGCTTCTTTGAATTTCCCTGTTGAGATTGAAGTTCAGAACAGAGGAAACCTAAAAGCCGGTATGTATGCAACAGCTACCTTTAAAACAAACCATGGGGCAGAAACTCAGAATATGCTGACTGTTCCTGCGGAAGCGTTTGTAAATGGAGTAAGCTCAGGACAATTATTCGTAGTTGAAAAGGGTGTAGCTAAATTGATTAAAGTAACTGTTGGTAAAATTTACGGAGATAAAGTACAGGTGTTAAGCGGACTAAACGGTGGTGAGCAGGTGGTAACCAGCGGACAGATCAACCTAGATAACGGATCTAAAGTAAACATTATAAAGTAATCGGTTTATGAAGTTAGCAGAAATATCGATTAAAAGACCCTCGTTGGTAATTGTATTATTTACAATTCTGACGCTGGGAGGTATCCTGAGTTATACACTCATGGGATACGAATTGATTCCGAAATTTGAAACCAACATGGTAACCATTTCCACGGTGTATCCGGGAGCTTCGCCAGCAGAGGTGGAGACCTCCGTCACCCGGAAGATTGAGGATGCCGTAGGTTCTTTGGAAAACGTAAAAAAAGTAGAATCTTCTTCATACGAAAGTTTATCCGTTATCATGGTTCAGCTGAACAATGGAGCAGATGTTGACTTTGCCTTGAATGATGCACAGCGTAAGGTAAATGCTATTTTGGCTGATTTCCCTAAAGACGTAAAAGCACCATCACTGAATAAATTCTCTTTGGATGATTTACCTATTATCACAATGAGTATTTCATCAGATAAACTGAACAGCAAGGATCTTTATGACTTATTGGATAAAAAGATCGAACCGATTTTCTCCCGTGTAAATGGAGTAGCACAGGTTGATCTTGTTGGGGGACAGGAAAGAGAAATTCAGGTGAATCTTGATGAGAAAAAATTGCAGGGGTATGGCCTTTCAATAGGAGATGTACAACAGGCGATTCTTTCATCAAACCTTGATTTCCCTACAGGAAGTTTGAAAACAAGAACTACAAAATCTACAATCAGACTATCCGGAAAATATAAGTCTACGGAGGAAATGAACAATCTTGTGGTTTCTAACAAAAACGGAGCGCAAGTACGTTTATCTGATGTTGCAACCGTTTTTGACTCTCAGAAAGATGTTGAGAAAGTAGCAAGATTCAATCAGTTTCCGACTATCTTAATGCAGGTGAAAAAGCAGTCTGATGCGAATGCGGTAGCTGTATCTGAAAGTGTTCAGAAAACAATTAAGACAGTAGAAGAAGCATATAAAATTCAGGGAATAAAAGTAAAAGTAGTCAATGATACTACAGACTTTACCCTGGAATCAGCGAATCACGTTATTTTCGACTTATTCTTAGCGATTATCCTTGTGGCTATCGTAATGCTATTGTTCCTTCACAGTATCAGAAACGCATTTATCGTAATGGTTTCTATCCCGGCTTCATTGGTGGCAGCGTTCATCGGAATGAACCTTATGGGATATACTTTGAACCTTATGAGTTTACTAGGGCTTTCCCTTGTGGTAGGTATCCTGGTGGATGACGCGATTGTGGTACTTGAAAACATTTACCGTCACATGGAGATGGGTAAAAGCAAGATCAGGGCAGCCTATGACGGAGCATCAGAAATCGGATTTACAGTAGCAGCGATTACTTTGGTAATTGTGGTAGTATTCTTACCGATTGCGATGAGTTCAGGTCTTGTAGCGAACATCCTGGCACAGTTCTGCGTCACGGTAGTTATTGCGACCTTATTATCATTACTAGCATCATTTACTATTATTCCTTGGTTGTCATCAAGATTTGGTAAACTGGAGCACTTAACAGGTAAAAACTGGTTTGAGAAATTTATCCTTTGGTTTGAAGGATTAATCGACAAATTTACACACTGGATTACAGATATCCTTGAATGGTGTCTGAAAACAACATTGAGAAGAATTTCAACAGTGGTGATTACATTCATTGTCTTAATCAGTTCATTCTCATTAGTAATCTTTGGATTCATTGGAGGAGAATTCTTCCCGCCGATTGACCGTGGTCAGTTCTTGGTGCAAATGGAGCTTTCAAAAGATGCAACGATTGAAAAAACCAACCAGCTAACCCTGGATGTAGAGAAATTCTTAAGAAATGATAAAGATGTTGTAGACCTGATTACAACGGTGGGGCAGCAATCAACAGGTTTTGGTGGTGCTCAGGCAACTACTTACCAATCTGAGGTTCAGGTAAACTTAACAGATAAGTCTGAACGTTCTGAAAGTACCAATATCAAAGCGGCAAAAGTAAAAAGAGCATTAGAAGAGAAATTCACAGGAGTGGAATTCAAAACAGCTCCAATTGGGATCATGGGTGCGGAAAATGCTCCGATTGAAATGGTAGTAACTGCTCCGGATAATGAAACGGCTGTAAAAGAAGCTACAAGAATCCTTGAATTGTTGAAAAAAGTTCCGGGAGCAGTAGATGCAGAATTATCTACGGACTCTGGTAACCCTGAAGTACAGGTAACACTTGACAGAGATAAAATGGCTTCTTTAGGCTTAAACCTTTCAAGTGTAGGACAGACAATGCAAACCGCATTCAACGGAAATACAGATGGGAAGTTTAAAGCCGGAGAATATGAATATGACATCAACATCCGTTTTGGTGACTTCAACAGACAGTCTATTGATGATGTTAAAAACCTGATCTTTACAAATCCTCAGGGACAACAGGTTCGTTTAAGCCAGTTTGCTGATGTTAAAATGGGTTCAGGACCAAGTTTGCTTGAGCGTAGAGATAAATCTCCATCTGTAAAAGTAAGAGCTAAAGCAGTAGGTAGACCAGTAGGAGACGTAGCTAACGAATGGGCTGCCAAATTTATGAACGGTAAAAAACCTATTGGTGTAGACTACATCTGGAGTGGTGATATGGAAAACCAACAGGAAGGTTTCGGTACGTTAGGAATTGCTTTATTAGCAGCTATCGTATTGGTATACCTGGTAATGGTATCCTTATATGACAGTTTCGTATATCCTTTCGTGGTATTGTTCTCTATTCCGTTGGCGATGATCGGGGTAATGGTAATCCTTGCCTTAACCGCTAACTCATTGAACATCTTTACGATGCTGGGGATGATTATGTTGATTGGTCTTGTAGCGAAGAATGCAATTATGATTGTTGACTTTACGAATGCGAGAAAAGCAGCCGGAGCAACCACTCACGATGCATTGATTCAGGCTAACCACGCCCGTCTTCGTCCGATCCTAATGACAACGATTGCGATGATCTTCGGTATGTTACCGATCGCATTGGCAACAGGAGCTGGAGCAGAGATGAACAAAGGTCTTGCATGGGTAGTAATCGGTGGTTTGACATCGTCTCTATTCCTTACCTTGATCATTGTACCGGTAGTATACTCTTTATTTGACTCTATCCTAAGAAGAATGGGTAAAGACAATAAAGTAGACTACGAAGCTGAAATGAAGGCAGAATATGTACACAGAGAATTAAATGAAGATGGATTTACACCTAAGCATTTAGACAAATAAAATATCATATACCTTTAATTAATCGAAAGCGCCTCAGATTTTTCTGAGGCACTTTTTTTGTTTGACACGAATTCACGAATTTCTTATATTAAATAATATTATAGGATAAATAGTTAGTCCTTTTTAAGATCTTAATTCTTTTAAATATTACTATTCTATGTCTCTCTGTGGTTTAAAAAAATATAACCACATAGGTACATAGATTTACTGTGTGAAAATAAAGTTATTCGCGCATTGATGGCTATTAGAATCATTTTTTATTTTGAGTCTAGTTAATAAAAAAGGCTTCCAGTATAAACCGAAAGCCTTTATATATTGTAATTGAAAAAAATTAGTCTGCCATAGCCTCTCCAGCTTTTCTGAATACAAAGTTTCCGTAGATGTGTCTCCTTGCAAAACGGCTTGGAGAATCAGCATTCACCATTTTGATGTAAGTATTTCTCGGAACTCCCATATATTCATAGGTTTTTCCATTCAAATGCAGAACCGTTAAAATCGATTTTTCAAGATAAAAATCCTGAATGTTAGATTGAGTAATGGTTTCTGTATATTCTTCTTTATATTTTTCCTGAGTTTCAGGATTAATGCTTACCAGGAAATGATAGGCTTCGATCACAGACTTGCTTTTTGCTTCTGCTTCCAGTTTTCCTGCTTCATCATTGATAAATTTATCAGGATGTGTATCTTTCATCACATTTCTGTAAATGGTCTTTAACTCTTTTAAAGTTACATTTTTATCAACTCCAAGAAGTGTTCTGTGTTCACCTATTCGTTTCATATTTTGAATTCTTATTTTCGGGGTGCAAAATTAAGGAATTTAATTGAGAATATCATAACTTATTCATTATTAATTTATTTGGTGTTGTAAAGTGGGGGAGTTATCATGATTTCAAACAGATAGAATTTGTAGAGTTAGCTTGTACAGTTATTTAAACTCCGCATACAGATGTTTGTTCAGTTTAAAATAAATGAATCCGTTCTTAAAATCGATAATCGTATTAAACCTTTTTAAGAAAGCATTACCAAAAAATCCCGCCATTTTTTCTGAAGAATCAATGCCTTCCGTAGAGCTGGAAAGCGTAATCGGGACATTGTAAATAAATTTATGAGCAAATGTAATGGATGGGCAAAGAACCACTGGCATTTCATAAACAGAACCATCTGAGCCTTGCGCAGTAGCTTTTCCTATCGTTTTCATGGTGTTGGCTAAAGAATTTTTTTTGACATAAGGAGAAGCAATGGTAAGGGCGTCATCCGCACCGCTATCCAGACCAAAATACCCGGAATATTCTTTACCATTAACGGTTATAGAGCTTTCCACAGCAGGATAATTATCTATGAGATGAAGTTTCATTTTCTCGTATCCTGCAAAATCAATTGAGGGATCATTTTCATCAAAAAAACGAATCACATTTTTGTGGTAATCAATTTCAATAATCTTTCCTTTCATTAAATCTGTTCCGAAAACACCATCAAAATTAACATCCCCATAAGGAATGAGGGTAAATGAAACATCCGTTTTCTGGATATTTCCGAACTGAACGGTATTATGATTACTATAATCAACCGTATTTACTCCGTTTGAACCTTTGTTTTGAGCCTTTCCGTCAATTTTCAGATCTACTTTTTTCTTTGAATTGATATTAATGACAGATCCATCTGCTCCGGTATCAAACAAAAAGTTGACGTTTTCTGTTTTGTTTACTTTACAATGCAGGTAAATAGAATTGTTTTCCAAAGAAAAAGGAATTACTGTAGGATCCTTCTGAGCCGAAATAAATGTACTGACGAATACTGTTAAAAAAAGATAAATGAGTTTCATATGAGTGGTATTAGTCTCACGAAAATAAATCTATTGAACACCACAGCAAAAGAATATCAGTACATTAACCTTCCCTTAACCGTTTCCAATAATTAAAAGAAAAAGATCTCCAGATAAAAAAACAGTACCCAATTGGGGTACTGCCATTATAATTTTTAATTTTTCAATTAATATTAAGGTTCATCACAATTTTTCTTCAATTTTGTGAAGATTTTGTCGAAATCCCTGTACATATTTCTTTCCTCATCAAGCTTTTGTCTGAAGCTGCTGTTGGCACAGTTATGAAAACTAAGTCCAATCATATCGATCAATGCATAATCTTCGCTTTGAGGATCATTTAACTTGGCATTAAAACGGTTCATTACCCCTTGTGGATCTGCATTGTTCTTACTTTTAAGCTCAGTGTAGGCCTTCCAGGAGGCGAACATTTTTTCTCTGTCAGGAGAAGAGATCGCATCAATAGATTCTCTGCAGGTTTCGTAAAATCTACTGTTTTTAAGCGTGGTAGGATCGGAAAAAGCGATAATTTCTTCTTTGTTCAGCTCATATTCATTCTCAAATGTTTGTATGGCATTTTCATACAGTTTTTTCCAAACTGGCTGATTGATGACTTTAAGGCTGTAAAGTTCCTGTTTTTTTTCCTGGTACTGTTTTTCCAGGTTTTCAAGATGCTGCTCTTTATTTCTACGGACTTCTTCCAGGCTGGAAAGTTTAAAAATAGGATTCGTATCAAAATGAACCCCATTAAACTTGTATAAAAGTTTATTAACCCCGTCTATTTCCTCTATTTCATATTTGGAAGCATCAAAATATCCCTTGTTGTCACAATTGAATGTCTGATAGCTGTACGGTGTCAGATTATTGGTTTTTACCGGGCCTTTTTGCCCCCAAACAATAGCAGATAAAGCCAGGGAGAGCCCGACCATCATTTTTTCCATGCGCATAGTTGTAGAAAGAATCCGAATTTTCTAAAATTTCAGTGCAAAATTAAGGCTTTAAATTCGAAAACTAAAGAATTTAACCAATTTTATGTAGTTATTTTTATTATTTAATGAGAATTTTAATTTTTTGCTTTAAACAGGCCGTTTTCTGAAATTTTAAGGTTCGTCGCAATCCCTTTTTACAGTAACAAAAACCTTTTCAAAAGTTTTGAATAAAGTGTTATCCTCATCAGCCTTTGGTCTGAAACTATGGTTTGCGCAATTGTTGAAAGCATTCATGAGATCAATAAAGGCATAATCATCCTTTCGCGGATCTTTCCATTTAAAATTAAAAGCTTCCAGCGTTCCAGAATATGTTTCTTCTCCTTTTTTAGGTTCAAATAAACTTTTCCATACCAAATACATTTTCTCCTTATCCTTGGTTGTCATGGCATCTGCATATTCTTTACAGGTGTTGTAAAATTTACTGTTGAGAAGAGATTGTGGATCAGCATACCCCATAAGAATTGATTTCTTAAGCTGATATTCATTTTCCAAAAGCTTAAGAGCCTCTTCGTGTTGCTTTTTCCAGATCGGAAGATCTATGACTTGGAGTTCATCCAGTTCTTTTTTTCGTTCCAGGTATTCTTTTTCAGTCTGTTGCAGAAGTTGTTGGCTATTGCTGCGAACCAAATCAAATTTGGTAGGATTAAAAACAATAAGAGAGGTAAACGGAGACCAGGTTAAAGAAGATAAAAGTTGGTAAGTGCCCTCTATTTCTTCTTTCTTATATTTTGAAGGATCAAAGTATCCTTTAACGTCACATCCAGAAGTTTGATAACTGTAAAGAACCAGCGGACTTTTCTTTGCAGGAATTTTTTGAGCGATCAATACCACCGATAGAGCCAATGAAAGTCCTGTCAATAATCTTTTCATATTGTTATAGTTGAATAATCCTTATTTTTTATTTGGGCTTAAAATTAAAGCTTAAAATTTCAAATCCGGCAATAAATCAGAATTAAATTATTTACTCACTGGTTTCCGGGATTTATAAGGGTTGTCATTTGTTTTTCCTTTTGTTTTTTATATTTTGCAGCATCCATATCATGAATTTTTACCCTGTCAGGGGCATAAAGGAAATGTAATGATTGAATTATAGAATAAAATATTAATAATGTACGACAATTTAGAGCAACTGTTTTACAGAGGAGATCTGGAACAGTGTATTGCAGAAGGAGAACAATATCTATTATCTTATCCTGAAGACGAAGAAGTCTTATTTTTAATGGCAGTAGCTTATCACGATATTGTTTATGATGAGGGGCATGAAGCGGTTTATGATGCCATCAGGGACCATGTTATTCCTTACTTAAGAAGAATACTTCAATTAAATCCAAGCAATCAGAAAGCACTATACAACATTCTGGATTACCCTTTAGGAAATGAATATGCCCTGATGCAGATTGCCAGAAGTAAAAAGCATATCACCCAGGAAAATAAGGAAGAGTTTATAGGCTATGCGGAACGTATGCTGGAGGATACTGATTATGTAGGCTATGGTTATGATTTTTTGGTTAAAATATATGAATCCCTGGAAGAGAATCAGGCACTTTTGAACAGTCTGGAAGCAGGAATATATTATTCTAAAAAAGCAGATGCTGGCAACCGTGAGATCAGGGACAAAAATACCTCGCTTTACTGGATCAAAAAGATCTATTTACTAGACCGTACAAAAATGGTTTCAGGAGAGGAACTTACAGTACTTATTGCCAAGGAACATACTGCTT
Source organism: Chryseobacterium sp. Marseille-Q3244 (assembly GCF_940807095.1). Classification (NCBI taxonomy): domain Bacteria; kingdom Pseudomonadati; phylum Bacteroidota; class Flavobacteriia; order Flavobacteriales; family Weeksellaceae; genus Chryseobacterium; species Chryseobacterium sp. Marseille-Q3244. The sequence goes on along the minus strand of NZ_CALNWX010000026.1, from coordinate 21,074 downwards.
TCGTGAGCCGGAATGAATATGATTTTATCAATCTTGCCGATATTGCGTTTGAAAATAATGCGCCCGACCTTTCACTGAAGATGATGATGAAGGCCATTAAAGGGGAGAATTCAGCACTTCATATTCATGAGAAACTAGTAGAATGGCACCAGCGTTTTGCAGAACTTATTAAAAACGGATACAATAATCCTGATGTTTTCTATTATCAGCTGATTATAGAAAGAAATTATAATGATCTGCTAAACGTTTCTACGGATTTTTACTACCATCATGCCCTTGAAGTTATCAATTCCCATCCAGAACTGTTCTCAGGATATCATTTTGCAGGTACATTCCTATATGAAAACGAGCGCTATGCTGAAACTATTCCTTTATTGGAAAAAGCCGTGCAATTATCATCTAACGCTACGGCCTGGAGAAGAAGAGCAGACTCAGAATATCTTTTGAACGGAATGATATTATTTGAAATTCCTGTATTTTCCGATTATCCTGCAGATATTTACAACGAAGGGGTTTTACTGAATGAGTGTATAGATGCGTTAGAGGATGAAAGTGATAAACTGAAATGGCATAAAGTGGGTCGTATCGTATATGAACAGGCCCATGAAGCATTCCGAAAGTATTTTGAAGAAGACCAATTTGAAAGTGATTATTATAATGATCTGCATACCAGAGCAATGTGCTGTAATAATTTAGCGATTAAACATTTGGTGCTGGAAGATTATCAGGCAGCTGCTGAAATAGCTTCTGAAGGGCTTAAATACTCAGAATTTATGGAGCTCCATCTTGTCATGATTGATGCTTTGCTGGATGGTGGAAAATATGAAGAAGCAGAAAAGGCACTGAATCACTATTTCAGTCTTTACGGAGAATCCGATGATTATTGTTCTAATAGTTTTTACTACAGGGCAAAACAGATTAGGCTTCATGAGATGATGGGATGGAATGATGTTCAGAGAGAAGCTGAAGAAGTTCTTACCTATGCTTATCAATACACCTTAGAGAATCCGGAACTTGAAGATCATCAGTACAGAGATATGGAAGCTGCTAAGAGTATATTGGAAGGGATTTTATATCAATATTTAGAAGGAGAGAATGTAAATACCAGAAAATCATATTATGAAAAGGTCGCAGAACGTTTTCCGCTGGAAGCTAATCCTCAGTATGCCCTGATGCAGATTTATAACGAGGAAGAAAACTATGGAAAAGTAACCTTAGCAGCGAAAAGATATCTTGAAAATAAAAAAGAATTTGTTTTAGATGCTTTTGATAAAGCGAAAACCATTTATATGATCGTTAAAAGCGATTTTCTTCAGGGGAATTATCAGGAAGCAGTATCTGTTTTTAGCCAATATGACGATGAGTGTGAAGCAGCCATGGCTCCTGAAGAATATGTACTTTGGTTAAGTTACGGCATTAGAGCTTATGAGAAGTTGAATAATAAAGATCAAACTTTAACTCTGGCTGATAGATTCATTACCATTTATAATGCTGAAGAATGGAGTTATGATGACCTTGTAGAAAGTGTTGAGCTGGCAAAAGCTGTAGTATTATATCAGTCCGGAAGCTTAAAAGAAGCACATGCGATTTTGGATCAGGTACGTTCGGTGGCAGATTATGATTCTATTGCAGATGAATATAAAGCTTCATGGAAAAAACCAGGATTGTTCTCTAAATTCGGATTTTAATCACTAAAGAATAAAAAATATGGCACACCGCCTTTATGTATATAATGTGGATTCCAAAACAGGAGACCAGTATTCGCACTATTTGGGAGAATGGAATTATGTGATCCCGGATTTGCTTTTTCCTCTGTTTTCGTGCGATCCAAGGTCAAAAGGAAAATTGCTGTACTTTGATAAAATAAATGGTGTAGCAAGACTTAAATCATTCTATCAACTGTTGGGTGAACACTATCAGCTGCTTTACAAAAAGGTATATTATGAGCCTGTCAACAAAATGTTTGAAATGTTGGATGATCTTCCTTATGATACTTTTATGATCAATGGATGGGACGTCTTCAATATGAGTGAAGAAAAGCATTCCGATCAGGCCAAAGACTGGGTACTGCAAATTAAGGAGAAGAGCAGGCTATATGATAAAGCAATCTCTAAACAGAATCTGGAATGGCTGGAAAAAGAAATTGTAGTCAGAAGTGGCTATACATCCTTTTTAGAGATGTTGGAAACAGACTGGATTGATTATGGTCTTGGGTACTGGAATGAAGATTTGTATAAAGATATTTCGGAGTCTTTTGAAGACAATGGTCTTTGGGGATTGAAGGATAAAAAAGGAAATATCATCACTCCGGCAGTTTATGAAGAAATATTTGCCTTTACTGAAGAAGGGATTGCTGTAGTACAGAAGAATGGTAAGTACGGATACCTTAGAAATGACGGGAAAGTACTTGTTGAATGCATTTACGAAGAAGTTTATGATTCTCTTTTTATCGACCATAAGAATTATGGAGTGATAGAAGTAGATCAGAAATCAGGATTAATTAATATTGCTAACGGAGATATTGTGATCCCCTGTGAATATGATGAGTTGGAGATGTTAAGGCATGTCTGCCTTTTTAACGCTAAAAAAGCAGGGAAATATTGTCTCATTGATACATCCAATAAACCGGTTATTGCAGAATCTTTTGATGAGCCTTTTGAATTTAATTATTCTGGATTGCTTTATCGTAGGCTGGAAGGAACTTCCAAGAGAGCCTTTTATACCTTTGAAGGTATTTTCCTGGGAGAGCATCCCGAAGAGGTATTAATTGAAATTGGTGAAGGGTATTATTGGGTAAAACCCAATAAATTTCAGAAAAAAACCAGCATTATAAAATCAGATGGAAGTATTCTGGATACTGATATAGATATCCTGATGATTTTGAATGATTATTATACTTCTTTTCCCTACAAAAAAGCTAAAGAGTGGTACATATATGATATAAAATCAGAAGAATTCAGATTGAAAGAACATACCATTGAAAATATCCACAGAGATTGGTATACTCAGTTTATGAAGAATGTGTTCCTGATGTCTGATGAAAATGGCTGGGGGTTGTATAATGCTGCTGAAGACCGTTGGCTGCTCCCTTCCTCTAAAGAATATAAGAAAATAGAATCTTGTAGAGAAGAGATTTTCCGGGTTACTACCTCAAACGGAATGTTCTATTTTGACCAGAAAACAGAAACTCAAAGCGGTATTTACGATTATATCGGTGAAGGAATAGATTATGATAAGCAGATGCTTTGTCTTTATAAAGGAAATGAGATGTTTATTCTTGATACCGGAAGAAAGCTGCATCAGGTTTCTGATCATCAGCTGGGAGCTTTATATGAAAAAAGATATAACCTGCGGGGAAAAGATCAAAAGTATTTTCTTGATTTTTATAAAGGATGGACGGAAAGAAAAGGTTCCGGCTACGAGGAATATTTTGACGATGATACCCTAATGTCACAAGCCGGAGAATATACTAAGGAAGGAAAGATTAAAGAAGCTGTAAAACTTTATACAATAGGAATAAACCGAGGAAATACAGATATGATGGTGGAACTTGGATATATTTTTGTCCATGGCGATTATCCTGAATTTTATGATTTAGAGAAAGGACTTGCGCTCTATGAAAAAGCAGCTTCAAAGGACCATCCCATTGCCTGGAATAACCTTGGATATCATTATCAGAGTGGTGTTGGTTATCCTCAGGATATTAAAAAGGCCTTAAAGTGCTTCAAAAAATCTGCAGAACTAGGAGATGGCCTGGCGATGCAGAATCTGGGCCTTCTGTATTTTTATGGAGAGTATGTGTTACTGGATTATGATCTTGCATTAGACTACTATAAACAGGCAGAAAAGAAATTCTATTATAATGATGAGAAATTGGCTGAAATCTACTATCAGAAAGGGGATTATGCCAATCTTCAACGTTATTTAAGAAAAGATACTGAAGGGACTTATTCCGATATTTATTACGGAATTATGTATGACGAAGGATTAGGTATGAAGGTAAGCCCTAAAAAAGCAATCAAATACTATGAAAAATCTCTGGAACATGGCTATTATCCTACAGCATTGAGCAGGCTTTTATATTTCTATAAGGACGATCCTGCCTTTGCCAATCCTGAAAAATATCAGTACTGGAAAGCATTTGGTGAAGATAACGAGATGGATGTATGATAACAACTTTTTAAAATCACACCATTCATAATGATATTCTATGTCTCTATGTGGTTCAATCTTTTTACCACATAGAGACATAGGCTTATAGGCTAACGTAGAATTATTTTATTGGTGTATTCGCGGTTATTAACTTAAGAATAGTTGCTCACTTCGATGAGATTTTGATCCGGATCACGGAAATAAATAGATCTTATCTTTCCTACAGCACCCGTTCTGTCTACAATGCCTTCAATAATCTCCACATTTTTCTGTTTCAATTCGGCCATCACCTCATGAATATCCGTTTGGGCAATAAAACAAAGATCTGCAGAACCACAGGTAGGAGTTTTTGCTTTAGGCTCAAATTCATGTCCTTTTTGATGAAGATTGATCTTTTGATTTCCAAAAGTGAGGGCTTTTCGGTGGTCACCAAAGGTTACCGCTTCAAACCCCATGATCTCAGTGTAAAATTCTATGGTTTTACTGATATCTGCTACAGTTAATACAATGTGGTCTATATTCTTAATCTTCATGACTTTTGTTTTGAAACACTAATACTTTACAAATATCAGGATTTGTAGGTTATTAATTAGTATTATTTTATAGCTGGAATTGGGGATATTTGTGCTTCCTGTTCTTTTTTTAATTTTAAAATAATAGATTTACATGAATTAATGATAGGCTTATGATCTACTTTTTTCTCATTTTTATTGTTGCCATATTGGGTGGGATTTCTTATCTGATCATGCATTTCTGCAATCGATGGACCCGAAAGCACAAGTATGAAGTTCTTTTTAATACTTTGATCTTTATCGGATCATTCCTTCTCATATCATTCCTTAGCCTTTATGTTTTCATTGCAAATCTTGATCTATCCAGATAATAATTAAATTTTAAATACCCATTTTTATATAAATATCATTCTATGCATTTTGATTGGATTTACCTTATTGTCATTCTGTTTTTAATCTTTGTCATTGTAATTTTTGCGGCAGTTTCCCAGGTAATTGTACGTTTTTGTAACCGCTGGACTCAAAACTATAGATATAGAAAACTGTTGAATACTTTAATCTTTATAGGATCATTTGCTCTGATATCCTGTATTAGTCTTTATATTTTCTTTACGAATGTCTATTTAGGACGATAGTGGAAATTTCTTCTAAGAAAATAATAGGCAATCAGCAGATTGATGGCAAGAGCAAGCCATACATTGATGCCGTAGAATAGCTCATAATCATGCTGTTGTTCATTATAAAACAGATTCTTAATAATTCTGAAAGTGATGGCCGTTGTTGTCACGGCATAGCTTAAAATCATAAAGTTTTTATGCCTGATAATATTGCCTTTTTTAATAGTAAGGACAGCAGCTACCGTAAAATAAGCCCAAAGAATATCCTGAATCAGAAATCCTGTAATTCCTATCAATCCGCCATTCGAAAATAATCCCAATACAAAACATGCCGGAACATTGATAATAAGAATATTATACACGTAAACTTTTCCAATGATTTTGTGTAAGTTTCTGTTTTCTCTCAGGAATTGGGCAGAAAATTGAGTCAATCCAGCTAAAAGACAAAGTGTTATTGAAAAGATATGGATATAGAAAAAAGCCATCCAATACGGATTATTGACTACTTGTTGTTTAAAGGCAAGAAATCCTATCGTTTTATCAAGAGAAGTATATTGGGAAATTGTTTTCAGCATCAGAATACTGAAAATAAAAACAGAAAACACTGCTATAATTTTAGCAATCTTTATTCCCAATGATTTTATCATGAATCTGTTTTTTAATCCTTTAATACCTCTTTTATCTGGGTTTCCATATCTTCAAGATCGTTGAATTTTCTTAAGATCACAGATTTATTGTTTTTTGTAAGCTCTTCAATAATGGCAAGCGCTAACTCTAAGGGCTCCGCTTCGTAGCCAAATAGATTGATATCAAAATTAACGCCTACAAGCAAACCATCACTATTCATTCCCAGGCATCAGTTTTCCAGGAACTCATTAAGAGGAATGGAAGATGCTTCATAACGATTCCATTCTTTGTCTACGCAAGATTTTGCCCTTGCTACATATGACCAGAAGCAAATAATTTGTACGGGTTCACCATCATCATATTCCAAATCGTTGGAGTAGGAGGTTGCGTATCCTTTATCATCTTTTAAACCATATACTATTTCTGTTTCAATTACTTTTTTAATGAAATCTTTATAGCGGTTCTTTAGGGTAATTTGGTCCTGAAGCATATTTATTAGTTATAAATTGATTTTTTTTTGTTTTACAATGAATTTTCACTGGTGTTTATATACACGATCTCAGGATTTTCACCATCGCTATTTCGCTTTGATCTTCCGTATAAGCCTATTTCCAGATCATTAGGTGTTTCATGATCCAGCTCTGATGGATGTACATAAGTATACATGCCATATCCATGTCCGGAAACAAGCCAGCTTTCTGTAAAATTCAAATGAATAACATTGAAGTCTCCGGCAGAGCCTCCTGCAAATACAGGTCCGAATTCTTTCATTAGTTTGATTGCTTCATCCCGTACATTTTCAACATTACTAACATCATCAAAAATAATATATGTGTCGTTTTTAAACAGAACCCAGTCCTGAAATTGAGGATTAATGGCAATTTTTACATGCTCAAGAATTGATAAGTTATTCATGATTTAAATATAATTATTAAAAAAAAAATCAAACGGTTATCAGAAATGTATATTGTGTTTTTACTTTGTGTAGAAAAAGTTTTACAAAATCCCCTTAATCCTCAAATGCTGCAACAGCATCATTGTCTTTGCATCTTTAATCTCTCCGGTATCAATCATAGTAAGAGCCTCATCAAAAGATAATTCCAGCACTTCAATATTTTCTCCTTCCTCTTCAAGACCGCCACCATCATTAATCTTCATTTCGTTGGAATATTCAGCGATGAAAAAATGAAGAATTTCCGTTACGGAACCGGGAGACATATAGGCTTCAAATACCTTTTCAACTTTAGAAATCTTGTATCCTGTTTCCTCTTCCGTTTCTCTTTTGATACAATCTTCAGGATTATCATTGTCTAAAAGCCCGGCACAGGCTTCAATAAGCATTCCGGATGCATTTCCATTAATATAAGTGGGTAACCTGAATTGTCTTGTGAGGATGATCGTATGAGAAATTTTGTTATAAAGCAAAATAACAGCTCCATTTCCACGGTCGTAAGCTTCTCTGCTTTGAGTTTCCGTAGTTCCGTCCTTTTTGCGAACCGTAAAAGTAACTTTGTTTAAAGTATACCAGTTGTCTGATAAAATATCTGTTTTTAAAATAGTAATATTAGGATTTTGCATAGTGTTGTTTGAATTCTTTAGATATATAAAGTTATTGAGTTTTTAATAAATCTCTTAAAGCATCTTTCAGATCAGGAAACTTAAAATGAAACCCTGCATTCTGTATTTTTTGTGAAGAAGCTCTGGAACCTTCCAAAATTGCGCTTGCCAGTTCACCAAATAACATCTTCAAAACAAAAGCTGGAACATTGGGCATAAACAGAGGTTTCTTAAGAACCTCGGCAATCTTTTGGGTTAACTCAGCATTGGTAGCATGCTGAGGTGAAACAGCATTATAGGCACCATGGAAACCTGTATTTTTTAATGCAAATTCATAAACGGAACAGATATCTTCAATATGAATCCATGGCATATATTGTTTACCGTTCCCCAAAGCAGAGCCGATGCCATATTGTATTGGAGGAAGCATTTTCTTTAAAGCTCCTTCTTTTTCAGAAAGAACAACGGCAGTCCGGATTTTTACAATTCTGTCTGCAAGGTTGTGTTCTTTAAAATGATCGGCAGCTCTTTCCCAAAGCACTACAACTTCACTAAGGAAGTCATGTCCTGGCGGATCATTTTCCGAAAATATTTTTTCTGTAGTCTTGGTTCCGTAAAAATTGATTCCTGAAGCTGAAATAAAAGATTTAAGTTTAATTTCTTTTTTTCTTAAAGCATTTCTTAGCAATGTGGCAGAATCCACTCTGCTGGCAATCAGTTCTTTTTTTCTTTCTGCTGTCCAGCGCTTTTCTGAAATATTGGCGCCTGCGAGATGAATGATGTGGGAAACATTTTCCAAAGCAGATTCGTCAATGGTTCCTTTTTTAAGATCCCATTCATATTCATTTGCTTGTCTTTTTTTCCGGGTAAGAAACCTTACCTCATAATCATTGCTGATTTTTTTTGCCAGTTCTTTTGCAATCAAACCGTTTGCTCCGGTAATCAAAACAATTTCTTTCATAATGATATATTTTGTGGTGGGGTGTTGATTATGCTTGATTTTTAACAATCAAAACAAAGTCTTCTTCTAAAAGTTTATAGCCATAATCGTAAATAAACTTGTACTCAGAACCGTTTTTATAAACCTTTAGATTGGTGAAATAGTCAAAATCAAAACCGAGACTTTCCAATTTGGATTTAGCAATCTTTGTTTTGCCATCTATATTGACTTCTACGAGAATACGGTAGTTTTTGCGGAGTTTATTATTGATATTCCGCATCAGATTTGTAGAATCTTTATTCTGCTTGTTGTTATAGGCATTCCGGCAGGCGTCGTTGCAGAATTTTTTATCAGACCTCCCAATGATTTTTTCGCCACATTCCAGACAATTCATACGTTTTTACTTTTTCATTTTGTGCCCGTGAGCATGTTTTTTTCTTAACAATCTTATAAACCTGCTGTGAGAAGGGTAGCTTCTGTTGGGCGTTATATTGTTAAAAAACAAAGCCACAAGCAACAGGATAATACACCCCGAAAGAACCGGAGAGATAACATACCAATAGCCTAATTCCGGAATTTTTCCGGTTGAACTTACCGCAATAAGAGCTGTTGCTCCACCTGGCGGGTGCAGGGTTTTTGTGTATTGCATCAATACAATAGAAAAAGCCACAGCCAATGGAGCAGAAATCCATATAATATCCGGTACAATTTGATACACTGTAACCCCTACTAATGCTGAAAGTACATGCCCACCTATCAAATTTCTAGGTTGTGCTAACGGACTTTGAATGGCTCCATAAATCAGAACACTGGAAGCCCCAAAAGAACCGATCAGAAATATGTTTTCTGTCTGTGCCAAAGAATGAGACTGTATAAAAGCAATCAGTCCAATTCCGAAAAAAGCACCTAAGAATGACCAGAAATGCTCCTTGTAATCAACCAGTGTTTCCTTATAGATCACATATTTCGAAACTCTGAACGTTCTTTTTATCGTCTTCTTCATTGAGGTTGTCTTCTTTTTTGATGATAGTACAAAGATACAGAATTATCCGTTTGTAAATGGATAGTATGGAGATTGCAGCCTTCAAGAGTAAAAATTATTACCAGGCTTTAACCGGTCTTTCAGATTAGCTGTTTGTTTTAATTTGATAAATAGCCACAGTACCGGAGGTTACCGGAAATTTATTGTCTTGCAGATAATTCCCGGCTTTAAAATAAACTGATTCCTGTTTCCAGCTATTTCCAAGGCTAAATACAGTCGTTTGTTGGTTTATTTTTACCTGAATATTTAAGTTGTTTTGTTCAATAGAGTATTCAAATACTTGTCCCAAAGGAATGTTTTTCAAAAGAGTAATGCGTTGTTCTTTATCATCAACTTCTTTTTTGAAACCAACCTGAAGGTTACCATTATTCCACCAGATTTTTACAGCTTCTGTTCCCTTGGAATTACCATGAATCTGTCCAATGATTATCTTTCCCGTACCAGGCTGCTTTAATACCGCCATTTTAACCTGTAAATGATGTTGGTTTTCAAAATGCCATTCGCTAATTTGTCGTAGTTCTGTTCTGGGGTAGTGAGATCCCTGAGTAGTTTTGCCATCGGAAGAACAAAAAAGACGGATGCTCCTGTCCTCTGGTGAAAAATAAAAATTCTCGGAAGAAAACTTAGGAATATCTGCTCCTTTAATTATGGTTATAGAATTGTTTTTCTCAATAGGAAGCTGAAGGTTAAAGTCACTTAAGTCAAATTGAGATTGGGGAACAGGGGTATATGTTTTTTGAGCATATGAAAAATTTGAACATAGGACAAACAGTCCTGCTTTTGCAATGTTTTTAAAACGATTCTGCATCTCTAATGGAGTTTTGATTGAACAATGAAGACTAATTTAAATAATTTCTTTGATAAATTTTTACATAAGCTAGTGGTTATAATTGTTTTTTTTATTTAAATGTCAGTAAGTTATGAATAAAATCATAATTTCACTTATTATTGAATTATGATATTGTAAACTTTAATTTCAATTAAAAACTATTTCTATGAAAAAACAACCCGTAAAGCCTGAATTTACCTTGAAGATGTTTCAAGTATTAGGTGGTGTGTGGATTGCCGGCTGTGTAAAGACAGCCGCAGAATTAAACATTGCAGATCATTTGGCAGCTGGCCCGAAAACAATTTCGTCGCTGGCAAAAGAAATACAGTCCAATGAAAAAGCATTGTATAGAATCATGAGAGCATTAAGCAGTGTGGGTATTTTTGAAGAATCAGAGAACCAAATCTTTGCATTAAATGATTTTGGGGCAGCATTGCAGACTGATGTGCCAGGAACAGCAAAGAATTTTGTACTTACGATAATGAAAGAACATTTTCCTGCGTATGGAGAGCTTACCTACGCTGTTCAGACAGGTGAAATCCCTTTTGATCATATTCACAGAATGCCTCTTTGGGCTTACTATAAAAAATATCCGGAAATAGGGGAAAACTTCGGAAAAGGGATGACCGGAATGTCAGGAACGGAGCTAAAAGGAATTATGGAAAATTATGATTTCAGTCCCTATAAAAAATTAGTAGATATAGGCGGAGGAAATGGAGTGATGATGTATACTATCCTGGATGCTGCTCCCGATAGTTCAGGAATTATTTTTGATGAAGAAAATGTGATCGGAAAGACTGTGGAACTTATCCCCGAAAATTTAAAAAGAAGATGTTCTGTTGCCATCGGTAGTTTTTTTGAAAAAGTTCCGGAAGGAGCAGATTTATATACCATGAAATGGATTATCCATGACTGGAATGATGAGGAATGTATTCAGATTTTAAAAGTTTGCTATGATGCAATGCCAAAAGGAGCAAAACTATTGATTATAGATGCCGTTATTCCTGATGATTCTCTAAATCAGCCTCATATTGCCAAACTTTTGGATATTGTAATGCTGGCTTGTCTTACCGGAAGAGAAAGAACATTGAGTGAGTTTAAAGTTCTTTTGGAAAAATCAGGATTACAATTCAGCAGGCTTGTTCAGATTGGTACAGAAGCGAAAAGCATCATTGAATGTGAGAAAATTTAAAACAGAGAGCGTAATGAATAGCAAAAACAGGAAGTTTATCAGACTTCCTGCTTTTTGTATGCTAAAATTTAAATATAAAATTATAGTGGCTATATACAATTTTACGTCACTGTCATTGACTACGTTAAATACTCGATTTCTGACGAAGGAAGAATCTCATAATATCGCTTAGATTCTTCATTTCACTTCTGAACTACGTTCGCAGACCTTCAGTCTGTATTCAGAATGACAGAGTCATAGTAATAAGATAACCGCATTAGTGTAAAATTGTATATAATTACCAAAATTAATTATCCTGCCACCAATTCTTCAGTGTAAACAAGTCCTTCATAACAAGCATTATAAATTGACTTTAATTCATCTAAAGAAGGAACTCTAGGATTGAAACCGGTACAAGGATCTGCAAGTGCATTAGCCGTGATATAATCAATATTTTTGTCCCAATCTTCTCTTGAAATTCCAAATTCTTTTATGGCTGATGGATTATTAACCTCTAAACGTAATGCCTCTATGGCCTGCGCAAGATCTTCAGCTGTTTCTTTACCAATAACTCTGGCTAAATCAGGATAACGTTCTGTAGCTTGAGCGTTATAACGGATAACATTAGGAAGGAAAATAGCATTAGATGCTCCGTGAGGAATTCCGTATAAAGCTCCAACCTGGTGAGATAATGAGTGAACAATTCCTAACCATGCATTATTGAAAGCTAAACCTGCCATAAAAGAAGCATCATGCATATTCTGACGGGCTGTAATATTGTTTGGATTTTCTACCGCTTCTTTTAAATTGTTAAAAACAATCTCAAGACCTCCTTTTGAAAGCGCATCTGCGATATTATTGTCAATATTGGAAACAAAAGCTTCCACACAGTGAGTCAATGCATCAAGCCCCGTATTGGAAGTCACATGGGCAGGCATTGAAGCACAGATTTCTCCATCTACGATAGCAATATCCGGTGTTAATTCATAAGAAACGATTGGATATTTTACCCCTTTTTCTCTGTCGGTAATTACAGCAAGACCTGTAGTTTCAGTTCCTGTACCACTTGTGGATGGAATGGCGATAAATTTTGCCTTATTTCTTAAAACAGGAACCGTGAAAGGTTTTATCATCGCATCAAAATCGGCATCAGGATATTCGTAAAATACCCACATGATTTTTGCGGCATCAATGGCAGAACAGCCTCCTAAACCAATCACCCAATCAGGCTCAAATGTTTTCATGATTTCAGCTCCTTTCACACAAGTTGCTGATGACGGATCTTCTTCTACACCTTCGAAAATTTGTGCTTCTATTCCTGCTTCTGTAAGATAAGTGACCGCCTTATCCAGAGTTCCGCTTTTTCTCATTGAGCTTCCTCCTGTTACAATTACCGCTTTTTTACCTTTAATATTTGCTAATTCTGAAAGACTTCCGGCACCATGGAAAACTTCTCCTGCAATGAATAATTTGCTCATTTTTTTTGTTTGATTTTAATGAGACAAAATTAGATAAGCCCAGACGGACCATGTTATACAAACAGGATTATGTGTTATACATTTGCGCCAATTCCTGTTGAAGAGCAGTAGGGGTTTCCTTCAATTTTGCCTTTACAAACTTATTGAGAGCAGAAGGTGAATTGAAACCAAGATCAAAGGCGATTTCTTTATGAGAAAGATCTGAAAACATCAATTGCCGTTTGATCTCTATTAAAATTCGGTTATGAATGGCTTGAATGGCCGTTTCTCCACAATGCTTTTTTGTAATGGAGTTTAATTTTTTCGGGCTAATAGCCAGTTCATCCGCATAATATTGAACCGTTCTGTATTGTTTGTAATGTTCATTCAACAATTTTTTAAAACGAACATATATTGGTTTGTCGGGTGTTTCTTTATGCAAGATAGGATGAAGTCCATGAACAGATTCAATTAACCCCAACAGAAAAATTTTGATATGAAACCTTGCCTGCTCCTTTTTGATAAGGCTTGGATGCTGATAAATTCCTTTGATGATGGAGATTGTATATAAACTTTGCTGAAAGTCTTCTGATGACAAAACGGTACAATGAAGCTGCGTGGAAAGGTTGACATTATAAGTACTCAGCTCGTTTTTCAAAATATCTGAACAGAATAATATTTCTTCAAACAGAATGATTTTTCCTTTCAGGTCATTACTTATATCAGAAATAAAATGCACCTGCTCCGGAAATACCACAGAGATTTTCCCTGGCTTCAAAAAATGAATCTTATCCTCAATATGCAGTTGTAAAGTCCCATTTTCAATAACGATAATAAAAAAATGATCTTTTTTGTGTGGCTTACCATACTCTTTCAAAGAGTCATTGGTTAAATCAAAAACCCGAAAAGAAAGATTTTTATCCTCTTCCTTTTGAATATTCTTTTTAATCTCCAGCTTCTTCATATACTCATTTTTCTTATTATCAAAAAACCTTTGCTGTATAAAACAGACTGCAAAAATAATTTAAATCTGAATAACATGGTCACTTATAAGAATCATCTGTAGTTAAAGATTGATTTTGATTGTAAGTTTGAAGCTATCCTTGTCAAGGTTTAAAACCTTGACAAGGATAATCAACCCAATCTTTTCCCAATCTAAAGGTATTATTGGTTTAAAAAAAAAGTCAAAATAGAAAGATTCCATTCTGACTTTTATATCTTTTAATGATAATTGTATTACACAGTTTTTATTTTTTTAGTCTTACCACTTCTTCTTTTAACAGACTGATATATTCTTGTAGGTTTTTAATGATTTCTATGCTTAATTCATTATTAATAGTAGCATTATTATTCCCAACATTGGCTTGTGTATTATCATTAAAAACAGGATTTTCAATAATTATTTTTGCTTCTTCCTCTTCATAAATTTCCTCAACTGTCACCTCAAGAAACTTTGCCAGTTTATCCCATTCAGACTCTATGATTTTTACAGTTCCACTTTCTTTTCTGCTATAATTAGAAACATCTGTAGCAATAGCATCAGCAACTTGCTGCTGGGTATAACCTTTTCTCTTTCTTACTGTACGTAGTTTTTCTTTTTGCATATTAGACGTTTTTACAAATTTGCAAAAAAATAACGTATAAAATATAGAGGTTTTCGAAATTTTTATCAACAAAAATAAAATTTATTATTCCTGAGTAAGTTCCCATTATTCACTTTTATTTTAAAACAATATCAAAATTTTTTACAATAAAAAATAACGATAGCTAAACAATTTTAATTTTACTTATCCGATAACAAACGACTACAAACGAATTTAAATAGTTTATAACCGACTGAGCTTTGGTGGGATCTGCAACTTTGCCACAGAGATTTGAGAAAACAGTGAACGTCTCTTATCTGAAATATTAATCATTAAAATCTAAAAGTTATGTCACTAAGAAACAAAGTAACATTAATTGGTTACACAGGTAAGGAAGTTGAAATAGTAAACTTCGAAAACGGAAATGTAAAAGCAAATGTATCCTTAGCTACAAGCGATCATTACACAAACGCTAAAGGCGAAAAGGTAGAAGAGACGCAATGGCATAATCTGATTGCTTTCGGGAAAGTAGCAGAAATTATGGAAAAGTATGTTCCTAAAGGAAAAGAAATTGCGATTGAAGGTAAACTTACGTACAGGTCTTATGACGATAAGGATGGCGTAAAGCGTTACATTACGGAAATTCGTGTAGATGAGATCCTGTTGTTAGGAGGTAAATAATTCTAAAAACTCAAATGATGAAAGTAAAGGTTTTTAAGATCAGACTTCCGGAAGAACTTCTCTACAAAGATCAGAAAATGCTAGATGATTTTCTGGAAGGTAATGAGATTATAAAAGTGGAAACTGCTTTTGTAAACGATGAATGTTATTGGTCTGTAATTCTGTATTTCGAGGAGCCAAAATTGGTGAAAAATACAGTGAAAGAACCAAAGGCTGTTAAATATTCTGCAGAAGATGATTTCCTGAATCCTGATGAAGAAAAGATTCTCAATGCCCTGAAGCTTTGGAGATCAGAGAAAGCCAGAGAACAAAATCTGCCAAGCTACTTCATTGCCAGCAACAAAGAGCTGATCTCTGTAGCCAAGTATAAACCAGCCAAAAAAGAAGAACTGCTGGAGATCAAAGGATTCGGAAAGCATAAGATTGAAAATTATGGCGAAGAAATACTGGAAATCCTTGAAAGTGTATGATTTTTCAAAATAAATGATCCTATTAACTTTAAAAGCTGGGGAAGATTGCTTCTTCAGCTTTTTTATGCTGTGTAAAGTCCCTGCAATTCCTTACTTTTGTACTTATCAAAATGACATACAATAAATGAAGCCAAGTTTAGCAAAAGGAACAAGAGATTTTACGGCGCAGGAAGTTTCCAGAAGAAAATATATCATCAGTATTTTACAGAATAATTTCGAATTATTCGGATTTCAGCCATTGGAAACACCAAGCTTTGAAAATCTTTCTACTTTAACAGGAAAGTACGGAGAAGAAGGAGACCGCTTGATTTTTAAAATCCTCAATTCAAGCATTAATGAAGCCAAGGAGGATAAAAAACATCAAATGCTTCATGACTTCCAAAGAGCATTGGAGAAGCCTTTCAGTGCAGAAAGCTTAACAGATAAGGCGCTTCGTTATGACCTTACCGTACCTTTTGCAAGATTTGTAGCGATGAATCATGGGAAATTAACATTTCCATTCAAGCGTTTCCAGATCCAGCCGGTATGGAGAGCAGATAGACCTCAGAAAGGAAGATACAGAGAGTTTTATCAATGTGATGCAGACGTTGTAGGAAGTGAAAGCTTATTGCAGGAAGTGGATCTTGTTCAATTATACTTGAAATCATTTGCTGATCTGAAAGTACCTGTGACGATTCACATGAACAACAGAAAAATTCTTTCCGGGCTAGCTGAATATGCAGGGATTACGGATAAACTGATCGATTTTACTGTCGCTTTGGATAAGCTGGATAAGATTGGAAAAGAGGGAGTGGTTAAGGAATTATTAGAAAGAGAAATCTCTCAGGAATCTATTGATAAATTAGACTTCTTATTCAGTCAGTCTGATGATGCACTGGAAAATCTTCTTCAGCTAAAAGAAAAATTCAAAGGCAATGAGATCGGATTGAAAGGAGTAGAGGAGTTGGAATTTGTTCTTACACAATCTCTGAACCTTGGAGTTGATATGCAGAATCTTGTATTCAATATTACGTTGGCAAGAGGTCTTGATTATTATACCGGAGCTATTTTCGAAGTAAAAGCTGATGAAGTAGCAATGGGTTCCATCGGTGGAGGTGGTAGATATGATAACCTTACAGAAGTGTTTGGGGTTAAAAATATCCCTGGAATTGGTATTTCGTTCGGGTTAGACAGAATTTATCTGGTAATGGAAGAGCTGAACCTTTTCCCTGAAGAAGCTTCTTCTAAAATAGAATATCTGTTTGCTAATTTTGGAGGTGAAGAAACTACAGAAGCTCTGAAATTAATTATGCAGTTGAGAGCAAAAGGTATTTCAGCAGAACTATACCCTGAAAGTGCAAAAATCAACAAACAGTTTACCTATGCCGAGAAAAAAGGAATTAAAAATCTTGTTTTCTTAGGGGAAGAAGAACTTAAAAATAATACGGTTACCTTTAAAAATCTTGAAGCCGGAGAGCAGAAGACTGTTTCTTTGAATGAGTTTTTAGGATAAAATAGGATAAAAATATAATCAAAACGGCTCAGGGTTCCAAAACCCTGAGCCGTTTTTTTGAATGAGAGTGTAAATTTCAAGAATAGGAGAAAAAAATATCTGAAAAACAAGAAGATTTGAATATTTTTGAGGGTAAATATAGAATCAAAATTTGTAATTTGGACTGAAAGAACAAAAAAACAGATTAAAACTGTTTTAGTCCATACCATTTAAAACTTAAAACCAGATGAATACTATTTGCGCATTATGCGGAACTCCGCTGACGTCTACGGATATGCTTGTTGGGAAAAATAAACTTGCAGATGGCGGTTATCTATGTGCCGGTTGCTTTACTAAAGCAGTTACTATCAATAGAGATCTTATCAATAATTTGGATCAGTTCTATTTTGCTGAAATAACAGGAATGTTTCTTAAAAGCAAAATTGATGGGAGCCAGAGTCCGGGAATTCCATCCTCAGGAACGGGCAACTATGAATATGATGCTCCCACCAGACTAGACGAAATAAAAGACCAGATTGTAGCCCTGAAAGCCAGATTGAGTGTTTTAGCCAATGAAGAAGTAAATGAACTGGATAAAGTCCTGGATCCGGGTGAACGTTTGATTGCGATTGCAGAATGTATCAATCTTCATAATAAGAGGGAAGGAATTATTTTTTCAACCCAATGGAGGGTGATTTTCATGGATAAAAAATTCCTGGGTGGAGTGGTGAAAAATGAATATAACCACAAGGATATTATCTCTCTGGATCAGGTGGAAAATCTTTTGTACTCGGTGTTAAGAGTCAATACAAAGGGTGGTGCTGTAGAATTTAAGCTGCATAATAAAAGTGACGGAAGAGCATTTTTAAATATCAAAAATAATAATACAAACTATTCTGAAAATGAATTCAGAGCAGACCCTAGCCCATTACATGCATTTTCTCAAATAATTCCGGATTTGGTGCAGGAAAACGTCTACAATACAAATAAGACAGATTCGGGAACTATTATTGATCAATTGGAAAGATTGGGTAAACTCAAAGAAAGTGGAATTCTAACAGAGGCAGAGTTTGCAGAACAAAAGAAAAAGCTTTTGGATAAATTATAAAAGAAGAAGAAATGAGTAATACTTGTTCATTATGTAATACAGAATTAACCTCTATGGATACGCTTCTGGGAGAAAATAAGCTTTCGGATGGTGGTGTTTTATGCAATAAATGTTTAGATAAAATAAGCTACATCAATCAGGAAGTATTATATAACCTTAATCAGTTCAATATTGATGATATTCACCGTATCATTCAGGATAAAAATTCAGAACAGAATTCACTTGCTATAACACAAGAAAATCTTCCTATGACTGTGGAAGAAGAGGCTCAAAATATTTCTAAAGAAGTATATAAAAGGAGAAAGCAGAAGATAAAAACAGAGTTGGAAAAGCTGAATGCAAGTCTTTCTGTATTTACCAAAGGTGAAATCAAAGAACTGCCTTATCTTATTTCTGAGGAGGAGAAAATCATTGGTATTACAGATGCTCAGTTTGTTAATACACTGGCTGCAGGAATCCTGGTGGCAACTTCCAAAAGAATGATCTCTGTTTCAAAAGCAATGTTTGGGACAGCCAAAATCAACGATTATCCCAATGAAACGATCAAGTCAATAAGTTTTGTAACAGATCCGAGATCTCCAATCATAAAATTACATCTTGATGAAAGAGTGGTAGAGTTTGAATGTTTTATGGATAAAGAAGATGCAGAAAAGTTCTATGATATTATAAGACCTATCTATAATAACCCGATACAGCAACTTCAGCAACAGACAAATCCCGTAAATACAAATGCAGCTGCAAACGCAACACGCTCCCTTGATATTCTTGAGCAGTTGGAAAAATTGGGAAAACTGAGAGAAAATGGTATTCTTACCGATACGGAGTTTACAGAACAAAAAAGAAAGCTGCTGGAACAATTAAAATAAAACTCTTAACACCCAATCATGAAGGATAAAACGGAAATAGTAGAAAACTGGCTTAAAGGATGGTGTTTATCAAGAGAAGTATCTTTTCCTGTTCAATATAAGTCTGGATTCAATGTATTTGTGGGAGATGAAAAACAAAAAGAACGGTACGTATTTCCTGACCTTAATGAAGATTTTTTTCAACTTGCCCGGTCAATTGATGAGCCCTGGATTTATCTGAAAGTAAGTACCTCTCCTGATCGGTTTATAGGGGATATTCCTGAAAAATGGCAATTACAGGCACAAGGGTATTTGATGACCTGCTTTCATCCGATGAGTTTTCCCAAAATCAGTCTTGCAAAAGGATATCACTTAGAGTTTTCTGAGTATAATACAACTTTTGTTGTCAGGATTGTAGCAGAGAATGGTGAACAGGCTTCTATAGGTCGTGTTTCACTTATAGATAGTGTTGCCGTTTATGACAGGATTATTACCGAAAAAAATCACCAAAGGAAAGGGCTTGCTTCTTTTTTATTGAAAGAACTTGAGAAGATCGCTTTGTCGAAAGGGTTTTCAAATAATCTTCTGGTCGCAACAGAAGAAGGAAAACGGCTGTACGAAACCTTAGGCTGGAAAGTGTATTGCTTACACTCTTCCATTGTAATTCCTTCTCAGGTGTAATTTTTTAATCAAATTAAATTATTATTTTCCTAAGAAATAGTAATTTAGACCCATAAACTATAGCTATGAGTGAAAAGTCAAGACTCGACGAAATAAGAGAAGAACTTGAAAATCTGGATATCAGCCCTACCATATTTGCCAGAAAAGAAATCCGGGAATTACCGGATATCATCTCAAAAGAAGAAAAAATTGTTTACCTCGTTGAAGGCAGAAATAAAATAAACAATCATCATATCATTTTAGTAGCTACAGACAGAAGACTGATCTTTGTAGATAAGGAATTCATGTACGGATTGAAAGTAGAAGACTTTTCTTATAGCAAAATAAGTTCAATACAGTATGAAACTGCATTATTGCTGGCTTCTATAGATATTCAGGTTACTGATGACATTGTAGAGATTGATGGAGTAGGAAGATACCATGCTGAACTTTTTTGTGAAAAGGTAAGAGACTTCATGTCCCGTCCTGAAGAAAATTTTCATAAAGCTGAACCCACTGTTTTAGATCAATTGGAACAATTGGGAAGGTTAAAAGAAAGTGGAATTTTGAGCGAAGAAGAATTTAATGAGCAGAAGAAAAAACTTATAAGCAAATTATGATAAAAGAAGTCGTATTTAGAGCATTAAACTGGAGATGGTATTTTACCTCTTTACTCACATTATTTATAGGAATTTTCTGCTGGGTACTCATCCTTATTTTACCAATCAGCAGTTTTACATGGAATTTTTTCTCGGCTTTACCATTTCTGGTTGCTGGAGTAAGCTTTATATTGGGAATTTCGAGGATGTTCAAAAAAGAAGAATTTAAAAACGGTCTTTGGCAATGCCTTTTAAGCTTTATTATGTTTTTTATCATTGGTGGACTATTCGCTTTTTATCCGCCTAAAAGTCCTTATAAGCCTTATCATAATGATATTAAAAATCCTAAGAATGCAAAATTTTCAATGCCTTTGAAATTATTCTCAGATGAGAAAGAACTTGTAGAAGTTACCCAACCAGATATTCTTATCTATGATTATTTACAACCCGGAACTTATAAATATGATGTTTTCCTGAATACAATAGAAAAAGGCAAGATCTATTTAAGAGTGTATGATTTTAATACCAACAGGATTCTTTCTGAAAAAGAAATTAAAAAACAATCGATGAGAGAGGTTTTTAATCCCAATGATGAATTGAAAGAATTTTCAAGTGACGATAAAGATTTTACAGTGAAAGAAGGAGATTGGGGAGACTATTATGGAAGCAGGATTGAAGTTTGGTTTCAGCCGGATAATTCCAATACACCTGAAAGAAAATTATTAGAAAAAAATTATATTATTCAGGGAAATT
>NZ_CALNWX010000025.1:0-53715 GCF_940807095.1 Chryseobacterium sp. Marseille-Q3244 | reverse complement strand
AATTAAAAATAAAACCCATTTAATACACCAAAAAGTGAATACATCTGTTTTTACGATCACCAATTTCCAAGGCAAGAATCAATTTTTAAGATTTAAAAAAATGTTTTTAAGAATTAAATAAAAAAATGACAACAAAACAACAAATGTCTCAATTTGAGAATTTATTGAAAATAGTAAATGACTTTGACAAATTTATTGTAAGCGGAAAACTTTCAGCCTTATATTGAAAAGCTTAATTTTGTCAATATTAAAGTGTAATCATTTTAAAAGTATGAAAAAGTCGATCCCATTTCTTTTGTTGTTATTCTTCGCAGCCGGTTTTATGAAAAGCCAGGACAAAACCTCAGACCCTTTTCTCTTACAGACCTGGAAACTGAATAAGCTGGATGACTACATTTATACTTACGAAAAGCAGAATATTTTTGATGCCAAAACCCCTGGTTTAAAATTTAGTAAAAACGGAAAAATCATTGGAAATTTGAGTAAATCAGCCAATGGTTATGATACAAAAGAAGATTTTCCAGGAAAAGCCTCAAAAATGGAACGGTATATGGGAAGTTGGAAAAAAGTTTCAGATACCACCATTGCCATTGTATTTTCTTCAAACAACAGCATGAATGGAACTTTTGTAATTTCCAGGCTTACTGAAAGCGGATTAAAGCTAAGAAAGGTCTTCAGTGCAGACATAGAAAAAAAACTCGACTCCATACGAAGAACCAAGAATATTTCTTATTAGACCTTAAGTAGCCATATAAAATTCAATCAAAATCATTTTAGTAAAGCTTCTTTATATTTGTAATTTAAAACATTAAAAAATGATAATAAACAGACTATTCGCTTTCTTCTTATTGATAGCGGGCTGTAATTTATATTCATCGCAGGATGTAAGCATTAAAGATGATAAAGTTCTTCTGGATGGAAAACAAATTTTAAAAGCAGAAAAGATCAATCTTACGCAATATTCTTTCTTCTCCATGAAAGATGATGAAGAAGTACTGATGTACAAATACATGGATAATGAAACGCCAAGATATGTAAGTGATGATTATTTTGTCCTGAACTTCCTAACGGAAAAAACCAGGGTAGAATCTACTGACTTAGCAAAAATTGCCAATTTTATGAATTCCAAGAAAGGCATGGAAAAGTTGGTAAGGTGGTTACTCAAAGAAAGAGTGATCAATCAGGATGGAGAACTAAATCCTGATCGTCTTGCAATATTCAAAGAAAAATATGACGAAAACATTACCCAAAGAACCCTTAGATAATGACAAAAATCCTTCTCCTATCCGATTCTCATTCCTATATCGATGAACGGATTCTGGAATATGCATCCCAAGCCGATGAAGTCTGGCACTGTGGAGATTTTGGAAGCATAGACGTTATTGAACAGCTGGAAAAAATAAAACCTTTAAAAGGTGTATACGGAAATATAGATAACTCAAAAATACAATCTGAATTCCCTGAAGTCAACCGGTTTTTCTGTGAAAAACTGGAAGTTTTAATGATTCACATTGGTGGATATCCTGGAAAATATACTCCTATAACCAAAAAGGAAATTGCGGAAAAAGCTCCTAAATTATTTATCTCAGGACATTCCCATATTTTAAAAGCAATGTATGATGAAAAGAACAATCTTTTACACTTGAACCCAGGAGCCTGTGGAAAACAAGGTTGGCACAAAGTGAGGACGATGATGCGTTTTGTAGTGGATGGGGAAGAAATAAAAGATCTTGAAGTGATTGAGCTTGGTTCAAGAGTATAAAATAAGAAAATGAAAATCGGAGATACAGTTTCTGTAGTAGATGAAGATTTAAACGGTGTGGTAACTTCCGTAAAGGGGAATATTGTTGTTTTCAAAGATGAATATGGCTTTACTCATCAATACCCTAAAGAAAAACTCGTCCCCAAGAATCCTGATCTTTATGAAAATATCCGGGTAATAAAAAAAGCGGAGCCTAAAAAGATCATTTCTAAAAAACATCAGAAAAATCATTTGGTTTTAGACCTGCATTTTCATAATTTGGTAAAGAATCCTAATGATTATGATAGTTTTGAAAGACTGTTTATTCAAAAGGAAAAACTGATTGAAGTGATCGAATTTTGCAGAAGAAATAATTTAAAGAGGCTGGAAATCGTCCACGGAATTGGGGATGGAACGTTACAACGGATGGTTCGGGATGTTTTGGATAGCCAGGTTAATATTGATTTTTATAATAAGGAAATACTTCACCATCAATCGGGTGCGGTAATGGTAGAATTTCACTAAATTTGCAGGAATTGAAATATGAACGTACTTAATTTACTTTTTACCAAAGACGGATTGATTTATCAGATTGTTAAAAACAAAAACATTCTGGTGGAGAAATCTTATTTCGTTACAGAAGAAACGCCCGCGAACCTTATAGAGGAAAAGCTGGATGAAGTTCTTCTCAAACAGCGTTTTGATGAAATTCAGGTAATTTCTGCACTGAATCATTTTACATTGATGCCTGAAGGTTTCTCTGACCATGATGCCGGATTTGATCTGATCTCATTTAACGCTCCTGCTGATAGAGAAAAAGAAGAGCTGATGCTTTCCATCAACAAAAAATTCAACATTCAGTTTTATTATACTTTCCCTAAACACTATTATAAAAAAATAAAGGAGCTGGCGATACCAGTACATTTTAATTTTTCAGGGGAAAAGTTTCTAAGCTCTATCCACAATAAGAATAACAAGGAAATCCATATCAATCTTTACCATAATCAGTGTGAATTTTTTGCCATTGATAATAAGAAGATCATCCTTTACAACAATCTGGATGTGAATTCTGAGGTAGATTTCCTTTATTTCATCATGTTTACATTAAGTAAAATAGGTTTCGGAATTAATGAAACCAGCTTTTACGCTTATGGTGAAACTACAGAAAATGAAACGTTCATTTCTGAACTTCAGAAGTTTGTAAGAAACCTGAAGATCGTTTTTGACAATATTCCTAATAAGAATTTTATACTTAACTAGAGATAGGTAGTAAGATAAAATAAATTTATATATACCTATAATCTACCCCCTAAACCCTAATACAACATGTTCAGAATAATATCAGGCAAATGGAAAGCCAAAAAAATTGCCGCTCCCAAGAACTTTGAAGTAAGACCAACCACGGATTTTGCAAAAGAAGCCTTATTCAGTATTTTGGAAAATAAATACGATATGCAGTCAATCTCTGTATTGGATCTTTTCGCAGGAATCGGTTCTATTTCCTTCGAATTTGCTTCCAGGGGATGCCAGGATGTAACTTCTGTTGAATTGAATCCAAAACACACAGCCTTCATCAATTCTACAGCGTCTGAACTTGACATGGCTCTTCAGATCAATGTACAGAGAGGTGATGTATTCGACTGGCTGAAAAAATTCAGAAACAAAAAATCGTTTGAAATCGTTTTTTCTGATGCTCCTTTTGAAATGGAAGAGAAAAAATATTATGAATTGATCTCTTTAGTTCTGAATAATAAGTTCCTGAAAGAAAACGGAGTTCTTATTGTAGAGCATCAAAGCCGCATGAAACTGGAACATCCAAACCTGATAGACACGAGAAAATACGGAAACGTGAGTTTCAGTTTTTTTGATCCGAATAAAGAAGATAACCAAGAACTTTAGTTCTTGGTTATTTTTTTTGAATTCCCAGGAGCATCTATTCCCCATCGGGTAATTGCTTCCAGAACTGGCAGCAATGTCTTTCCAAATTCTGTTAAGGTATATTCTACCATCAAAGGTGGTTTTTCTGTATATACTTTTCTGTCAATGATATTATCCTCTTCCAACTGTTTAAGTTGAAGACTCAATGTTCTTTCTGTAATTGTAGGAATATCTTTTCTCAGTTCGTTATATCTTTTGGCACCATGAATAAGATGGTGTAAGATGACAGCCTTCCATTTTCCACCTATAAATCGCATGGTTACACTCGTACAGCAAGGGTAAGATTTGTTATCTATTGTATACATTTTTTATACTATCATTTTTAACCGTTATTGCAAAGTTAAGAAACTTAAATTAATTTTGTAACTATAAAAATGATAGTATAAAATTATGAACTTTTTAAACAATATGAAAACAAGGTATACTGTAAAAAAGTATAACCCACAGGGCAATATCAGTGAAGAGCAGATCTCTCAACTAAAAGAAATCCTGAACTTAAGTCCATCTTCCATCAACAGTCAGCCATGGAATTTTATCTTTGTAAATCGTGGTGAGCTGAAATCACAGCTAGCAGAGGTTTCTTTTATTAATAAAGAAAAAGTAATCGACTGCAGCCACCTGATTATTTTTCAGGTTCTTAAAAATCCTGAAGATTTTGAAAAGCAAATCGAAGAAAACCTCCCTGAAGGTGCTGTAAACTATTACAGAACCAGAGTAAAGCCCAAAGGAGATGCTTTTGTTAAATCCTGGTTAGGACATCAGGTATATTTATCATTAGGAGTACTCCTTTCAGCTTGTGCAGATATGGGAATTGATTCAACACCGATGGAAGGAATAGAACCTGAGCTCTATGACGAGATTCTGAAAAATAATAAATATGAAACATTATTTGCTGTTGCAATCGGGGAAAAGCTGGATACGGATGCCAACCAGCCTCAATTCAATCCAAAATCAAGATTAAACGCTGAGAAAGTGATCCTGGAAGCATAATTTGAAAATATGAATATACTTTATGTGGTATGATATTTTTTACCACATAGAAACATAGATAATAAGCTTACCTAAAACTATACTGTACCTATGGCAATATACAGTAATTGCGACTGCTTTACAACGCTTGCAATGACTAATAAAAAAGTCTGCTTCTTTATGAGGCAGACTTTTTATTTATAATACTTTGAATTCTAAATCAATGGTTTTACCGAAGAATTTTTTTGAGATCTTTTCAAAGTTTTTGGTAAGATCCGAAAGGTAGAAATGGTAATTCGGTTTAGGATTATTTTCATTCAGAAGATTGTATTTATCAAGAATAATCTTCAGATGATTGGCTACAATATTAGGCGAATCAATCACTCGAACCCTGTTTCCATAATACTGTTTAATCTCATCAATCAACAATGGATAATGGGTACAGCCCAAAATTAATGTTTCAATATTTTTCAGCTTATTATTACTCAGATAATTGTAAATAATCGCATGAGTAATCGGATGATTCTTAAATCCTTCTTCAATAGCCGGAACCAATAAAGGCGTTGCCAATTCATCTACCTTAATCCATTTATTGTGCTTCCTGATACTCTTTTTATACAATCCGGAGTTCACAGTAGCCTTAGTAGCGATTACTCCAACATTATTATGAATTTCGTAAGATACTTTTTCAGCAACGGGATTAATAACGTCTATAACGGGGACTTTCCCTGCCACTGACTGCATTACTTCATTCAAAGCATTAGCTGTAGCTGTATTACATGCTATTACAATTGCTTTGCAGTTTTGCTCCAGCAGAAAATTGGTGATTTTTGTAGAGTATTCTATAATCGCTTCTTTCGACTTTTCCCCATAAGGAAGATGCTTGGTATCTCCAAAATAGATAAGGTCTTCATTGGGCAGAAGCCTTTTGATTTCCTTAGCAACAGTAAGACCACCTACTCCGCTATCAAAAATACCGATAGGCTGGCTGCGTGAAAGATGCGAATAATCTTGTTTTTTAGTTTTCAAACGACACTGAAATTTTATACAAAATTAATGAATTTATATGGTATAATATACTATATAATTAAGAAGCTTCAATGCTGGATGCAACCATCAGCTATATTTTAAACATGCCATGCTGAGTAAAGTTGAAGCATCTTGTCATATTACACCATAAATAAGTCTGAGGCAATTCCATCTGCCATAAACCAATGCTTTTCCGGAATTTTCAGATGTTCATTTTCTATGATTAAAATACCTTCTTCCATTTTATTTCTGATCTCATTTTTAAAATGCTCCATGAACCGCTCATCAAACTTTTCTTTTAAGCTTTTCATATCTACCCCCCAAATGGTTCTCAACCCTATCATAATCATTTCATTAAACTGATCTTCTTTAGAAAGAATTTCTTCTTCCTTGGCTAGGAGCTTTGCACCGAGTTTTTTAATGTATTGTTGATTATTAGCAATATTCCAGCTTCTCACATCAAATCCGTTGTAAGAATGTGCGGAAGGGCCAATTCCTAAATATTCCTGATATTTCCAATAGGCTGAATTATGTCTGGAATAGAATCCAGGTTTTGCAAAGTTTGAAACTTCATAATGCTCAAAACCGTTATCTTTTAAAAAGTCAGATAGATAATAGAACTCACGGTTCTGTTCTTCTTCTTTCGGACTTTTAACTTTCCCTTTTGATATCCAATTGTCAAGAGCTGTTTTAGGTTCAACTGTTAAAGCATAAGAGGAGATATGAGGAACTTCCAGAGCAATAGTTTTATGTAAATTTTCTTTCCAGATCTCCAGATTGGAAGTAGGGGAACCATAGATGAGATCTATACTTAGGTTTTCAAATCCAAAATCCTGAGCACGTTTGATAGATCCTTCTGCTTCTGAAGCGGTATGAGCACGGTTCATCAGTTTAAGATCTTCTTCAAAGAAACTCTGGGTTCCAATTGACAACCGGTTAACAGGTGTTCCTGCCAGTTGTTTTAAGAAATTTTTATCCAGATCATCCGGGTTGGCTTCCAATGTGATTTCAATATCTTTTTCGAAACTAAAACCGTGTAAAACCTCATCAATTAAGGAATTAATTTCATCCACTGAAAGAATAGAAGGAGTTCCGCCTCCAAAATAAAGCGATTTTAAACTTTTACTTTTCAGCTCATGCTTTCTAAGCTGTATTTCCGTTTTCATCGCACGAAGCATTTCATCCTTAAAATTAAGAGATGTTGAAAAATGGAAATTGCAATAACTACACTTTTGCTTACAGAACGGAATGTGAATATATATCATAAAAAAAGCTCTGAAAAAATTCAGAGCTCAAATTTATTTAAATTAAATTGATTAATATCTATATCCTCGAACATTAATAAAGTTATCGAAGTTATACCCAAGTCCGATCATGAAGCTGTTTCCTCCATACGTTTGAATATCAGACAAACCTAGGTTATAAGTAGCTCCAATCATGATTTTGTTCAATCTTACTTTAACAATCGGAGCAATTTCCAATTGCTGGCTGTCAAATCTGTTCTGAGCCGCTCTATAACTTACCCCTACAGAGAATGCATTCACTTCATTATTGAAGGTAGCCATTAGGTTATAGTCCATTACTCTTGTTGAGTTCGTATTTAGATTAATCATGGCAGCAGGCGTTAACATGATGTTATCTGCAATATGCCAGTTATATCCTAAGTTTAAGAAAAACTTAATTGGAGAAGGCTCCCATCCGTTAACAATAGGTTTATCATTACCTAATGCAATATCATTTACGGAAACACCTCCAAAAAGGTTTCTATAAGTAGCAGCCAAACCGAAGTTAGCATAAGCCATGAAAATATTCTGCTGATCTCCTTTTACTAAAGGATCTCCCTGCTCTTCAACGTTGATTTTAGTATAATCAAAATTTCTGTTGTACAAACTTACACTTGTACCAAATGAGAACTGATCTTTTCTGTCTCCTTCACTACTTAGAGGAATAAAATATGAAGCACCCGCCGTAATACCACCCGCAGATTCAGCTCCGTTGCTGTCTCTGAATATGGTAAGACCAGCACCAACTCTATCGAAAATGTTTGCATTAATTCCCACCGATTGTACATTTGGGGATTCGCTGAATTTTGAAAATTGCTTCTGATAAATGGCATTGAGCTGTACGTAGTCTGTTTTACCGTACTGAGCTGGGTTGAACAGGAAATCACCATCCAAAAGATACTGTTGATAATATGGTAGTGATTCTTGTGCTTTGTATGCATTTGACAAAAGAGCTAAACATACGATAGCATATAGTTTTCTCATAACAAATCTTGATTTCAATTCAACAAATATAAAAAAAATCTCAATATATTTTTAGTTTTCTAAATAAATTCTCCATTTTTTTACAGCATCCTCCATATCTTTAGGCATTGGGCTTTCAAAATATAATTCCTTTTTTGTTGTGGGGTGTATAAATCCTAGGGTATGTGCATGCAATGCGTGTCTTGGAAGAATTTCGAAAACATTTTTAATAAACTGTTTGTATTTTGGAAGATTCACACCTCTTAAAGGCGTATGCCCTTCATAGCGCTCATCATTGAACAATGTATGTCCAATATGTTTGAAGTGTGCTCTAATCTGATGGGTTCTTCCCGTTTCAAGCTTACATTCTACCCAGGTCATATACTTAAATCTCTCTAAGACTTTATAATGGGTAACAGCATGTTTTCCATGGCTGCCATCTTCGTATACAGACATCTGCATTCTATTTTTAGGATGCCTTCCGATATGTCCTCTGATGGTTCCCTCTTCTTCCTGAGGATTTCCCCATACAAAAGCCCAATACAGCCTTTTGGTAGTCCTGTTGAAGAACTGCTTAGCCAGAAAGCTTAATGCATATTCATTTTTAGCCACTACCAGAAGTCCGGAAGTGTCCTTATCAATTCTATGAACAAGTCCTACCCTGTCAAGATCAGATTTTGAGCCATTTTTTTCAAAATGAAATGCCAGAGCATTAACTAAAGTTCCATCCCAGTTTCCATGTCCGGGATGTACTACCATACCAGGCTCTTTATCTACAACTACCAGATCATCATCTTCATACACTATATTAATAGGAATATCCTGTGGAATAATTACATTTTCCCTTGGCGGACGGGTTAGTAGTATTGAGATCTGATCTCCGGGTTTTACACGGTAATTCTGCTTTACTGCAGCACCATTGACTATAACGTTTCCAGCTCTGCAGGTTTGAGAAATTTTATTTCTTGAAGAATTCTGACGGTGTATTAAAAGAAATTTATCAATTCTTAATGATTCCTGTCCTGGATCAACCGTAATATTAAGATGTTCATATAAACCTTTGTTTTCCTCATCAATATCGATATTATCAATACTGTTGGAGTCTAATAATTCTTCGTCTAAAAAATCTTCGTTATCTTCTGACATTGTATTTATTTTTTTACACAAAAGGCTTCAACATTTTGCAGTTGAAGCCTATATTTTTATTATTAATCTTTATTTATTCTACGACTACTTTCTTAGCCTTTGGCTTTTGAGCAGGCTGTTGTGTAGAAGTTGAAGCTGCTGGTTTTGCAGTATTTCCGGTAGCAGGCATACTTGTAGAAGCCTTAGGCTTTTCTGTCCCTGTACTTGCCGGTTTTGGAGTTGTAGACTGAGGTTTTGGAGTCTCAGTTTTCGGAGCTTCCGCCTTTGGAGTTTCTCTCCTAGGTGCGGGTGCAGGTACTACCGGAGCTTCATAACTTGGTTCATGATGAACTTCTTCATATCGTACTGGCGGCAGAGAAGTGTCTACTTTCATACGGTAAATAGAATTCAGCTGTTCCACTTTTGCTCTCAGTTCTGCCGGGGTTTTCTTACTTGCCCAAAGGTCAATCTGCATTCCCTGGTCACGAACATCACCGGAAGCAGGATCTTGATAATAGATAATATCAGATTCATCCTTACCACCATCTTCATGTTCTACCAATCCTACTTCAAACATACTCTTCGTAATGACAGCTCTCGCTTCTTTTACGGAAAGCCCTACTACATTAGGAATGGAAATATTTCTCATCGGCCCTGATCCCACCACAACATCAATTACGGAGAATCTAGGAAGACGGGCACCTGGATTTACAGCATTTCCTTTATATAAAATTCTTAAAAGAGCATCTTTCTGAATACTCGGCTCGTAAATAGTATCGCCAATTTTCAGTCCAACCTGATCCAATCTCTGGAATGCAAGTCCTGAATATTTATTGATAACATCCGGAACAGCAATCTGAGCCCATGTTCTAGGATTCACTTTAAGACGCACTGTTCTTCCATCCTTTACACGGGAACCCGGAGCTGGATAGATTTGTAAAACCTGAAATGGTCTGTATTTAGGGTCATAATTGGCACTGTCTACTTCATATTCCAATCCTGTATCATCTAATATTTTAACAGCATCATGTACAGATTTATTAACAACATTAGGAACAGGAATTTCCTGACCGTGATTAGTGTGGTACTCTAACCAACGGAACGTAAGCCATACAAGCCCTACGAAAACACCGATTGCCACTACTAAATTGACTAAAACTTTCCAATTGAAAAGTGATTTAAGCATACTTAAAAATACTTTAATTATAACCGCAAATATAGCTAATAATTTTAGAATGGACTTTTTATTTAACACAATTCATTTTTGATTTGAAAATTTCCCGATTTCCCGTATTGCATTGCATAAAATGTTTAAATTTGCCTTAATTGATACTATATGGTTATGAATAAAAAAAGTGTTGCCGTAGTAATGGGAGGCTATTCTGATGAATATGTTGTATCCTTAAAAAGCGGACAATTGATCTACGATTCCTTAGACAGAAATTTGTATGATGTATATAAAGTAGTAGTCCTTAAAGATGAATGGTATTTTTTAGGAGAAAATGATAAAAAATACCCGATCAACAGAGGCGATTTTTCTGTCACCTTAGATAATGGAGAAACATTAAAATTTGATGCTTGTTTCAATATCATCCACGGAACACCTGGTGAAAATGGTATTCTTCAGGCTTATTGGGATGCCATAGGTCAAAAGTACACAGGTTGTGATTTCTACCAGAGTGCCCTTACCTTCAACAAAAAAGATACGCTTGCCGTATTGTCAAAATATGGAATTCCATCAGCCAAAAGCATTTATCTGAGAAAAGGAGAAAACATCGATGTAGATAAAATTGTAGAAGAATTAAATCTTCCCCTTTTTGTAAAGCCCAACCAATCCGGATCTTCACTGGGAATTTCTAAAGTAAAGGAAAAATCTGAACTCATCGCAGCTACAGAAATTGCTTTCAAAGAAGATGACGAAATCCTGATCGAAAGTTTCTTAAACGGAATGGAGGTTTCTGTAGGAGTTATCGATTTTAAAGGAGAAACTATCGTTTTAGGAATTACAGAAATTGTTCCAACCAATGAGTTTTTCGACTATGAAGCTAAATATGAAGGAGCATCTGAAGAGATTACCCCAGCAAGAATTGATGCAGAAACTACAAAAAGAGTAGAAGAAATTTCCAAAAGAGCCTACAATTCTCTTGGAATGAGCGGATTCTCAAGAAGTGAATTTATTTTAATGGATGGGATACCTTATATGCTTGAAATGAATACCAACCCAGGATTCTCTCCGGCAAGTATTCTTCCTCAACAGGCCAAACATTATGGAATTTCCATTATGGATCTTTGTGGAAATGAAGTTGAAAAAGCTTTAAATAAAAGAAAATAGATCATAAAAGTTAGAAATCAGAGGTTGATGATTGAACAAAATTTGAAATCAAACCTCCATTGACAACTCAAAATCATAACTCATACAACATGAAAATTGCTGTTTTCCCTGGGTCTTTCGACCCTATCACTTTAGGACATTACGATATTATAGAAAGAGCGGCACCGCTATTTGATAAATTAATTATTGCCATCGGGCAGAATTCCCAGAAGAAATATATGTTTCCTCTTGAGAAAAGAATGGAATTCATTCAAAACTCTGTAGCAGAATTCCCCAATGTAGAAGTAGATTCATTCGAAGGCTTAACAGTAGACTACTGTTTTGAAAAGAATGCTCAATACATTATCAGAGGACTTAGAAATCCTGCCGATTTTGAGTTCGAAAAAGCAATAGCCCACACCAACAGAACATTAGCTCATAAAAAATTAGAAACCGTATTCTTATTAACCTCTTCCGGAAAATCATTCATCAGCAGCAGCATCGTAAGGGAAATTATTACCCACGGAGGTGAATATGAACTGATGGTTCCCGATTCCGTTAGGGTTGAAAGATAGATATAATGAGTAATTAGGTAATGAGCAATGAGTAATTTTGATGGTATAGATTTTAACAAAATTTTCCGTGAAAGGACTAAGAAATTTTCTATTGATATCATTAGAGCACTTTCTCTATTGCCATATTCTGATGATGTTTCACTAATAAGAAAACAAATTATCAGATCTTCAACTTCAGTAGCTGCTAATTATAGAGCAACTTCAAGGGCCAGATCTGAAAAAGAAAAGTTTGCTAAAATCTGTATTGTGGTTGAAGAAATTGATGAGACACAACTTTGGCTTGAAATTATTGAAGAACTAGAATATATAAGTCCAGAAAAAATTCTACATTTAAAATCAGAATGTGAAGAACTTGTAAAAGTGATGACCAAATATAAATTTAAATTATCTCAAATTTAAGTGGCATAATTTTTATTATTCATTGCTCATTATTCATTACTCATCATAATATATGCACGAACAGTTCAATTTTGCCATAGAAGTACTGGGAACCATTGCGTTTTCCATGTCAGGAAGTTTTGCAGCGATGCAGAAACGGCTTGATCCTTTTGGCGTTCTTATTATTGCCTTTGTTACTTCTGTAGGGGGAGGAACTGTAAGGGATCTCCTGCTGGATATTCCCGTATTCTGGATGCATGATCTTCTGATGTGTGCCCTGATTATTATCACCAGCGTTATTTCCATGGTATTCAAATCCCTTGAAAAAAACTTTAAGGTCACTTTATTTATCTTTGATAGTTTTGGATTAGGATTATTTACTATTATTGGGATTCAGAAAGGGCTCAATGTTGGGATCCATCCTCTAATCTGTATTGGATTGGGAACTATTACCGGCTGTTTCGGAGGGATTATCCGGGATATATTGTTGAACAGAATTCCACTGATCTTTAGAAAAGAAATTTATGCTACAGCATGTATTGTAGGCGGATCTGCATTTTTATTAATGACAAAATATACTCCACTTTCCTACACATTTATACAGATCTTTACCATCTTATTGATTGTAGGGATCAGAACACTTGCCGTTAAATATCATTGGCAGATGCCTAAATTTTATGGCTACGATCAGACTTCGGAAATGTAACTCAACTCAAATGTAAAACAAATAAAAAAGCACCTTATTCAGGTGCTTTTTGGTTTTATCTGTAGTTTCTTATTAGAACTTACCTCTCTGTCTCATATTAGGATTATGCATATGTTTCTGCATAGTTGGCATTTTCAACTGATCTTTCATCATTTTGATTTGATCAGTCATCATTCCTGCACTGTCTAGTCTTTTAGCTTCTTCCAGCAATTTTTGCCCTTCCTGCTTTCTTCCTTTAGAAATTGCAGATGCGGCAAGGTTTAAAGTAGCCATTGCTCTGTCATGCTTCATATTCAAACCGTACTCCAAAGCTTTTTTCATTAAAGGTTCCACTTTTGTGGGATGATCCTGAGCTTGAGTTAAGCCTAATAAATAATGGAAGTATCCGTATTGAGTTTTATGAAGTTGTCCTTTATAGTCGGTAATTTTTGATAACCATACTGCAGCTTTTTCCATATTCTGTTTTCTCAATTGCCAGAATGCCAAAAGAATATACTCGTTTTTAAAGTAAAGTAAAATGGGAAATGCAGCCAAAAGAAAAATAACAATCCCCCATCCAAGATTTCTTGTGAAAATCATCATATAAAGTCCCAGAAGGATAAGAAGTGCTGCTACTGCAATTTTTATGTTCTTATTCATTATTAAATTTTAGAAGTGCAAAGATAATAAATTTAAAGGTTAAAGTTCAAAAAGTCAATAGTGAATGGTCAATTCGCTGCGCTTGTCAATTATTAATATCCGTCGGTAATTTACTATCCGCATTATGAATCAAAAACTGACTAATGACTTCTTATCCTTCTTTCTTGATTCTTTCAAACGTTTGGAAACAAAAATCATAGCCATTTTTTTCGTCTTTTTCATGGCATACTTCATTTGTTTTTTTCCAGATTTTCGCATCAATTTTCGGGAAGAAAGTGTCTGCTTCAAGATCGGCTTTTACCAGAGTTACCTCAAGTTTATCCACAATATCCATCGTTTGCTCATAAATATTTCCGCCTCCAATAACAAAAACCTCTTCA
The DNA here is from genome assembly GCF_940807095.1 of Chryseobacterium sp. Marseille-Q3244. NCBI lineage: Bacteria > Pseudomonadati > Bacteroidota > Flavobacteriia > Flavobacteriales > Weeksellaceae > Chryseobacterium > Chryseobacterium sp. Marseille-Q3244. Next base: position 39,678 of record NZ_CALNWX010000025.1, on the reverse strand, counting down.
TCAATCTTCTTAGCAAACTTCATAGCTTCTTTAAGACTTCCTACGATAAGAATCCCTTCTTCAAACCAATCTTTCTTTCTTGAAACAACAATATTGGTACGGTTAGGAAGTGGTTTTCCAATACTCTCATACGTTTTTCTTCCCATGATAATCGGATGCCCTGAAGTAAGGTCCTTAAAATGTTTTAAATCTTTTGGAAGATGCCAAAGCAACTGGTTTTCAAAACCAATCTCGTTCTTCTCTCCCATTGCCACCACTATTGTTGTCATTCAAATATAATTTTCTACAAAATTAGCACATAATTTGTATATTTGATTAGCACAAAAAATTAAAAAAAAATAAACTATGAAAAATAAAGGATGTCTGGGCGCCGGAACTATTGGTATCGCCCTCCTTATTATTGTTGCCGTCCTATTCTTCTGGGGAAAAAGCGGATATAACAGCTTTGTCAACAAAGAACAGACCGTTAACGCAAAATGGTCTAATGTAGAGACCGTGTATCAGAAAAGAGCCAATCTTATTCCTAATCTGGAAAGAACTGTAAATTCGTATTCAAAATTTGAGCAGGAAACTTTAACTCAGGTTGTGGAAGCGCGTTCTAAAGCGACTTCTATCAACATTGATCCTACCAATATGACGGAAGCAGATCTTGCGAAATTCCAGGCAGCACAGGGAGAATTATCCGGTGCATTAAGCAGATTAATGGCTGTGGTAGAGTCTTATCCTAACTTAAAGGCAGATCAGCAGTATATCAACTTCCAGAGAGAGTATACCGCAATTGAAAACAGCATCAGAACAGAAACTGTTTATTATAACGATGCTGCTAAGGATTACAACACCTCTATCAAGACTTTTCCCAATAATATTTTGGCGAATTTCACCAACTTTAAAGAAAAACCTTATTTCAAGGCTGATGCAGGTGCTCAGAAAGCCCCTGAAGTATTCAAATAATAATGGGTAATTTCCTTACAAATCAACAGATCGCTTCCCTTGTGGAAGCGATTCAGTCAGCAGAAGACCATTCTACAGGCGAGATCAGGGTACATATCGACTCTAATACGGAAAACCGTGATGCTAAAACAGCATTCAAAGTTTTCAAAGAACTGTGTATGGATAAAACTACTGATAGGAATGCTGTGCTTTTTCATGTCAATTTTGAAAAAAAATACCTCACCATTATCGGAGATGTAGGGATTCATGCAAAAGTAAATCAATCGTATTGGGATCATCTGCATGACTATATCACCTCTGAATTTGCCAAAGGAAATTATTATAAGGCCCTGAAAAGTGCTATTCTTGAAACAGGTCTTGAACTTAAAAAATATTTTCCTGTAGAAGGAGAAAATCCAAACCAACTTCCGAATGAAATTACATTCTCTTAAAATAGTATTTTCATTTTTACTACTCTGCTTTTACACTTTTGTATCAGCACAATATACCATTCCTGAAAAACCAGCAGTTTTATACCCTGTTTTTGATGAAGCAGGTCTTCTTTCTCAACAGGAAAAAGATGAGCTTAATAATAAACTCATCAAATTTGCTGATTCTACTTCCACAGAAATTGAAGTTGTTATCATTAAGTCCACCAAAGGCGAAGATGTCAACTTTCTGGCCACAATGTTTGGCCAGCAATGGAAGATCGGAAAAAAAGGAGTGGATAACGGAGTAGTCTTCCTGATCGCTACTGAAGACAGAACCATGTCTATTCAACAGGGACGTGCCGTAGAACAATACCTTACGGCATCTGTTGCAGGACAGATCCTGGATTATATTGTTACGCCTAACTTCAAAAAAGGGCTTTGGTATGAAGGAATCAACGGTGGTACCTCAGCCATTATGGACGCTGTCCAAGGTAAATTCAAACCTGTTCCTACGACAGCTCCTTCCGGGGATGGCAGTGCTCTTAAAGTTCTTATTATCGCCTTTGTTATTTTTATCATCATTGCTATTCTCTTTGGTAACCGAGGTGGTGGCCGTGGTGGAGATGGAAATTATGATGACGATGATGATGTAATTATCACTCGAAGAGGACGCAGAAATTATCCTGGTGGGTTCTTCCCATTCCCAGGTAGTTTTGGAGGCGGAGGCTTCGGTGGTGGCAGTTCCGGCGGCGGCGGCTTTGGAGGCTTCGGCGGTGGCGGAAGTTTCGGAGGCGGTGGTGCTTCCGGAGGATGGTAATCTTACAAACATTCTATTCGGATATCAACAGATCAGGTCTTAATGACCTGATTTTTTATTTAAAAACTTAAAATAACAGTGTTTTTTTGCTTTTAATTAACATTAATTTGACTTTCACATATTAAAAAATTAATAAACCAACATAAAAACTACCTTTTATTCAATATTTTTTCAGTATATTTACTGAAAACAGGATTATGAAGAAGACACTGGTAGTATTTGCCCACCCTTATCTGGAGCACTCCAATTCGAATGTAGAGCTCATCAATTTCTACGTTCGTCATCAACATTATACCTTACGTGATCTTTATGAAGAATATCCTGACTTTCATATTGCGGCCTTCAGGGAAAGAAAGCGTTTAGCTAATTATGACCGCTTTATTTTTCAGTTTCCGCTGATCTGGTTCGGAATGCCTCCACTCTTAAGATTATGGATTGATGAAGTTTTCGATCGTGACTGGTTACAGCCCGGAAAAGAAAACCCTCTTGAAAATAAGGAAGTCTATATATTGGTAACCACTGGTGGAAAGGAAAGATCATTCAGTAAGACCGGAACCTATCAATATACTATTGATGAACTTATCAGTGGATTGATTGTATCCTTAAAGGTTTTCAAGGCTGATATTAAACACATCAAGATCGTTTACGAAGCCAACAAATTGTCTAAGAAAGAAATTATTTTACATAAAAAAGAGTTTACAGAACTGCTCAATCAATAATATATGGAGTCCAGCTTAGCGATGAACACATTAATTTTTCTGGGTGTAGCCATTATCATGGTTCCGCTGGCCAGAAAATTGGGATTGAGTTCAGTAATTGGTTATATTTTAGGAGGAATTATTATTGGTCCCTATGTCCTCAAACTGACAGGAAATAACGTAAACGATATTATGCATGCCAGTGAATTCGGAGTTATCATGCTCTTATTCATCGTTGGGCTAGAACTGGAACCACGAAAGTTCTGGGAAATGCGTAAGAAAATTATGGGATTGGGACTTACCCAGATGCTTCTGACCATTTTTTTATTATTTCTGGTATTCATCAGCGTGGGTTGGAGAATAGATAAGGCTATTGCTGTTGCTATGTGCTTTGCGCTCTCTTCTACCGCAATTGTACTACAGACTTTACAGGAAAAAAATAACTTTAAAACGACAGCTGGAGAGGCTTCATTCTCGACCTTATTATTTCAGGATATTTCTGTAATTCCTATTTTGGCTATTCTTCCGATTATTGCTAACTATAAAGCAAAGCATCACGATAATGAAATTCAGATTCTGATCCAAAAACTTCCGGAATGGCTTCAGGCAAGCACAGTGATTTTAGGAGTAGCTCTATTGATTTTATTGGGTAGGTATGTATTTGTACCCTTTTTACGCTATGTTTCAAAATCAGGAATGACTGAGCTACTGACCGCTTCTTCCTTATTTCTGGTTATTGGAGTATCTGAACTGATGATCGTTATCGGACTTTCTCCCGCATTAGGAGCTTTCCTTGCCGGAGTCATGTTGGCCAACAGTGAATTCCGTCACGAACTTGAAGCACAGATCGATCCTTTTAAAGGGTTGTTACTCGCTGTATTTTTTGTGAGTGTGGGATCAACGATTAATTTCAATATCATTCAAAAAGATCCATTATTTATTTTCAGTACCGTATTTGCTGTACTGGCAATAAAATTTTTAGTATTATATACCATTGGAAAGTTCTATAGAATAGATACTCCACAAAGCCTTTTCTATGCCTTTGCATTATCGCAGGTGGGAGAATTTGCTTTTGTATTGATAAATTATGCCTCGGATCTCTATCTTCTAGGTCCGGAACTGAATGCACAGCTAATGGCTGTCACTGCAATCACTATGTGTATTACTCCTATTCTATTGATTGTTAACGATAAATTTATTACCCCTAAATTTATTAAAGAAATCCCTGAGGAAGAACATGATTATAATATTCTGGACAGTGATGTAAGTCAGAAAAAAATTATTATTGTAGGTTTTGGACATTTTGGGAGTACGGTGGGACGTCTTCTAAAAGCCAATAAAATATCGGCAACAGTTCTGGATAGAGATTCGGATCGTGTAAAATTGTTGAGAAGCTACGGCTTTAAGGTTTATTATGGTGATGCGACTAGAATTCCTATTCTAAGAGCAGCAGGCATTGAAGATGCTGAAATTCTGGTATTGTGTCTAGATGATGCGGATGACAATATGTTTATTGCAGAACTGGTTCGCGAGCATTATCCGAAGGTAAAAATCTTTGTAAGGGCCAAAAACAGGATTGACGCATACGAATATCTTAACAATGGCATTAATCATATTTATCGGGAAACCTTGGGAACTGCTGTGGATATGGCTGTGGATGTCCTGCATGAAACAGGGATGAGAAAATATGCAGCGAGACGTCTTGGGCAGCGTTTTATGGCTATTGATAAAGCTTCTATCAGAAAGTTGGCTAAGGCAACGGAAGATAGTGAGATTGCTTTGTTTACCACAAAAGAAATCCTCCAGCGTGAGGAGGAATTATTAGCTTATGATAATCTAAATTTTGATAATAAAAACTGGGATTCTTCGTCTTCATCTCCAGAAGAAGAGGAGGAAGAAGAATCCCAGGATTAATTTTATTCGATATTTACACTTCCACCACTGCTTTCATTCTTGGTGATATTTTTAAGGTCTCCTTTTCTGGCGATATCTACACTTCCACCCGAAGAGGCTTCTGCTTTAACCGAAGAAACTGCACTGATATGAATGCTGGCTCCACTGGACGCATCAGCTTCTACATGATCTGCAATAACACCCTTAGCTGAAATACTACTGCCGGAAGAAGAACTGATATCCGCATTTTTTGCTTTTCCTGAAATATCAATACTTGATCCTGAGGAAGATTCTATCTCAAGATTTACAGCCCATATTTTTCCATTAAAATTACTGCTGCTATCTGCATTAATATTGAAATCGTTAGCCTCCAGATTTCCGGAAACACTCCCTGCACTGGATAATTCTACACTTGTTTTTTCCTGAGTAAACTTATCTTTTACATTGATACTTGCTGCAGATTCGGCAGTCAGTTTTGTAAAGTCTCTCGTATAAATTTTTGCTGTAACTTTACTGATATTCATTACTCTGATTCCCTTCTTATAATGAATATGAAGTTTTCCACCGCTATTTTCTACAAGAATTTCGTCAATAATACTTTGAGGTGCCGAAATGATCACTTTTTCTACATCGGATTTTATAATCTCTGCATCAATAGCCTGAGAAACCTGAATTTCATCAAAATCTCCTTTGAATTCTCTCTGCTGAATAGGCCCGGTTTCTTTATTGATGACTTTCTCTACCCACCCATTATTGTTTTCTCTATTCTTTTTCTCATGTCTTTCATTACATGAGGCCAACACCACTAAGGCTGAAAAAATAAAAAGAGTTCTTTTTTTCATGTTTATTTTTTTTATAGATTATTTTTTAGATTATAATTTAATAACAACTAAAATATAAAAAATATTACATCTTCTTATTATTATCCTTTTAGTCTCTGTAATTCAACCGTTGGAAAAAAAATATGAAACAAAGGTCATATTCTTTTTACACAAAAATGTTCAAATTATCCGTTTTATTAAATACATAATGCAAAATATCAGCTGTAAGACAAGTTTTTAATATCTTTATACTTTAATAACAACTATATTTATGAAGAATATTTCATCGGTATTATTAATTTCTGCCTTGGCGTTCAATCAATCTTGTACTACAATGAAACAGACCGATACTCAACAGGAACTTCCTGCTCCCGATCCATCATTATCTTCAAACCCTTTTATGAAGAAGAGCAAGCTTCAGTACGAAGCTCCGGAGTTTGACAAAATTAAAAACGAACATTTTAAACCGGCTTTTGAATTCGGATTAAAGCAACATGCTGCTGAAATTGAAAAGATTGCCAACAATCCAGCTTCTCCTACTTTTGAAAATACCATCGTTGCATTGGAAAAGAGTGGTGAAGTACTAAGAAGAACTCAAATTGTTTTTTCTAATCTGACAAGTGCAAATACAAACCCTACTCTACAGGCTTTGGATGAAGAATATGCCCCAATTTTTGCAGCACATTCTGATAAAATGTACCTGAATGAAAATCTTTATAAAAGAATCAAATCCATCAAAGAAGACGGACTTGATCCTGAAAGCAAGAGATTGGTACAATACTACAAGCAAAACTTTGAGATTGCAGGAGCTAACCTTTCTGCTGCAGATAAAGAAAAACTGAAGCAGATCAACCAGGAGCTGGCTTCTCTTTCTACTCAATATGCTAATAAATTATTGGAAGCAAGAAAGCAAGGTGGAGTATTCTTTTCTGAAGCAAAGGAACTTGACGGACTTTCTGCTGACGAAATTGCAGCGGCAGCAGCTGATGCTAAAACAGCAGGACAACCGGGTAAATACCTTCTTGCTTTACAAAATACAACCCAGCAACCTCTTTTACAAAACCTGAAAAACAGAACTACCAGAGAAAAGCTATTCAAAGCTTCATGGACGAGAGCTGAGAAAGGTGATGCTAACGATACACGAGAAACTATTGAAAAGCTTGCTAAAATCAGATTGAAAAAAGCTCAGATTCTTGGGAAAAAGAATTTCGCAGAATGGAAACTTCAGGATCAGATGGCCAAAACCCCTGAAGCGGCAACGAAACTAATGAATCAAGTGGCTACACCAGCTGTAGAAACAGCAAGACGTGAAGCAAAGGATATTCAGGATCTTATCGATCAGCAAAAAGGAGGTTTCAAAGTAGAACCTTGGGACTGGAATTTCTATGCTGAGCAGGTAAGAAAGGCTAAATTTGATCTTGATGAAAGCGAGATTAAACCTTATTTTGAAATCACAACCGTTTTAGAAAAAGGAGTTTTCTTCGCGGCTGAAAAATTCTACGGATTAACTTTCAAAAAGAGAACTGACCTTCCAGTGTACCACCCGGATGTAGTGACTTATGAAGTTTTTGATCATGACGGAAAATCTATCGCGATCTATTATCTGGATTTCTATACAAGAGATTCTAAAAATGGGGGTGCCTGGATGAGTAACTTCGTAGAACAGTCTTATCTTATGGGAACAAAACCTGTAATCGTAAACTGCTACAATTATCAGAAACCTGCTCCTGGAAAGCCTTCATTAATCAGTTTTGATGATGTTTCAACCATTTTCCATGAGTTTGGACACTCTATCCATGGTATGTTTGCAAGCCAGAAATACCCATCTCTTTCCGGAACAAATGTACCGAGAGACTTTGTGGAATTCCCATCTCAGATCAATGAGCACTGGGCATTGGATCCGATTGTAATGAAAAATTATGCGGTTCATTATCAAACAAAACAACCGATTCCTCAGACTTTAGTAGATAAAATTAAAAAAGCGGCTACCTTCAACCAAGGATATATGACTACGGAATTGGTTTCCGCAGCAGCTTTAGATATGGATTGGCATTCTGTAACGAATGAAAGCCAGCTTATCCCTGTTTTGGATTTTGAAAAACAATCTTTAACAAACCACGGATTTACTTTAGCAACGGTTCCACCAAGATACCATACTCCTTATTTTGCACACATTTGGGGTGGTGGATATTCAGCAGGATATTATGCTTATCTGTGGTCTGAAACATTGGATAATGATGCATGGGAATGGATTAGTAAGAATGGTGGTTTAACCAGAGAAAACGGTGACCGTTTCAGAAAATACATTCTTTCTGTAGGAAATTCTGTAGATCTTAATCAGGCGTTCAGAGATTTCACAGGACATGATCCGGACATTAAACCTTTATTAAGAAACAGAGGGTTTATTAAATAATACAATGAGAAGCATTCTTTTAAGAGTGCTTCTTTTATTTGCCACAAATACACGAATTTTTAATGTTGAATATTATTCTTACTTTTTAATATTAGGTTCGAGCAGTTCAACTTTTTTTAGTCATACCTTATACACAAATAAAATTATTCGTGCATTCGTGGCGATTATCATCAACATACAATTTTATAGCAGGTAAAAATCAAGTCTGTTTATTGATATTCCTTATTTTTGCAGCATAAAATTTTAAATAAAAAAGATGAATTGTCCCTGCTGTTCAGGAAAATCCTACGAAGAATGCTGTAAGCCTTATCACACCGGAGAAAAACATGCTCCTACTGCTGAAGCATTAATGCGTTCAAGATTTTCGGCCTTCGCTATTCCCAACGGTGAATATTTAATGGAAACTACCCTTCCAGGAAAACGAAAATTCCACAACAAACAGGATTTACAGGAATGGGGAGAGATTAATGAATGGACAAAACTGGAAATTATTCAAACTCCTACCTTAAACCATGTAGAGTTTAAGGCTTATTATACAGACCAGGATGGTCATCCGCAAATTCATCACGAATTTTCTGTTTTTCAGAAAATGCATGAGCGCTGGTATTATGTTTCAGGTGAATTTTTAGATTAATAATAATATGAAGAAGAATTTTATTTACACATTGCTGTTTTTATTTTGCTGCTTTGGTGTTTTCAACGCACAAACAGCTGAAGATAAAAAAGAAGTTTCCAGGGCTGTAACCGATATCTTAAAGGGTTTCCAGACCAAAAATGGTACTATCATGAATAAATACGTGAATGAAACCTATGGTGTAAGTGTCCTTTTTAAAAGTGGTGGTGAGCTGGGATTTGTTTTAAATGAGGATGTTGATTTCAGCATGCCGTTAGGACCTATCAAAAAGGCATGGAATATCAGAAACCAGTTTCCGATACAATTCGACCAGACTTCTGGATATGATTTAAAAAATAAGAAATGGGCAAAAGAAGGATTATTTGTTCAGTTTAATTCTAATACAGTCAATGATTATGCTGACAAGTTTTCAGAACTATATGCTGTAAAGGAGCAGACGATTTTTAAGATCAATTCCAATCCTAAAAATGTTGTTTTTGTAACCCTTGCTGAGAACAGTAAAGAAAAGGCTCCTATTAATGGATTTAGTTTTATCATGACAAAAATTGATGGGAAATGGTTCCTTACATTTATTGATGTAACGGAGTATGATGCAGAATAAGGGGAATGCCAAGCACAATACTTACTTTTTGTATATAAAAACAAAATAACCAGCAGAACGTTCTGCTGGTTATCTTTTTATTGTCTTACAATATAATAATTGTATAAAAAATGTCCGATATTTCGGACATTTATATTATTTCTTAGTGAGCGTCAGTACCGTCAATTCCGTGAGCGTGACCGTGTGATAATTCCTCTTCTGTTGCAGGACGAGTATTTAAAATTTCCACCTGGAAATCTAAAACTTTACCAGCCATTGGGTGGTTAAGGTCTGCTACTACAGCTTCAGGAGTTACTTCTACTACAAAAGCCTGGAAATTATTCCCCTGATTGTCTGATAAAGGTAAAATCGCCCCAACAGGTGGAGTTCCTGATTCCTGGAACATTTCAAGCGGCAATTGAGCAATAGCATCAGGCTGTCTTTCTCCGTAAGCTTCTTCAGGCTGAATTACAAAAGCAGCTTTATCACCAGCTTTTAGACCAAGGATATTTTCTTCAAATTTTGGAATCATCATTCCAACACCATACAAAAATGTAAGTGGATTTTCTGCTGTTGTTTCTTCTACAAGAACTTTACTTCCATCTGCTTCGATAGTGTGAAGGATATACTTTACAGCTACAACGTGATTGTTTTCAATTGTCATATTTTTCTTTTTTTGTCGTAATTTTTTTTACGATTAACGATACTACAAATATACTCTTTTTGAAATTATTTAATTAGGTTGGAAGCTGGGAGATGAAAGAATGAAGCTATGAAAGGCATAAAGAACAACTATATTTTCTTTTGACCTTTTAAAAATATTCTTCTTAATTCCATAGAATAATTATTCGTAGTTCTAAGACTACAAGTAATATTCAGCACCGGGCTTTCGGCTTCCAGCCTTTATTCTTATTTCTGGTCTCCTCTCTTTTTCTTTTGTCTCAGTACAAAAAGATACAAACTCTCTACTTTCGTTCTTGCCCAAGGTGTTTTCCTTAAAAACTTTAAAGAGGAACTGATGCTTGGATTATCTGTAAAGCATTTTATGTTAATTTGCTCGCCCAATTTTTCAAATCCTTCGTAGTATTCTACCAATTCTTCAAGGATGGCATCGAGTCTTTTTCCGTGTAAAGGATCTTTTGATTTTTCTTCCATAACATGGTAAAATTAAAACATTTTATCAGACTTAGCGACTAAAATTGTTTAAACTCTTAATGTTTAGTATTTTTGATGAAGCAATTTTTTACCTATAAAAAATATTCGCTACAAACCAATATGAGCAAAAACAACGACGCCAACAGGAAAAAAAATAAAAAGCAAATTGATCAGAAAAAACGGAAAATACAAAATGCCGAAGCAGAAAGAAAAGCACGTTTAAAACAGATTATGGCTGATTTCAAAACAAAAGAAAGCGATAATAAATAACGATCAACTTTTTATGAAAATTCTACATACCGCCGACTGGCATTTAGGAAAAAAACTGGATCGCTTTTCCCGACTGGAAGAGCAGGTTTCAGTAATGGAGGAAATCATTGCGATTGCTGATGAAGAACAGGCAGACCTTATTCTTGTTGCCGGTGATCTTTTTGATAATTTTAACCCCGCTGTTGAAGCTGTTGAGCTTTTTTATAAAACACTGAAACGTTTGTCTCAAAACGGAAGACGTCCTGTAATCGCCATTGCCGGGAATCACGATTCCCCCAACCTCATCAATGCACCAGATCCATTGGCCAGAGAATGTGGAATTATTCTAATTGGCCATCCCAAAGCAAAAATTACTCCGTTTGGAACAGAACATTTTAGCATTACCCATTCAAAAGAAGGCTTTATAGAAGTGAAAATCAACACTATTGATTTTCCAATAAGACTATTGCATACTCCTTACGCTAATGAAATCCGTTTGAAAGAATATTTAGGAGAAAATAAAGAAGAAGAGATCAATAATGTCCTTTCGAAAACTTGGAAAGATCTTGCCAATCAGTTCTGTGATGAAAATGGGATTAACCTGTTGACCGCTCATTTGTATATGAATAAAAGAGGAGGTGAAATTTTGGAAGAACCCGAAGGAGAAAAACCGATTAAAATAGGAAATGCTGATCTTATTTATTCTGACAGTATTCCGGAACAGATTCAATATACAGCTTTGGGTCACCTGCATGGTTATCAGAATATCGGAACAAAGGAAAAGCCCGTAGTGTATTCATCTTCTCCCCTTTGCTATAGCTTTAGTGAGGCAGGTCAGACAAAATATATATCCATTATTGATGCAGAACCAGGGCAACCAGTTTCTTATGAAAAAAAGGTATTGAAAAGCGGAAGAACTTTAGTGCGAAAAACCTTTACATCTGTCGATGAAACTGTTCAGTGGTTGCAGGAAAATCCAAATGCATTTATTGAACTTACATTAGAAAGTGAAACCTTTTTAACGGCTGATGAACGAAGACTCATTTATCAGTCTCATACTGGAATTGTCCATCTTATTCCTAAAGTTAAAAGTAAGGAGTTCGGTGAAGAAACAAACCAAGAAATTAATTTAAATCAGAATATAGAAACATTGTTTAAGGATTATTTTAAATCAAAGAATGCAGGACAGGAAGCCAATGAAGAATTGATGAAATTGTTTAACGAAATTCTAAATACCTAAGCCATGATTCCTATTCGATTAACAGTTGAAGGTTTGTATTCCTACCAGGAGCGCCAGACCATAGATTTTAAAAATCTTACGGAAGCGGGATTATTTGGTATTTTCGGAGCAGTAGGTTCCGGAAAATCATCAGTTCTTGAAGCCATTTCGTTTGCTTTGTATGGGGAAACGGAACGTTTGAATATGCGTGACAAAAGAGCGTATAATATGATGAATTTAAAATCGAACAGTTCTTATATTGAGTTTGATTTTATTAATTATGAAAATAAACTTTTTCGCGCTACGAGGGATTTCAGACGAAATTCCAAGAAGTTTGATGATGTAAAGCCTAATTCTGTAGCGTTCTATGAAAATATTGATGGAAGGTGGATTCCTTTGGATCATTCCAATGCGGAAACTATTATTGGTTTAAGTTATTCCAACTTCAAACGTACCATCATTATTCCTCAAGGACAATTCAAAGAGTTTCTTGAATTAGGTGCTGCTGACAGAACCAATATGATGAAGGAAATTTTCAGCCTTCAGCGGTATGATCTGCAAAATAATGTTTCAGCTTTGAATGCCAAAAACAGATCTGAGCTGGATCAGCTTGAAGGACAGCTGAAAGGTTTTGAAGAAGTGAATGAAGAAAAAATTCAACTCCGGAAAGATCTTTTGGAAGAGGAACAAAAAAAACTGGTTCAAGCCAATGAAAAGTTTGAAAAAGCTTCCCAGACTTATCAACAACTGAAAAATTTAAAAACTGATTTTGAAAGTTTAAAACTAAACCAGGAAAACTTCGGTAAACTATCTGAACAAAAACCTCAAATGGATGCTCTGGAAGCTCAATCGGAACGGTACGATCATACTTTTAGAGTTTTTAATCCTTTGATTACCGAAAAAAACAGGCTTTTAAAGAGTATTGTTGAAAAAGGAAATGAGAAAGAAAACCAAACCAAAGCTTTACAGGAAACAGAAATTACTTTTAAGGTTGTAAAAGAACAACTTACTGCTCTAGAACCTAAAGTCAAAGCACTGGAACAGTCCAGAATACAGGAAAATGATTTAAGTCTTATTGTACAAATTCTGAAGTTTCATGATGAGATTAAAACTCTTCATGAAAGAACTCAAAAAGGCTCAGAAAAAGTAGCGGAAGTAGAAGTTCAAAGAGATACGATTCAGAAAAAAATCACTGAATTGTCTAAAAACATGGAGGTTTTGAAGGCTCAAAAGCTTGATCCCTCTTTAATTTCCGATGTGGGTAACTGGTTTATTCAACAAAAAAACTTTAAGAAATCACATCAGGAGCAGATTGAAAAAACTGAAAAACATCAGAAACAGATTGAACTCATTGCTGAGGAATTAAAACCTTTTGCGATTCAGGAAAACTTTAAAACTGATTTCAATAATAAAAAGGAAGTGTTGGAAGCAAAGAAAAAGGAACTTTCTCAAAAGCTGGATCATTTGAAAATCCAAAAAGAATTGTCCCGTTTTGCCAGTGAACTTCATCATGGTGAAGCCTGTCCACTTTGTGGTTCCCAGGAGCATCCGCATATTGTGGAATTTTATGATATCAACACCGAACTACAGGACATTCAGGAAAAAATAAAGATCGTTGAACAAGAAGCTCAACATCTTCAGCAACAGGAAACTGCTATTGAGAAAATACTGGATAGAAAAAAGATCTTTGAAGAGCAACTGATCTCTGAACAAAAAGTTCTTCAGCAGATCCAAAAGGATAGGGAAAGTCATCTCCAACAGTTTATATGGAAACAGTTCAGCCCGGATCATGAGAATGATTTTGAGAAAAAAAGATCGGATTCTTTTGTTATCGAAAAACAAATTGAAGAAGCAGACAAAACCATTAATCTGGAACGTGAGACCCTTGAAAAAGAAAGCAAAGTTCTTGAAAAATATAGAAATGCTTTGGAAAACTTCAAGCTGGAAGAGGCTACCAAGCAGAAAGAAATCAACATCAGCCGTTCTAACCTTAAGATACTAGAATGGGAACATTATGAGCAAAAGACTGTAACAGAAATTGAAGAAGCTTATCAGAAATTAGCGCTATCCAATACTGAAACAGAACAGCTATATCAAAAAGCCTCTCAACAGGAAAAAGATCTTGCTCCTAAACTTGCAGAGCAGAAAGCTATCGTCAGCCAGTCTGAAAAACAAATTGCAGAACTTGAAAAAGAAATTTCCGGGAATCAGCAAACTATTGATAAAGCTTTAAACGAGCACAATTTTACAGTATTTAATGAAGTGGAAAAGATTCTTCAGCAGGAAATCAATATTCAGGAAGCAAGAGCTAAAATCCAGCAATTCAAAATTGATTTTGAAACTTTAAAGAAAATTATTGAAGGTCTGGAGCTGAAACTTAAAGGGCTTTCCTTTGATGATGAACAGTTTTCATTGGCAGAAAAACAGTTTGGAGAAGCTCAGGCTGAATTGAAGCAGATCAATGATTCTGTGGTAACTATGATTGCTGAAAAAGACAGACTAGAGAAGGAATACCAGAAAAAAGAAGAGCTTCTGAAGGAATTATCAAAGCTTCAAAAACGTTCTGAAAACCTGAAACTGATGATAAACCTGTTCAAAGGTGCCGGTTTTGTACAATATGTTTCCTCAATTTATCTAAGACAACTTTGTGATCATGCCAATACCCGCTTCCATAGGATGACAAGAAATCAACTGAGTCTGCAGCTTAATGAAAATAATGACTTTGAGATCATCGATTATCTTAACGAAGGCAGAAGCAGAAGTGTGAAAACACTTTCAGGTGGTCAGGCTTTCCAGGTATCTTTAAGTCTTGCCTTAGCGTTGGCAGAAAGTGTTCAATCCAATGCCCAGGCTGATAAAAACTTCTTTTTTATTGATGAGGGTTTTGGAACTCAGGACACGGAATCTGTGAATATTGTATTTGAAACACTGACCAATCTGATGAAGGAAAATAGAATTGTGGGAATTATTTCTCACGTAGAAGAACTTAAAGAGAAGATTCCTACGGCACTCAACATTATTAAGGATGAAGAAAGAGGAAGTCTGATTGAAATTGTATAAATACATTACCAGCAATCCATCTAAGGATTTCAACGACAAAAAATACACCTGAGGCTTTGATTTTTATCTCGGGTGTATTTTTTATACATCATTTTATTACATTTGAATTCAGAAAAACTCCTGTATTATAATTCATTATACTCTGTGAAAAAAATTGGACAACATATTATTCTTATTCTCCTGCTCTTAACGATACCCATTGTTTCGTCCCCTGATTTTGATGGAACCTTGTCGGTCTTTAAGGTTTCCCCGTTTCAGAGAGAGTTTATTCGTTTCGTACTGGTGGTCATTTTTTTTTATATTAACCTTAATGTATTTCTACCTAAGTTTTACAGTCAAAAAAAGTACATTATATTCATCCTCTGTCTTTTGATATGTTTTGGAGCTATGGTTTTTATCCCCAACTATCTTACCGCAGAAAACAGAATTCCTTCTCAGCATTTTCCTATGCAGATGCCACCTCCTGCAAACCCCAACGGAAACATACCTCCGCCACCCATGAGCGAAAGATTTTCACAGGAAAATTTTCAGCATAGAGCTAACGCTCCATATAGTCAGATGATCTTTTCATCACTTCTTCCTTTTCTATTTTCATTTTTATCTTCCCTTTTTATTTTTAAAAATATTGAGAAAAAAGAACTGGAACGTTCCAAGGCAAAGGCAGAACTGCTAAGTCTAAAATATCAGCTGCAACCCCATTTTTTATTTAATATTTTAAACTCTATTTATTCACTTACCCTGCTTAAATCTGATGCCGCTCCCAACAGTATTCTAAAGCTTTCAAATGTGATGCGCTATGTAGTTCGGGAAAGCAGTAAAGATTTTGTCCCTCTTAGCCGGGAAATTGAATACATAAAGGATTATATTGCCCTTCAGCTTGTAAGAACAGATAACAGTTTAGACTTTTCCTACACAGAAAACGGAGAAACAAAAGACCTGTACATTGCGCCTTTTATTCTGGTAAATTTTATTGAAAATGCTTTCAAATATGGTTTTAATGCCGAAGAAGATTCAAAAATCTCCGTGAAAATAATCATAGAAGGAACTATTTTATATTACAGCGTTTTTAATAATATTGTCAACAGAAATATAACAGATGAAGAGAGTTTAAAAATCGGACTAAAAAATACCATAGAATACCTTCAACAGATTTATCCGGGAAAACACTCGTTAATCAGCCATAACAATGGAAAAACGTTTGAAGTCAATTTACAAATTAATGTAAGCCAAGTATGATAAAAGCCATCGCTCTTGACGACGAAATCCTCGCCCTTAAAATTATTGAAAATTATGCCGGAAACATTGAAAACCTTTCCTTAGAAAAAATTTTCAATACCCAAAGCGATGCCCAAAAATACCTCAACAAATTTCCTGTTGATCTCATCTTTTTAGATATAGAAATGCCTTCCAAAAACGGAATGGACTTTTATAAAAGTATTTCACAACATACCAAAGTCATCTTTACAACAGCCTATTCCGAATATGCTGTGGACGCTTTCAATATCAATGCTGTAGATTATCTGTTGAAACCATTTTCCTTCGAAAGATTCAAAGCTGCCGTTGAAAAAGTAAAAATCACCACCGGAAAAGATGAAGCAAAATATCTTTCCATTCGCGCAGATTACAAACTCCACAAAATAAACTTCGAAGATATTCTTCTCATTGAAGGTCTGGATGACTACATCAAAATCCATTTGACTGATCATTCCATCATTACTGCCCGGTCTTCTATGAAAAATATCCTGGAAAAACTTCCTGAAAAAGATTTTTTGAGGGTTCATCGCTCCTATATCGTTCCGGTTCTCCACATTAAAACCATCGTTAACCGTAATATTCATATTGAAGATTTCATCATTCCCATTGGAGACACCTACAAAGATGCAGTCATGAAAATTGTGAATAAATAATCGAAAGTTATTTCCCGCTTTCCGTTGCAATCTTTTTTTTCAAAAAAGGATTTCCACTGCAATCGGGGCTAGAGTTTTTATCCTAGCATGAAAGAAGAAATTCCTTAGAAATATTCTTAACAATTCTTAAAAAAACTCATTAACCGACACATTTTATCCGTTTACCTCATAAATTTCCCTGCCTTATTTTTTGAAAATACTTTTGAGATAAGAAAATCAAAAAGATCAACCGGAAATACCGACAGTCTTTAAAAAACACTCATCTTAAAAAAACCTGTATTATGAAAACAATGAATAGAAAAGGCTTCCTGAAAAGTCTAGGCCTGGCAGGAGTAACAGCCATTGCAGCTCCTCTTTTAATCCATTGCGGAAATGATGATGATAGCATAACAGAATCCTCTTCGGGATCCGGTACAGGATCATCTTCCACAGGGTGTTCTGTAACCAACACCGAAACAGAAGGTCCTTTTCCCACAAAATCACCCTCAACACTGGTACAAAGCAATATTGTAAGTGACAGAACAGGTGTTCCTTTTACCATTGCCATCACGGTTCAGAATGTCAGTACAAACTGTAGCGCTTTACAAGGAGCCATTGTAGATATCTGGCATTGTGATAAAGATGGCAATTACTCAGAATATGGAGGATCCGGGATGCAGCCTACTGATTATACTACCGTTCATTTTTTAAGAGGAAGACAAACTACAGATTCCAATGGGAAAGTCAATTTCACCTCTATTTTTCCGGGCTGGTATAACGGAAGAGCAACGCATATTCATGTACACATCTACAATTCTTCAGGAAAATCATTACTGGTTACTCAGATCGCTTTTCCGGAGGCAAGTGATAGCGCAGTAGTTCAGGTGGCCGCAAGTATCGGTTACAAAGGAATGAACGGATATACCTACAATGCTACTGATAACGTTTTCAGCGATGGGACTTCCAATGAAATGTCTAGTATTACCGGAAGTGTAAGCAGTGGTTTTGCTCTTACTCATACCATAAAAGTTTCTGCATAATATGTAGATCAATTAATTTGTACCCTTTTTCCGCAAAAGCGCAGGTTAGTCAGACATCGTAAATATTCGACCTGTTACACTCAAAAGCAATGTACTGATCTGTGCTTCGTGGAAATATTAAACCTTAGAATATGCTAGTTCAGACCCCATCCACCATTCTCAAAAATGATTTCAGAACATGGAATGCAGAACATCTCTACACCGTAGCTGAAATCCTGAAAAACACAGAGAATACCAATACCCTATTGAGTGTAAAGGAAGTCATTCTGGATATACAGGGAGAGATCCGTCTCCCTATTCAAACAGAAAAAACACTTCTTATCCTTCCACTGTACGGAGAAGTCATTATTTCTGATTTTTATGAAAGCATTTCAGCAGGAGAATCTCTCACCATCCATTGTTTGGCTGGCAAAGATGTTGTGATTAAAAATCTGATCTATCATGACAAAGCAGATTTCCTGATTTTTGAATTTGAAAAACAGGAAGAGCTTCAATATCATTCAAAAAACGAATTGAATTTCGGTTTAAAAAATAATATCTTCAGAATTTCAGAAACTTTATCTCAACCTAATTTCATAGGCTTATACAATGGCCGTGCTGAAGGTTTCTATGCCTTACAGCATTCAGAAAATTCAATTTTTGGAATGGTTATTAGCGGTGCCTTTGAATTTCAAAACAGGTTGATGGAAAACCGGGATGCCATCGTACTTTGGGGCATTCACGAACTCGAATTTGAGGCACTCAGCGAAGATGCGCTGATACTTTTTATAGAAATTTAAAAAATATATAGGATGAAAAAAATAAAACTAGCCTTCAGAATAATCATTGATCAGTCTTCAGAAATGACCTGGGACCGTTATGTCTTTGAGGATACTTATTTTGAATATAAAATACAGCATCAGGCTTACGACCATCCAGAGAATCCTGTAAAAAATTATTGGGAACTCTTACAGAAAAATCCGGCAGCAAAGCAAATTCCTTTTTTATTAAGCGGTGCCGCCAGCAATTATGTGTCCCAACTGGGCGGGATTATTAAAAGCCTTCCCGATGTTCTGGGAAATACATTTTTCCCCTTTGAAACCTTTAAGCTTGATTTAGTTTCTTCCCATACCGAAGATGCCTCAAAACACAAAATAGGTCTTACTTTTATAAGTCCAGAACTTTTCCTGATTGATATTATTGATCAAAAATATCTGCTCAGTAAAGAAACAGAGAAAGAAAACGGTTTCGAAATATTTATGTTTCCTTTCCACCCTCAAGTGTCTATTGTTTATTATGAGAAAATAGAATTTTAAATAAATCCTGTAATTAAAAAACCGCCATTGAATTCAACAGCGGTTTATTTTTATAGATTTTGAATAACAGGTTTTACTTCTTTCCCGAATAATTCTATGGATTTAATCATGACATCATGAGCCGGATCACCAATATCCATATGACCAATAAATCTTGTAATTCCAAAGATTTCTTTCATGTAAGCAATTTTATCTGCTACCTCAGCCGGGCTTCCGATGAATAATGCCCCGTCTTTACTTCTTCCACCATCATACTGCATTTTGGTATAAGGTGCCCAGCCTCTGGAAGAGCCTATCCTATCCATTTGAGATTTGTAATTGTGGAAATATCCATCTACCACATTCTGGTTGTCACTTACAAAAGTATGTGAATGAATTGCAATCTGCATTTTAGACATATCATGTCCTGCTTTTTGATATTCCTGTTTGTAGAATTCAATCAGATTTTTAAACTGGATCGGCATTCCGCCAATAATAGCAACCACTAATGGCATTCCCAATTGAGCAGCACTTAAAACAGATTGTGGTGTTCCTCCTACAGCTCTCCAGATCGATATTTTGCCCTCATTTTTTGCTCTTGGATATACGGTCTGATTATTCATTGGAGCACGAAGTTTCCCTGACCATGTTACGTTTTCCTCAGCATTGATCTTTAATAATAAATCCAGTTTTTCATCGAAAAGCTCTTCATAGTCATTCAACGAATAACCATATAAAGGAAATGACTCAATAAAGCTCCCTCGTCCAACGAATATTTCTGCTCTTCCGTTTGAAATTAAATCCAATGTAGAAAAGTCTTCATACACTTTTACCGGTTCTGATGAACTCAAAACAGTTACTCCACTTGCTAGTTTTATATTTTTGGTAATGCTTGCCGCTGCTGCCAATACTATTTCCGGCGAAGAAACAGCATAATCCGGACGATGATGCTCTCCCATCGCAAAGACATCTATTCCTACTTCATCCATGAATTTTACCTGCTCCAGAATTTCATGAAGTTTGGTTCCTGCATCTCTATATTTCCCTGTTGACTGATCGAAAGCTAAATCTCCGAACATTCCTATTCCTAATTCCATATTGTTGATTTTAGTTATACAAAAATACAGCTATAAAGTATCAGATGCATTGATGTTTGATAAGATCGGAATTTGGCACAGGTTGTCTAAATGACGGCTTCTTTTTGTCATGTATCTAAACTTATTTATATTTGAGAATAATAACTTTATGAAAATGAGACACTCACTGGTATTTTTCTTCTTTCTAATGACTACTTTTTACTTTTCACAAAACAAAACGGAAATTTATGTGATTGGAAATATACATGACAGTGTTCCAAATTATCATCCAACAATATTGTTTGATATCCTGAACAAAATAAAACCTGATATTATTCTTCACGAGGTTGACAGCCAGGGAATGAAAGAATATGAGACTGATAAAGATCCCAAGGGAAACGAAATTATCGCAAGCAATCGCTATCTTAAAAAGTTTCCCAATACACTGAGACTTCCTTTTGATTTTGAAAACAGGAATCAATACAGAAAGGATAAAGGGATGGTTCCAACAGATAATTTGTCTGTAAAATTAATTGACAGTCTGTATAAAGCTAAAAAATTGTCACCATCTGAAGCTGAGGAATATGAAATTTTCCTGAATACAACTAAAGAACTCATGAAAAAGGCTGAATTGTCTCCCGAAAATTTCAACAATACAACAACAGATAAGATTTCAGAAAAAAGACAAAATGCTCAATACTCCGGTTTATCAAAAATAACAGAAAATAGGAAAGAGTTTTCCGAAAGATTTGTAACCAAACCTGATGGAGAAAAAATCAGCTACAAAAGCGGGTTTAAATTAATGTCAGGTTTTTGGGATCTAAGAAACCAAACGATGGCTCAGAATATCTATACTGTTTCGATAAGATATCCTCACAAAAAAATAGTTGTTTTAACCGGATTCCTGCACCGTTATTATCTGTTGAAAGAATTAAATAAACTGAACAACGGAAACTATATTATCAAAGAGTTTTACGAATAATATAAAGGATGTTCAATGCAGCAGAAATAGTCTCCAAGAAAATATAAGATTTCCGGCAAGAGTTACACTGATTTTTTTGCCACGAATGCACGAATTTCTTATAATATTGATCGTATATTAGAGCCTATATTCTATGTGCCTATGGGGTTCAAAATTTTAAATCCTTGCGCGTTAAAGAAGTATTCTATTAAATGTTCTTTGCGTCCTTGAGTTTCCCAACAAAAAACAACAAAAAAATCCAACCACAATGGCTGGATTTTAATTTTATTTTTTCAGATATAAATCAAAGTAATCTGTGATTTTCTGCATCAGGTGAACTCTATCTTTTCCGATCACATTATGTGGATGTCCCGGATAAGTAAAGTAATCCAATTGAACTCCATTGTCAACAGCTGATTTGATAAACTTAATGGAATGCTGCCATACTACTACGTCATCCTGTGCCCCGTGGATCATCAATAGTTTTCCTTTCAGGTTCTGAACTTTATCCAAAAGATTAGCTGTTGCATATCCTTGTGGATTTTCTTGCGGCGTATCCATATATCTTTCCCCATACATGATTTCATACATATTCCAGTCGATTACCGGTCCTCCAGCTACTCCTACTTTGAAAACGTCCGGTTTACGAAGCATGAAACTTGTTGTCATGAATCCTCCGAAGCTCCATCCGTGAATACCCATTTTGTCACCATCTACATAAGGAAGAGATTTCAGATAATCTACTCCTTTCATTTGGTCATTCATCTCTGTCGTCCCCAGATTTCTGAATACAGCCTGCTCGAACTTCATTCCTCGGTTGGAAGAACCTCTTCCATCCATAGTGAAGATGATATATCCGTTCTGAGCCATGTATTCATACCAAAGATTTCCGGAAGCCGGAAAACTGTTTGTAATCAATTGTAAGTGTGGCCCATTGTATAAGTAAACAATTGTTGGATATTTTTTATTGGGATCGAAATTCGTTGGTAAGATGATCTTTCCATATAAAGGAGTTCCATCATCAGCCTTTAATTCTACATTTTTAATTTCCGGTCTCTGATAATTCTTTAATGTATTTTCAGAAGTAAGGATATTGGTAGATTTTAAACTGGATGTATTGATAATGTTTCCTAATCGTGGAGTATTGGCATTACTGTAAGCATCATAAAGATAGTTTCCGTCATTGCTCAGAATTCCGAAGTGCATTCCTGCATCTGCATCCAATCTTTGCATTTTGAAATTTGTCCAGTTGATCTTATATAAATGTCTTTCTAAAGGTGTTTCCTTAGTAGAAGTAAAGAAAATTTCTTTTTTCTTTTCATTAAATCCTAAAATATCGGTTACCAACCAGTCTCCTTTTGTGATCTGAGCCACCAATCCTTTTTCTAAACTGTAATGAAATAAGTGATTGTATCCCGTTCTCTGACTCTGCCAGATAAAATCTGTATTTGAATTCGGGAAGAAAGTAAGTGGATGTTGTGGTTCAACATATTTGCTGTCTGATTCTTCAAATAAAGTCTTTACCAAAGTTCCGGTAGCGGCATCATATTGGTTCATCTTCATGTGATTCTGTCCTCTGTTCAGTACCGCTACAAAAATATATTTTGAGTCCGGGCTCCATGTAACCGCTGTTAGATACTGATCTTTCTCACCATCAATCTTAAGGAAAGTTGTAGCTTGTGTTTTGATATTGAAAACACCTAATGTTACCTGATGCGATGTTTGGCCAGCCATTGGATATTTAATGTTATGATTAACGGCTGGCGTTACTGACCAGTCGATGATCGGATAATCTGCTACCATTGACTGGTCCATTTTGTAGAACGCTACACTTTCAGAATTCGGTGCAGGGAAAATTCCGGTATCAATTCCGAATTCATTTCTATGAACAGACTGACCACTGATTATATTTTCATTAACCTCATTGGTTACCGCTATGGTCTTCCCATTTTTATTAACAAATAAATTGTTTTTTGCAGTAAAGGCAAAAGTTTGTCCGTCACCAAACATTTTCACATTGGCTGCATCAAGATCAATCTTTGTTGAGTTCTTTATTTTCCAATCATTGCCAGATTTTTCAATCCAGAACATCTCACCATTAGTATTGAAATATCCATTGGATGTTCCTGTAAACTTAATAGGTGGAACAGATTTCAGCTTATTATTTGCAAACGGTTTGTTCAACTGCGTCAGAGATATTAAGGTATCCTGTTTGTTTGTTTTTAAATCCGTAGCCAGATATCCGCCTTTTACTGACTGGATATAAGATTTTCCGTCCGCAGACCATGAAAATTGCGAAATATTTTTCACTGCAAGGTTGGTACGCATTCCATTCACAGCCTCCGCCATTGTAAATTTCTGTGTCTGGGCAAACGCTGAGCTCCCCAAAACAAGCATCAATAAAGAAAATTTATGTAATTTCATTGTATAAAATTGAATCCATCAAAAATAAGAAATAAAAATCATCCGTTAAGAAACGTTAAAATAAAACATTCATAAAATGGAATTAATGAATTGATGAAAATTATTTCTTACCTTAATAATGGAATTTTATGAGGTTCCTTGGATAAGGTAAAACGGGGTCTGAATAAAAAAAATGGTTTGTAATGAAGTAATTTCATTTCTTATCCTATATCAATGACTTGTATATACTCTCTATCCTAAATTTGCATCATTAACAACAACAAAAAATACAAAATACAATGGCAACAAAATGGATCTTAGACCCTACGCATAGTGAAATTACTTTCAAAGTAAAACACATGATGATTTCTAACGTAAAAGGAAGCTTCAGAACGTTCACTGCTGAAATTGAATCTGAAGACGAATTCTTTGCAAACGCAAAAACTACAGCTACCATTCAGACTGATTCTGTATTCACTAATAATACAGACAGAGACAATCACTTAAAGTCTGCTGAATTCTTCAGTGCTGAAGCTCACCCAACCATCACTTTTGAATCTCAGAAACTGAACAACGAAGTAGTTGGAAACCTTACGATCAACGGAATTACAAAGCCTGTAACATTAGATGTAGACTTCGGTGGAATCAATGTTGATCCATGGGGAAATACAAAAGCAGGTTTCTCTTTTGAAGGAAAAATCAGCAGAAAAGATTTTGGATTGAATTGGAATGCAGCGCTTGAAGCAGGAGGGGTAATGGTAAGTGATGATGTAAAAATCGCTGGCGAATTACAGTTTGTAAAACAAGCATAATTTGTAACATACTTTTTAAAAGGTTCAGGGATTTTTATTAAAAAGCCTTGAACCTTTTATTTTTTTATCAATATTCAATACTTATGAACCTCAACGATCTTCAAAATATAAGTGACAGTTTCAACAACACACAAAGAATGCCGGTTTTATTCCTTGGACACGGCTCTCCGATGAATGCTATTGAAGAAAACCAGTTTGTACAAGGATTCCGCAAAATAGCGAGTGAAATTCCAAAACCGAATGCTATTCTATGTATTTCTGCACATTGGTATACGCCGGGAACCTTTGTCACCGCTATGGAAATGCCTAAAACAATCCATGATTTTTATGGTTTCCCAAAAGAATTGTTTGAAGTACAGTATCCCGCTCACGGAAGTCCGGCACTTGCCAGGGAAACTGCTGAGCTTTTGCTTCCTGTAGAAGTAGAGGAAGATCACAATTGGGGACTGGATCATGGAGCCTGGTCTGTTATAAGACATTTATATCCTGATGCAGATATTCCTGTTATTCAATTAAGCATTGATTATACAAAACCGCCACAATATCATTATGACCTTGCCCAAAGGCTGAATAAGCTTCGTGAGAAAGGAATCCTAATCATAGGAAGCGGAAATATTGTTCATAACCTACGTATGATCGATTGGAAAAATATCAATACCGTTGGTGCTGGCTGGGACTGGGCTATAGAAGCAAGGGAGAAAACCAATAATTGGCTTTTGGATGGTAATTTTCAGAATATTATTGATTACCATAAACAAGGAACTTCTCTACAATATGCAGTTCCTACTCCTGACCATTATTTACCTTTGATCTACACCCTAGCTTTGAAAGATACAACCGAAAAATTATCTTTATTTAACGACGAACTGATTGGTGGATCTTTAAGTATGACCAGTGTGAGAATTGGATAAGCAATTTTCAATCATATCTTTTTTATCACTAAAAATTTAGTAATATTGTTAACCATGAAAACGATATTACTATTTTTTTTATTCACCTATTCCTTTTCTTTTACCCAGGTCATCAAAGGTACCGTGGTAGATGATAAGGAGCATCGATTAAGCAGTGTGAGCATCTATATTGATGGAACAAAAACAGGAACGGTTTCAAAAGAAGATGGAACTTTTAGCCTTTCTCTTTCTACACAAACCAGTGGCAATATTATTTTTCAGAAAGAAGATTATGAAACATTCAGTACAGAAATCTCAACAGTTGTCAACAAAAATCTAAAGGTTGTTTTAACTAAAACCAATGCTATTGAAGAAATAGTATTGATCCCTTATACTTCCGAAGCTTATACTCATTATATCAATACTTTTCTCCGTAATTTTATTGGAGATGATCTAGAAAATGTGAGAATCAAAAATCAAAAAACACTTAAATTTTCTTATGATAAAAAGAAGAAGCTGCTTAGAGTAAAAGCACCTAAGACTTTACTCATTGAAAATAAAAATCTGGGATATGAAATTGAATACAATCTGATCAATTATTCAACAGATTTTAATACGAATATTACCAATTATACAGGAACAAGTTTCTTTAAGGAAACTAAAAATACAGATAAGGTTAAAATCAACCGGATGAATGCTTATGACGGAAGTTCACTTCATTTTTTCAGAAGTATTTACCATAATACAATTCCTGAAAACGAATTCATTGTCAATCAGGTTGTAAAAATCCCCAATTCAAACTACCCTACTGAGAAAGAATTAAATGTTTTAAAAGATTTCATGACCATATCGAAATCTTCAGAGACAATCAATATTCCTGAAGATATCAGAGATATTTCCCGTAGAAAGAATAGTCAAAAACCTTATTCTCTTGCTATCACCAAAACACTGATCCCTGATTCAGACTATGTGAAAAGAACAAACGGACAGGTTCTCTTTAGTTTTAAAGATATTCTTCAGGTTAATTATACCAAGGCACCTTATGAAAGCATTAAAAAAAATCAATTTATCAGAGGAAAATACAATAGAACCTTATCTACTTTTCTCTATTCAGAGGAAGGAGAGTCTTTTGAAGTTTCAAAAGATGGAAATATTACCACACCTGATCAGCTTGTTACCCAGGGAGAATTTTCGAGGAATAAAGTTGAAAAAATGCTTCCTTTGGATTATCAGTTGGGAGATTAAGGGGCAATATAAAAAAGAAGCAGGAATTCTCTTTCCCTGCTTCCTTTAAAAAAAATTATTGTACAGCCTTTAAAACATTAATGTTCCCATAGCCATAGCTCGAATTAACAGTTGGATAATAGGTTGCCGACTGCCTCATTTTATTAAGAACCTGATCTCTGGTCCATGATGGGTTTTTAGCCCAAACCAATGCTGCAATCCCGGCAGTGGCCGCCGTCGCCACTGAAGATCCTCCTACGTAATCTGCTTGTCCGTTGTAATAACTTAAAACCGGAACTGTATTTCCTGATGCTCTTTCCATCTGGAAGGTAAAATCAATCTGACTTCCGGAGTGGCAAACATTACATTTCTGATTGGAAGTTCCTTCTTTTACTCCTGTTATTGCCTGGGTTTCCGGCATTGAAGCAGGGAAGATAACCCCTACAAAATTCGTAAAGCTGGTAGATGTTCCTCCTGCACAGAAAATCAGTTTTCCTCTGGCATAAGCATATTTCACTCCATCCTCAATTTTCCCTACTGAAAAAATATGTCCCATTGACATAGAGATGATTTTTACATTGGTATTGTTACCTAAGTCTGTAAACGCAGTTTTCACTCCATTTTGCTCACTGGAAGTTTCCAATACTACATTTTCGGCAGCACGGTAAGCAATAAGATTTGCATTGTAGGCTACTCCTACGGGAAGTCCCGCATTATTTCTCGGGGCCGCCATTACAGAAGCCATTTTGGTTCCGTGCCCGCATTGATCTGCTGAACCATCAGCATTATAAACTCCAAATTTGGTGATCGTTCTTCCTGATGATGCTCCATTATTAAAACTGGATCCTAGTAAAGACTGATCTGGAGAAACTCCAGTATCAATAAGCCCAATGGTTACTCCTGCTCCTGTACTGTAGTTCCAGGCGTCAGGAATATTATGTTTGGTAAATGCCCATGGAATTTTTGCAGTGGGTGTTGTGGATGTATAATCTACAGCACTTAAAGTAGCAGTGGAGAAACCACATCCTGAAGAACCGCTGCCCGAAGATTTTGAAGTGGTATTATATTTGGCTTCATTTTCAAAATAATGATAGTCTGCGGGCTCTACATATCGTATGTTTTTCATCTGGCGAAGAGCCGTTATCGTTTCTTCTTTTTCGATGGTTACATCCAGTTGGTTAAGATACTTGTCGGAATTCAAAAGGAATCTTGCTGATCCTCTTCCTTCAGATTTTGCAATGGCATTTAAAATTTCGTCCTCCATATTTTTATTATCCGGAGATTTACTTCTGTCAAAATCATCCTTGGATGAACCAAATCCAATAGATACCATTCTGTTCCCACGGAAAATAGCGCTCCAAAGAAAATGATCGGATTCATTCTTCCAATTGAAAGTTCCTTCATTTTTTATAGCCTGGTTGATCCTTTCATTAATCTGTTTTTCCGTTAACGGAGTTTTCTGAGACATTTCAGTATTCGGGTTCTCATTGCGAAGTTCCTCCTGTGTACAGGAGTTTAAGGCAAAAAATAATGCCAGGAAAAATACAGTTTTTTTCATATGTTATAATTTTGGTTGGAGCCACAATATAACACTTTCATGAGAATTAAAAGTTTAAAAAAAATAAATTTAGCATTACATGAATATTAATATCAGGAGTAAATACCAGGTCAGAATTTCAAGTGTTCTTACCTCAATTGCTTTTCATAACATACACTACTCTCCACACCAATATATTGTCCATAATTAGGAATTCTTAGGAATCCACTTTTTTCATAAACGGAAATGGCATTCGTCAATTCCCTGGAAGTTTCGAGAACGGCTTTTTTATACCCTAAATCCTTAGCCCAATTTTCTAATTCCTTTACAATGGAAGAGCCTAACCCTCTTTTTCTGAACGCTGGGTTGGTAAACATTCTTTTGATCTCCACAGTATCTTCGGAAAGTTCTTTGAAAGCGCCACATGCTGCCGGAACTTCATCAATATAAACCACAATGCAATTTTTAATCTTATCAGTTGTATTAAACTGGGCAAAAAATGCATCATCAGCTCCGTTATGTTCTGCAAGCGTAGAATCAAGGTACTTTACCAAGGTTTGAAAATCTGAAGAGCTGGAATCTGTTCTATGGATAGTCATATTTATTTGATCGATTTTAGAAACAAAAAAGCTCCCATTGGGAGCCTTTCATTTTTATTTGATTAGTTTACAACAAACTTTCTTTCTTTGATAAGCTCTGCAATGGCCAGCATATCCTGACCGATCAGTCTGTCATCTTCAAGTTTAGCAACCTTGGAACGAAGAATTGTGAAGTTTTCTTCAATGATCTTAGAACACTTTGATGGTCTTCTGAACTCTAGACCCTGAGCAGCAAACATTAATTCAACAGATAGAATATTAACCAGATTTCCAAGAACCTGATTGAATTTTCTTCCAGAAATACTTCCCATGGAAACGTGGTCTTCCTGTCCTAAACTTGTAGGAATAGAATCCGCAGATGCAGGGAAACACAATGTTTTATTTTCTGTTACCAACGCTGCAGAAGTATACTGAGGAATCATAAATCCTGAATTCAGTCCTGAACTTTCTGTTAATAATCTTGGAAGTCCATATTTTCCTTCCAATAATAAGTAGCTTCTTCTATCCGAAATATTTCCTAATTCAGCCGCTGCAAGCGTTGCATAATCTAATGGTAAAGCCATCAGCTGCCCGTGAAAGTTTCCTCCGGAGATAGATTCTTCAGCACTTAAAACAATCGGGTTATCTGTTACAGAATTCAATTCTGTTTCTGCCATACTTTTAAGATGTTCAAAAGCATTTCTGCTCGCTCCGTGAACCTGTGGCACACATCTCATGGAATAAGGATCCTGCACTCTCTCACAATCTTCATGAGCTTTCATATTTTCTGAACCTTTCAGGAACTTAAGCATTCTTGCAGCTACTTTTTTACTTCCTTCAAATGGTCTGATCTCATGAAGTTCTTTTTTGAAAGGACTTTCAGACCCTCTGTATGCTTCAATACTCATTGCAGCTGTCATATCAGCAAGATCCAACAGATATTCAAACTTCTCAAGTCCTTTGATGGAATGCGCTAAGATAAACTGGGTACCATTGATTAGTCCCAATCCTTCTTTTGGCCCAAGAGCCAATGGTTCAAGATTATGTTTTTCCAATACTTCCAGGGTATCAGAAATTGTATCTCCTTCCCAAACCTGTCCAAGACCTAATAAAGGCAACACCAGATGAGCTAAAGGAGCTAGATCTCCAGAAGCACCTACAGATCCCTGTTCAGGAACAACCGGAATAATATCTTTTTCAAGCATAAGAATCATTCTCTCGATAACATCAAGAGAAACTCCGGAAAATCCTTTTGACAAAGCATGAACTTTAGCAATCATCATGATTTTAGAAAGTTCTTTTTCAATAGGTTTCCCTACTCCTACAGCATGGGAAATAATCAGGTTATACTGTAACTGAGCTGTTTCATCAGCTGATATTTTAGTATCGCACAGTGGTCCGAACCCTGTATTGATACCATATACGCATCTGTCGGACTCAACAATTTGCTGTACGTTTTTCTGAGATTTTAAAATTTGGTCTTTTGCTGCTTTATTCAGCTTGGCTTTATTAGGTTTTTTACATATTTCCAGAACATCATGGAAAGTAAAAACATCTACTCCGTATATCATTTCTAAAAAATTTTCTTAAAATTACGCATTTAACAATAATTGAAGAAACTAAATTTCACTGTTCTATCTTTTTATGTAAAGAAGCGAATTAATTTGTTATTTTTACCGCGAAAATTAAAAACTATAATACATGAGACTGAAAACTCTACTACTTGCATTATGTGTTGCAGGCACAGCCACTTTTGCCCAAAAAGTGAAATATTCCAAGGAAGAAAGAAAAGAAATGAATCGTTATCTATTTAACGAAGGTTTCAATACGGCAACAGACAAAAAAGTTTCCACCATTATCTTAAAGGACAATACGGAACATCAAGGATATAGCAAATCATGGGAAAAGCAAAGAGGACAGATTCTTTCTATTACTATTGAAGATGTTGATTCAAGAAAACCTATGAAATTTGCGGCGGCTGATATTGCTGAAATGTATTTGTATGCAACAGACACTGAAAAGTCTATGAAAGCAGCAAAGTTTATTTCAAATATGAGAAATTACAGCACTAAAAAATACAGAAAATCTATAACCGACGATGCTATTCCCTATGAGAACCAAATCGTTTCTTTAAAAAACAAGAAAGAACCCAAAGCTTTTTTAATGCAGGTCATCAATCCTGAATTTAATGAACTTATAACCGTTTACCATGATCCATTTGCTTCAGAAACTATCAGTACTGGTTTTGCTGGTGCTCCTGCATTTGGAGGAGGTGTTATTAAATCTTATTATGTAAAGAAAGGAAATAAGGTAATGTGGCTTCACAAAGATGATTTTGAGGACAATTATGACTTTTTATTTGGAGATAACGCTGAATTCATGAAAAAATATCCAAAAAATTCTGTAGAATGGGATTATTTCAGCTTTTTAGTGTATCAATATACTGATATGAACCACGGATAAAATACATCATTAAAATATCAAAACCTGTAGAATCATCTGCAGGTTTTTCTTTTTTTAAATAGGGAAAGTTTCCTTAATTTTGTTATATGAATCCTTCTTTAGAATTACAGCTCAAAACTTTACCTTCCGAACCTGGTGTTTATCGTTATTATGATAAAAACGAGCAATTATTGTATGTAGGAAAAGCTAAAAATTTAAAGAAAAGGGTTCTCTCCTACTTTAATAAAAATCTTTCAGGATACAGGATCAAAATTATGGTTGGCAAGATCCAACGTCTGGAAACAACCATTGTAAACAGTGAGTATGATGCTCTTTTGTTGGAAAATAATCTGATTAAAGAACATCAACCGTTTTATAATGTCATGCTTAAAGATGACAAAACCTATCCTTGGATCTGTATTAAAAATGAAGATTTTCCCAGAATTTTTCTCACCAGAAATGTCATTAAAGATGGTTCGGAATATTATGGACCTTATGCAAAAGTACGTCCCGCAAAAATTTTGCTGGATACCATCAAACATATTTATAAACTCAGAACCTGTAATCTGAATCTTTCGCCTGCTAAAATTGCAGACGGAAAGTATAAAGTCTGTCTGGAGTATCATATTAAAAACTGTGAAGGTCCTTGTGAAGATCTTGAAAGTAAAGAAGAATATGATGAAAAGATAGATGCCATCCGTGGAATCATTAAAGGAGATTTCCGCAAAGCAAAGGAGTATCTGGTGAATCAAATGATGAAGCACGCCTCCAATCTTCAGTTTGAAGAAGCTCAGATTATTAAGGAAAGACTGGATATTCTGGAGGATTATCAGGCTAAAAACACAGTGGTCAATCCAAATATTGATGATGTGGATGTTTTCGGTATGACCAGTGATGAGACTGCAGCTTATGTTAACTTCTTCAAAATAAGAAACGGAAATATCATCCAGAGTTTCACTACAGAAATTAAAAAAATTCTTGAAGAGACTGATGAAGATATTATGGAAGAGGCTTTAATTGAGATCAGGCAGAAGTTTGGATCTGATTCTAAAGAAGTACTGCTTCCTTTCCATTTATCTGTAGAAATTCCAAATGTAAAACTTATTGTTCCTAAAGTTGGAGATAAAAAAAGAATCGTAGAGCTTTCTGAAAAAAATGCAAAGGAATATCGTCTGGAAAAATTAAAACAAGTTCAGATTGTTGATCCGGAAAGACATACGAACAGGATTATGGCTGAAATGCAAAAGCTTCTCAGAATGCCTGTAGAGCCCCGCCATATTGAAGGATTTGACAACTCGAATATCCAGGGAACCAACCCGGTTTCTGCCTGCGTAGTTTTTAAAGACGGGAAACCTAGCAAGGCAGACTACAGAATTTTTCACCCTAAAACAGTAGAAGGTCCTAACGACTTTGCAACGATGGAGGAAGTTATCTACCGTCGATATAAGAGAATGCTGGATGAAGGGGAAAGCTTACCACAATTGATTCTTATTGATGGTGGAAAAGGTCAATTATCTTCTGCTGTCAAAAGTCTTAGACTATTAGGATTGTATGGGAAAATTACCATCGTAGGAATTGCCAAAAGGCTTGAAGAGATTTTCTTTCCGGAAGATCCTATTCCATTATATCTCGACAAAAAGTCCGAGACTTTAAAAATCTTACAAAGAGTACGGGATGAAGCTCACCGATTTGGGGTAAAACATCATAGAACAAGAAGAAAAAATTCCACTATAAAATCTGAACTGGAAGAAATTCCTGGTGTGGGAGAAAAAACCATAGAATTATTACTGTCTAAACTTAAGTCTGCAAAAAGAATTAAAGAAGCCAACCAAGAAACATTGGAAGAGATCTTAGGTAAAAGTAAAGCGAAAGTGATTTGGGAGTTTTTCAATAATAACGGATCGTCTCGCCTACTCCATTAATTTATTTTTCACAAATAAAGGAACTTTTTTTTATAAAATTACAATTCAAAATACATTTTCTCAATAAGAGACAAATACTATAAAAACACACCATAAACCTATATTAAGGCTAATAAAAATTCAATATATTTAAAATATAAAACAAATAATATTATTATATGTGTTTTTTTCATAAATTAGTATTATCAATTATCAAACAATAATACCATGAAAAAAAACTCATTCTGCAAATGATAATGCATTAGCCATTCTACCCTATTTTCCCTTTTTCTAATTTTTTTATACAAATCCATAACCTGGTAGACTCCTAATTATTACTCTAAAAAAAGAAAAAACACATCAACATATCTATTACAAAAAGGCTCTTTTTCAAGAGCCTTTTATATTGATTATTTTTTTATGATTTTACCGAGGTAATCTCCTTTACTTGTTTTGACTTTAATGAAATATATTCCTGATGAAAGTTCTGCTACATTAATATTCGTATGGTTGTAGATCATATCCTTTACCAACTTTCCGGAGGAATCGAAAATTTTCAGGGTCTCTATTTTATCATTTTCTTTCAATCTTACTGAAAAATATTCTGAAACAGGATTAGGATAAATCTGAAGATCTAAAGTTCTATTTTTACTTTCTGTTTTAGTAGTTTCATTGGTTGCCAGATAAACCGGCATTAGATCTGTAATTTCATATAATTCACTTCCATGTTCTTTGGTGGAAATGGTCAGAAATAGTTTTTCACCATCTGTTCCCATTTTCTGAATATTTTCATTAGCCAAAAGCTGATTATCATCGTTGGTTACAAAAATATCCATAGGATAAACGGAAGTACCATCACTTTTCCATACTTTTTGGGAATCACCATTCAGGAAATAAAAATAGTTATTAATACACGTCATATCTTTCACAGAAGAAATATTTTGGGATAAATTAGAAGTACCACCAGCTGTCCCATCTGTTTTCCACAGTTGCGTATTATTGTTATTGGTAAAAAATAACTGATTTCCACATTTTTTAAATTGTACATTCCCTGAAAAATGATCTGATACAATCTTTTCCGTCCCGGCAACAGTTCCATCTGTAGAATACAAAGCTGGCGAGGGATAACCTGAGGTCACATAAAATAACTTATCATTAAACACTATTGTTTCTCTTGCAATAGTGGTAGAGCTATAAGGAGCTGCGTAAGATTTCAGCAATACAGCAGATGCCTGATCTCCGTTTGAGACCCAAAGTTCATTCTGTCCGGAGCTGTAGTTTGTCGGAGTATTTTCCTGTTGTTTTGTAAAGAATAGCTTATCATTAAATGTATTTAAGACTTTGATATCACCATCTGTTCCGTCCTGGTAGGAAAACTGTATTGCCTTTTGAGTATTTGCTTCAGTAGCATCTGTTTTCCAGATTCCCAGCTTTCCATTTTCTTTTGCCACAAAATAGGCAAATCCATTCAACACTGCAGCTTTTGAATCTACGGAATAAAGACTTCCCATATTATCTGTGGAAATATCTTTTACTAGACTAACGGTATTAGATGTATTATCAATTTTCCAAAGTTCAGTACCCACCAAATTATTATATCCGGCAAAAAGTAATGTATTATCGTTTAAACTTGTATACAATACCCTGCTGGTGATATCCGGCGATGATATTGATATGGTATTGGCTGCTGTTCCATCTGTTCTGTAGGCCCCTTCAGGTGTATACAGATAATTTCCAACTTTAATAAAATTGTCATTAAAGCCACTGCTCATTCCAACAGACCAATCATTCCCATAATTGGACAGTCTCTCAATCTGCTGCGTACTTTTATTTCTTTTATAAATCTGGCTTTTATATTGTCTGTCTGTTGCGATGAAAATCAGGTCATTATTCAGTCCATAAAATGCATGAGGGGAAGAACTATCAGACTTATTGATATCAGAAGCTATTGCAATCTCATGGGTAACCGGATCTAATGAAAATAGCTCTGTTCCATATTTCGGAGTACTTCCGCTAAGATAAATTTTAGAATTCAGGTCTATAAAACTATTATTGGATGACATATCAAGTCCTGTGATCTCAAAATTCTGAGATGAATTTCCATTAACAACCCAGAATCTGTTATAATAATTAGGCATTGTAAGAATCAGGTGGTTATTATCTGAACTCGTTCCATATATCAAAGCATCATTATTGGTATTATAGCGAACAGTTCCGGCTTCTGTACCATCTGTTTCCCAAATATAATTACCATATCCCAAACTTACCCCGTTGGCACCATTTTGAAAGAATATTTTATTATTAAATTTTACAAATTTCATCATGGTCATAGAACTTGTAGCTCCGGGCATCAGATTCTTGAGTAAATGTGTTCCGGCAGCTGTTCCATCAGAAATCCACGGTTCTAAACCGTTTACAGTATCAGATCCTGTAAAAACAAAATAGTCATCAGTTGCTGCACCCTCCAGCTGATAAAACCCTACAGGTTTTACAGATACTGTACCTGCTTCAGTTCCATCTGTTGAGTATAATTCATATCCTGTTCCAACATTAGCAACAAAATAAAGTTTATTCTTTAAAATTAATGCTTTAAAGTCTCCATCAATACTTCCGTATGATGGACCGGTGACAATATCTTTTAATAATGATGTTCCTGCTGCCGTACCATCTGATTTCCATATCTCTGTTCCATGCACACCATCATTAGCCGCAAAAAACACGGTATCATTCATGGTATACATTTTAATATTTCCGGAAGTATATTCAAATGTTTTTAGCTGCTGCAGAATACCTGTTACTATATTATAGCCCCAAAGTTCTTTATTGTGATAGAAAAAGATATTATTTCCTGTGGCTGCGGTAACTTCAATTGAATAATAAAAATTAAGATCTGTTAATTTGGAAGTCCCTGCCGTTGTTCCATCTGTTACCCAGAGCTGTTTGTTGTCATTATTATTCTGAGTAATAAAGTATATCTTATTATTGAGTTTCATAAAAGCAGGATTACCAGACATGCTCATACTAGAGCCCGGAAAAATATCTTTTATTAACGATGATTTTTGTGTTATTGGATTAAAACTCCACAACGCTGTTCCATCAGATTTTGAAGCAGGAAAAAGAATACGGTCATTCAATTTTATAAGCGGGGCTGGGCTACTTGAAGATCCGAAGTTAATCTCATGTAATTGAGTATTAAATACATTTTGTGCACTTGAGTATATTGACATCACTGCCAATATCGAAATATAAATTTTTTTCACGATTTTAATTTATAAAGTTAATCCTTAATTCAAAAATATTTTGAACTAAGGATTAATTATTATGGATTCTATTTATGTAGATTATTTTGCAACGAAAGTTTCTTTAGAATATCTTCCATCAGCCTGTGGAATATCAATTACAATAGTTCCATTTTCAAAATAACCAATGGTCATATTATTATCTGCAAGCTTTACTATGAATACATCTTTTTTTGAAGTTGTTTTAAAGATAGCAAACGGCACAGAACTTCCTGATTTCGCCAGAATAAACTGATTAGCATCAATCTGTATTTTCTGTACATCTACTTTTCCGTTAGAATAATTACCCGCTGCAGGAGCAACCACAGCTGTTTCCTGAACAGAACTTTGGGTAGTATTATTAATATTTATGCTATTTGAAGATTGATTTTTTGCAGGTAACATTGCAACAGGATTAGAAGTACTTACTTTTATTAAAGCTACCTTCAGAGCATCTGCAAGACCTTCTTCAAATTCCTTGATGTTGGAGCTTCCTTTAGATTCAAGAATCACCTTATTATTACAATCTGTAAATTGCAGAACAACCTTATTTGTAAACATATTAGAATTATTCAATACATTAGAAATCAATATATTACAAGAATTACCTATGGCATCAGAAGGCCATTCATCTATACTTATTGGCAAGATAACATAATTCTTTGCTTTTAGTACTTTTGCTAAAAAAATTTCTAAACCGTAATTAGATTTCTTGAAATCATCAAATTTCTCCGGAATAGATACATATTTATAATCTGAAACTTTTTGCCCGAAAATGGCTGTTGAGCAAATGGCCAACATCAATATTGATAACTTTTTCATATCATTCATTTTAATCGTTTCTGAATGCTCCCATATCCAGTTTAAGTGAGAAGAAATTAGAATAGAAATTAGAACCTCCAATTCCTGAATTCGTAATCGCATAATCCAGCGTAAGTCCT
This sequence comes from Chryseobacterium sp. Marseille-Q3244, assembly GCF_940807095.1. NCBI lineage: Bacteria > Pseudomonadati > Bacteroidota > Flavobacteriia > Flavobacteriales > Weeksellaceae > Chryseobacterium > Chryseobacterium sp. Marseille-Q3244. The sequence continues at coordinate 2,535 of NZ_CALNWX010000025.1, read as the reverse complement.
CTATATCTGATCCCGATCCCCGCACTTGGCTGGAAAGAAACTTTTCTTTTTAAATCTTCTATATCTGTAATAGACTGGAACCTATTGATCCCTAATCGCACAAAAATCATTTTCTGATATCCTAATTCAGCTCCTGCATAGGGACTGATACTGGCAAAATCGGTTGAGATCAAAGAAGCCGTTTTCGCAAAATCTACATTAATTCCTGCTTCCGGCAATACATAAACACTACTGTTGATTTCAAATAATTTACTCGCTCCTACATTAAGCTTAGGCATCGTAAGTTCCATTTTATCTTTTGGTGCCGGGTTAAATTCTTCGCCGTTCACCACTGTTGATAATTCTTTCTGATTAATACTCCAAAAGTTAACAGTAGTCGTAATATCTCTTATCATTCCCCCGAATTTCCATCCGTTTTCACCTTTATAAATAGCCCCTACATCAAAACCAAAACCATATCCATTTGCAAATTTACCTACATTTCTATAGACAATTTTAGCGTTCACCCCAACATCAAGATTAGGATTTCCTCCGGGACGGAATGCATATGAAAGTATAGCAGCATAATCAGATTGAGAGAATTTTGTGATTTTATCATAATCAATATTCCCTTCTGCATCAATCATCTGAGTGGTATTCAAAATATTATCTACTCCTAACCTTACTACAGAAACTCCAAAAACTCCTTCCTCCAATACTTTAGCATAAGCCAGATAATCATATTTTGCAATAGATTCAAAGTATTCAGCATGCATTGCAGCTCCCTGCCAGTCTTTTTCAATAGACATCAAACCTGCCGGGTTCCACATAGGAGAATACACATCGTCCTGATTGGATATTACAGCACCTCCCATTGCCAGTCCTCGGGCACCCGCTCCGATATTTAAGAATTCATTGGAATATTTCCTGATGATCTGAGATTGAGACAGCCCATAGAGCAGTGAAAATGCAAGTAAAAAATATTTTTTCATCATTTAAAATTGATGCTAGTTAAAGTTTTTAGTTTTTCTGGCTTTTATTAATCCATTCGCAATGATTGCCAGTATCATAACTCCTGAAGCTATATAAAATATAGGACTCATATGTTCTGATTCCCCAAAGATAAAAAAAGCTAGTATAATTCCGTAAACAGGTTCCAAATTAACTGTTAAAATTAGAGTAAAAGGCGATATATACTTCATTAATTTCACCGATTCCAGCATTGGAAAAGCAGTGAAAACACTGGCTAACAAGCATATTAACGCTATATCACGATAGTTTATTTCATTCATCTGAAAAATTTGTCCTGAAAACAAATAAATTACCATTAAAATGAACCAACCACAGAATATTTCGTAAAATATAATATTTCCGGAACTCGTTTTTCCAAACATTTTCCCATTAAAAACAGAAAATATAGTCCCAAAGACAGCACACAGAATACCATATATAATTCCTTCTTTATATTGAAATTCTGTCTTGAAGATCAATAAAATACAGGCTACAATCACGACTCCCATCACCACTTCTGAAATATCAATCTTCCTTTTAAAGATAACAGGCTCCAAAATAGAGGCAAAGAGTGTGGATAATGATAAACAACTTAATGCAATGGAGACATTGGAAACTTTAATGGAATAAAAAAAACAGTACCAATGAAGGGCCATGGTAAAACCTATTGCAGCCAGCTGAAAAAAAATTTTTTTTGAAACCCTTATGCTTTCTTTTTTATATATTCTGATAAATGCAAAAAGAAAGATCGCTGCAAACAGCATTCTGTAAAATACCAGAATCTGAGCATTCGCATGAATCAGTTTTCCTAAAATTGCAGTGAATCCCCATAAAAATACTATTAAGTGCAATCTGAAAAGCGCTAATTTATGCATATCCTACCTTCTTTAAAATTTTAACAGGCAAATTTACAAATAGGCTTTTATAAATCTCACAAAAAATATAAATTTAAGTTAATAAAAAATGATAAATATAGTTTTTAATAGTTTTTGTATCCAATACATGATCTATTCTATTAATTTTCTAAAAAAGATTAAAAAAAATAATGATATTAAATCCGGATATTACAATTAAGACAGAACGTATAACCTTACAACCCGTTAATGATTCATACATTGATGATATTCTAGAACATTTTACAAAAGAAGTCACTAAATATATGCCCTTCAACCCACAAGGTGACAGAAAAGAGATTATCAATTTTGTTAATGAATCGAAAAGAACTTTATCACAAAATACGGACTTGGTAATGGTTGCTTTAGATACAAAAGGAACTTTTATTGGATGCTGCGGTATTCATAACATAACAGAGGAATCCATTGAGCTTGGATTATGGCTAAAAAAAAGTTCTCAAGGGAAAGGATTAGGAACTGAAATCATAACCAAACTTATTGAATTTCTTGAAAACAATTTTACATTTAAATATATTGTATATCCAGTAGATGAAGACAATTTAGCCAGTAAAAAAATTCCGGAAAAACTTGGATTCATTCCCGTTAAAAATATAAGAAATTTAAAAATCCAATTACTGATCTTACTATTTTA
>NZ_CALNWX010000024.1:0-58082 GCF_940807095.1 Chryseobacterium sp. Marseille-Q3244 | reverse complement strand
ATATAAAATGAAACAAAAGATTTTTAATCAAAATTCTGGTTAGAATTAATGCATAAAAGAGACCACCATTTAAGTAATCTCTTCTATTGTACCCTAATCTAATCTGGGAATTTTTGTAATTAAATCTTTCCGTTCAAGAATTTAATAGCCTTACTTGTATTCTCTAGCGTACCATGCGAGATGAAAAATATCAGATGGATCATATTCAAATCCTTCATTTGGCTCGATTTCCATTGTTAATTTATTAAATGTAACCTTGTAGCCAATTGGTTGGAGGCAGTCCTCTTTAGCGTCGTTGATAGCCTTGATCGCATCGCTACATGGTAATGTTATTTTAATCATATTGCTAAATTACATTTGCAGATATTTTTATTTTTACGGTTACCCGTAAGATTATAATTTTTATTAAAATTTGAATTTTGATGGTTTAGGTTTTAGATCGATCTGCCCTAAAAAATGTAAAGCTGTTTCGTCCAAGTGCTCCAATTCATACGGAGAAAAATTCCTTTTTTGATTAGGAAATCTTTAGACTAAATAGGATAAGAATTTCAATTCTATCTTTGTTGACAGCCAATTTGTTAAATTAGTGCTACTTCTCTAAAAATATAGCAAACATCCATATAAAAAGGACAAATATTTTATAAGTCAAAACTCTTGCAGATTAATTTTAAAATTATGAATAAAAAAAGAAAGGCCAAATCAGTGCTGGCAAATAATCACACTAAAAATTTACCATTACAGATAAAAATAATTGGTTAGTAGGCGCGCGAAAGATTCGAACTACGAATTGAAATATTTTAAAATTACAATCCCATGAAGATAACTTAACAGGAATCAAACAAAATAAACAACAATATAAACACCTTATTTTCAACTACATAACTCTAAAATATTTTCGATATCGTTATAAAAATAGTGTGGATAGCCTACCAGCGAGTTCACACACACTTCCAAATGGTGCCAATTGAAGACAATAGGCACCATTTTTATTAATAATTATCATCTAAAAATTAATAAAATTAGATTGATTCAATAGTAATACTTTCAGTATCAAACTTTATAAAAAGGGTAATCAGTATAACCTTTTGCCCCTCCACCATAGAAAGTGGCTCTGTCAAATGCATTCGGCTCAAGATCATTAACCAGTCTATAAGCTAAATCTGGAGTTGAAATATAATTTTTACCAAAAGCGACAGCACTGGCATATCCTTTTTCAATAACCGTCTCAGCTTTATCCTTATCAAAACCTCCCGCAACAATAACCGGCGAAGTATAAAAATCACTGATATGTTTGATGTACAATTTATCCGTATCAAAAGTTACTGTCGCACCGTTCCCAGGATCAATCTCTTTGTTCTCGATCACATGAAGATAAGCCAGTTTGTAATCGGCAAGCCTCTTAACAACATAATCGTAAATACTGTATGGATCAGGTTCAGGAGCAATTCCACTGACATTAAAAGGTGAAATACGTAGCGCAATTTTGCTGTTATCCCATACGGTTAAAATAGTATCAAGAACTTCGAATAACAATCTCGCTCTGTTTTCTACAGCCCCGCCATACTCGTCTGTACGCTGGTTACTCACGGTCTTTAAAAATTGTTCCAGAAGATAAGCGTTGGCAGCGTGAATTTCCACACCGTCAAATCCGGCTTCTTTAGCATTGATTGCTGCCTGACGATAATCTTCAACGATTTCTTTGATTTCAGCTACTGTAAGTTCACGGGGTGTCTCATAATCTGCTCTTGAAAAGTCAGGTAAATAAGCATGACCGGGAGCTGCGAGAGCTGAAGGGGCAACTGGAAGACTATTATTGGGCTGATAGTCTTTAAAAGAAAGTCTTCCAACATGCCAAAGTTGTAGGAATATTGTACCGCCCTCCTCATGAACTTTATCTGTTATTTTTTTATATGCTTCGATCTGCTCGTCAGTGTAGATACCAGGTGTATTAGGATATCCCTGTCCCTGCTGGGAGATCTGCGTTGCTTCAGCGATGATCAGCCCAGCACCCGCACGCTGTCCGTAATATTCAACGGCCAGTTCAGGCTGCGCAAAATTACCTGTAGATCTCATTCTGGTAAGCGGTGCCATAACTACTTTATTTCTCAAAGTGTATGCACCGATCTGTATCGGTGTTTCTAAAATATTGCTCATTGTTTTTTTAATTTTAATTGAGTTATGTTTCCCTGAGATAAAACAACCTCAGAGAAACATAAAAATTTATTTAATATCCGATTGTAAATCTTGAATTTTCGTGTTTTGGATCTTCAATTTCATTGACAAGGGCTACTGCGTAATCTTCGAACGAAATCCAGCTTTTTCCATTTATGTCTTTGATCAGATCATCACCTCCAAGACGATAAACACCAGTTCTAACTCCAGGTTCGATCAGCATCGGTGGACTGAAATATGTCCAGTTGATCACAGACTCCTTAAGACCAGCAAAAGTTTTCATATGTGATTTCGCAATGGGAGCCAGAATATCCGGCCAATGCCCCGAATCAAGAACGGTAACCCCCTGTGAGAACCAAAGCGAACCTGCTCCACCAACAACAATAAGCCTTTCAACACCCGACTTTTCAACTGCGGAGGTTATTCTTCCGGTGACTTCAGCAAGCATATCGGTATAACTTACATCTGTAAAAAATCTATCCTCTTTTGGTGGACCAAATGCACTAATCACAACCTCAGCTCCTTCAATAATTTCGGCAATTCTATTGATATCACTTAGATCGTCCTGAATACGGGTGATACTTTCAGGGAGCTTTTCGATGTTACGTAAAACTGCAGTCACTTCATGTCCACGGCTAATAAGTTCACTTAATACGGTGCGACCCGCCTGGCCGCTTGCCGCTAATAAAACGATTTTCATTGTTTCTTTTTTTTATTATTACTTTGTTTAATTATAAAAAATAAACCAAATGGTTTATTTTTGTGTAAAAAAAATTATCTAGCTATATTTCTAATCATTTTTTCTAAAAAACCCATAGCAATATTCAGCTCCAAAAGCCTTCCTGTAACCTTGGTCTGCATAACAGAACTTTCAATCATCAGAACGATAACAACAGCAAGCTCTGTAACATCAGTAGAAGACTTAATCTCCCCTCTCTCAATTCCAACTAAGATTAACTGCTCAATTTTGTTCTGCCATGAAATAAGCGCATTGGAAGCTCTATTCTTTAATAGTGGATGGGTATCATCAGCCTCTGTAGATGTATTAAGAATTGGACATCCTCCCTCCCAAGCTGGAAGGGTTAAAAAATTTCTTAATGTAGTTGGATATACAAGCAAACGGTCAACGGAATTTTCCTTTTTTGAGATTCTTTCCTCAAAATAAGAGGTCAACTTACTGATATTAAAATCAAATACTGCAAGAGCAAGATCATCTTTACTTTCGAAATGTCCGTAAATACAGCCTTTAGAAAGTCCTGTTGCTGCCATGAGATGCTTATAGGAGGTCCCAGCAAACCCCTGCTCATTGAAAAGAACTGCCGTTTTTTCAATAATATCCTGTCTTGTTCTCTCTGACTTATTCATCTGAATTACTCTTTTAATAACTTTACGCTACAAAGGTAAAAAAAATAAACCAATTGGTTTATTTTTTTTTGTAAAAGTACAATTCGGCTACTAAAATCATACTTTTTTTAGTAGTTAAATATTTACTAAAAAAATATAAAAGACAGTTGAAGCCAACGACTGTCCAATTACATAGATTTTTATTTTTACATATGCGAAAGGCTATATTGGAATAGACTTTATACATCTATAAGAATCTAGATGCAATATTTGAGAGTACCAATTCTTGCTTAATTTGACTTAAACCAACCAAATCATCGATAAAAGTGTTTGAAGATAAGCTCGTGAAGGTCACAAAAACTGAAAATAGCACCAATAATACTGGTGCTATTTTTATTTAAAACCTCATCAAACCGTCACATTTTAATTAATTATCTATATGAAAAAAATTATTTCACTTTTAACCTTATTACCTTCTGCCCTGTTATTTTCTCAACAACTTACAGGAGTAGGGTTTCAAAAGGGAGAAAATGAAGCTTGGGCTATTAATGTTAATCTGTCTACAAAACAAAATGTTGTAGTTTCTTATCCTGTATTAGGATGCTCCGGTAAATGGACTCTGATAAAAGAGGAAGGAAAAAAAATCTTATTTAAAGAAGTAATTGAAGAGGGTCTTGATAAATGTACACCCACAGGCTTTGTTACTTTAGTGAAAGACGAAATATCTCCATCCGCTTACAGATTTTACATTTTTGAAAAAAAGGAAGACAAAACTCCTTATGCTATTGGAGTTCTTGAAGAACAATAAAAACAGGCTTATCTGAACAGATAAATTATCACAATAAAAAAAGAGCATTGATTATAAAAATCAATGCTCTTTTTTTAACCATTCTGCTAAATCATCCAAAGCAATTATCGTTGAACTCTCTATAACAATTTTTGAAAAAGATGTGAGTATGCCTCAGAGAAAGCCATACCCACAACAATACCTGATCAGACTGCCAGGAAATAATAATTTAAATAACGTTTCTATTCTACATCCCTTATTAAGAAAGCGAATTTCTACCGTCTTTATTTTTTAATGATTTTTATGGTCTCAATACCTTTTTCTGTTTTTACCCTAATCCAATAAGAGGCTGGAATAAGGGATGACAAATTAATTTCTGCTTCCCCACTGCTTATTTCCTGTTTTATAAGAGTTTGTCCTAGAAAGTTAATCACTTCAACATTTACAATAGGTTGTTCGGATCTCAGGAACACCTTGTTTGTAGCAGGATTAGGAAAGAATTTAAATTTCGTTTTTTCTACTGACGATACATTTAAAGAACCAGAACATGTAGTCCCGGTATTTATAATACTATTGCCAACCCAGTTAGAAGAGTTGCCGTTTAAAGCAAAACCAATAAGAGTTCCATTGTAATTATTTCCACTGCTGTCTTGCAAGATTGTTATGGAAGCATTATTCGCATTAGCAACGCCCTGATTGAATTTATAATACGCCATTAATCCTATTCCCGGACCCGACAGCTCACAATTCATATGGCTTGTTATTTCACCGGGAGATAAAGCTCTATTCCAGATTCTTACTTCATCCATAGTTCCTGTAAAGCTATTGGCAGCATTATTAAAAGCGCCTAATCTAACCATATTTCCTCCTTCAACTGGGTCAATATCATTATTGGTATCAACTAATTCTCCATTTTTATACAATTTCATTGTACTAGTAGCAGCATCATACGTTACTGCAACGTGATACCAAGTATTAATAGACAATGGCACGGAGTCTTCCACACTAAACCAACCACCATTATGCCCAGCAGAAAGTTTACCGGAACTATTGGGGATCCAGAAAGCGTGCAGCCCATCCGAATCACCACCAGAGATAATGTTGTTCTGGGTGCTTAAACTTTTCACATAAATCCAAGCTTCTTTGGTATAACTTGTAGGTAAAATGCTTCCACAGTTTACATAATCGTTTGCGCCATCAAAATCCAGCGCTGATCCTTGCTGAGAAAATCCAAATTGGAAAATCATTAAAAAATAGGCAACCCAAATTTTTTGAAAATTTAGTTTGAAAGGCATTAAAAGTATTTTTCTTTTCATGATAAGAATTTTTATTAATTACTTCACAAAATTGTATTATTCTTCCGGAGATTCATATAAGGGTAAACCCCTGAATTGAAGATTGTATAATTTTCAATATTAGAAATTGATACATTTGTAAAAAAATATAGGTATGCCTACGATTAAGAAAATCATATTCTTATTCATTACTTTTTTCACATTATCATGCAGAGAAAAAAAGGAAAATTTTTATTTTGAAAAAGTAACTCCGCCAAAAGAAGAGCCTACAAAAGTCTGGTTAAGAAAAAATGAAAACTATAACGCAGATAAAGAACGTTACCTGAAAGTTTTTTTGGACTACTATCAAAGTAAAATGACAAAAGGTGATTATTCAGACGCTTCCAAAATTCTGGATTTAGTGACTACAAAATTTATTTATTTTTATGATTTTGACCCTCGTCTTACCAACGTTGTAAAAGAATTTGATGAAAGGTATAGAAGAGAATTACCACCGATAAAAACAATTTACATTGATAGTTATTATGGCAATTTAGAATTTGACAGAGACCATCTCAACAAGGCTAAGGATTACTTTTTAAAAATTACAGCCTTAGAACCGGATGATTATAAAAGCTGTTACAAAATAGCCCGTGCTTATTATGATTTATCATATACTTATTTTGTTTTAGGGGATTTAAAAAATAGCATAGAAGCGAATGAAAAATCAAGAAACTACTCCATAAGAATCAGAGATCGGGAAAGTATAGCTTCTGTAGAGTCGAATTATGTTAATATCTACAAAGCCAATGGTTCTTTCCAAAAGGCGGTCGCAAGTGCGGATGAAGTGATAAAGGTATCTAAAGAAATCGGGAACACGTATGATTATTTTATGGGAAAATATAACAAATGTTCTGTGTATGGTTTTTTTAATAAGCATCAGTTGAAAAATGAATACATCCACGAAACTTACAAAGAATACATAGCCAGCCCATATGATAATGATGTACTGCTGCTTTGTATCTCTGATTACGAAATAGAAGCTTTAATTGAAGAAAATAGATTAAACGAGGCCCAAATAGTTTTAGACAGAATAAAGCCTGTTGCAGAAAAAAACACCTCTCAAAATTGGCAAAAGGATTACCAGGCAACATTAGCTTTATATCAAATCGCCAGAGATGTAAAAACGTGTAACACAAAATATATAGAAAATTCACTACCCAATTTGCTTGAACATAAAAACTACGAAAGAGCTAACCTATTTTATAATGTTTTATTAGAAAAAGCAATTCAAAGCAGAGATCCAGACAAGGTTGTTTTTTATAATAATGAAGTGTACCGTACCAAGGACAGCTTATCGAGCGCAAAAAGTAAGCTGATCAATTTAGAACTCGCAGCAAAATATGAAACGAAAGAAAAAGAGCAGGAAATTAAACTCCAACAAGAAACTATTATCAATAAAAATGCTGTTATTGTGGCTTTAATACTCGTTTTTATTGCCTTGTTATTAGCCATTATTATTTATTATTTAAAGCAAAAACAAAAGAAATTGTCTTTAGAAAAAGAACGATCATTGCAATTTACCAAAAACCTTCTGGATAAAACCGAGGAAGAACGCAAAAGAATCGCCTCTGATCTCCATGACAGCGTGAGCCATGAACTATTGTCTCTTAAGCACTCGTTTGAGGTAAGCCAGCTTCAATTAAACGACAAGGTGGATAGCATTATTAATGACATCAGAGCCATCAGCAGAAATTTACATCCCGTTCTTTTTGAAAAAATAGGACTCGAAGCCAGTTTAGAACAATTCATGGAACGTATTCAAAATACCCATCGTTTTATGATCTCATCCGAAATCCATTATCAGGATGGTCTCACGACTGAAAAAGAATTACAAATCTATAGAATTGTGCAGGAAGCTGTTTCAAATATTATAAAATACGCGGATGCTATCGCCGCAAAAGTAATTTTAACAGAAAACAAAGACAGCGTTATTTTAGAAATTATGGATAATGGAAAAGGGTTTAATGTAAAGGAAACGCTGGAAAAAAAGGATGCTTTTGGTTTACACAATATCATAGAAAGAAGCAAAGCAATTGGTGGGCAAGCTCATATCACATCAAGTGATAAAGGCACAAAAATAGTGGTACAAATAAAAAAATAATACAATGAAAATTCTCGTTGCAGACGATCATCCTTTAACCCTGAATGGAACCGTTTCTTACCTTACCAATTTGGGATATAACGTAGTGAGTGCCTGCTCTAATGGAACGGCTGCACTTAATTACATTCAGATTTATTTGCCGGATGTAGCTGTTTTAGATTTAAATATGCCCGGTCTGGACGGATTGGAAGTGGCCAAAAAAGTAATGGAAAATAAATGGCATACCAAAGTGATCATCCTTACGATGCACAATGAAACTGGAGTTCTGAACAAAGCAAAAGAATTTGAAGTAGATGGCTATATTTTAAAAGAAAAAGCTTGCCCTGATTTAGAAAAATGCATGAAAGAAATTGCTTTAGGAAAGAAATATTATTCCGGAGCTTTACTTCAAAATTACACCATAGAACACACGGATGACCTTGGCAAACTCAACCTATTAACACTTTCTGAAAGAAAAATAATAGAATTAATAGCGGGTCAAAAAACCAGTAAGCAAATTGCAGAACTACTTTTCCTGTCTGAAAAAACAGTAGAAGGACACCGTACCAGAATTATAGAAAAACTGGGCATTCCAAAAGAAAAAAATGCATTACTGATTTGGGCCATACAGAATTATAAAAAATGAAAGAAATTCTTCCCCGATATTGTAAGTACTTTCAAAAAAAGCCCAATAGCTCTACTTTAATACATCATGAAAAGAATAAACTGCTTTAAAATAAAAAACCGTCTCATACCAATAGTGAAACGGTTTTTATTACCTATAAGATCGGGAATTCGTTTTATCTTCTGCCTCTTCCACCACCACCTCTGTTCATTCCTCCCATTCCCATTTCTCTTCCTCCTCTGTCAAATCCCTGTCCGCCCGGAAAGTTCATGCTGTGAATCATTGGTCCGGAATTATGATGAAACTGTCCCATATTATTCCTCATATTCATTTCATGATCCATTTGTTCTTTGCTTGCGGAAACACGGTTATCACGCATACCATCCATTTCATCTTTATTCGGATGATACATTACGCCTTTTCCTCCATTAAAGCTCATACGATTGTTATTGACAATATTCACTTTATTGATGTAGGTATTGTGAATATTATTATTCACTCTCCACACTGAAGTGTTATACATAAAGTGGCCATGATCCCATCTTCCGCCATAGAAACCGCTTCCAAAATATCCGAAACCATAGTTGATTCCTCCATAATACCCTACTCTAGGTCCCCAATATCCAGGATGCCATCCGTAGAAGCTATCGTAGAATCCCCAGTATCCAGGTGTCCACAATAGGCCAACAGAAGGAGGCAAAATCCAGACTCCTGGAACCCAGTAATATCCACTCACATCCCAGGCCCAATATCCCGGGGTCCACAAATAACCATCTCCCGGACACGGAGGCTGTACATAATCCGGTAATGCAGGTGGTGCAAGCTGAGTTTTTACAGTAACAGTCGTTTGATCATCAATATACCCAGTATTCTGTGCAAAAAAAGAAGTTGTTGCAAAGAGAGCAATAATGGAAAGCATTATCAATTTTTTCAGAGCCAGGTACAATTTTGCAGCAAGCAATTGAGTACCGTCTGAGATCATATCATCCTTCATTAGAAATACGTCTTCATGATAGGAAATTGTGTTTGTTTTCATAAAAAAGAGATTTAAGGTTTGATTTAAATTATTATATCATACCTCATAGAGGTTATAGTTATCAAAAAATTACAATTGAAAAACTATAATGTATGGGGATTACTCTTAATTATTTTTGGGAATAAAGACATTAATATTAATAAAATAAATCCATTATTTATTTTCTATTGAATAATATCCTTTTTCCAATCATTTATATCCAAACTACAGACCAATCTCACGAATTAAGCATCAATAAAATTAAAATTATATTAAATATTGAAAACTAAATGAATACAATATTATTGAGAGGACAAAAAACAAATGGTGTAAGCTCAAAAATTTTTATATAATTTCAGCCTTTAAAAATAAAACGGTTATCAAAACGGTCTACTTTAATTAGATTTAGAAACGTAACATTTTTGGTTATACTATTTTTTTTGAGGTAAATTGATCCAGTGAAAACCGTCTTTGGCAATGAGTGCATCTGCATTTTCAGGGCCCCATGAGTTGGCAGGGTAATTCGGGAAACTTGTCATTTTACTATTTTCCCAATGATCAAGAATCGGCATGACAACTTTCCACGCTTCCTCCACTTGATCAGCCCGCATAAATAAGGTCTGATCTCCCGAAATAACATCTAACAATAGTGTTTCATAAGCCTCCGGCGACTCGGTCTTTGTTTTTTCCGAATAATCAAATACCATATCCACCGTATTCAGCATCATTTCAAGACCCGGCGTTTTGCTTTCAAGCTGAAATTTAATCGACATATCTGGTTGGATACTAATAATAAGCCTGTTCTGTTTTGGAATAGCGTGTTCTTCATTATTGAACATATTATGTGGCACTTCCCGAAATTGCACCACGATATAGGAAGCTGTTTTAGAGAGTCTTTTACCGGTTCGCAAATAAAAAGGAACACCCTGCCAGCGCCAGTTATCGATATTGAATTTCATAGCGGCATAGGTTTCAGTATTTGAATCTGCCTGCACATCAGTTTCTTCAGGATAACCGGGAACCTCTTTCCCCTCAACCCAGCCTGATCCATATTGCCCTCTGACAGCTATGGTATCAATTTTACCCGGAACAATTTTCCGGATAGCCTTCAAAACATCCACCTTCCGGTCACGCACAAGGTCGGCATCGAAGTTGATAGGCGGTTCCATGGCAACAATACATAACAATTGCAGCAAATGGTTTTGGATCATATCCCTCAAGATGCCTGCACGGTCAAAATAACTTCCTCTATTTTCTACACCAATCTGTTCGGTCACCGAGATCTGAACATGTTCGATATGCGTACGGTTCCATAGAGGTTCCATAATGGTATTGGCAAAGCGAAAAGCCATCACATTCTGAACTACTTCTTTTCCCAAATAATGATCTATCCTGTAGATTTGCTTTTCATCAAAAATGGTCAGTAAGTTTGCGTTTAAAGCCCTTGCAGATTCCAGATCTCTGCCAAATGGTTTCTCAATGATGATGCGAGCGGTTTTCTGGTCATTCTCCAGTTTGCTTTTGGAAATATTCTCTGCAATGGTACAGAACAAATCCGGTGAAACAGCACAATAATACAGTATTGAAGGATTCTGTTTCCACTCTTCCTTCAGCTTACTTACTTTCAAATAAAATTTATTGTAAGAAGCTACATCATTGATATCAGCTGCCTGATACGAAATATTTGAAGAAAACTCTGCCCACTTCTCTTTTTTAGCCTTCCCTGTTCTGGAAAACTGATTGATCCCTTCCAACAGGGAATCCCGATATTCCTGATCACTCAATTCTGTTCTTGAAGTTCCTATAATAGCAAATTTTTCAGGCAATCTGTTTTCAAGAAAGAGATTATACAATGCAGGAATGATTTTCCGTTGAGTCAAATCTCCGTTTCCTCCGAAAATAATTAAGACTGTAGGGTCTACTTTTGTATCTGAAGTTTTTGACATTTTTTATTTACTTTTTTTAAACTTAAATTAAAACAACAGGTTAGTTTTTAAAATTTTTCATCACCCGTTTCATATGAAAAACAGCCCGTCATTCATTGATTGCTTTAGAATACTAAGCTTTTAAAACACTTATCATGATGGACGATCTTCCAGATTCCGAATTTTCCCCAGGCGTCGCAGATGTCTTTCAGCTCCGATGAATTTTGCTTTAAGAAAAGCTAAAACCAATTCTTCGGCCATTGCATAACCTGTGACCCGTCCGCCGAGACAGATTAAATTCATATCATCATCTTCAACACCCTGATGTGCCGAGAAATAATCTGTGATCAATGCGGCCCGAATACTGGGAATTTTATTGGCAACAACACAGGCTCCCACCCCACTGCCACAAATCGCAATACCGCGGAAAACTTCTTTTGAAGCCACAGCTTTTGCAAGTGGAATTACAAAATCCGGAAAATCATCTGCACTATTAAGTTCCATTGCACCATAATCTACCGGTTCGAATTGATGTTCAACCAAAAAAGATTTTATTTTTTCCTTAAGTTCAAAACCACCGTGATCTGCGCAGATTCCAATTTTTATGAATACCGACATTCCAATTTATTATTTAATTCTAGAATATTTTTGTCATCGTAAAGAATACATACTAAGGTCGTAAAAAATTTATATGTTTTTCGAAAATAAAACAACCGCTCTTTGTACTATATTTTCAATGCTAAATCCGTATTCTTTCATGATTTCTTCTCCCGGTGCAGATTCGCCAAATTTGTCGATTCCGATTATATCACCATCGTCAGTTGTATATTTCATCCATCCCATTGATGAACCCGCTTCGACAGCCAATCGCTTACGGATTTTTTTGGGTAAAACCTTTTCTTTATAGGCATCAGCCTGCTGATCAAATAAATTCCAGGAAGGCATGCTTACCACACGGGCGTCAATCTTATTTTTCTTCAGTTCTTCCTGAGCTTTCAAAATTAAATGAACTTCAGATCCACTGGCAATTAAGATCATATCAGGTTCTCCTTCCGAATCTGAAAGAATATAAGCCCCTTTCTCCAGGTTTTTGGCATCCATATATTTTTTTTGATCGATAACCGGAATTTCCTGCCTGGTCAGTGCAATAGCAACAGGTCCTTCTTTGTGTTCAATCGCAACCCGCCATGCATGTACGGTTTCGTTTGCATCCGCCGGACGAATAACGGTCATATTCGGAACTGTTCGTAATCCGATCAGTTGTTCTACCGGCTGATGCGTTGTCCCATCTTCTCCGAGACCAATACTATCGTGGGTAAAGACCATGATCTGGCGTATTTTCATAATCGCTGCAAGCCGGAGTGCCGGACGCATATAATCTGAAAATATTAAAAATGTTGCGCCGTATGGAATTAAATAATTGCTTAAAGCCATTCCGTTAAGCACAGCTCCCATGGCATGCTCGCGGATTCCAAAATGGAAATTACGACCGTCCCGGTTGGCTGTGGAAAATGATGAATAAGCTTCCAGAACTGTATTGGTAGAAGGCGACAAATCTGCTGAACCGCCTATTAATTGAGGTAAATATTCTGCAATCGCATTTAGTGTTTTGCCAGAAGCCTTACGTGTTGCTATCTCTTCCCCTTGTTCAAATACCGGCAGCTTTTCTTCCCAGCCCTGAGGTAATTTTCCGGAAGAGATAGACTCGTATTCTTCAGCAAGATCAGGATACTTTTTCTTGTAACGTTCAAACAAGGTATTCCATTCATCCTCATTCTCTGAGGATTTCCTGCCTGCTTCACGATAAAAATCCAGTACATCGTGAGGCACGATAAAACTTTTTTCAGGATCAAATCCGAAATTTTCTTTTACTAAACGAACTTCTTCTTTTCCCAGAGGTGAGCCATGTGCTGACGCCGAATCATGTTTATTGGGACTTCCATAACCGATATGGCTACGAACTTTTATTAAAGAAGGGCGTCCTGTTTCTTTTTGTGCATTCCTGATGGCAATGGATAATGCTTCAAGGTCATTAATATCCTGTACATCTTGTACATGCCATCCGTACGCTTCAAATCTTCTGACAACATCTTCATCAAAAGCCAGATCAGTATTTCCTTCAATCGTAATATGGTTGCTGTCGTAGAAATAAATCATATTCCCTAAACCCAAATGTCCGGCAAGCGATGCTGCTTCTGCAGAAACACCTTCCATTATATCACCATCACTGCATATGGCATAAATATTATAATCAAATATATTAAAATCCGGTTGGTTGTAACGTTTTGCCATATATTGCTGAGCAATCGCCATTCCGACTCCGTTCGCAAATCCCTGTCCCAATGGGCCGGTCGTCACTTCAATTCCCGGAGTGAGCCCATATTCGGGATGACCCGCAGTAATACTGTGCAGCTGTCTGAAATTTTCTATGTCACTTAATGTAACGTTATACCCTGTCAAATATAAATAGCAGTATTGCAGCATGCAGGCATGACCACAAGAAAGAACAAACCTATCCCGATTGGCCCATCCTGGATTTTGTGGACTGTAATGCATGACTTCAGACCATAACAAATGTCCCAGTGGTGCTAAAGCCATTGGCGTTCCCGGATGTCCTGAATTTGCTTTCTGTACTGCGTCTGCTGAGAGAACCCTTACTGTATCAATACTTTTTTGAGTTAAGTTTTTATTTTCCATTGTTACATTTTTAATTAATAATTTTTGTAAATGGGTAAAAGAAAAAGATCGAAAAACATTTTGAATTTTTTGTTTTCAGTTTCTGAATTCAATGTTCCTTCTTTTTACATCAAAACTGTGACCATTTAAAAATAAAAGATTCTATTCTTCAAAAAATCTAAACAAGACGGTAACAGGAAAAGCCTGAGGACAATTTATGGAATGGTACAATTAACAAATGAAAGGATCAGAACCGATATGATTTATTTCTGAATCGGGAAATTCAGTGATCTACGCGAGCGATTATCCAGTAAAGTTATTGTAATCTTTGATACAGTATTAAAATTTTAAACAAAAAAAAATCCCGGATTAACCGGGATTTTAAATTCTTCTATTTACATTTATTTGATCTCTACAGGAACTGAGATTTTATCCCAATCCATTGTGAATCCATTATTGTTTATTTTATACACTAAAGTTTCCTGTGTGGCTGGTAAAGCTTTTGTTTTTACATCAACACGTAAAGCATCTTTTGCTTCTTCATATTTATAAGCACCCCATTGTTTTGGCTCTTTGTTAAAGATGGCAGTCCAGGTTCCGCTTTCTTTAGGAATTAAGAAAAAGCTATATTTACCTTTAGCCAGTTTTTTACCCTGAACAGTAATATCTTTATCCGTTTCGAAAGTTGTGGCTTCATTGGCACCTGCGCGCCACACTTTATTATACGCTTCTAAACCACCCCAGATGGTACGTCCTTTTACAGAAGGACTGCTATAAGCTATTGTAATAGTTGCATCTTTAATTTTTCCGGTTGCCGTAGCCGGAGGGCTAGCTGGTTTTTTAGCCTCCTGAGCAAATGCATTCACTGAAATTGTCATGGCAGCCATAACTACGACCACTGATTTAATCATTGTTTTCATACTATTCTTATTTATTTGTTTTTATTATTGTTTGTTTACGAATTTACTTCTTTCGGCTTATAAAACAATAGCCCGATTGCAGAAAATATTATGACTGCCGCTGCCCCAATTACATTAAGCCAAAGGAACGAAACGATATCAAACTGATAAACGGCAATCACCGTAATTTCTGATAATATCGCCGCTATAAATACATTGGAACCGGTAATCTTTTTGTAGTAAAATGCGACCAGAAAAATCCCTAATATTGGGCCGTAGAAAAGAGAACCTAATACGTTAACCGCTTCAATAAGGGAACCCATCTGCGTTGCAAACATGGCCACACCGATTGAGAAAATACCCCAGGCCAAAGTGTGCAGTCGGCTATACTTCAATTCGGTGGCATCATCAGGAATTTCTTTTTTAAATATCAGATGAACATCTTTTAATGAGCAGGCAGCAAGAGAATTCAGTGCTGCCGAAATGGAACCCCAGCTGGCCAGAAAAATGACAGCAAACAGTAAACCGATCATCCCTACAGGCAAGGTATTTTTTACGAAATACAGGAAAATGTAATTGGTATCCGTTTTCTCCGCATTATAGTTTGAATGATTAATTGCTTCCTCTACCCTTCCGTGAAGTGCTTTTACTTCGGTTTGTGTGTTTTTAAAATCCTGAATTGTTTTATTGAGTTCGGGAGAATGAGTCTCTTTCAACTTTAGAATTTCTTTTGATTCTGCATTGAATTTAAGTTGTAAATCCTGATGCTCTTTTTCAAAAACGGCAGCCTGTTCAGGTTTTGTTTCCTTTAAATATTGATAAGAGCGTTCGTTAAAATAAATTGGAGCCGGTTTCAGGGAAAAGAAAGCGAAAAGCAAAGCGCCAATCAAAAGAATAGCAAACTGCATCGGAATTTTAACCAATCCATTCAACAACAAACCCATTTTTGCATTGGTATTATCTTTCGCTGTAATATACCTCCCCACCTGACTCTGGTCAGTACCAAAATAAGAAAGTGCCAGAAAAAAACCACCAATCAGCCCGCTCCAGATATTGTATTTATCTTTCCAATCGAATTCTGTGGTGATAACATTGAGCTTTCCTGATTTCCCTGCCAGATAAAGCGCATCGTTAAAACCAATTCCATTTGGCATATTCTGAATAAGCAGATACCCTGCAAAAGCCATGGTTCCCAGAATAATGAGAAACTGTAATTTTTGGGTATGAGCAATTGCTTTTGCTCCACCAACATAGGTATAAATCAGCAGAATACCTCCTGTTAAAACATTGGTTAAGTAAATATTCCAGTTTAAAACGCTTGACAAGATGATACTCGGAGCGTAAATACTGATTCCTGTTGATAAACCTCTCGAAAAAAGAAAAAGCAATGAGGTAAGTACCCTTGTTTTTTTATCAAAACGGTTTTCTAAATATTCATAGGCAGTGTAAACATTTAAACGCTGAAAAATCGGGATAAAAGTGATACAGATCACAATCATCGCCAAAGGCAAACCAAAATAATACTGCACGAAACGCATCCCGTCTGTATACGCCTGGCCCGGTGCTGAAAGAAAGGTAATGGCACTTGCCTGGGTAGCCATAATCCCTAAAAGCACAATATACCAGGGCATTTTATTATCTGCTTTCAGGTAAGATTCGTTGCTTTTTTGGCCACGACCGATCAATACGCCGTAAACCACCACTACAACAAGTGTAAAAATAAGAACTGTCCAATCTATAGTACTCATGCCCAGAATTTAGTAAACCAATAATAAAATGCGATCTGCAATACTAATGCAACAGCTAATAGTATGTACCAGATATTCCAATTTTTAAGTTGCTTGTTCATCAGTTTTTCTGTGCAGATAAAAAGTTTAAAAATAAACGTGCCGCTCCCACATTTCCTGCAGGCAGCTGTCTGAAAAATGCCAACGGGGTATAAATAAAATTACCCTTTCCGTATTTGGCATATAAAGTTGATCCCTTCAAAGGTTCTTCATCTGTATCGTGCATTTCAAAAAGCGGTTCATATGCCGCATCCCATTGGGCAGGGAAATAGGCACCACGCTCCTGCACCCAGCCTTTAAAATCATCTGTAGTAATTTTGTTCGGAAAGTTCAGTAACTTATGATTGGGATTTAACAACGTAACCGCAGCATTTTCTTCGGTAACCCTCTTATTGGCAATGCTGAAATTGTACATTCCCAATTGGTCAACGGATGTATCCTGGTTGGTATTGTACTGCATCACCAAATTACCTCCCGCTTTTGCATAAGACCATAAAAAAGGCATCCAGCGACCCAGTTTTTTCTCAGTGTTATTGGCACGAACACCCAATACAATGGCATCATATTGCGATAGCTTGTTTTGACTACCATTTCCGCCAGATCCATCTATGTTGCCATAAAAATCTTCGTCTTTCAGGACCTCTACCTGAATCCCTGCAATGCGTAGGAATTCGGGAATGAAATCGCCCGCACCTTCTATATACCCTACTTTCTTAACCTTTGCCTGAATATCGCCCTTCATTACAGTGGCTGTTGCAGGCTCAAAATATTGCAAGGAAGGTAAATGCGGGTACTGAATTACTATTTGTTTTTTATGATAGGTAACTCCATCTGCAACAAAATTGGCATCCAATTGCAGACGAGATGAGTGTATTGCAGCAAGCTTAGCTTTTGGAATAACGTAATCGATGGTAGTATTTTTCCCATTGATCGAATTAACATCAGCACTGCCTAATTGTTCTCCGTTATACATCAGGTTTAGAACCCCCTTACTATACGGTTTATTAGAATTAGCCTTAAGATTTAAACTCAAATGTACATCTTCATTGTCTTTGGCCACATACAATGGCTGTGTAAATTTCAGTTCTATTGCAGGAACAATGCGCAAGGCTTCAACGACATCTCCACGCACCGGGTCTAATTTCTTGAAAGATAAAGGAAGTTTAACCTGAAAATTTTCAGAACCGATTTTTAAACCAACCCAAACATTCAATGGTGATTCTGCTTCAGGCAAACCGACTAAAGTCTCATTCGGAACAGAGAAAGTTGCTGCGTTCGTAGGAGGTTTTGCTAACCAGTAAGGTTCCGTGAGTGCTGCATCAGCAGGAATCTGAATGTCATGCTGAATGGTAATTAAAGAATCTTTTGAAAGTTTTTTATTGAAGCTTTCTGACTGACTTAACCATTTTACATTCTCTAAAGCGACAGGATTTGTAGCTCTTGATATCAGATTTAACCTGAAATTGTAATGGTCTCCGGCAACAGCTTCAGCCTGATTGGTCACCACCTCGCCCATAAATCCGGCACAGCTTAAAATGATTTGGTCAAGAGATTGAAGTTTATCCCTTTTCAGATCTGTATCTTTTAACGCCATCACCTTTTTTCGCAAGGCAAGCAAAGCAGGTAAACTAAGGTCCGGATTATTGAAATTGAAAGCGGAAATAATTGTATCTAGTGTCTGGTCAATGTCAGCATTTCCTTGTGAAGTCCAGGTTTTAGAGACTCCGTCAAAAAGTGTCGTTTTTGCAGGTTCACCCATAACATGGGCAAAATATTCAGTTCTGATGCCGGCTACAGACTGTGTTCCTGCCCCCTGGCTTTTATGTAAACTTCTGCTCAATCCTGCCAATTCACCATAGCCCATTCCCAGTTGCGCATCATATTGTCCAACGGTAACTTTCAGTTGGTTTTCAGCTGTTGTATTAACCCCACCAAATCGGAAAGTATTCCACAATACGCGTTTAGGCTGCCATACATTGACATATTTTAATTGATCTGGAAAAGCATTTTTATCCCCTGCCAGCTTAAAAGCCTTTTCTGCCACTACAGCCGAAGCCGCATGTTGTCCGTGGCCTGCCGCAGCAGTAGGAGGAAAACGACAAATAATAACATCAGGACGAAATTTACGGATGACCCAAACCACATCCGCTGTAATGCTGTCTGCATCCCATTGTTTAAAAGTATCGGTGGTATTTTTAGAGAACCCGAAATCAATCGCACGGGTAAAAAACTGTTGGGCACCGTCTAACTTTCTCGCTTCCAAAAGCTCATGCGTTCTGATTAAACCCAATGCAGCCCCTTGCTCTGTCCCTAATAAATTCTGACCACCATCGCCTCTCGTTAAAGACAAATAGCCCGTTTCTACATTTTGGTCGTTGATTAACCAGGAAAGTAATCCTGTGTTTTCATCGTCGGGATGCGCTGCAAGATATAAAACTTTAGGCAGCTTTTTAAGCGTTTTGAGATCGCGGTAAATTTCAGATGATTTGGAGGGCCGCACCTGTTGGGCCGAACAAAAACCCGTATAAAAGCTAAGGATAAATACAGTGATTACTTTTTTGAACATTTAGATTTGCTTTGCAGGGCAAATATAAGTAAATCATCTTTCTTTCAATAGTAAAAGAATCAGACTCTGAATTTCACAAAATAAAACAAACTTTATTGCTATCTATAAAGCTGTTTAAACTTTTTTATTAAACCCCAAAGGAGACACAAAAGCTTTTTAAACACTTAGGCGATTTAAGTTATCTACTTTGTATGTAAGAATTTTAAAAAATCAAAGATTTCTATTATTATCACAGATTGAGCAGATTTTTCACCCATAAGAATTCTGAGATCTTTTGGAAATTACCGAATCAAAACTTATAGGTTTTAAAACTTATGCATATTAAAAACCTATAAGGTTTAGTCCCTTTATAAAATAAAATCTGCGAGAGAAAATGTTCACAAACATCTGTGAAATTTGTGGAATCTGCGGGAAACTCTTTTAATCACAAACTCAGAGTTCGATGAAATTAAAAAGAACCAAAATATTGATAATCACGTATGAATTAAAGTTTCAAAGAAAATTAAAGCCACTTATTTTTTTCTCATTATATTCCGTGTAAGGTAGAGATAATTAAACATGCAAAATGTGGCTACCGCCCCAAAAGTATGCCATAAAAAGTGGGTTCCGAAACTCAACCATTCCCATTTATCAATGATCCGGAAAGTGAGTGCAAGAGCAAACGACAATAAAGCAAAACCTACCCATTTACCGGCTTTCCATTGGGTATAGATTAAATATCGTAATACCGAAAAAAGCACAAATGAAGCCATGATTGCATAATTTACGTTGATAAAAAGAGAAGTCTTATCTACCAAAATCCAATTTCTCAAACCGAGCATCAATACCAGATATACAAGAACCATTACAACAGCATAGTACCATTTGAGGCTCTGAGCTAAAAAATAAAACCCGGCAGAAAAGCACAATACCATAATAGGCAACCAATCCATCATGATAAATACCGGCCATTGCCTGAATGTATGATAGACAGTTCCTCCTATGGCACCTATGTATAATAAAACCAGGCAGTATGTTAAAAAAGGATATTCTTTAAAATGTCCTTTCATTTTAAGGGTCCAAAAAATGGCTAAGGCTAAAAAGAATGCAGCTGTTATTGCATTTAGCGGCTCAGGGAAAAACTGGGCCATATCTGTTTCTTTATATAACATACCTCCGTCCAGAGGGAATTGATGTATTGGCATTGTCCTTTTTATATTTGTTTATCAGCATGCTGTAGACCACAAATTGCAGACACAGGCCATTTTTATATAGATCGTCTAAATATAGAGAAAATTATGGCATTCTATACCTGAATCTGCCCGATTATATTTTATAAAATTGTTAATTCCAGCAACTTCAGTTATTTCTGTTGTTTGAAAATGATATTCAGCGTTTCAATACTTTTAGATGCGTGAAAATGCATAGATGTTCAGTTTTTAGATTAACGAAAACTTAATACAAACGGTATTGACTCCATTTTAACTGCTTCAAAAGGGGTGGTTGTTTTTTTTTTTTTTATTTTAATACATTTTTAAGCTCCACCACCTCAAAATTATTATTGTTTTCTAAAAAATGTTTTAAGATAGGAATGTGTCCCTGTCCAAAAATTAAAACGACATAGTTGTCTGAAGGTTCAATTTGATCGAGAATATTTGAATAAATAGCAAGATTTCTTAAATACCAATCTGATACATATTGTGCTCCTGCAAAGTTTTTACCTGCTCCAACCTTTGCTATATAATTCAGATAAATTGATAAGTTCCTTTTTAATTCTTCAGGTCTGTTGATGTATTTTAAAACATCAGTTATGGTACCATTTTTCAGTTTATTATCAAAATCACTGATCATTGTTTTTGCATGGACCTGTAAGTCCTTCAATAAATAAAGTTGATTGTTTTCTTTTGCAGTTGCAGCCATTAAACTATCGTGCGTCATTCCATAAAATTTGTCTATACAGTTGACACGATTTAATTTTAATTTTTTAGCTAACCTGAAACCAATTTGTTCTCTTTCTGAAACTGTCATTTTATAACGATCTGCTACATATAAACTGTACAAACTGTCAGTTGAGCGTTGTTTGTCAATTGGTCTTTCAATCATTACTTTAGTAGCTTTTGTCTGAGACAGAACATTCGTTAAGATTTCTAATTCACTCTGTCGTTTTGCACTTAAAAAATCGTCTACCTTTAATTCAAACTGATCGGTATGCGGGGTTTCAAAATGAATCGTTCCGATTAATAAAATCTTCGTTTTCTGAGTCTGTCCGGATACTATAATCCCAAAAGCTAAAGCAAAAAATAGCGTTATCTTTTTCATGTTTTTTATTTTGTTTTCACAGTTAAATAGTTTCTGCGGTATAATAGCCGCCAACATCTTGCCGCTGCATGATGTTACGGGCTAAAGATGCGAGTTTTTTCCATGAGCCACAAATTTTTTAAATCCAGTTTACAAATAATTAAAAAGCACTGCTTTAAAAAAGTAGTGCTTTCTTAGTATCAATACCTGATTCCGATTTTTTAAAGTTTATAGTTTTCTTTTATTGAGGTCCGTTTAATTCAATTTACTTATTAAATTTGTTTAACTAATGATTAATTTGCATCAATGGATCTACAACAGCTCAAATATTTTCTGGCATTGGCAAAAGAACTTCATTTCTGGAATACGTCTGCGAAAATGAATATTACACAATCTGCTTTGAGCCGGAACATTCAGTCTTTAGAGAGTGAACTGGGTGTTCAGCTGTTTTATCGTGATAAGCGAAATGTGAAACTTACCCCGGCAGGAAAATTTTTGCAGGAAAAATGGAGCGAAGAGCTTAGTCAAATGGAATCTTTTCATCAGTTGGCCCGGCAAATTCATTTAGGTGAATATGGAACGATAAGAATTGCACATCCCGATTCTATCTCCTCTTCGGTTTTACCCGATTTTATAAAAAAGGTTTCGGCTGCTTTTCCAACCCTTCATCTGGAATTGTTTCAGCTGACTAATGAAATTCAGGAAGATTATCTTAAAAATTATAAGATAGATCTGGCATTTTCCCGTGATATCAATACGTATTCTGGAATTAATGAAAAGAAATTATACCAGGAAAACCTGTCTTTAGCCGTTCCTGAAAATCATCATTTCAAAACCTTATCTGATATTTCTGAAGAAACATTGAAAGATCAGAAATTTCTTTTAACCACAGGAGATGATGGCAGCAGTTACAATGTGCTGGTTAAGGAAGTCCTCGATTTTTACAACATCAATCTTGATTCGTATATTCGATGTGAGTTTGGATCTACCATTATTTCACTGATTAAAAACGGATTAGGCATTTCGATTCTGCCGCATTCTTATCATCTTCACCAAAATACCGGAATCCGTTTTATTCCCCTTCCCTTTGTTACGGATTTGTATATCCAATGGCGGAAAGACGACCCTAACCCGATTCTTAAAAATATTCTGGAATTAGTTTAAAACCATTTCTATATGTGGAATTCCGTCTTCATCGTAAGGACTTCCTACTTCTTTAAAGCCTAAAGCATTGTAAAATTTCAGCAGGTACAATTGTGCGCTGATCCGGATTTTTGATTCTTTAAGAATATCCTGACACCCTTTGATAGAATTTTCCATCAGCTGTTTTCCCAATCCCAATCCTCTATAATCAGAACCAATTACCACCCGGCCAATTGAAGCATCTTCGTAGGTCAAACCAGGCGGAACAATTCTGGTATATCCTGCCAGATTTCCATCCACTAAACACATCAGGTGATGGCATTTTAAATCTTTATCATCTATATCCTGATACACACAATTTTGTTCTATAATAAATATTTCGCTTCTTAATTTTAATATATTGTAGAGTTCGATAGTGGATAATTCTTCGAATGATTTTATAAAAAATTCAGTTTTCATTTTGTTGGTTTTTAAATCCAGTTTCATCATAATATCGGTCTGTTCTTCATTTCCGAGTCTGAAAATATGTTTATCAAACGCTTTAAATCCGTTTTTGCTGTAAAAATTAATAGCCCTCAAATTGTTTTCCCAAACGCCCAGCCAAACGTAATCTGCATTTTTTTCTGTGGCAATGGCAATCGCTTTGTCATAAAGAGCCTGTCCTACTTTCTTTCCGTGAAAATCTTTAGAAACATATATCCTTTCAATTTCAAGCGCATGATCCCCTTTCATTTCAGTTTGTGATAAACCTGTGTTGAGCTTTAAATATCCTATGACTTTCTGATCCAGCCTGGCAAAGTAGAATTCGGAGTTTCTGTCGTTGAGCTCGGCATGAAGCTTTTCTGCTGCAAAACTTGTTTCAATATATTGCGTCATGCTTTCTGCTGTATTATCCTCGGAGAATGTTTCGGAGAACGTTTTTTTACTGATCTCTTGTAATTCTGTTATATCGTTTTCCGTAATTTTTGTTATCGTCATTTCCATTTTCTATACTGTCCATTCGTAATTCAACCAATCTTTATTTTCTTTTGCTCCAAGGCGTTCATAGAATTTTTGTCCGGTTCTGTCCCAAGGGTAACAGTCATTTTATTTGAGAGCAAAATTAGCATGTAGAATAATGCAGAAAAATGCTATTTTTTAATTATTTGATCTGATTTTTGCATTAATAAGGATAAGCGAAAAGTTCATGATCATTCTGTTTTATTTTTTAAGTGAGCAAAATGATTAGAGCCGGTTAGATAAAATAACGAGTTTTAATCCAACATAAAGCACTTCAATAAAAACATGACAAACTTATTTAAAATCGCATACTTTAATAGAATATTACGAATTAATTACTTTTCCTCAACTATAAAGGTATTTTTTTTATTTATTCATAAAAAAAGCTATCTTTGACTTACCAAAACAACACCTTAATATGAAAACAAAATTTACACAGTTCAGTGCTATTCTTATTGCTGGATTCTCATTTGCCCAAGTTGGCATCAATACAACTTCACCAAAAACAACGATGGATGTGTCTGCTAAAAGAGATGGTTCAGGAGTGATTACGGATAACACACAAATATTCGGATTGCAGGCTCCGAGGCTTACAAGAGCTGAGCTTACCGCCAATACGGGTACCTATAGCAGCGATCAGAGAGGAGCATTAATTTATATTACGGATGTTACTGGTGGAGATAATGCCGGACAACGTATCAATGTTACTGCTATGGGTTATTATTATTTTGACGGAGCGGTATGGCAAAGACTTACACAGGCAACCAATACCGCCTCTCCAGCAATTTCTGCATTACAATGTACTACGGCTTACTTAAATCCTTCTACGTATACGCCGGGTACTCCTTTCAACGGAAACCTGAGAGTTGTCTATAACCAGGGAAACGGAGGTTCGTATAATTCAGGAGCACCATTCACCGTGAACGGATTAACCTTCCAGCTAAGACCCGGAACTTTAGAGTTTGGTGATGGCGAATTGGTATTTTCAGTGAGTGGAACGCCTACCACTGCTAATGATATGACTATTCCTATGACCAGCACTACCGTTCCTTTCTTAACAGCAGCACAAAACTGTAATGCTACTGTGGGAAATACGAGCCGTGCAGACATTTCATCTGTCGCTGTGATGGGATATTCTACCCTAACAACCGACGCCAATGGGAAACAGGCTTATACTTTCCCTCTTACTACCCCGGATGGTAAGTATTCGATCAGGGTAATATTTGATACCACAAGTGGTACCACCCTTGCCAATCCTAATGTACAATTGTACAATAATACAGGGACTACCGTTAATCTGTATTGGAATTATAATACGGAATATGGTGGTTATATTGGTTCAGCGGTAACAACAACCAATATTACTTCAGGAGTATGGGGCGGTATGGCAGATTCATCAGCCACCTGGTATCCTCAAGGCACAGGAGCAATGGGTAACGCTTACTGGGGGAATATAGGAATTATAGATGGGGCCAGTGGCGGACCTGAGCATAGAAGATATACCTGGATAGACAGTAATCCTTCTTCAAAAACAGCTTATACCGCAACCATTATGGCAGGAGCTCCCACTTCAGGCAATTCCCAACCCAATCTTACTAAAATATTCATCAAGATAGAACAAGTAAAAGCACCATAATATAATGCCCCTGAAAAGGGGCATTTTTTATTTATATACAAAGTGTATGGTACATTCATGGATCTCGCTCTCCGAAGTTTCCTGAATTTGGAGCAAGTTTAAAAGAAATAACCTGGTGACTCTATAAGCTCAAATTCAGGAAACTTTGCTCAGCCGGAGATCATACTTGGAATTATTTTTTGATTAAAAGATTAAATGCAAAGTATATGGATAATTCCGTTTTATTATAAGGAGGCAAAGTGATGCAACTTTTGTCGCTGATGAAGCGGTATGCTTATCCACGCGCTTCAACGAATCAACAAAGTTGATTCTATCTTTTGCTCCCTGAAAATATGCATAATAAAACTAAATCTTTGCGTCTAAAAAATATCATCAATACATTAACAATCTGAATCAATAATTTACACACAACCTTCTTATCCTGAATGAGTGTCAGCCATTCTCTTTTCTCTTTTTCTTTGAACAATAAGGTGTGCAGCATCCAGCATTTTAACCGTATGGATGTAAGGCATCACGATATTCCTTTCCGGTAGATTTTCATAGACACCCATGGAGAAATAGACGATTCCGGACATAAAATAATCAAATTCTTTGAGAGTGTATGCTCTGAATGTTTTTTTGAAAACCAGCAGCGGATTCCGGTATTCCTTTTCCGAAAGCAAGCCAAGAAGCCACGGGGAAATCTTTTCCGGCTGGGTATCTACAGTCCATTTTCTTTCCTTCAGCATCATGAGATATCCTGCCCGGATCAACGACCTCATCGACTGATGAAACTGGAAGATCACCGCCGGATCTTCATGGATCCAGCTATTTCTCTTTACGGCATAGTTCACTAAGTTGCTGAGCATTTCTTTGGAATCATCCAGCTCATTGAAATGAAAGAAAGTTTCCATCAGCTGCAAGCCGGAGTGCTTGTTGCCTGCCCGAAACCGGGTATCGAAATGTGTTTTTATCTTTTTCATTGTTTGTATTTTTTTATAAATGTAAGAAAATAAATTCAATTACGGTCGATCGACCGTAATTTTTTATTATTTAATTATTTCATTTGTCTCATGACAGATATAAACGAGAAAATTTGTTTATACATTACAAAAAAATGGTTGATACCTTGGCTTCAAGAAGGCAAGTCACAAAATTCTTTTGCCAAAAATCATGGTGTAGAAGAAAGTACCATTAGAAAAATTAAAAGTGAAAAAACTTACAGAATACCTGTTGAAACACTTTTTAAAATATGTGAAGCAAGAAAAATTAGTTTATCTGATTTCTTTAAACTTATAAATGAATAATCCTGACGAAAGTTGGGATTTTTTGTTTTTACGGAAACCCGTAATGATATAGTCTAAAGCCTGACTATCTTTAGATTTATTAACTTAAAAAAATATTTATTATGCCGGATGATTTAGGTAAAAAAAGACCACAAGATGCAACTAAAGTGAATGTGAACGAGAGTTGGGAACTAGAATATTGGTCAAAAAAATTTGGTGTTACCAAAGAACAATTGAAAAATGCTGTTAAGGCAGTTGGAGTTTCTGCTGCCACAGTTCAAAAGCACCTTGGAAAATAATTCAAATTTTAAATAAGAATTTTTTTTCCTAAAATAAATCCTGACGAGAGTCGGGATTTATTATTTTGTAAAAGACTGTAAATTAGTTTTGGTATTTTTACTTACCTCTCCAACTCTAGGACATATAATAATGTTTTAAATAAATTTGAAAAACAAAAACCAAGAAAATGGTAACAGAAAGGGTTAAACATATATTTTATTTTATCGATTTTTTGCATTCAAATATCGAAAATTTTAACAAGCAAGAAAGATTACTTGATGAGATTGCTGAGTTAAGAAAAATATATAATGATTTGGATCCTAAAACAAATTTTGAACATAAATTTGAAAGAGAAAGAATAGCTGAAAAAGGAAATAAGCTAATTGGTATTTTTCATCGAGAATGTAAAAATACTATTAACGAAAAAATAAATGAATTAGAAATTACAGATATACCTAATATTGGTAATGATCATTTTTATCATATTGGAGAATTTATAATACTTGTGGAAACTCGAAAATATGATAAAGAGGATGTTAAATTAATTATAGAAGCAAAAGAAAAATACGTTTCAATTTTAGAAAACCTAAAACTAAGTCTAGACAATTTTTTACCTTATGGTCTGGCTAAAGATTTTAATGAAATTTTACTTGATTGTTTTAAGCCTTTTCTATCTTTAGATGATAAACTTAAGATTAATAAAAGTAAAGAAATACAATTCAATAGACATATGGTTACTATTGAAAGTTTAGATATTCAAGGAATTAGAAATGCAGTAAATAAATTGACAGGTAAATCCTTTGAATTCGAATTTGATATAAATAATTGGTTAATAAATGACAAAAATATTTTTGAATTTTCTCAAGATATAAGTCTTCCACTGTTAACTATACAAGCGGAGATATTAGAACAGTGTAAAGCTCAAAATACAAGTAAGCTCAATGATTTTCTAAAATCTGAAATCAATATTTCAAAGCTAATTAGTGGAACCAACGAATTGTCAATAGAAAAAATATTTAAAGACTATTTGGATTTAAATATTGGATCTCCTGAATTAGAAACCCCAATGACAGTGAATGTTAATATTTTATTGGGATACTTAAAGATCGAACTATTTAGAATATATTTAGAAAACATAAACAACTTATTTCTTCAAACTGAGAGGTACAAAGAAAAATTTCAGAGTTTACAAGACGAGTTTATCAATTCGAATATTGATGTTGATAAAATTGATTTTATTAAAAGTGAGTTAGAAAAATGTAAATCACTTTTAAAAGAACTAGAAAAACCTGTTTACAATGAAATGTCAATTTTAGGTGATACTGAAAATGAGCCTTGTAGATTCAAAAAACAATTTTTAAACACCTTGGACAAAAGACAATCTTTTTTAAATTCAAAACTAGAGGAATTCAAAAACTTGTCAGAATCACAAAAGTATGAACAATCTATAAGAGTTTCTAGAGATGTAACTGAAGAAGATCTTGAAAAAAATCCATTTTTTAAACAAATTGGAATAAAAGAAGGAGATACCTGCTCTCAAATCCCAGAACCAAAAAACAGAGAGGAAGCAATTGAGAGATTAAAAAAATATGATGCCCAGAAAAGATTTGAATATCTAAAAGAAATTTTTTCACAGAAATATGGAAATAGCATAAATGTAAAAATAATCGAAGATGAGCTAAAGCCCATATACAAATTCATAGAGGAAGCAAATAAATTGTCAACTCTAGATGCTTTTGAAAACAAAGATACATCAGATTATTTAGAATACTTGCGACTAGCAAATAGGTATTATGAAAATGCTAATTTGCCATACTATAGTTATCACACATACTTTAATTATGGGCAAAAAAACAATTCTTTATTAACCTATGCAAAGTATTTTCTTTATAAAATATGGTTAGAAGAAAAAAGAGAAGTTTATACTAAAAAAAATACACAGACTATTGGTTATTTTTCGATACCTTATGATTTTAATATTGATGATGATTGGGATACACGGAAAAAAAAATGTGAAATGCATAACCAGTCGATTTACCGGAGATATGAAAAGAATCTAAAAAATGGAGAAGAACAACTCTTAGATTTGGTTTCAAAAATGTTATCGGCGACAGAGAAACCATTGCAAACCTCTGAATATGATTTATTAGAGCGCCAATTTAATCAGATAAAAAGTATTTGTTCCATTGCATTAAACTCAAAAATAGACAAAGGATGTGTGATTGAAGGGGTGGGTAGCTCTCTTATTGAAAATAAATTCACAGAACTACAAGAGTTTCATAAAAAGTCAATAGTTGATATAGACATACATTTAAAAACTTTAGAAGGATTAAAGAAAAGAGATCTTGATAGAAACTACAATTCAAAGCAAACTGAACAATTAAAAACAAAAGCACAAATACTAAGCGAAAGCTTATACGAATACGGTTTCTTTGAGCTTGAAAAGCTGAAACAACTTTCAGAAAAAAATCAGAAGATTTTGATTCAATTAATAAGTGAAAATAAACTACCATATATAGTAGCAATGCTTGACTACTTGAATTATTTCAGTTATTTAGAAAAGAACCACTTTACAAACAAGTCCAAATTATACAGTGAAGTTGCTAAATGGTTTAACTGTGCTAAGGATGGCAGGACAATTAAAGGTAATGTTTATAGTCTCTTGAAAAATTCAACTGAAAACAAAAAGCGTTACACAGCCTTTAAACATAAAGAAAAGGTAATAAAGGACTATGAAGAATTAAAATAGGGAGTACTCCCCTATTGATGCCCCTAAATGCCCCCTATAATATTGCAAAGTATAACAATAAATACTTTGTATAATGAAAGCATTAAAATTTAAGCATTTCCCAAAAACAGAAATGCAACTAGCTAAAGAATTTAATAATCCAAAAGTTTTTCTTTATCAAAAGAGTAACCAGCATTTATTTTTTGAAAATCAATTGAAAATAATATTTCAATACTTACAAAATAATGTTGCAACAGCTTCAATGGTAGCTAGGGAAACAGGTGTTCCTCAAAAGAATATTTGTAGGTACAAAAGATATCTAGAAAAAGCAGGAAAGCTTTGGGAAGTGGAAAAAAAGAAATGTAAGGAAACAGGTGCTAAAGCTTGGTATCTCACAACAAATCCTAAATACTTGTCAAAATTTGAACAATTAAGCTTATTTTAACCTAGTTCTACGAAAGCTCTCACCTTTGAGATGATATTATTTCATCAACTTAAAATTAGGAGACTTTCCCGCTCTCCGAAGTCTCCTGACTTCGGAGCAAGTATAGCGGGAGTCATCTTATTTACCAGCTCAAAGTCAGGAGACTTTGCGCAGCCGAGATCAAAAAATGTAATAAATCCAATAACTTTATCGATGAAATAAGCAACCTTATTTTTTCCGGTTCCATATAGCTTTGCATGATTGTTTGAAACAACATAAATCGCTAGATACAGAACTATGAAAAAAATACTAAGGCCGGTTAAAATTGCACTGTCATTTTTATTATTTACTGTCGCCAATAACCTGTACGGCCAGGTAGGAGTAAACACAACCACACCACAGGCTACGCTAGATGTAACAGGTTATGCAGAAGATGCTGCCAAAACAGATGGCATTATTGCACCACGAGTAACCGGTAACCAATTGAAAGCCAAAGACAACCTCTACAACAGCACACAGGATGGAGCTATTGTATATGTTACAGAGCCGTTAGCAGTGAATGAAACAACAAACCGGACCATCAATGTCAGGGCTAAAGGCTATTATGAATTTAATGCCAGCCTGGGAACAAACGGACAGTGGGTTTCTATGTTTCAGAGAGATCCGGCTATTGTTGCGGGTGGTAATATTTTGAACCGGACCATGATCCCCGAAACTGTTCTGAGTACCAGCGGTACCACTCAGGCCACCTTATTTTCCCAGCAATTTACGCTGAGCAGGAAATCTATCGTTGAAGTTTATTTTTCTGTTCCGGTCACCAATCTTTTAAGAGCAAACGGGCAGACCCTTGTGGATGGTGCTTCTAAATTATTTGGACTGAATGTTTACCTGTCCAAAACAGATTCACCTGCGTTCAGTAACCAAAATATAGTACGCGACACCGAAACTTTTACCAATTCAGGAAATAATTATGTTGTAGGAATATTTCAACTGAACGGCAGCCGGAAATTTGTTTTGGACGCCGGCACCTATACCATGAATTTCAGTGGTTTTGTATACGCGAATCCTTCTGACCCGGTAGGAGTACGCGCTACTTTCGGAACCAACAGTACAGCCAATTCAGATTTAAGATCAGTCATAGATATTGTAGCCTCCCCGGTTGATCAGTAAAGCTCTTCGCACAAAGATTCTAAAAACACTAAATATCAATCCTTTCAGATCAATGTAGGCTTCTTATATTCACAGCGTTCTCCAAAGTATCTCAACTTTGAGGCAAGTGTAAAGAAAATAATCTTATTTACAGCTTAAAATTTCCTCATTTTTCACATCTGAAATTAAAACAAAAAAATCCCAGCTTTCGTTGGGATTTTTAAGTAAAGAATATCTAATGCTATATTCTTATAAGCTTGACATTATTTTCTCACCAGCTCTACTCTACGGTTCTGCACCTTTCCTTGTTCAGAACTGTTATCTGCTATCGGGTTTTTGCTGCTGAAGTCTTTTGACCTGAAGTACGTTTAAAGGAAATAATCTTATTGACTACCCAAAACCTGTAATATTTTGCGCAGCATAGAACTCCTGTCAATCTGTAATCTATAATATAACAAATACTCAACTTAATCGTTTTTTTGACTATAATTGTATCATTAAAAAATGATTATCCCTGTGAAAACTGCAATACCGCTTCGCTTTAGTTTATTGACCATCCTTACTACATCTGCTTTTACCATAATCCCAGCACAATCAACTGCTGTTCTTCCGATAAAGAAAATAGATAACGATACACTTTTAGTGGCTTATAAGAAATCTATTGATGATGTTTCACATGGGTTATATCTGGATGCTTCATTCGGTATGCTCAAAAAATTGAATGTAGAAAGTGTGGATCAGCTTGATGATCCCGATGTGGTGGATCAATGGGCACAGGTGATGTCTGCAATGACCGGAATACTAACATTCAATAAGGCTAAAAGTTCGGACTTCCATGTACCTAAAGAACAGATTGCGAACTTGCGTTTATCTAAAGGTACTAATGCCATCGATGAAATAGTCAAGCGTGCGCGCCATACCCGTATCGTTATCCTGAATGAGAATCACCTGGATCCTCGTGGGCGTGCTTTCGGACTTGAAGTGGCCCAAGCTTTACAACCACTTGGCTATACCATTCTTGCTATGGAAGCTTTGAGACCGTATGCAGATGATCAGGAAGAACGCCGCAAAATGGATCAACTGTCGGCAGATGGAGTCGTGAGAGGAACAGGTGATTTCTATAGTGGTTATTATTTTGATGATCCCATTTTCGCTGATTTCGTAAGACAATCGTTAGCAATGGGTTATCATCCGGTATCTTACGAGACAGCCGGTCGCGGATATACGGCTCAGGAGCGCGAAGAGAAACAGGCTGACAATCTTATTCGTCGTGCTGTGCAGTCTTTTCCGGAAGCCAAAATTCTTATGTATGTCGGCGAGCGCCACGCCGCTGAAGGGCCTATTCTCAATGAAGAAAAACCTTATCTGAAAATGGCCGCTATTCTTAAAGCTAAAACCGGCATAGACCCTCTGACGATTGATCAAGCCGGACTATCCCCTATCCCAATGAACAGACCTGACGTTGACCTATACAAAATTGCCTCATTAAAGGCTCCAAAAACATCAGTCGTTTTATTGAATCAGGGTAAACCTTTAACTACGGGCCTTTTATCCGGTGCTGTAGATTTACAGGTAGTTCATCCGCCGGTTAAACTTATCAATGGACGCCCAGAATGGCTATTAAAAATGAAGAGACGTTCTATTTCCGTTCCTCAGAACCTCCTGCCAGTATCAGGTATAAGACTCATTCAGGCTTTCGTTGCAGATTCACCGGCAGATGCCCGTCCCATCGATCAGGTATTAATCATGCCCGGTAAAAAACCACCCGTTTTAATGCTGCCTGACCTCAAGGTTCGTTATGCCACTCAGGATTTTCCGGATCAGATAAAAACTTCGGATCAATAGGTGTCAATTTGTATGTAGCCCTTCGGCTTCCGACATTTTTGTTAATCATAGCCAACCAGCATTTGTAACTCTCCTTATCATTCATTTAAATAAGGTCTGCAGGCTTCGCTTTTAACAATAAACTTTTGCATTCGGTGGTTTGGAAAAGTTCCAGTCCTTCCTGCCACCATTTCGTCATCTCCTCTTTATCAAATATAAATGAATGGGTGGTAAGTATCCTGTTGATAAAAAAGAAATTGATATGTACATTGGTGGTTGCCGCTTCCAACTGTGAAATAATAAGATCGTCACTGGCAATCTGATTCAGCATAAAATCTGTGGTACGGGCAAAAACATCCAATACATTCTGGAGCGGTGGATTATTGTATGACGTTTTTTCCAGCCGCAATACAATGGTATCTATGGATGATGCTCCTTTTTCCAGGGCGTGCTGTAAAGGGATAAGGTTTCCAAAGCCTCCGTCAGCATACTCATTTCCGTTTTTCTGGCATAAGCTCATCAAAGGAACCATATTGGATGAAGCCCAGATCCAGTCGCAGAAATCCTCATAACGGTGTTCATTAGAAGACTTATACTCTATTTGCTGCGTTGTAAGGTTGGCTACTGTGACTACAATTTCTTTTTTCAGCTCTTTTATTTTTTCAAAATCCTGCTTTGTAAAGCTACTGCGGATAAGATTTCTGAGGTTGGTACTGTCTCCTAATGTCTTTTGTTTTTTTATAAACTGCCTGATAATCCCCAGATGGTTGATCCCTACTTTTACTTTACCGTTCTTCTTCGTTATTTTAAACGGACAAACCGTAAAAATATCGGACTGCTCGATGGTGGTATAAAGTTTTTTAATTCTTTGGATATCTCCAAGAGCCAGAAAAGGAATCAGAAGACTTCCGGTTGAAGTCCCTACAAAGAGTTCATAGTCGTTTTTATTATGTTCTATAAGATGTTCAGCTACCCCGCCTGCAAAAGCCCCTTTGCTCCCTCCTCCTGAAATGACCAATGCTTTCATAATTGATTTAAAATTAACGCAGTACTAATGTAACAATAAATCAAATATGTTATTCATAATACATTCAACCCACTGCAAGATTGAACACAGCAAAGCATACATTCACCTGACTGTTCCATGTATGGAAATTAAATCGTCCGCTCCTCCGCTCTCCGAAGTCTCCTGACTTCGGAGCAGGTATAAAGTATAAAGGGATCTATTTAACAGCTCAAAGTCAGGAGACTTTGCGCAGCGGGGTTCTAGTATTGAGGTATAAGTAGAGATAATTAACATAAAAATAAATACTTAAAAGTTTTCAATGAAATAAAAATAGTTGACTTTTTCAACAATAATAGTTGTCAAAATCAACTATTTCTATATATTTGTACTATGAATTCTCAGCAAATAGGCGATATAAGATTTTTCAACAGATTCTATACCAACATCATAGGACTTTTGAATGGTCACATACTGAACAGTAAATACTCTCTTCCTGAAGTACGAATTTTATTCGAACTGCATCATCATCCAAACCAACCTGCTTCTGACATAGCATCTTATCTGGGTATTGATAAAGGATACCTCAGTAAAATTTTGAAAAACTTCGAGAAGCAGGGTCTCATCCGAAGAATAGTCTCCGGAAAAGATAAAAGAAGTACAAATCTTGAACTTACAGAGGAAGGCAAGGCCGAGTTTCAGCTTTTAAACGAAGCTTCATCTCAACAGATAAGGGAGATTTTTGGACATTGCACTCCGGATGAACTTAATAAAGTCATCAAGAAAATGAATGAAATACAAAATATACTAAATAAAAGAATTTTATGATGGAAGAGCCCCTAATTACAGCAAATGGAGTATCAATCAGAACCACTATCAATCCTGGGGACTTAGGATATATCATGTATCGTCACGGTAAATTGTATGGCAAAGAATACAACTATGGAGTATCTTTCGAAACCTATGTAGGCTATGGATTATATGAATTTTATAAAAACTACGACCCATTATTAGACAGGGTCTGGATTTGTGAAAAAAATGATAAGATCGTAGGTTTTCTACTATTAATGCACCGGGAAAATCAGACTGCCCAACTTAGGTACTTCTATCTTGATGAAGAAACCAGAGGTTTAGGATTGGGCAATCAACTTATGTTGGCTTTGGTAGAGTTCGCCAAAGAAAAGAAATATAAATCTGTATATCTATGGACAACAGATGATTTACTGGCAGCCCACCATCTTTATAAAAAATATGGTTTTAGACTGACAGAGGAGAAACCTTCTACCGAGTTTGGTAAATCTTTAAAAGAACAACGCTACGATTTGATGTTGACCTGATCACATTGAAGAAAAAATAAAAGCAAGAACACGGAAAAATTTAAAAACAAAGAAAAATGATAAAAGTATTTATTGCCGGAGCTACCGGCTGGGCAGGATCTGCATTAAGTAAAGGGATCTGCAAAAATCAGGGAATGAAATTGGTTGGGGCCCTTTCCAGAAAACACAATGGAGAAAATCTTTCAGAAGTCCTTGGAATTGAAGGTGGTGACATCCCTATATTTGATGATATCGAGACCGCCCTTGACACGACTGAATTTGATGTTCTGGTGGATTATACTAAACCTGAAGTAGGTAAGAAGAATGTCATTGCAGCCTTAAAGAGAGGAAAAAAAGTGGTGATTGGCACTTCCGGATTAACGAATGATGACTTAAAGGAAATTGAAGACACAGCCAACGATAACGACACCTCCGTACTTGCTGTTGGGAATTTTGCCATATCGGTCGTACTTCTTCAGAAGTTTTCGGAAATGGCTGCGAAATACATGCCTAATTATGAAATTATAGATTATGCCCATGAAGACAAAATAGACAGCCCCAGCGGCACGGCAAGAGAACTCGCCTATAGACTTTCTCAGATTAAAAAGCCCAATGTACATATTTCACAAGATGAACTCGTTGGCGACAAAGCCACCCGCGGTGCAACGTTGGACGACGTTCAGGTACACTCTGTACGATTGCCGGGTTTTGTCATTTCCGTGGAGGCTATCTTTGGACTAAAAGATGAAAAGCTTACCATACGTCATGATTCCGGTTCCGGAGCAGAACCTTATGTAAAAGGAGCATTGCTCGCTATCGAAAAAGTAGGTTCTTTTAAAGGACTCAAACGTGGGCTGGATACGGTAATGGATTTCTAAATATATAGCATATCTGTATTGGAAAATAGAAATAAATACCCTTGCTATTCAAAATCTTTCGACTTTGGAGTAAGTTGAAAGGAAATGATTTTATTTACCAAGCCAAAGTTCTAAGGCTTTCCTCATCACAAATCAAAATAAAAAAATCCCAGCTTTCGTTGGGATTTTTTAAGCAAAAGAATATCTAATGCTGTATTCTTATGGGTTTTACATTATTTTTTTACCAGCTCTACTCTACGGTTTTGCGCCTTGCCTTGTTCAGAACTATTATCTGCAATTGGATTTTTGCTGCCGAAGCCCTCTGCTGAAAGTCTTGATTTATCAATACCTGAAGTGGTGATCGCATTCAATACTGCGGTAGCACGGTCTTTTGAGAGTTGGAGATTGTGCGCATCATTTCCGCTGTTATCGGTATATCCGTTGATAGCCAATTTTAGGTTGCTGTCGTTTTTCAGGACTTTTGTGATTTCATCTACGGCTGTTTTGCCATCGGGTTGTAAGCTCGCTTTGTCGGTATCAAAATTAATATGCA
This sequence comes from Chryseobacterium sp. Marseille-Q3244, assembly GCF_940807095.1. Taxonomy (NCBI): domain Bacteria; kingdom Pseudomonadati; phylum Bacteroidota; class Flavobacteriia; order Flavobacteriales; family Weeksellaceae; genus Chryseobacterium; species Chryseobacterium sp. Marseille-Q3244. The sequence goes on along the minus strand of NZ_CALNWX010000024.1, from coordinate 21,416 downwards.
ATACAGCTTTGCCTTTTGCATCTAATTCTTTTTTTATTTCATCAGATTTTAGGATCGAAATGGTTTGTTCAAACGGCGCTTTCTGTAGAATTTGTATTCCTCCGGTTGAAGTATTTCCATACAGCTGAATATAAATATCATCGCCACTGCTCCTTCTGATGACATACACTTTTACAGGTTCATTCCAATAATCTATAGAGCCTTCTTCACCAAAGTATTTGGCGTCTTCTTTTATTCTGTCAAGCTGCTGCTGAGAAACTTTACCGTCAAATATTTTTACACCACCCACTTTTGTAATCGCATCATCATAGCTTTTCAAAAAATAAGGCAATGACCATTCTTCTGTATTACTTTTCTCGTTGACAACATACGTTTTCCATATCTTTCCTTCTATAGGTGTCATTACACCTTTAAGTGGGAAAAACAACATATCATAGCTTCTTTGTACCGGTTTGTTTTGGGATTCCAGTCCTTTGGGAAAACTGAAAAAAGGCAGATCACCTACTTCAGCCGTAGAAACCGGTATGGAGTTGATATCAAAATTATTTGTTCCTCCCGAAGATTTTTCTGCTGCCTTAGAATCTTCTATGGCGACAGTATCATGGGCGGTATCTGTTTTTTGTTCAGCCTTTTTGTTACAGGCAGCAAGCAAAGCGCCTATGGACAGAATAATCAGGGTCTTCTTCATATTAATAAATTTTAGGTTTATGGCGTATAATTTCTTTTAAAATAGTGAGGGATAAAGCAACTTGAATCCTTCTGCATCAAAATCGTTCGGTATATTTTATACTGTACTGCTTTTTGGCGGCACTAACTTACAAATAAAATGCGAATGAGGAAGTACCTAGATTTAAGGATTTTAGTGATTAAAAAGATAATGTGTGGATGATGTTTTCTAACGCAAAGATTTTATTTTTGAAGCCGCTTTATTTTAAGTGGGCAAAGATAGAATCAACTTTGTTGATTCGCCGAAGCGGATGGATAGGTATACTGCTTTATCAGTGACAAAGTCGCATCGCTTTACTTAAAATAAGGTGGAAGCATTCATAAACTTTGCGTTTAATCAAAAATAATTCTAAGCAGAATTTATGATCATGTGCGGATGATATTTTTTCTGACGCAAAGATTTTATTTTTGAAACTGCTGATTGTAAGTGAGCAAAGATAAAATCAACAAGGTTGATTTCTCGAAGCGGATGGATAGGTATACTGCTTTATCAGTGACAAAGTCGCATCGCTTTACTCACTTAAAATAAGGTGGAAGCATTCATAAACTTTGCGTTTAATCAAAAATAATTCTAAGCAGAATTTATGATCATGTGCGGATGATATTTTTTGACGCAAAGCTTTTATTTTTGAAGCTGCTGATTCTAAGAGAGCAAAGGTAGAATCAACTTTGTTGATTCGTAGAAGCGTACGGATAAGCATACCACTTCTTAAGCGACGAAGTCGCATCACTTTGCTCACTTAAAATAAGGCGGAAACATTCATGAACTTTGCGTTTAATCAAAAATAATTCTAAGCAGAATTTATGATCATGTGCGGATGATATTTTTTCCTGACGCAAAGCTTTTATTTTTGAAACTGCTGATTGTAAGTGAGCAAAGATAAAATCAACAAGGTTGATTTCTCGAAGCGGATGGATAAGCATATCGCTTCATCAGCGACGAAGTCGCATCACTTTGCTCACTTAAAATAAGGAGGAAGCATTCATGAACTTTGCGTTTAATCAAAAAATAATTCTAAGCAGAATTTATGATAATGTGCAGATGATATTTTTTGACGCAAAGCTTTTATTTTTGAAACCGCTGATTGTAAGGGAGCAAAGATAGAATCAACTTTGTTGATTCGTAGAAGCGTACGGATAAGCATACCGCTTCTTCAGTGACGAAGTTGCATTGCTTTGCTCACTTAAAATAAGGCGGAAACATTCATGAACTTTGCGTTTAATCTTTTAATCAAAAAATAATTCCAAGCATGATTTATTAGATGCCATCAATAAAGAAAGTATAGGCAAAATTAAAAAGGGTTATCCAAAATTTATCGGACAACCTTTTATTTAAGTCTTTTTTATTGATAATTTTTCCAGCATAAAAATCACCAAAATCAATAAACTAATGATAACGAGAGACATTGGAATTGAAATCGCATTAAAATAAACCAACACAAATGCTCCTCCTATTCCTCCCATGGCAACTGCTGAATTGAAGACGGTTACCAGCATCGATTGTGCAATATCTGCATATTCCCCACTGGCATCCACCAACTGCTTTTGAAGGAGAGACGGAGCTCCTCCGAAGGATGTACCCCACACAAACACTCCAATATAAACCCAATAGGTTGAATGGTCTCCACCCATCATAACCAGTGCAGAAAAAGCAAATAACAGCAAATTGAAGAGTATCAAAGATTTTAGAAATTTATCAATCAAGGCTCCGGTAATTGCAATCCCAAGCAATGATGAACACCCAAATAATAACATGAAGACATCTATTTTATCTGCTAATCTATAGATTGCAAGGAAGGGAGACATATAAGTATACAGCATATTATGCGCAAAAATCCATAGAAATATAGCTACCAGAGTAATAAGAACACCTTTCATCCCAAGTACAAACCTGGGGGAAACCTTCTTCTTACTTTCGATCCCTTTAAAGTCAGGAATGGATAAGTAGGTAAAAACAAGTAAGAATAACGAAATACCTGATATTATCCAAAATGCTCCTGCCCATCCCAAATACAAACTTATCCATGTACATAGAGGAACTCCGAATGCGAGTGCCAATGGCTGCCCCATCCCGACAATCGTTATTGCTTTTCCTTCATGAGATGGCTGCACGATCCTTTTGGCAAAACCTATCAATATCGCCCAAGCTACACCAGCCGAAACTCCACCCAAAAACCGAACAAACAGGGTAAGGATATAGTTTGATGATATGGCTGTAACAAGATTGAAAATAAAAAATCCCAATATTGAAAATAAAAGCAATCTCTTTCTGGGCCAATGCGCTGTAGCTGTAATTACCGGAACGGCTGCCAATACAGAGCCCAGCGCATAAAGCGTGATGAGTTGTCCGGATAATGATTCCGAAACTCCCAGATCTTTTGAGATTAGCGGCAATATCCCCGCCGGCATTGTTTCCGTCATGATGGCAATAAAACCTGTCATACTAAGCAATAGCAGCTTCGCCAGGGGAAAAGTTTTGTGATTCGCATATTCCTGTTGAGATTCAACATTATCTGAATCCATCAAAGGCTCTTTACATTGTGTATCCTTAATCATTTTTATTCTTTTGTTAATAATGTTAGTCAGTTAAAATCGCGATAGTTAACTTTTTACACCGCAAAAATAAACCGAAAACTACATTCAAAATAGGTATATTTACTTCATAAATATGTAATTTTTATTTATGATTAAGAATCAGAAATATGAACAGATTGAAGCCTATTTTTTAAAAACAGATACCTGGTCCGTTAAAAGCAACGTCAGCTTTTTTCAATTTGTTTACGTAATTTCAGGGGAAGGAATACATCACCATAATGGAAATTTAATTCCATTTAAGGAAGGCTATTTGGTTCTGCTTACACCAGATAAAGAGAACTATTTTGATCTGAATGGAATGGTAGAGTTTTTAATCATGAAGTTTCATCTTTCATATTTGAGAGACTACCGATGGAAAACAATAAACTATCTTGAAGATCTACTGTATACAGCGGATCAAACCTCAGGCACCATAATAACTGATGAAGCAGATAAGGTTCTCATTGCTAAAATTGTAGAATCACTTATTCTGAGCCTTGACGGAAAGAAGCTTTATTACCAGGACCTGAACCTGCATTACATCAACTCCCTGATTGTAATTGCTGCCAGAAACATTTCAGAAAAAAAACCGGACAGATTCTCAGAAACTACAGACAATAAGATAGAGAGTATATTGACCTATATCGAAAATAATATCTATACCCCTTCCCTTCTGAAAATGGAAGTCATCAGTAAACAATTCGGGATATCCTCTAATTATTTCAGTACTTACTTTAAAAAGCAGTGTGGGGAAAACTATAAGGATTATATCGCAAATTATAAGCTCAAACTAATAGAACACAGACTAAAGTTCAGTGACAAACGGATTGGAGAACTGGTTGAAGAGTTTGGCTTTACCGATGAGAGCCACATCAATAAATTCTATAAAAAATACAAAGGGATTACGCTGACCTGTTTTCGAAAAACAATGATCAATCCTAAAAACAGCGATTAATACTTATATTATTTTTACTCCTGCTCTCCGAAGTCTCCTGACTTTGGAGCAAGTATAAAGGGTATACTTTTATGTACAAGCTCAAAGTCGGGAGACTTTGCGCAGCGGAGCAGCAGAGGAATGTTAAATCTATCTGATGATCGTGTTACTATACTGCTCCTGTAAAGAGATAAGATTTAATTCTAAGTCATAAACAGCGTTAAAAGCACAAATTTCACCTTTAGCCACATAGTCGTAGATGTATAAATCCGTTAAAGGAGTTGGAATATCTGCCAGATCTTTAGCATCTATCCATTGCAGTTCTCCTTCGTTACAGTAGGGTGGTTCAACAAATTCTATATCAGATATATAAACATAGCTTATCCAATTGTATTTAACAGGGGAAGTTTCCGTTAAAATTCCACAAAACTTTTTCGAAGTAATATGAATGCCTGTTTCTTCCATTACTTCACGTACCACTGCATCATCGGGGTTTTCAAAGGGATCAATTTTGCCTCCAACGGGAACATACATATCTTTATTGGGCTCCTTCAGTCGTTTCAGCAATAAAAATTTATCGTTGTTCCTTAATATACATAATGTCGCTACCCTCTTCAATCCAATCACATCTTGATTCATATTATTTTCTTTTCAGACAAAAATAATAAATCCAAAAAGAGTTTTCAATCCTATTTATCAACTTAATGATTAAAAAAATATCCTGATGAATACACCACAAAGCTAAAAGCATCAGATCTCTGAATGGAAAGCACCCATTAAATTTTCAAGCATAAAGCTTCTGTTGGATGATTATATTAAGGCTGTTTACTATTTATTATTGCAACAAAGTTTCATTTTATGAAATTTAATCCTTATTTTTGACGCTTCTTATGCAAAAAACATTGAAAACCTTTTTTGTCTTTTCTCTGTTACTGATCTTTCTATCGAACGTCAGTGGAATAAGCATATGTCTTGAGCATGCGAAACATGCCACCGCCAAAACCCTTCATAAAAAAGATTCTAAAAAGGAAAAGGTACCTACTGTTTCTCAAAATGACGATTGCCAATGTGCACTCCATTTGCAGATGAATACAAGTATCCTTCCGGAAAATCAAAATCAGGATTTCACTTTTAACATCACCAATAATAACGAGATGCCTCAACCGAAGGCCAAAACCTATCGTTGTTTACTGGATTATTTCTCTTCAAGAGCTCCTCCCCGTCTTTCATAATTTTAGTTTTTGATACTAAACTCTTTTACCTGCAGGTCTAATGATCTTTAGCAGCGGTCTTTTGGGATATTTTATTTTAAAGCTTAAGTAAGATATTCTTTATTCACTTGGTATTTAAGCATACCTCTTACTCAATATTTATGTCATTTAATTCTTATCAAGCCGGAATCATACATGGTATATCCGGTAAAACTTTTCATTTAACAGGTTTAGGTTTTATATTATTTTCAACGGCAATCAGTGCTCAGAAAGTGGAAAAAGATTCGATTCCTGCAACCATTCAAACTGTAGAAATCATAGGGAGAAAATCTAAAGGTTACATTTCCGATTATTCATTCGCTGCTACTAAGATTGCGATGAAAAACAAAGATCTTCCGCTTACGCTCAATACTGTTACCAAGGAACTTATCAATGACAGGCATGCATTCAGACTGGGTGATGTTCTGAAAAATGTGGCAGGGGTTTCCAATGTAAGTTTCTACAATCAGTACAGTATCAGAGGAATCAGCCAGAATGAGGAAGGCCAGATCATCAATGGTATGCGTACCAGACAATATTATTTTCTTCAGCCGATGACCTCACATATCGAGCGTGTAGAAGTTTTTAAAGGTCCGGCAAGTATTACTATGTCAAGTGTAGATCCGGGAGGAACCATCAACATGGTGACTAAAAAACCATTGTTAACGCCTCATTATGAAGTAAGTTTATCCGGAGGAAGCTTTGACACGTATCGTCTTTCAGCCGATATTACCGGACCTTTGAATAAATCCAAAACACTCTTATACCGTTTCAACGGAGCCCATCAGTATGCCAAATCATTTCGTGATCATGTAAAAAATAACGGCATTTTGATAGCACCCTCTATTTCTTTTATCCCTAATGCTAAAACTTCGGTGAATGTAGAAATGATCTACAACGAAATGAACGGAAACCTAGACAGGGGGCAGCCTATCTTTGGAGCAGTTGCCGGAAAAACCGACCTCAACAGTACACCTATCAGTTTAAATCTCGGTGCACCGGGAGATTATTTCAAAACAAAAGACCTGACCCTGATGGGAAGCCTTGCTCATCATTTCAATAAAAATATAAGTTTTAATGCGTCTTATATGAAGCAGTTCTGGGACGAAGACATTCATGAGACCAGAACCACAAACTCATTTGTGCCGGACATCAATAATCAGCAGATTTCGAGTCTGGCGATGATGCAGTACATGGAAAGAATTCAGCATTGGTCGATAGATAATATAAATGCTTATTTTAATTTCACTTACAGAACAGGTGCTGTTGAACATCAGACTTTAGTAGGATATGACAGCCATATCTGGGAGAAAAAAAGCGGTGGGAAACAAGATGCTGCAAGAGGTTTTATGATGAAAGACGGAACGGTAAGCTCCTCTTACAATCCCGCCAATGCCGCTTTATATCAGACAATGATGTATAATGGAATTACACTTCCCAAACCCAATGTGAATCCATTTGATCTTACCTCAGGTGCAGTAAACCATCAAGGAAACAGCTATACCATTTTAAATATCATCAATCCTCTACCAACGGCATTAACAACTACTCACGCAGCCTATGTACAGCATTTACTAACATGGAAAAAGTTTAAACTTTTGACCGGGCTCAGACAGGAATGGTTTCAGGATATTACCCACTATAAAAAAGCGGAAGAAAACTCTTTCAGGAATCAGAAGATGCTCTACCGGGTCGGTTTAACCTACAGCGTTACCGAAAACATTAATATCTACGGAACCTATCTTACAGGGTACCAGCCACAATCAAATACAATTTCTCTGATGCCACAGACGGCAGGTTTTACGGGGGCAATTTCCGCATCCTTATACAAGCCTTTGCTTTCGGATTTAAAAGAATTAGGAGTCAAAACCAGACTTTTCAAAAAGATTGACGCGAGTTTTTCCTTTTATGAAATTAATCAGAAAAATATCCTGGTGAACGCCAATAATCCAGCAGAACCGGATCAGTTGATTCATCGGGGTGCAGACAGAAGCCGCGGTTTTGAAGCCGAATTGGCAGGCTACGTTCTTCCACAATGGCACATATATGCAGGCTACAGCTATATTGACGCAAAAGTTTTGGATGATTCCAATCCTGCTTTAATTGGTTTGGCTAAAGAAAATACTTCCAAAAATTCAGTGACTATCTGGACGAGGTATAATTTCACCCATATTCAGGCTTTAAAGGACTTCGGAATAGGTGCGGGAATGTTATACCAAAGTAAAAAGATCCCTTGGTTCACCAGAAGTTTTGAGCTTCCGGCGTATGCTACTTTGGATGCCGCAATTTATTATTCTGTGCCGCAAACCAAGCTCCAATTGGCTCTGAATGTGAACAATATCAGCAATACAACCTACTGGATAGGAGCGCAGAATTATCTGAGACTCTTCCCCGGAGCACCAAGAAATTATTTATTTACAGCAACTTATAAATTTTAAACTATGCCTTTTTCAAACTTGAAACTCATTGTAAGAAAAACCCGGCAGGATTTATTTAAAAGTAAACAAAACCTGCTCATTGCCGTTACGGTTCTCCTGTTCTGCTTTTTAAGCCTCGGAATCGGGTTTACCAAATACGGCGAAACCTATTCGAAAGTAAAAGAATATCGTAAAGAAACCCGTGAAAACTGGGAACACCGGCCGGATAAACATCCGCACAGAATGGCGCATTATGGATATCTCGTTTTCAGGATCGGACATCCTCTAAGCATTTTTGATAACGGATTGGACGATTACCTTGGAAATGTCATTTTCCTTGAGGCTCACAAACAGAACACCGCCAATCTTTCGGAAGCAGGAAGTTCAGGAATTCTGGTGCGTTTCGGAACATTCAGTGCCGCATTTATTCTGCAGGCTATTGTTCCTTTGATTATTTTATTTCTCGGTTTTGGACTTATTGTCCGGGAAAGAGAAGAGGCCACATTGAAAATCCTAACTGTTCAGGGAGCCTCGCCAAGAGCTATTTTATGGGGTAAAATCCTCGGGCTTTGGCAATTTTCCTTAGTGTTTCTTATTCCTGTGATTCCTTTTGTTTTAGTCATTGGAATCATGGCAGAATCAAGCAGTATTGATGATATTGTCTCCCGAATGCTGCTCCTGTTTCCGGCGTATATGGTGTATTATTTTTTCTTCTGTACTTTAACGGTTTTAGTTTCTGCAAGAAGCAAAGCTTCATCATCCGCTTTAATCGGTTTAATTGGTTCATGGCTAATGCTGGTGATTTTTTTACCTAAGGGAGTTCAGTTTGTAGCGCAGAATCTCTATCCTACTCCATCAAGAATTGCCTTTGAAACTCAGGTAGAGGAAGATGTGATGAAAGTGGGTGACAGTCACAATCCTGAAGATCCGCATTTTAAACACATTAAAGATTCTCTGCTGATAAAATACAATGTGAAAACCACCGACGAGCTTCCTGTTAATTACGGAGGAATTGTAATGAAAGAAGGAGAAAGAATCAGTGCAAAACTGTATGTCGATCATTTGAAAAAACTTCAGGACCAATACCATCAACAGCAAAAACTGAGTGAAATCTTTGGTTTCATCAATCCTGTGATGGCGATTAAAAATCTTTCGATGACCGCCTCGGGAACAGATTATTTTGCCTATCAGCAGTTTCAGAATCAAGCGGAAGAATACCGTTATAAACTCGCCCAGCGAATGAATGACCTTCAGATTGAACACATCAGCAACATCAAACCCAAAGAGAACGAAAAACCCGCTATGGTAGGCAAAGAAAACTGGCATAAGTTTCCGGATTTCCAGTATGAATTTACCTCAATCAAAGAAAGTCTGAGTCATCAGATTCTTCCATTGGCGGCTATTATTTTCTGGCTTCTTGTCTGTATTCTGATGGTTGAATTAAGTGCAAAAAATTTAAAATTAATCTAATGAATTACTATCTATACCAACAGTTTTACCGCAACAAAGCCTATATTATTTCTTTATTAATTCTGATTTTTGCCGGTTTGAGCTCTTTGTACACTGGTAAAAAATTTCTGGACAGAAACGAAGAAATTATTGCTAAAAGTTCAACCTATCAAAAAAACAGCCTCGATAAAAATGTGGCATTACACAGCGAAGACGTTGGCCTTTTGCTGTATTATGTAAAATTCAATCTTGTGAATGAAATGCCCAAACTGGCGGCTTTAAATATCGGCTTGAGAGATTTGAATCCTTCTATTCAAGGGGTTACAATCAGAAATCTGGAAGAACAGAAAAACAATTCCGATTTTTTCAATCCTGCGAATGCAGCTGTTGGAAATTTCGATTTCTCTTTTGTCCTGGTATTTCTTTTTCCATTAGTAATTATTGCTTTTTGTTACAATATTATTTCCGAAGATCAGGAAAAAGGAACTTGGAAGTTGCTTTCCGTGCAAAGTCAAAACTTAAGAAAGCTGATTGATACTAAACTAATGATTCGCCTACTTGCCGTAAGTTCGGTTTACTTTTTATTACTAATTGCTGCCGTTTTATACATTAAGATTCCACTGGATTCTGCTTTCATCATTTTCACTTTGTCAGGTTTACTTTATCTGATTTTCTGGTTTGCATTATGCCGATGGATTATTGGATATCAGAAATCTTCTTCGTGGAATGCTTTGACCTTGGTGATTTTCTGGATGGGTATGAATTTCATAATTCCGATGACGGGAAACATGGTCATTCAGCAATTGATTCCTGTAAAAGAAGGTTTGCAGGCCCAAATTGAACAACGGGAAGGGTATCACAATAAATGGGATGAAGCGAAAATTCCTACCATGCAAAAATTTCATAAAATCTATCCGCAATTCAGCCAATACACCGTTGCGGAAAACAGCGGCTATTCTTACACCTGGTATTATGCGATGCAGCACATGGCAGATGTTGAATCAGCAGCATCTTCAAAGCAATATCATGAAAAAATGCAGAACCGAAATAACGCATCCATTTACCTTGGATATATTTTACCGAATATCCATACGCAACTGGTTCAAAGTAAAGCAGCCAAAACAGGAATGGAAAATCAGCTGAATTATGCGGAAGGGTTGAAAAATTTCCACGAGAAACAAAGACTGTATTTTTATCCTTATATTTTTGAAAATGCAAACGGAAAACTTATAGACTGGACGAAACAGACCGTAAAGGTTTTCATCAGTGCTGAGAAACCTAATCTTTTCAGCGTGTTCCTTCCCTACTTCATTCTCATTTCTTTATTGTTAATCCTTTCACAAAATAAATTCAGAAAGCTATGTTAAAAACCATCAATCTTCATAAAAAATACAATGATTTCACTGCTTTACAATCTCTTAATCTCGAAATTCAGAAAGGAGAGATTTTTGCCCTTCTCGGACAAAACGGTGCAGGAAAAAGTACAACCATCAATATCCTTTTAGGTTTAATTAAAGCGACTTCCGGTGATGCCTTCATCCATGATATTTCAGTGAAAGACCATCCTGAAAAAATCAAAAAACATCTGGCGTACATTCCTGAGACGGTGTTGCTTTATCCGAATCTTACCGGAATTGAAAATCTTGATTTCTTCTCAAAAATTGCAGGCTTTCATTATAATAAAGAAGAACTTTCCACGCTTTTGCAGCGTACCGGTTTGCAGGAAATTGCCCATGAAAAGCCATTGGGCGGTTATTCAAAGGGAATGCGACAGAAAGTTGGAATTGCTATCGCTCTTGCCAAAGATGCTAAAGTATTACTCCTTGATGAACCCACTAGCGGACTTGACCCGATTGCCACTGCTGAATTTACAGAAATTGTAAGACAGCTGGGCCACGAAGGAAGAACTATTTTAATGGCAACCCATGATATCTTCAATGCCGTAAGTGTTGCTACGAATATCGGAATTATGAAACAGGGCGAACTGGTACAAAATCTTCCGTCCAAATCGTTTTCTGCTGAGGAATTGCAGGAATTGTATTTGCAAACCATCTGATGCAATGCATCTGATTCAATAAAAAAAGCGAAATCAAATCATTTCTAAAAGCGTTTGAAGATATACTCATCTGGCCACAAATAGCTAAAATGGCATCATTTTAATGTAAATGGTGCCATTTTTTTATATCATTCATTAATATACTTGCCGGGTTTTTAAAATAGTTCTTTGTTTTATTGTTGAGTGGGCTTCTTGTTCAATAAATTATTGACAATCTGCACTATCCACTCATTTTATCATTTAATCGTATGCTTTTAAATGAGCTTAAAAATTTTGATAAAATTCTCATCCTCTGTTAAAACATTTTTAGATTAGGGAATTTATCCTGAGAAATTTTTACAAATTTTTCACCCACTACCTGATATTTCACTCTTGTTTCCAATTGCTTTTTTAAATTGAGCATATCTTCCGGATCCACTCTATAATTAAGTCTATCATGAATTTCAAGGGGTAATGAACTTCCGTCAATATCAAAGGTGATAATATATGTTTTTGGCAAATATTCTTCTGATGATTTTGAATAAACGCCCAATTGCGATTTCAAAAGTCCTCCATATTGAAGGCTAGCTTTTTCAACTTTAAAATGATCAAATACAATGTGCTCATCTAATCCGCCAACTGTATCGGTACTGAAAAAATGCAGATCGTTTCCACTTAACACCCAAAAACAATCTGTTTCAATTCGTTTAAGCTTTACACCAATCGTAGATAATGCTACATTTTTTATCCCGTCAGTTACAAGTTCCTGCACTTTATTGGCTGTTGACTGGGGAACAGAGGCAGAAGTAAATGCATCAATTGGTTTATCTTCCATCCATTCTTGTAATTTTGAAAAATCCTGAGCCAGAAGCTCTTGTTTGTATTGGTCATATTGAGTTCTTTCAGAATCCAAATCAATTTCCGATTTTGCAACTTTGTGTTTATTATTCATGATTATCATCAAAGCCATACCTGCAATTATTATGACGACTGGAATTAAAAATAATGGGTTCATTCTTCTTGGGTTTAAGTTTTGTTTTTTTTACTATTTGTCAGATCTATTTTTTAATAATTTGAACTTCTGTTTTCAGAGAATCTCTTGTTAAGATGACAGAGTTTACCTTTCCATTGCTGAAATCGAATTTTAATAGGTTGGGATAATCTACAATTGTAAAGGTCCCATTTCCCATATACAGCAATTCATTAGCATTTTTTCCTTTAAAATATCCCAAAAATGGAGACTCAACATAGAGACGGTTATCCTTTTCTACAATTTTCGTTTCTGCTCCCTGTCCATAAAGAAAATCGTTATACGTTCCGATAAGTTGTTTTTTTAAACCCAAAGGAAGTTCCTGAATATTTTTATTGGATATTTTCTTATTCCAGTTCATTAAAGTCAGAAGTTTTATGCGGGCTTCGTTGATCACCGGAATACGATTAGGTTTTTCACCATTCGCAAGAATTACAAAACCATTTCCGTCTTCCATAGTAGCCAAAATACTTCCCCCAACTCCCGTATTGGAGCCATTACACATAAACCAATCATAGTGATTATAAGCAACAGACTTTTGCCAGCCATACCCCCAACCTCCAACGGCATCTTTCAACGCTGTTACTTCCGTTACTCTTTTGGCAACCTGATGAGAAATGACTTTATTATTTTTATTGCGTAAAGCATTTTGTATCTCAATAGAAAGCTTCGCTAGATCTGTAGGCGTAGACCATACTCCTGATGCTCCAATCTGTGGCGTAATTGGTAAGCCTGTTTTTATCACTTTTCCATCTTTATCGTGAACAGAAGCTACATCTGTTAGAAACCCCTTTTCATTAGGCTGTATCATGGTGGTATTCATCAAACCAAGAGGGGTAAAAAGATGTTCCTGTGCCAGTTCTGCAATAGACTTATTGAAAGTATCTTCTAATGCCATTTGGACAATTACATATCCTCCCCCGCTATATTCAAAACCGGTTCCCGGCGTAAACAGGAATTCAATTTCTTTATCATATCTTGGTATTTGTCCTAAAAGACTTTGTTTTATAGTTGGAATAACATCTCCGTTATAATAATCTGAGAATCCACCTTGATTTGTACCCGAAGTATGATTAAAAAATAGTCTCCAGGTTGGACTCTTGTTTTCAGTAAACTTACTTTTGGGTAAATGCCAGCGTTTTAAAGATTTATCAATGGGCTCATCCAGGTTAATTAATCCTTTTTCTTCAAGGATATGGCAAAGAAGTGCGGTGATTGGTTTTGTGATTGACGCTGTGGAAAAAGCAGTGTTTACATCTAATTTTTCTTTAGAATCCATTGACTTCACTCCTACCTGATTTGAATAAACAATCTTATAATTTTCAAAAACCACAAGGCTAAATCCAGGAAGCTTGTACTTTTCTAATTGTGGTTCAATGTTTAAACTATCTGTAAGAAAACGGTAATCTCTATTTTCCGAAAAAACTTTTTTACTTGTTTGGCAGCTTGAAACCAGTGCTATAAGAATCAGTAAATAAAAGGGGCTTTTCATGGTATCGTTTTTTATGTTAAAAATTATTTCGATACAAAGATGCGGAAGGCATTAAAGCAATGCGACCGAGTAAAAGCAATCGGTCGAATTTGTATAAAAAATGAGTAGGAATCTTTATAAAAAAGAGTTCGAATAATTACAAAACACTGTTTTACACACCCTTACGATAAGCCGTTGGGGTATTGCCTGTGTGTTTTTTAAAAGCAGTATTAAAAGAAGATTTTGAATTAAAACCGACTTCGTATAGAATTTCTAAAACCGTCACTTTACTTTTTGAAGTATCTTTTAAAATACCCATAGCACTTTCTATTCGATAGGCATTCACAAAATCATAAAAATGTTGCCCTAATTGATGATTGATTAAAAGAGATAAATCGCGAACAGGAATTTCAATATCATTGGAAACATCCTGAATGGTGAGCGAAGAGTTGAGATATGGTCTTTTCTCAACCATATATTTTTTTAGCTTTAAAAGTTCCTCATTATATTCTCTTTCATCTACTATTGATTCCTTACGGCTTTTTTCTTCTGAAACAATCTCAGAAACAAGCTTTAGTTTCGAATCAATATTTCTAAAAAGGCCAGGGTTATTTAACGCTTTGAATAAATACCAACAAAAAACCAAAAGAGAAGACGATAAAAGTCCGATCTTGATCCATTCCGAAATATTTTGATAGTCAGAAAATTTTAAAATATTTTTTAAAAAAGCTACCGCATATAAAATAGTTAGTACAACGGTAAACTGGAATAACCAATTATAGGAGCTGATGTTTTTACCGGCATAGTTTTCAAGATATAGTTTCTTTGTTTTTGTTAGTACTCTAAAAACAGTAATGATATATAGAACCATCTGAAGATGTATTAAAATATGAATGAACTGGAACTCTATCATATTTTGACGATTCTGAATAAAACTCATTTTAGATGCTGCATCCACTGTATAAAAACGGGGCAGTAACACCAAATTAACCATTAAAAATGGGATCAGATGTAGCAAATACTTTGGCTTTAGCTTAAAATCAGAGTAGCAGACTGATATTATATAAAGATAAAAAACAGGAATTTGGAGGAATGCGAAGGTGGTTCTAAACATTCCCAGATTAGACGGGCCATCAACCACCATGTTAAACAAGGGCTCACTAATATCTATTGCATTTAATATTAGAAAAAAAGCGAACAAACAATTACTGATTTTGTACTTTGTTTTAAGGGTAATCAGAAAAAAGGCTAAAAACAATGAAATGAATAAAGAAACGATGTTTACAATAACTAATAAATTAATATTATCCATTCTTTACTCTTATTTGTTTATTGCTGTTTTATTTTTAAATTTTCATTGGAATCCTGAAGGTTTATCAGAGTTAAAAATCCAACAGATGCAAATATAAAAATTAGATTGACTTTGTTTGATTTTTTTTCATCAAAAGTGCATTAAATAGCTCGTTAACGAACGAATAAATCCCAAATCAATGATTTTCAATAGCATAAATGTAAAATATTTTCGAAATCGGCAATAAAATACTTGAAAGAGCGTCTTGTGGAGTTCATACAGAGCAAAACAGCGCTACTTATTTTTAAAGTAACCCTGTTTTTAAATTGCCCGAGTTGTTATTTTATTTCTTTTTTACAAATTACTAAATCATTTTATTTGAACTCATTTCTCAATCTTATTCAAAAAATCCTCAGAGTAATATAAATTTGTTGTGTCAACGTGCATGCAGGAACTATCTTTAAAACAACTTTTACAGTAAAAAATCATTTATACAACTCTTTTGAAGTCTTCTCCTCAAAACCGAATTAGTCTTTCACCTCTTTTATAAATGTACCTGACTTATCAAAAATAATATCCATTCCCTCTATTTCCGCTTCGTAAGTCAGTACACCTTTAGCATCCGTAATTTTTGCAGCTTCTTTTATTCTCTTACCTGGATAATGTTTAGTGATGTAGTCTTTTATGGGAGCTGAAAGTTCACTCCTGTTTATTGTTACCTCACTCTCTACAATATTACCGTAAGCATCCAGCAAAACGGAATGTTCTATTTTTTGGGCTTTGAATCCGGCTTCATAATTGCCTTCTTCTTTTTCCCATTTTACGTTTTTGGCCTCGGGAAAATGCTTCTGAAATCCAGCTTTTACGTTTGAAGGAACATCTTTTTCCTGAATTCGCTGTGCACAGACAAACGAAATACCAGCCAAGGCAGCCACTAGAAATGTTAACTTTTTCATTGTACTATTTTATTAATTTATAGTACAAATAACCATCATGATTTTGTAGAAATTTTGAATTTTAGATTTGAAATTGAAAGAAGCTGATAGATTTGTATCTGATTGGGCCAGCTGGTAAACCTCAGGGTCATTGTGGCTATTTACTCCTTCTGATAACCTCTTTCACCCCACCTTTTGTCAGAATTATAGCGTTGTAAATCCCCGCACTATCGGGAATAAATTCTACTGTCCTGTCATTATTATCTTTTCTAAAAAATTTGGTTTTAGACTCTGGAATAAGTTCCATTTCCACATCGTTAAAATAAAGTTTACCATCAATTTTCAATACGGTAATTTTATCATATTTCCCTGCATATTGATTGTATAAATTTGGATCTATTTCAATTCGGTGGTGTTTATAAGGAAGCTCCACCTCTTTTCCCAATGCAATGGCGGAAAGCCCATAACTTATAATATAGGAAAATGATTCGTTATTAGAAAGTACGGTCACAAAAAGATTGTCATCTGTAAACCGGTTAAAGGAAGTCATTGTTCCAAAAAAGCCTCCATCATGGGCTATTAATTGATGTCCGTGATTGTAGAACGGATTGATGATAAATCCATATCCCCAATTTTCATCACCATAAGGTTTAAACATTAATTTTTTCATCTGCGCGGAAAGAATATCTGTTCCATATAAAGCTTTATCCCATAAGGCCAGATCTTCAACAGTAGAATAAACGCCATCATGACCTACATTAATTTGCCAGTTGATATAAGGATTATGAATAAGCCCACTTTCTGTCCGATAGTAAGCCTTTGCTTTTTTTAAAACTATAGAATCATTATTACTGACTCCTGTATTCTTCATCCCGGCTTTTTCAAATATATTTTTCTTTAAGAAAACTGCATACTTCTCCCCCGAGACTTTTTCAATGATCTTAGCCAATAAATAATAGCCAATATTACTGTATCCGCTTTTAATTCCAGGAGAGAATTCATAAGGTATTTTCTTTATTTCGGCATAGGCAGAATCTTGATCCTTAGTGCTTAAGGCTATTTCTTTAAAGCCCATAGCCAACCCTGAGCTATGCGATAACAACATATGGATCGTCACACTATCACCCTTGGGGTAATCTGGCAGAAATTTACTCAGTTTATCATCAAGGGAGAGTTTCCCTTTTTCAACCAACAGAAGTATAGCGGTTGCAGTAAATTGTTTGGTTACTGAAGCCAACTGAAATTTAGTATCTACAGTATTTTTAATATTCCATTCATAATCTGCCAAACCATATGCTTTTTTTAGTAAAACATGACCGTCTTTTTTCACAAGGACAGTTCCACTAAAGTTGTTGACTTCAACCTGAGCCTGCATATATTTCTCAAGATTAGCTGATACATTTTTCTGTCCAAAAATGAGAAATGGAAATAACAGAATTAGTAGTGTTAGCTTCATAGACGATTTAATGATATTACTAGACTGCAATGTTACTACTTAATAAACCAGCATCATTGTATTTTTGTAAACCCACTAAATAAACATCCATTTTATAACACCTTTTTCAAGTGTTGTTATTTTTGAAAAAAAAACTTTTGGTGTAAAATCTGTTAATTTTTTAAAATCCCTGATCATGTGTGACTGGTCAAAATAATCAACACTATAAGACAATCCTACTCGATTTTGGTCGTCAAGCCGGCTTTGAATAGCTGCCCTGAATCTGATAATTTTTTTGAACTGGGAAGGCGTTTTACAAATATGCTGATCAAAATGCTTGTTGATCGTTGTTCGTGACCGACCCGTAGTATAAGACAATTTCGTCATAGATTGATTGATATTATTTGTATGCAACATTTCAGTCAGTACCTCTGCCAACAAAACATTCTCAAACGGACGAAATTTTGAAAGCCAATACAATTCCAGCACTCTGATTTTTTCATCCGGATCTTTTATAGAAAGAATGGCTGCCATGGTTTCTTTATAATCCTCATATGGATTAAAATCAGGAAAGTTTCCTTCCGCATAATCTCTTAAATTATTTGGTATAAAAGCATTGATCCCTAACGGTTTGAAGTACGTAGTAATTTCATTGATTACGCCTTCATAGTTTATCAATACAGGTTCATTAAAATTACACACAAGATTTGTTTCAATGGGATTAGACTGGCAGTATCTAATTGTCATTTTGTTTTCCATGATCAGAGTTTCTGTTTTCTCACTCATCGTGACAATGGTATAGATACTCGGAAAGGTAAAATAAGTTGCAGAAGATTCTTCAGAGGTCTGCTCGAGGATATAAAAGCATTCGATATACTTTTTTAATATAGGATTTTCAGGTCTATAGATTTTTATTGTCATTTTTTTAGCTTTCATCTCTACATGAATACTGTAAATCTAGCTCAATTTATCCAAGTTGCTGCCAGTTGAGAAAGAACACCTGCTTTTTGAGCAATTCCCAGGGTATTTGGAAAATCTTTATAATAAACAATACCACTTGCGTCAAATTGAATAAGTGCAATAGAAGATTGTATTTTAAAAGCTTCATTTGTAGCTAATGATTTTCCCTTTGTGAAATACTCAACCGTGACTGTAAGGTCATCTGCACAATGGTATATTTTTGTATAAACACTTTCTATTTCAATCAATTTAGTCAGTGGATTTTGCTGTACATTGTCAAAGTGCTTTTTTATATTTTCTTTTCCCTTTATTACAGCTCCTCCATTAACTGTAAACGGTATTTCAAAAATTGCATTCTCTGTAAAATAGCTAACAAACCTGTCATAGCTTCTTGTCTGTAAGGAATTTGACAGGTCCTGAATAATTGCATTTATTTTTAATTCGTTCATTTTATTGATTAAATGTGGTATTACTTATTTTAAGTCAGATGACGTTAATGCAGCCAATCTTTTTTCAACAGATCCAAGTTAAACAAAAATATGGAATTGTAAAATATTGACAACTAAAGAAATAAAGCTGTTAACATCGGATTCAAACCCTGATTTCATCATTATCATGACCATCAACTGCTCCATTTCAATCTCAAGTACCACTGAGTACAACCCCCAATCTTAAATTTGACAATTTCACAATAAAATGGCATTTACAATACATTAAATTCTTAATCTGCGCACAAAAATATGGCCTTACTCCTATATTATTCACTTAGATCTTAAAAGCAATTTTCTATAAAATGCAGTATTTATACGTAATGATAAAACTGAAAATTGAAATAAGTTTGTGCATCTGATTTACCATATCTAATTGATTTTTTTATTTATCACAATCTAATGAAATATATTGATTATTTATTAAAATCACATCCATGAAAACGAAAACCAATAACCGAAACCATGAAAGGTAAGCAATTCTACTCCCTGATCGCTTTGTGTGCAACTGTAATATTAAATGCACAGGTAGGGATAAATACAGACACGCCCAATGCAACTTTAGATGTTGCAGGAACTACAAACCCTAATATGAAGGATGGCCTTTTACCACCAAGGGTTTCTAAGCAACAATTAGCCGCAAAAGACTCCGGAACTTATGGAAGTGACCAGATTGGAGCCATTGTTTATATTACAGACATTATTTCACCAACCGGATTAATCCCAAGTATAGCACAGGTGGGCAGTATTCATAATACCGGATATCACTATTTTACGGGATTGCAATGGGTAGCAATTTCAACAAATATTTACAATTCGGATGGAAGTCTCACGGGCAATAGAGTGGTAACTCAAGATGCCAATACTTTAGCATTTACCTCTACCTCTGTGAATGCTTTTTCTATTGACGGGACTACCCTTTCGGTAGATGCGGCTAATCACAGAACCGGATTGGGAACAGCTTCTCCTGAAACACGATTTCATGTAGTTTCTGCCATTCCATCTTCAAACCGATATAATTTGATTGATGCGACCGCCGGAACCAACCCATACGGAATTCTGGCTTTAAGAAATACTTCCGCTCTGGCCACAGGAAATTATTCATTACTTGGTTTTACCAATAGCGGACCTTCGTCAGGCGGGGCTAACTGGGCGTTGGGATCTGTTCGTACAGGATCCACATTAATCAACGGATCAGAAGAAGATTTCTATATTGGAAACTCTGTTGGTGGAGGTTTGATTGAAAGAATGAGAATCAATTCAATAACAGGAAATGTAGGCATTGGAACATCTACGGCAACAAATAAACTTCACATCAATGCGACCAACCCTATAAGGCTGGAAGGATTGCAGGGGGCATCAAGTCCGGTAGGAAGTTTAGCGGTAAACAGTACAGGCGTTGTACAATTGCGTAACTCATCCAATGTAAGTGCCGCAAGAGGAACCGGTGTAGTGGTAATCACATTAAACAATACATTTACAAATGCTACAACTTCCGCAAAGACTTTTGATAATCTGAATGAAATGACAGGAAATACTTTTACAGCAAATGCCACCGGATTATATAAGGTTGATTTTATGGTTAATTATCCTCAAAGAGATGCCACTGAAGACGATGGAGATGGATATACGGGATATGCTCAAATCAGTTTAAACGGAGTTCAGCAATCTTTTACAAGTAATAAAGTTACGCTCCCAGAAAAAAACGGAGCCCCTTCATTTGTTACATGCACAAACTCAACTCTCTTAAAAATGAATGCTGGTCAGATCCTTTCATTTCAGGCACTTTCTTTTGGATCAACTCCGGGTTCAACAAATATTGCAGCTCCTTTCATCATAAGTGTAGTTCGACTCGAATAGTCACTGAAATTAGATACAACAGGTAAAATTTCCCATTTACCTTTATCAGGCAAAATTCTATTAACACAAAAGGCCACCACTTATTTAAAGTGGTGATTTTTTTGTTTCAACTATAATTAGAAAATTCATACCCTTGCGAATATTTTTTTTCACAACTCTTTCAAAATAATAGAATACATTTTATATGCCTGTAAGTAATGCTCTGGATAAATCTACTTCGTATTTTTTTGAAATTAAAACCCACGATGGAGCTATTTTTTATTTTCTGGATAAAGATACGGACTGGAAAGGTGAATCACCTATCATGAAGTTAGTAAGCAAACATCCTTTATTCTCTTTAAAGACAAAGGAAAGAGTGATTGTAGCAGGTAAAGCGAGAACCTATTCTATGGGACCTCTATGAGTACAATAATTTTAGATAATGATATATAATAATGTACCAAAATAATTAAACCATATCTTCATGAAAAAACCATTTGAATTAATAAAAATAAACTTTAATTTTATAATAGTCTATTATTTAAAAATCAAATGGAAAAAGAAACTCATATATACCAACAC
>NZ_CALNWX010000023.1:0-60718 GCF_940807095.1 Chryseobacterium sp. Marseille-Q3244 | reverse complement strand
TCGTTGATTTTGTGGCCTGCTTCAATTAGAACAGACTGAGTTTCAACATCACTCCAGCTTTTCTTTTCAACATTGAACATGTTCAATAGTTTTTCAGAACTGAAAGGCATGAACGGTTCACATAACTTAACTGATCCAGAATTATTTGAATTTTTTGAAAATTTTAGATTAAAATTATATGGTCATGCAAAATTTAAAGATGATTTCGAGGAACAAATAAGAACATTTAGAATTTTTAATAAACTAGGTGAACATAAAATTTTATCATTCTTTTTAATGGGTGAATCTGGTGTTGGTAAAACAGAAGTTGCACGAAATATTTTCAATTGCTTGAATGGAGAAAAGAAATTTGCTAAAATTAATTTCGGGAATTATAGTAATGAATTTTCACTAAGTTCACTAATTGGTTCTGCAAGAGGATATATTGGCAGTGAAGATGGAGAAATATTTATGAAAGTTAGAGAAACTGATATTGGACTTCTGTTAATCGATGAATTTGAAAAATCAAATTCCGCTCTTTTTAATTATTTTTTAGAAGTTTTGGAAAGCGGTAAGATGACAAGTTCTATGGGTAAAGAAATAGATTTAAATGGTTTTATTATTGTTTTTACTTCAAATATTTCAAAAGATGATTTCAAAAATAGAATTTCACCTGAGTTACGATCTCGTTTTGACTATAAATGTATTTTTACATTATTGAGTAACGAAAGCAAGGAAAAATATGTAGAATTTAGAGCCGAAAATATAAGTAAAAAAGTACATTCAGAATTTCAAATTGAAATAGGAGAGCAATTAAAAAACTATTTATTAGAGGTAGTAAATGTATCTTCTTATAAAAATATGAGAGATATTAACAAACAAATTAAAAAGGAGTTTCTAAATTATCTTAAAATTTATCATATGGGGCAAGAAGATGAAAACAATAATGAGATCGAAACTTCTAACAACAGGTTTGGACTTGCTAGAAGGTTTTTAAATTTATTTAATAGTTAAATTTATAAATATGGCTTATTTCAGATGAACCCCAGACCAGAGACAACAGTACGGGAGAATTGCAGAGCAGAATAGGCTTTTTGTAAATAAAGCCAAAAGCTATATGGAACAGTACGCACAACATGTTCCGGTATTTTTGGACAAAGCAGAATTCGACAGGGATTATATCGCCAGAGAACAGATAGAACAACAGTTACAGCTACTAGATTCCCTCACAGAGCAGTTATCTGATACCAAAGTATTATTAGATCATGACAACTACCACAATGCAATCAGTTTTTACAGAAATCTTAGATTTTTTATCTGAAGAAAATGTTCCGGGAACCAATGTTGTCTATGAGGATATGAAACAGTTTTTTATAACACCACAACAATCCCAAACTCCTCCTCCACCAGCCACTAATAACGATAATCTGCAAGGATAATATTAAAATAACAGTTACATTACAAAGCACGTTTTCACGTGCTTTTTTCATGAGATACCCCCTTTAACCCATCCATAAGTCCCTCTACGGATTTGTACAAGAGTCTACAGCCCTTTCGCAAGTCCCGATAGCCGGTTATGCAACCCGAGATACCCCCTTAGGTAAGGGGGTATTGACACTTCATGAAAGACGTGGAGACAGTTTGGAAGCCATTACAGGGACCTGGCTGAGTGACTGGTGGGACTTTGGCAGGATCTGGAGCTACTTCTACTCAATGTTTATGACAGATCTCCCTGAAATTTATGGATTCCCGTAAGAATAGAACTGGAAATTTTCACTATCATTGAGAAAAACTTAGTCATGATACAAATTCAAATAGGTTGGACGATGATTTGGCATATACCTATTGCTAAACCAGTGAACCGTATAATCACTGATACATACAAAATACAGGAGTACAATGACAAAAAATCACACTCCTCTAACCAATAAACAACATTCAAATTTTTTAAAATGAATACAGGTGTAAAGCTGGAACCCATTGCCAGCCTTCTGCAGAAACAGTTTTTTATCAGGTCTTACCAAAGAGGTTATCGTTGGGATGAAGATCAGGCAAATGACCTTCTTAATGATTTTAACGGTTTTATAGAACAAGAAAATAAGCACGAGGATGAATTCTATTGCCTTCAGCCTGTTGTTGTACGAAAGATGCCACCATCTGAAAAAATGAAAATAGATTTTTCTCAAGAACCTGTTTATGAAGTCATAGACGGACAGCAGAGGATCACCACTATTGTTATTGTGCTTCATTATCTACTCCACGCATTATCCGGTGAGGTGAGGCTTAAGCTTCCCACCATTGCTTATGAGGTAAGGCCCGAAAGCAAAAAAATACTGGCCTCTTTCAACAACTATATGATGGATGATGAAAAACAAAAGGAGCTTGAAGATGATATAGACTTCTATCATATGAAAATAGTGTATGATACTATTGTAAAATGGTTTGAAGGGAAAACTCATCTGCATATTCCTTTTTTAAAGTTACTGACCTCCTATAAGATCAATAATGTACGGGTTATCTGGTATGAAGTGGGAGAAAAAGAAAACAGTATAGAAGTATTCAGAAGATTTAATGTAGGTAAAATTCCTTTATCAAATGCAGAACTCATCAAAGCGCTTCTGCTTAAAAATAATACTGATGTAAGCCCATCGCTAATATTTTCTATAGCCAAAGAATGGCAGATGATAGAAAATCAACTACAGGATCCTTATCTGTGGGGATTCCTGAACCCAAAGAAGAATTATACTTCCAGAATAGAATATCTGTTTGATCTTCTGTTCAGAAAAGAGAAACTGAAAAACAAAAACCTACAGATTGAATTTGATAAAAAATTCGGTACAGACAAAAGTGCTGTATTCAGGTTTTTTCAGGAAAGGATTAGCAAAGCAGGAAATAATCTGCAACCTATATGGGATGAAATAGTGTTGGTTTATGAACAGATTGAACAGTGGTATAATCATCCTGAGCACTATCATTATATTGGATACCTGCAGAACTATGAAAGGCCCAGGGAAACAAATGATATTGTGTTTGATATCATGAAGCTTTCCGAAGATGATGATGAGTATTTCAAAAGCAAGAGTGATCTTACAGACTATCTGATCGGAAAAATTAAAACCGATTCAGCCTCCTGGTTTAATAATAAGAAGAAGATTACACTAATCTACGAACAAAAAAATCTTCAGAAACTCAGGAATCTGTTTTTCCTCTTCAATGTAGAAACCTGCATAAAAATATCTCTTTCAGGAGACGGAGAAGAAACCTACCGGCTTCCTTTTAAACTGAATAAAGACAACAACTATGATATAGAGCATATAGACTCTAAAACAGAAAGAGAGCCTTCAGAAATGGATAATAAAGAAAAAGCAGAATATCTGAGAGATCTTTATCTTGATTATGAAACTGAACTTTATTACAAAATACAGGAACTACATCCGGAGGCCTTTGCAGAAGGAAAATTTTCACAACATTGGGTTGAAACAAACATTCTTACAAACTTACCTAAACTGGATGTGATTCTGGAGGAGGTATTGGAAGAACTTGACAAAAAACTGTCCGGAGAAGGAGATCAGCTGCCTGATAAAAACTGTATTGGTAACCTGACCGCTTTAAACAGTACCATCAACAGAAGCTACGGTAATTCTTTTTACAAAACAAAAAGAAGACGGATTATTGAGGAAGATCAGGCAGGAACCTATATTCCCGTTACTTCTAAAAATATATTCCTGAAATACTATTCCAAATACCCACAGAAATATTCCAGATGGACTGCCTCAGATGTAAATGAATACACAAAAGAACTGGAAAGCTGTTTAAATAAATTTATGCAAGATGAGAACGTATAATTTAAAAGACTTCTTAACAGCTCCTATTACTTCCGTAATAGAAAACGAGGAGGATTACTGCTATGAAACGATCAGTTATGATTCTCAAAGGAACCATAGTGACGAAAGCGGAAATATTCTTTCATCATTAAAGATCCCTTTGATACAGAGAGACTATGCTCAGGGCAGAGAGTCCAATACGGATCTGAGAGAAGGTTTTATTGCCAAACTGCTTCAGCATCTTGAGTCTGGAGAAGAACTGAAATTAGATTTTATATACGGATCTGTAGACCGGAACAACGGAACAGTGTTTCTTCCCCTGGATGGCCAGCAAAGGCTTACCACTCTGTTTCTTCTACATTGGTATATTATTAAAAAAGAATGTGACCCGGGCTCAGATTATGAAGAAATGTTTACAAAGTTTTCCTATGAAACCAGAGATACATCAAGAAGATTCTTTGAAAAGCTCTCAGGATTTTGTCTGAAGGGCAATCCAAAAGAAGACATAAAAAATGCCTATTGGTTCAGTGACCAGTACCGTCTGGATCCTACCATTGATGCGGTACTCAATACCCTTGAAACGATTCATACTTTCTATAACAAACTTCAGGAAAAAGGTGCTCTTTATCTCAACCTTGATAAAATTGTATTCTACGTTCTTCCTATGGATCAGTTTAAACTTACGGATGATTTATATATAAAGCTGAATGCAAGAGGAAAATTACTATCTTCCTTTGAGAATCTGAAAGCTGATCTCATAGGATGGATCAAGAACTGTAGTCATTTTGACAAAGAGGTAGAAAATGGCAATCTCATACTCCCTCACTTTGACAGCATTGCCTTAAAATTTGATAACCAATGGTCCCGCTTTTTCTGGAAACAGGCAAAAACCAATCGAATCTCTAAAAAAACTGTAGACCCATATTTTTTCAGATTCATCCATCGTATTCTGATTAATGAATATATTGTAAATTATAAAGGTACAGCAGGAGATCTTCTGACTGATGAAACATATACATCACTTCTCTCAAGAGAAAAAGAACTGTATTTTACCAGTTTTGATTTTTACAGACCACTGATTTCAAAAGAATTTGTATTAAAGCTGGAAAAACTTCTGGATTTTTATTCAGATCATGGTTTTGAAATATTTGATCACCTACAGCCTCTATGGAATACTGATTATAAATGGGATATTTTCAAAGGAGATGAGAATAACAGGTTTACGATGGAGGACAGAATGCTGTTTGATGCTGTAAACGCCTATGCAGAAAACAATAATACTTTCGATCTTTCACGGTTTAAAGACTGGATCAGAATAGTATGGAATCTCATAACAGATCCTGATATTAGAAGTATAGGAGCCAATAAAACAGCAATTCAGTTTATCCGTAGGATTGCAGAATTCTCTTCTGATATACTAGGAAGCCTCACCAGCGGCTTATTGGATACCTGGTTAGATGATCATAAAAATATTCACAGTATTCAACTTAAAGAAGAAAAACAGAAAGCGTTGCTTCTGTCAGATAATAAAAAATGGAAGGAAGCTCTATTCAACGCGGAAAGCTTTGGTATGCTGCAGGGTAATATTTCTGTGCTTTTGAACGAAACAAGTTCTCCTGAAATACTTCATGATAAATTTGAGAAGTTTAAATATTTATTTTCAGAAACCAGTCCTAACCAATTAATTGAAAATGAAGACAATAGTATCATGCGCTATATTCTGGCATCCTTTACAGATTGGGAAAAGCTACAATCATTCAATTTTTCCAGCACAGTACTGAACTGGAAAACTTATCTCCGCAGAAATAATGAGGTTATAGGTGCCATAAGACAATTACTCCCGCTTGACGAAGATTCTATACAGGATCATATTCTTAAAGCTATCAAAGGGCAGTCCCGTATTGATACTGCAGATGAAAGGCTTAGAATCGCCCACGCTCATCTTTATCAGGATAATGCATTTCACATATGGATGCAGAAAGATGGAGTAAATAAAATCAAATGGTTATGGGCCCACTTCTTCGCTATCAGACCAAGTGCTTGGTACAGTAAAGTAATGATCGATAATTACCGTAATGAACTTATTGAAGAATTGATCCAGACTTTTGGAATTAATACCCTCAATAATCACCGATGCGGCGATTCTGCCTATTTTTGGGGTGAAAGCCTTGAAATCAATAAGCACACTGAAAACTATAACATAAGTTTTTATTTTGATAGTGAGAAAATGCTTTATATAGGCCTTAAAAAGGACCTTAATTCCCATTTACCCTATGAAGATACTGACATTCATGAAGATGCTGACAAAATATGGATAAAGAAATTTGAGTTTGATTATTCATCCATAATAAGTCCTCAAGAAATAGGTTTGTTTATAGAAGAAATTAGAAACCGCTTAGCAGATGACAGCTCATTTTCAAAGGAACTGGAAGTAGAATATGTGACAACCGATCAGACCACAGAATAATCAAATGTTCTGATTTGTATTTTAACATAAAAACCAGCTGAAAGAGATTTTTTCAGCTGGTTTTATTTGAATCTAGATGGAGACTACTTTCTGTTTTATATTTGGTCATTCTGACTTTCCCTATTCGCTTCAATTTTTTTTACTTGTTTTTTTACTTGCATAGCCAGGTAATCATTGCTTATAAGATAAATAAGAAATAAGAAAAATAGAGAAACCACGATATATAGGAAAATAATAATATGATAGATATTCTTTGGAATAAATGATTCTATCAATAGAATGGTTATAAACCCACCGCCAAAAATAAAAAGAGTAAAATACATTAGTGCATTTGCAGTATATTCCTGATATTTCGTAATGTTTACGATAATTTTCCCCTGTTCATTTTCCTGTAAATACAAAAAGATTTTCCGGTAGACACTCCAGTCATATTTTCCCCCTACGTATTCTTTAAAAGCCTTCAGTTTTTGAGCAAAGGCGAGGTTAGTCTTTATACCAGTCTGTAACTCAAAAAGTTTCTCTTCAGCAATTTCTTTTTGATTTTCCAGATGGTTTTCTCTGATAATGGTAAATAATTTTTCCAATTCTTCCGTTTTTTTTAAACTGGATTTAGGTTCAAAAAATTTGTCAACAATTTTGAATAATAAATTAAAAGCCTCGTTAATCATATATTTGATATTTTAAATTTAGTGGTTATTATATAAGAAAAAATGATCTAAAAATATAAAAGCACCTAAAATATCAATAAAAATTACGGTTATATTATGGTTTCCAGTAAATAGTGGTGATTTCCCCAATTCCTACGCCATTCATAATACTTTAACAACCTTTATACCCTATCCCCAGATAAATTTTCGTTCTTTTGCAAAAAGTTTTAATTTTTACCATAACATGTCGAAGTTTGATGAAATCCGGTATTTTCATGATCAGGAAGTGAATGAAAGATTACAAAGCATAGCCCGTGATCCGATGATGAAAGCCCTGATGAACTTTACTTTTCCCGGTGAGGATGAGCAGGTTTGGCTGGAACAGTTTAAAGATGTCCATTCTATAAGTGATTTTCAACATCAGTTTGTTGCGTATGCTGTTCGTCAGATTCTTGCCAAAAGCTCTGAAGGATTAACTACTTCAGGTTTCGATAAACTTGATAAAAATACCTCTTATCTTTACATTTCGAATCACAGGGATATTGTATTGGATACTTCCCTGCTTAACCTTGTTTTGTTGGAAAGCGGCCACATTATGACGGCTTCAGCCATTGGGGATAATCTGGTGAAAAGAAACTTTTTGAATGTATTGGCTAAACTGAACCGCAACTTTTTAGTTCAAAGAGGGTTGTCACTTCGTGACCAGCTTACCAGTTCACAGGTGATGTCTGAATATATTAAAGAACAACTGCTTCAGGAAAACCGTTCTGTTTGGATTGCGCAGCGTGAAGGTCGTGCAAAAGATGGGAATGATGCTACTCAGCAAGGGGTTTTAAAAATGCTGGCCATGGCAGCCGGGGATCAATCACTGATAGAATATTTTAAAACATTAAAAATTGTTCCTATCTCTATTTCCTATGAATATGATCCTACAGATTCCTTAAAAATGCCTCAATTATTGGCACAACACAGAGAGGAAGAATACATTAAAGGGAAAAACGAAGACTTCAACACCATACTCAGCGGAATTTTAGGTCAAAAGAAACGAATTCATCTGCATGCCGGTGATGTTATTGATACAGAACTGGATGGCATTGCAGCTACCATTGAAAATAAAAACAAACAATTGCAGGCCATTGCACAATTGATTGATGATTCCATCATTCAAAATTATAAACTTTGGCCCACGAAATATATCGCCTACGATCTGAAAAACAATACGGATACCTATGCTTCACAGTATACAGAACAGGAAAAACAATTGTTTATCCGAAGATTGGAAATGCGAATTGACCCATCTGATCCTGTTTCTAAAGAATATTTCCTGGCCATGTATGCCAATCCATTGATTAATAAGTTAAAGACTGAACATAAATAAATTATTTATCTACAAATTCAGATAGATATTCTCCTGTATTTTAGAAATATCACGGAATCTTAAAAGATTTTTTTGGCCACGGATGCACGAATGAATAAAAAATTGGTGCATTCGTGGCTAAATTATACATCAGCTTGCAAAGAATCAATGAAATGGATTCCAGTCTTTGATACTTTAAAAATAGAGCAACCAAAACTTAAAATTCTTTACGCCTAAAAACAGAAGGATCATAACCTATTAAGAAAAATAAAGGTTTAATAGGAGTTAAGCTTTTTTAAAAAATATGAATAATTTCTAACAACAGATTTTCTCATATCTACAAAGAGAGCCTCAATCATTTTTAATAGATTCACCACACGATATTTTTAAGCTTTGATAAATAGATATTCTTTTTATCCCTAAAATTGATTTACAAACTATCTAAAAACCACAGGTTCTTTTTCATCAATTTTTCATACAATAACCTCAATTAAGAAATAATTTACAAAATTAGAATCCATTCATTTAACATAATATCACAAAATAGAGAAATAATTACGTTTTTTTAATACAAATTCAATAAAAAGCAATTTTTTTAAAATTATGTAACCCATAATATATTGAAAATCAAAAATTTACAATAAAATATTTTTCAGAAAAATTAAAAATATTTTTTTATTCACTTTAAGATTTGGTCAGTTAATAAAATTTTATTTCCTTTGGAAGGAATAATAACCATATAAAACTGACCTAATAACATGATACTAAGTAAATTTACTACTCCTTTAACTGTATTTACACTTTTAAGTAGTGGAGTTGTATTTGCTCAGGAATTCTCTGTTACAGGTAAAATTACAGACTCTCATAAGCAGTCGCTTCAATTTGTTCAAATCAAGTTACAAAAGACTGATAAAACATTAGTAGTAAACGGATTAACAGACAGTAATGGTAATTTTTCTCTTAAAAGTGAAAAAGGTGATTATATTCTTATTACTGAATATCAAGGTAAAAAATATTTTGAAAAGAAAATTAGCCTCCAATCCAATATAGATTTAGGTCAGATGCAAATTGCAGAAGATCAATCTATAAAAATTGAGGCGGTCAATATCAAATCGTCAAAAAAACTTATTGAACGAAAAGTGGATCGTTTAGTATATAACGTAGAAAATTCTATTGCTTCTCAAGGGATGACAGGACTAGATGCTTTACGAAATACACCGCTTATCAGACTTCAGAATGAAAGTATTTCTATCGTAGGAAAAGGAAATGTAGTAGTGATGATCAATGACCGGTTGATTAATCTTTCACAGAATGAGTTAGCAGGTTATCTACAATCTCTGAGATCAGATGATATCTCTAAAATTGAAGTCATTACCACTCCACCTTCAAAATATGAAGCTCAGGGGAATAGCGGAATGATCAATATCATCTTGAAGAAAAATCCGAATCTGGGCTGGAGCGGAAATGCCAGTGCTTCTTATCAGAAAACCAGTTATTATGGGTTTGGATCAGGGTTGACATTAAATTATCAGTCAAAGAAAATCAGTTCATCTCTGAAGCTTCGCCAGTATAATAACTCAACAAGACCTAAAGGTACGAGAAGTCTTATAGGATCTGACAATGGGATCTATACTAATGAAGTAAGAAAAGATGAAGTAAAAATATTGGGCTTTAACTATAGCTTAGATTATAAGATTAATGCGAAACAAAATGTAGGAATCATTTACGATTTTAACAGGCAGCGTAGCACCATGAATGCGGATGGAGCCAGCAGGTATGAACAACTAGGGATTATTGACTCTACTTTAAGCACAGTACAAAAGCAAGTTTGGAAAACACCTACCCATACTTTAAATGCGTACTATGATCTTAAATTAGATACTTTAGGAAAAAAATTGAGCATAACAGCCAATTACCTCAGCAATGCACCTGATAAAGTAAATGATTTTAATACATTAAATAATTTTTCAGCACAGGAAACTACCATTCGGAATAGCAGCGCTATGGATTATAGCATTTATTCGGGACAGGCAGATCTTACCCTTCCTTACCAATGGGGAAATATTGAAACAGGGGTAAAATATACATCATTTGATAATAAATCCAATGTTGAATATTACAATCTTATAGGTCCGGATTATATTATAAATCCAGCGAATAGTAATCGTTTTCATTATAAAGAACATAATTATGCAGCTTATGTAAGCTATCAGAAAGATTTCAGTGAAAAATGGTCTGCAAAGGCAGGTTTAAGGTATGAGTATACTCAATTTAACGGGACCAATCCGGGAGTACAAGGGTATGTAACAGAAGGTAAATATGGAAGATTATTCCCTACCGCTTATGTACGATATAAACCAAGTGATGATCATGTATTTTCCCTTAGCTATTCCAAAAGAATAGAAAGGCCAAGTTTTCAAACGCTTAACCCTTTCAGATGGTATACCAATCCTTATATGTATTTTACCGGGACCCCTACCCTGTCTCCTTCATATAATGATAATGTTGAGCTAACCTATACGCTTAAAAGTAAGTTCAGTGCAACGCTATATACTCAGTATAATAAAAACGGATTATCAAATATAGCCCGTCTTGTAGATGGTATTTATACCAACGTTTTTGAAAATGCATATAATGAAAATAAAGTAGGTTTACAATTAACATATAATGATACTTTCTTTAATATATGGGAAACATCGCTAAGCGCAACCGGAACTTATGCGTCCACAAGACCGATCATCCCTGAAGCTGAAAAAATTAAATTGTCTTCATTTTCATATACCATATATAATACAATAAGCCTTAATAAAGCAAAGACCTGGTCCTTATTAGTGAATTTCTGGCATGATCTGCCTTATGTATATTCTAATATAAAGATCAAAACTCAGATGAATTTCTCTCCGGGAATTAAAGCATCATTTCTGGATAAAAGACTTAATGTCAGCGCAGTAGTAAGTGATGTGTTCAGAACATTAACAAGTGAGGGATATTCTTACAATGCAGGTTATCGCAATGAGTTTTACAACTACTTTGACCAAAGAAGACTTAACCTGAGTGTCAATTATTCTTTTGGAAATAGAAAAGTAAAAGGGGCCGGAAAAAATATAAGATTCGAAGAAAAATCAAGAGCTAACTAAAGCAAAAATACACACGCGCGTGCAGGAGGAACTCGAAAATCCTTTAAAAGAGTAGAGACTAAAAATTATAAAATTTTAATATCATGAACAACAAATTCAGCCAACTGCAATTAAACAAAAAAACAATTGCTAAACTAAACGAAAGACAACTAAGCACTGTAAAAGGAGGTAACAAAGTAATTGCACCAGTAAGAGATGGTGACTGTACTACTACTTCAGTGACTAACAATTGCACCACTACATCAACAACTGGAGCAACAACTAACTTATAAATTCCTGAAACCTTCCCAATTGAAGAAATTGGGAGGGTTTCTTCTATTTTCTAAGCTAAAAATCCAACATATTTATTGGCAATTTATAGCATCTTGATCTTATCTTTTATCGTAAGAAGTCTCATTTATAATATAAAAATTTGAAACCAAACTTCCTTATTCCTACAAATTTTTTTGTGGTCAGAATTTCGACCCTTTCATTTGCCAACATGCAGCACCTGAATGATGCCATGATGGCAAAAGATATTCATGCGGTTAAAAGATATTTTGGGGAAACAATCTTCCTTAATGCCGTATATCTTGCTAGTAGAACTTTTTATTATACCGCTTTGGACTGGCTGAATGACGAGAAAACAGCATTTGATCCTTCAGACCGTATTCTTCAAAGTTTATACAAATATTATTCCAGAATGTGTACCCGATGTACACCTTATGGGCTATTTGCAGGTTTTAATTCAGGAAAAACACACCAAGGAGAAACAAATATTCTATTAAAAAGTAATGATTATACTTTAAAAGTACGAACCGATGTCCTTTTTCTCAGAAAATTAAAAGATCTTATCATTGCAGAGGATAACGAAAAAATCCCTTACTTTTTAAATAACACCCTTTATACCAGTGGGGATAACTGGAGATACATCAGCTGGAGTAAACGGTACGATTATGAAATAGCTGAAGTTTCCATCAATCCTATATTGAGTTCTATTATTGATCAGGCTCAAAACGGAACTACGATTTCCGAAATAAAAAATCTTATTTCAAAACAGATATCAGGTATTGATGACCAAGAAATTATAGAGTACATCAACTCCCTGATAGAAAGTAAAATATTAGTGGATAAACTTCCACCTTATATGACAAGTCTGGAAGATCCATTATCAGAACTCCAAAAATATCTTTCACAGTATGGGTATAAAACGGATTCATTGCAATCCATTGCAAAAATACAGAACAAAACATACGATGTCTTTACATCAGACCGTATCGTAGAAGAAATTGAAAACAAGGCTGAGGAATTTGCTGATATTATTGAAGAAAACAGGCAAATTGTTCAAATTGATTCTATTATCCCTCTAAGAGAACAGTCCATAAACCAAAAGGTAATTTCTTTATTATCCAAAAGAACTGAAGAACTAATTCCGTTGGTTAAAAGTAAACCTCATCACAGGTTAACAAACTTCACCAAAAGGTTTATCAGGAAGTTCGAATCAATGGAGGTTCCATTGGTTAAAGCTCTTGACCCCGACTTTGGTGTAGGATATGATTATCACATAAGTGGCAATCTTGAAGAGACCCCATTACTGGATGAGCTTTATTTTACTTTTGAAAGTCCTGAGAACCATGAAAGCGTACCCCCTATTGTCAGATTGGTTCTTGATAAATATATTCACTGTTTTTCCCCTGAAAACTTCACGCCTATCATCCTAACAGAACAGGATGTAAAAGCAGTAGGCAAAAAACAGGATCCCCCTCTTTATTTTGGCTATAACAACCATATTTTTGGTTCATTTATATGCAAATCTCAGCAGGATGTTGATAGTGGAAATTTTAAATTCCTTACCGTCTCTCCTATTCCTACTCCATTGGCTAATATTATATTATCAAGATTTGCCTATCATGATCCGGAATTGGCAGAGAACTTAAAAACAATTTCGGAAAAAGATTCCGAAGACTGCATTTATGTAGAACTCCTTCATCATAGAGAAGATAGGCTGGGTAATGTTTTACAACGTCCCAACTTTCATACCTATGAACTTCCTTATGCTTCGGAGAGTAAAAATAATGATGACTCCGTTATATTGATTAATGATATTTATATCCGTTTTGAAAACGGAAGATTAAAACTAAGATCAAAAAGACTAAACAAGGAAATAAAACCTAAATATACTAATGCCTATAACTATGGCGAAAACCAGCTGCCGGTTATTAAATTTTTAGGCGATTATCAATTCAGTGGGATTGATTTAGGATTTCTTTGGAATTGGGGATTCCTTGAAAAAAACAGTTTCCTTCCACGAGTAGAATACAAAGAATTTATCCTGTCTGAAGCCTGCTGGCGAATTGATATGGACAAAGAGATGACCGCAGAAAAATTGAAAAAGCTTGTCATCAACAAATGTATTCCTCAGTTCTGTACCATCAAAGAGAGAGATAATGTCCTGGTTTTAGACACTACTAACGAAACCTGTCTCCACATTTTAGCCAGAAATATTACAAAGGAGGATATCTTCTTGTATGAGTATTTTGAACCTTTACAATTACCTGACGAAAATGGAAAAGCATTTGCTTCTGAATTTATCTTCCCTTTTACAGTAAAAGAAGAAAAAACTTCACCTGCCAATCATTTTTCCCATCACACTGAAACGAAGAAAAGAAAATATATACCGGGTGATGAGTGGAGTTTCTATAAGATCTACACCAGTCATAAATATGCAGATACCATCATCACAGAAGTTCTTGCAGACTATGTAGAACATTTTGAGCAGGATGACTCTGAACACCCTTGGTTTTTCCTAAGATTTCAAGATCCTGAATATCATGTCCGTTTCCGTATTAAGAGGAAGATCAATGAAGAAAGCCTTCAGTATCTGAATAATAGACTTTCTGTGCTTTTGGAAAATGACATGATCAGCTCTTTTGAAATTGACACCTACAAACAAGAAATCGAAAGATATGGTGCTGAAAATATAGAGCTTTCAGAGAAATTCTTTTATTATGACAGCTTAGCGGTAATGAACTTTCTTAAAATTGAAGATCTTAACGAAGAGATCAGATGGAAAACAGGTGTTTTTTCACTCAACCAGCTGATGAATGATTTCCAGGTTTCATTGGATGATAGAATTTATCTATTTGAACAGCTCTATCAAACCTTTCTTCCTGAGCATGTGGATCATTCCAATCCGGAATATGTACAAAAATTTAAAAAATCAATCGATAAAAAATACAGAGATAACAGAGATTACCTGGAGGCTGTTCTCCGTCAGCATGATTACAGTGAAATAGAAGACTTCATTCAACCATTTATAACAAGGTCAGAGAATATTAGAGAACTAACCTCTCTAATAAAAAATACAAAATCAGGATCTTCCTACATTACCTTATTGCAGGACTATGTTCATATGAATATGAACCGTATTTTTTTAACAAAAGCAAGAATGCATGAATTCGTTATTTACTTTTTCATGTTTAAAACCTACAATTCGATAAAACACAGAAAGCAAAATGCAGAAGCTTGAAATTCAAAATATTATCAATAACATTATAACACAGATTGATCAAAACATCTCTATTTTTTCAGATGCTTCGATAGAATATGGAAAAATGGGAGCTGCATTATTGTATTATTACGGTTACAAACATTTTGATAATAAAGAATTTCTGGATAAAGGAGAACTGATGATTGAGGAATCTATTCAACTTATTTCTAAAATTTCTACTGATGATGAATATATTCCCAAATACAAGGGAGACTCTGTTGCTCAAACGCTGGCAAGTTTTGGCAAAGGGTTGATGTTTATTCAAAATCATTTTGATCTTGACTATGATTTTTCCGAATACTATGAATACCTCAATGATACGCTGCACGAAACGGTAAAGCAGGATCTGGCCAGGAAAGATTATGATTATTTCAGTGGAAGCCTTGCCAGTGGTTATTATTTTCTTAACCGGTATATTCATGATAAAGATCCTTATGCCCAAAAGGTTTTAAATGAAATTGCAGCTTCTATCATTAAGAATGCGGTTATTCTTAATCAGGAAGAAGTGTATTGGCCTTCGCCAAGCTATAACAATCAGGTTTATCTGGGACTTTCCCATGGCTCAGCGATGATTCTCAATTTCCTGACTAAGATTTACGAACATGGAATTCTGGAAGCAGAAGAACAGAGATTCAAAGAAATCATCTATAAGGCTGTTTATTTTTTAATGAAGCAAAAAAGAAATCAAACCAACGGTTTTTTCCCTTATAGATACCCTAACGCTGAAACGGTAAATGAAACTCAGCTATCGATGTGCTATGGAGATCTTGGGATACTCTATGCATTATATAATGCTGTAAAAAGATTCCAACTGCAGGAATTTGAAGATGAGATTGTACAAATGTTGCATGAAAGCTCACAACGAAAACTAAAACACAGTCATACCCAGGATTCAAGTATTCTTTATGGCTGTTCCGGTCTTTATTATATGTTTGCTGATCTTTACAACAGAACTTCCGAAAAAATCTATGGTGAATCATCCCAGTATTGGTATGACCAGATCATTTTTTACTGGAATTCCGATAAAGAAACACTGGCAGGTTTTCAATTTGATTATGAAGACGATCAGCAAATTCACCCCTCAGCAAAGTATTCTTTCTTTTGGGGAATCGCCGGAATTGGAATTACCTTGATGCAAGGCAGCCAGAAAAAGCTCCCTTTTCCTCACGAATTATTATTAACTGGAATCTAAGCTTATGAAATTCATTCCTCAACATGATCAGATGGATTGCGGACCGGCTTGTCTTTCCATGATTGCCTCTCATTACGGACGAGATATAAGCCTCCAATATATACGGGACAGATCTTATCTTACCCGTGAAGGAGTTTCGTTGCTTGGTTTGCAGGAAGCGGCTACAGAAATAGGATTTGAAACCATGGGCGTTCAGTTACAGGTTGAAGATTTGGAAGCCCTTCCACTCCCTTGTATCATCCATTGGAATCAAAATCATTTTGTTGTTTTACAAGGGATAAAAAAAAGGATATTCAGTAAGAAAAAAAGGTACAAAATTGTTGATCCCGGTCATGGGTTCATCTCTTTTAATGAAGATAAATTTAAAAAAAGTTGGGTAGATGATGCAGAATCCGGCATCGCATTACTTCTGGAACCTGAGGAGAAGTTTTATAAAAACACCAATCAGAATACCCAGGACCCTATTTCCTATAAAGAATTGGTTTCTTACCTCATGCCTTATAAAAAGCAATTGGTTTTACTATTCTTTTTACTGATATTGGGAGCTTCAACAACACTTATTTTCCCTATTCTTACTCAAAAACTTATAGATAATGGGGTCAATAAAAAGAATATCAACCTGATTGGGATCATCCTGTTGGCCCAATTAGCTTTTTTTTCAGGAAACATCATATTCGAAATTATCAGAAACTGGATTACGCTGAAGATTGGAACCAAAATCAGCATCCAAATTATATCAGATTTCCTCAAAAGGCTTTTACGTCTTCCAATAAAATTTTTTGACACCCGTCTCTTAGGAGATTTTAGTCAGCGTATTCAGGATCATGAAAGAATAGAACAGTTCTTAACATCGCAAAGTATTCTGACCTTATTTTCTTTAATCACGTTTTCTGTCTTCTTCGGAGTCTTATGTTACTACGATTACAGAATAATGCTCGTGTATATTGTTTTAACCTCTATTTCTGTAGTGTGGTCACTTTTCTGGCTGAAAAAGAGAGAGATTATAGATTATTTTAAATTTCATCAGCGTGGAGAAAATCAAGAGACCATTTATGAAATCATCAATGGTGTTTCTGAAATGAAATTAAATAATTATGAAGAACTGAAAAGAAAAGAATGGGAAAATATACAACAGAAACTCTTTAAAACGAATTTGAGAATCCTGAAAATCAATCAAATTCAGCTGTCTGGTTTTGAAATTCTTAACCAGTCTAAAAATATTCTTGTTACGTTTCTTGCAGCCTATTTTGTGGTGATTGATTCGATGTCTTTGGGAACCTTATTAAGTATCTCTTACATTATAGGACAGATGAATAGTCCTGTTAATCAGTTAGTCAATTTTTTCCGCTCTTTACAGGAAGCTAAACTGAGTCTTACCAGGCTTAATGAAGTTCAGAACCATCCTCAGGAAGAGCAGATTGGACTAGAGGACTTGCGTATTCATCATTCTGTTTTTACAGAAAACGGAACTCCATACGGAATTCGTTTTGATAAGGTATCCTTTCAGTATGAAGGCCCCAAATCACCATTTGTACTAAAAGATATTGATCTCTTTATTCCTCAGGGTAAAATAACGGCTATCGTTGGTGCAAGTGGCAGTGGCAAAACAACACTGATGAAACTTCTCTTAAAATTCTATGATCCTACAGCTGGAAAAATATATTACAATGATCAAAACGTACACGACCTATCTCCTAAAAGCATAAGGGAAAACAGCGGAACCGTAATGCAGGACGGATTCATTTTTTCTGACACCATCGAACGTAATATTGCTACCGGAGATGAAGTTATTGATGATAACCGAATGCAGCATGCTATTAATGTAGCGAATATCAAAAGCTTTATAGATGAACTTCCCCTAGGTCTCCGTACAAAGATTGGTGCTGCCGGTAATGGAATATCCGGGGGACAGAAGCAGCGTATTTTAATTGCAAGAGCTGTATACAAAAATCCGCATTATATCTTTTTTGATGAAGCTACATCAGCTCTGGATGCTGATAATGAAAGAATTATTCACAACAACCTTCAATCATTTTTTATGGGAAAAACGGTAGTTATTATTGCTCACCGCCTGTCTACCGTTAAAAATGCAGACCAGATCATTGTTCTTAAAAACGGTCATATTGTGGAGCATGGAAATCACAGGCAATTGGTAGATACAAAAAAGGAATACTACAACCTGGTTAAAAATCAATTGGAATTGGGAAATTAAACCCTACTTTCCTTTATTTCGATTTCGAATAATTCCAATTTAATTTTTCTTCTACTTGATCATTATATTCAGAAAATTACATTATTTACTTTTAAAAATCTTCTTTATCTCCAAAATCTACGTGAGATAACTCTTCAAATCACCATTCAGATCAAATCATAAGCGTTGTCCTTTACGGGTTCCCGTAATGTTCCTCAGCCTGTTGTTCGTAGTTTCGGGCATTATAAAACAAAGTGTTTTTTATAACCTCATTCAAAACAACAGATACATTATGAATAAAAAAACAACTCCTGCAGATCTCTTTTTGGGAATTCTTGCCTTATTACTTATCAGCGTAAGTTTTTACCAAACCTGGCTTGGATTACAACAGATCTTTGGCCCCGCATCATTTGTCATTGCTTTGGTATTATCACTGCTGCTCCTCTTCCTATGCTGGATGCTGAGAAATGCCAAAATGGAAGGTAAACCTACCGGAAGCCTGGTGGGGATTTACATTTTCATTGCTTCTTTCTGTTTCATAGCCAATTTTAATGCCCTTTATACCAGGTTTATGAAAACAGATATTTATACGGATGAACTTCGTGACATCAATAAAAATTTCACGACTCTTGAAAATGATGTAGAATCGAAATTAAGCTATAAGTATAATAAAGCGACTACCCAGAATATTGAGATCAAGAAAAAACAGATGATGGAACAGATCAAAGATCCCGGTAATAAAGGAATTGGAACCCGTGCTCAATTATTGATTAAAGATATTGAAAGGTTAACGGGGCAAAAGGTAGATTTACTGACTCCTGTTGGGGAAGACTACGAAGATCTTGCAGAAAGAATGGGAAAACAGATCGACAATATTGTATCTGATCTTTCGCCTGAAGAAAAGGCTCTAAAAACGGACATCAATAATACAGCTTTTAAGTGGAATAAAAATATTCAGGAACTGCTTCTTTTGTCTAAAAAGGATAAAGACGGATTGTCTCAGGGGCTCATTGATGAATCTCTTTCTGATTATAATAAACTGGGAAGCAGAGCACAGACTGTTCTTGGAAATGATAAAATACATTTTGAACCTGCTGTTTCAAAAACCCAACAGGTAGGAAAAATCGGTTTTGCGTTTGAACATGCCATCAAAAATTTTGGAATGTACCAGTTTGTAGTACTGGCGGGCTGTATCTTACTTGATTTTGTGATTGTGATTATCATTTTACTGGTTACAGATTCAGGAAACTACAATGGAAATAATAATAGAAGCGTCTTCACCAATAAAAGAAGCGGTAAAACCATCATCCCTAACAACTAAGCCATGGAAACTAAAGATCATTTAAAACCTCTTTCTTTTGAGACAGAGGAAGCATTGAAACCGTTATCATTTGATTTTCAAAATGATACTAAAACAGACTTTGTCCCGATTGCCAAAACCATTTCCAATGACATCAGGAATAAAGACAGTAATTTTGTCTTTTTCTTCGGAACAGCAGAGTCCGGAAAATCTGTGATTCTCTCCTCAATGCTTTACTATCTCAGATCGTATGCTGGCGTTCTGAGACCCAAACTGGGAACTCCCAACTCTAAAGAAGCTAATGTTTTGCTCTCAGATTTTTTTGAAAATATCAGACAAGGTGTGCTTCCCAACAGAACAACGAGGGATCAGGTAACCCGTCTGGATCTTGTTTTTGAACCAAATAACCGATCTAAAAGAGTGGTTCCTATAGATCTTACGTTTCTGGAAACTTCCGGGGAAAACCACAACGATATCCGAAGAGGCGGAAGCTACCACAGCAGTATAGAAACCTTTCTGAATGCCAATATTCCGCTTACTTTTATCATTGTAACCAGTTATGAAACTGCGTATAAAGATGATTCTTTAATCAATGAATTTCTGGATGAGCTTGAAAGAAAAGGTAAGAATTTAAAATCGGTGAATGCTATTCTGGTTATTTCCAAGTGGGACAAATCGGGAAGAATGGATGTGGAAAGTGCTGAAGCTCTTGATGCTTTTATTTCTGAACATCTTCCCATGACCTCACAACGTATTGATACGTATGGATTAAGCAAAAGCTATTATACCATCGGAAGTATTCAGAATACCACCGGAAGTGAAAAAATTGACCTGTTGAATCTTTCTACGGCTGAAGTACTTGCAAAATGGCTCTACAGAAGTATTGTAGGTTATGATCTTGATTATGAAGGAACATTCTGGGAACGTATCAAATTTAGCTTTACAAATTAATGGATAGTACTTATTTTTTTTCGGCATTCGGGACTTTTGGTAACCCGAATGGCTTCAGGCAATCCTTTTTTTTGGGTGGAAATCAGAATATTGCTAAGGAAATCAGAACATTTGATCTTAAAACCGATGCCATCAAACTGTTTCCTCAAAGCAATATTTACTCAATAAGAAAAGATTATTCCGCAGGATACAACCTCATCTCCTACTCTGTTTACACGTTCGCAAAAGAACAAAACTCAGACAGAGGCGGAACATTTATAGGTTCAAGCTTACTTTTTGTAAATAAAATTGCTTCGGAAGGGCTTATCATCAGTACATTAAATGACTTCCAGCATATTCTTGAAAAAAATAATTTGTCAGAAGGCATTATTACAGTTAATCATTCCGATCAATTTTCCATCCAAAAACCTAAAGATTTTGATAAAATAGGATTCAATGTCCGGGAAGTGGATGAGCTGAACTTTACCCAATCCGGTGGTAATTATCTCGTCGTTTACTGCGAGACGAATGCCGCTCAATTGCAGACCTTTTTTAAAAAATCTATTGACCTTTTGAATGTTTTTGACACTATTTACTTTACTCAAAGTCATGAAATTGGAGAATTTGTAAAACAAAAAGGAATCTTTAAAATTGTAGATGCTGACGGTTTTAAAAAGGAACTGGATAACCTTGAAGAAGAAAGACGCAGAATTCTTCAAAACGCGATCATTGATCTTAAAAAGGAAAAAGAAGATTTAAAAGAGGTGAAAACAAAACTGCTTGAAGACCTCAACATACAGATCTCACAAAATGAAAAACGACATCAGGACAATGAAACCAAAATAAAGGAATCTAAAAAGGGAATTGAAATCATCAGTAAAGAATACGACCAATATTCAGAAAAAATTGAAGAAGTGATCCGTCATCTTACTGCCGATGGAAAGATAGAAACAGCTAAAAAAAGACATCAGGAAAATAAACGTGCATTTACCAATACTGTAGATCAGAACAGAAATGTAGAGTCACTTTCTCCTCTATCCTCTTCCTCGAATGGAAGAATACAGCCACAAAAAGACAATCAACCTTATCCTCAAGGACTCTCCGGCTTTCACAGTTCCGACAGAAATCAGGAAAAAGAGTTCAGGCTGGACGGTTTCAAAGTCGCTACACTGATTTTATCATTGCTGTTAATCGGAACTTTCGTCCTATGCTTCATGTGGATGCCGGAGAAATATTTGGAAATATTCTCTAAATAATATGGTGATTCACGATCAGAATAATATTGACAAAAAACTGTATGCCTTTTTCTTTGAAACGGTAAAGAGCTGGGTACAGTAAAATCTAAACCAATAATCCGACTTATATAACCTCCAGCTCCCATCATTGATCTTCTGCCTTATTAAACTTAAAGCCTTATCTTCGTAAAAAATTTGACAATATGAAAAAAATGATATTTCTGGCTTCGGCTGTTCTGGTATTAAATTCATGCGTGGTAAGAACTGCAACTAAAGTAGTGTCGGGAGCTGTAAATATTGGTTATAAAGCGGTAAAAGGGACTGTGAATGGTATTAGCTGGGCGGTAAGCAAAGCAAAGGGAAAAATAGATGAAGACCGTTTAGATGGAACCTGGAAAGTAGTAGGTGCATATAAAGGTTCTTTCGAAGATTTCACCAAAGATCAGAATCCGGAAAGCACATTTTCTTCGGATTGTACAGAAGGTTTTGACCAAATGATCTTTAAAGCTAAAAAATCTAAGTTTAAACCGGTACATTGCAGTTCTGATAAGGAAGACTGGGTAAAATACTCATTAGAATTTGGGAAAAACCCTATTACTAAGGAAAAGGAAAATTATATTGAATACAATTCCAATAATTATATATCCGTGATTGATGTCAACAACAAAACAATGGTTTTAGAAGGCAACCTGATGCCTAAACTGGCATTTTCCGGTGCCAAATTATATCTTTTGGAAAAGGTAAAATAAAAATAACAAAGCCTGTCTTCACAATGAAAGACAGGCTTTTCATCAATAAAAAGTTTATTGGTTTTTTCTAAGATATTATCTGCCTAAATTCTTTATTTGGTTTCTATATCAACA
Source organism: Chryseobacterium sp. Marseille-Q3244 (assembly GCF_940807095.1). Taxonomy (NCBI): domain Bacteria; kingdom Pseudomonadati; phylum Bacteroidota; class Flavobacteriia; order Flavobacteriales; family Weeksellaceae; genus Chryseobacterium; species Chryseobacterium sp. Marseille-Q3244. The sequence continues at coordinate 38,067 of NZ_CALNWX010000023.1, read as the reverse complement.
ATTTTTCTTCCCTGTTCTCCCAGATAATGAACAACCAGTTTTTCATAAACTTTATAACCATCATCAATATTGGTAAAAATGATAATTCCTTTCCCAGAATCAGGAAGTACAATGGCAATACATCTTGTGCCCTGATCAGCACCACCGTGGGATAACGCATATTCGCCACCACCCAGATCATAGATTTCAAGACCTAGCCCAAAATACTTATTTTCTTTAATCTTCACCTGTTTTCTTATCATATCTCTAAATATTTCAGGTTTCAGATTTTTTCCCTTCATGATGCTGACCATAAAGTTTCCATAGTCTTCTATCGTTGTATGCAGATCATCGGCAGCATTAGCCTTTTTAATTTTTTCTATTGGGTATGTCTCTCCTTTTTCATTGTATCCTGTCACAAATCTTGACTCATCTGTATTTTGGTCCCAAATATAATTGGTATCTTTCATTTTAAGAGGCTGAAAGATCAGTTCTTTTGCAAGTTGTTCCAACGGCTTTCCAAACTTCTTTTCGAGAGCTTTCCGAAGGTATTCAAAACCTTCCCCGGAATATTGATATTGGGTACCGGGATCAAACTGAAAACTTAGCTTCTTATCATTATTCATCCATCTCCAGTTTGGAAAACCGCTCTGATGGCTCAGAATCATCCTGGTTGTAAGCTTATTATGTCTAGGATCATTGATAACATCCGGATCTATCCAATAAGCATCCAGAGGTTCGTCCAGATTCCAAAGTCCTGAACCGGCCAGGCATAAAGCTACCATTGCGGTAACCGGCTTGGTGAGAGATGCTACATTAAAATAGGCATTACGGGGAGCGGGAACTCCTTTTTTAAGCTGGCCAAAAACTTTTACCTCCTGAAGTTTTCCTTCATTAATAATTCCCAATCCAAGGGCAGGGATTCTATTTTCTGTCAGCCAGTTGGCCATAGACTGGTCATTATCAAACATCGTTTCACTATCGGTGATTTGTTTTGGATGATGATTGAAGCTTAATGAATTCTTAAGTTTCCACTCATTATTTTCCAGCACCCAAAGATGAGTAAATCTGGCTTCTCCTACCAGTTTCTCAGGCTGACTTCCCACCCTTTCATAAAACAGATGGTCTGCATTCTGAATGGCTGCATATATTTTTCCGTCTTTATACATAGGATAAATCTCATTGCTTTTCTCAAGCAGGACTCTCTTCACCTGATAGGTTTCCGGAGATTTACATAATCCGTTTTTAAAATGGGTTATAAATACCTTCCTGTCTTCAAAGCCGCCTTTATCGTGATAGAATTCAAACCCGTCACTCAACAGACTTTCCATCTGCCCCGTGTTGCAGGTATTATAACCTACGGAAAAAAGCAGACTGTCTTTTGACATAATAATTTTATAAAGAGAATCTGTTTTTGGTAATTGGGCTTGAATACTATTAAAAATCAAAGTAAAAAAAAGAAGACCCAATGAAGCTGTCTTTGTCATGATTAAATTTTTGCCAAAGATTAGATTTTCGTCTGTTTTATGACGAAAAAAGAACCCGACAAAAACCCGACAAAGCCCTGACAGGTTTTATATCATACTGAAATTCAATCTAAAATACAATTTTCTCTTCTTATCAATCTCTGCAGCGTTGCGAAGGATAATAAAAACATTGGAGAGGACAATGGCAATCATAAGAACCAGAGTAAACTGTCTTCCGAACTTTAAAAAGATCCCCAACATGAAAACAATAGGTGCCATCACCGTCCATATCATCTGAACAGAAATGATTTCTTTCACCAGACTGTTTCTCTGCTTCATCGTAAACATCAGGAGAAGTGGAACAAGGATGTTTAGTGGTGGCAATAGCGTGAAGAGCAATGAGGAAAGATTGATAATTTTAATGAGAGAATAATTGACATCCGATTGCTCTTTTTCCTTCACCTCCGGAATACTTTCCTCAGATACCTCATCATTGATCTCAGGAATTACAATAGTATCTTGTAATAAATTTTCCTCTATTTCCAATGCCCGAGCCAGTGCTCTTAGCGTATGTCCTTTCGGTTCTGTACCTGCTTCAATCCGTTGAATTGTTCTGACAGAAATTTTCGATTTTTCTGAAAGTTCTTCCTGGGTCAGGTTTTTCTGTTCTCTTACAGTTTTTAGTTTAGACATAGAATAGATTACGATGGATGTGTTTTCAATTCATCTTCACCGGCTAATTTACAGTTTTTTTCAGTGTTCTGTGCATTTAGATTTCCCAGTGTTGTAAAATAAAAGAGCATTCTGAAAATTTCAGAACGCTCTTTCTCCGGAATATTTTATATTTGAAATCTATTATTTTTTATATACCTGCACGCCGTCTTTATAAGTTTCCATAACACTTATTTCCTTAATGGTAAAAGGATCTACTTTAACAGGATTTTTATCCAGAATAACAAGATCTGCTCTTTTATTTTTCTCTAGCGTTCCTTTCTCTTTTTCTTCTCCCCATTGCCATGCAGCATTGATAGTGATTGCTTTAAGAGCTTCATAAGGACTGATCCGAAACTCCGGCCCCAGTATATATCCGGAACGTGTTTTTCTGTTTACTGCTGCATATACCGCAGTAATCAAATCGGGAGGAGTGACCGGCGAATCATGATGAATGGTAAATAGTATTTTCTGATCCAACCCCTCTTTCAAAGGGCTTATCCTTCTTGCTCTTTCTTCCCCAAGCACATTGGAACGGTGCCAGTCTCCCCATAGGTAAACATGTGTAGGAAACCAGCTTGGCATTATTCCTATCTGTTTATAACGGGGAACCTGGTCTTTGCGGCATACCTGACTATGGATAAGAACACAGCGCATATCTTTTGTAAGCAGCTTTTCTTTTTTAAGACGTTCCAGTAAGTTAAGGCCTTCATCTATTGCTGCGTCTCCATTACAGTGAATATGAACCTGCATTCCCTGCTGAAAGATCGCTTTTAGTCCTTTATAAGCGGCTTCTGTTGAATAGATTGGCTGTCCCCGGAATCCTTGCTTTTCTCCTTCCGGCGCCACCAGATAAGGTTTTGTAAGCCAGGCTGATTTACCTTGTGGAGAGCCATCAAAAGTCATTTTTATACCTCCTATCTTAATATGCCCATTGTACTTTTTATAGAATTGTTTCCAATGTGTCAGTTTATCGGCATTCAAGTCATAATCCGGCATAATGATATAATCACCTTTCAACAATCCTTTCTTGTCTGCATCCATAATATTATCAATATTATCCGGCGCAGCACGTCCTTCACATATGGTAGTCTGTCCATCGGCAAACCAGGCTTTTTCTGCGGCAAGTAAAGATTTGTACTTATCGCTTTCTGCAGGTTTCGGAAGCTGTGTTATTACATATTGTAAGCTATTGATATTGGCATTCTCCTGCATTTTTCCTGTAAGCTGCTTGGTAGCCGGATCTTTGCCAATGATTCCTCCGACAGGATTCGGAGTATCATATGTGATATTCATATTTTTCAGCAATAAAGAATTAGCAACTCCCATATGCCCTGAAGTATGTTCTATATAAATTGGATTAACAGACGAGACTTCATCCAACTCCTGAGCTGTCGGGTGACGGTGTTCTTCCATTATGGCATCATCGTAACCATTTCCAACAATCATAGTTCCGGCAGGAATTTTATTTTCGGCTATATAATCTTTGAGAACCTTCTGTAGCTGCGGAATTGACATTACCTTTCCGTAAGGCTCAGGCTGCAGATCGATCATCTGTAAAGCAAATCCATATTGCGAAATATGACCGTGGGCATCTATAAAACCTGGCATCAGCGTACGGCCTGCAAGATCGGTTACCTGTGTTTTATTTCCTTTAAGGGCCATAGCCTTATCTTTTTCTCCTGCAAAGACAATTTTTCCGTCTTTTACGACGAGAGCTTCTACATAGGCAGCTTCTTTACCTGCCATTGTGAGGATATCACCGTTGTAAAAGATCTGATCTGCATCATTCTTTGCATTGCATCCAGTGAGCATAAATGAGGATACTGATGCTAAGACAAAAAAGAGCCATAATTTCATGATTGAATGAGGGGTTTTCAACATAATGTATTGGTTTTAAAGTTTAATTAGATCATTTATTATAATTCTAAATATAGTGATTTTTAACCGTTATTACCTTAAAATCCGGAACAGATTATATCTGCCTGGATTTCGGTGTATAGTCATATAAAGTTAGGTACCTGATTATCGTGCTGCAAAACAGAGAATAAAATCCCCATAGGAAAACTGTGGAAATACGAATTTTAATCTGTTAGTATTGTCTTTGATTTTAAAAATATCAGGAAGGCTGAGTTGCTAATTCTTCAAATAGTTTATTTCTTTCATTCTGATCCAAACCTTCGGTATGCTCCTTTGAATAATGTTTCTCTTGTCGTATAATTCTATCTTCAATTCCATTCCAATCTGCAGGGCGTAAATATTGATTAAAGAGAATATCCAAATCTGTATCATTAAATCCTCTTAAGTACTTATCACGAATCTCATCAGGTTTTTGGGCTCCACCTTTATTACCAGGAGTAAAATCTGGCCGCCTCCATTTTTCTACTTCATCTTTCCCCCATTTAATTCTCTCTCTTTTTACTTCTTTTAATTCTTTGTTATAGGTGTTTTTAAAATTTTTCCTAGCTTTTTCATCCATGACACTTATTCTCCTTCTGACTTCTTCATCTATTGCATCTTTATCAATTGCATTGCTATTGATTTCCAACTTTTTATCCTGAAGAAACTTCCCTGTTCTTGTAGGAAGGTCAATCAACTGGATCCGTTCATATCCAATTGTCAATCTCTCATCTTCGGGAATACTTTTATCCATAAGGCTTTCACGGCGGTCATTCCATGCAGTCATTCTATATCCACCTTTACTTTCATCTCCTGCTCTTTTACCTTCTTCCATATATCTGACCTGATATCCTAACATTGCCATCACTTCAAGGTTTCCACTTCTGAATCCCAGATGCTTTACATCCTTAAAATTGTTCTGAAAATATTCATACAGCTTAAATTGTCCCACGCGGGTATTCCCGTCCCATTTTGGAAGATCATTTGAATTTTCATCATTCCAGAATTCAGTGATGTTAAAAACTTTGGAAGCGTTTACCTCATTGGCAATTTCGTCAAACTGATGCCCTCTTTTTTTAGAATCTCTTTTGCTTCTCAGGTCTTTTTCTCTTCTTTCTTCCTGATATCCTTTATCACCCGTAATAATTATGCCATCATACATATTCACTGCTCTCTTTACAATTTGTCTAATCCCGAAATAACTCGTGTCATGTTCTATATGAATATCACCGTTTTTGCCACTGAACCGTGACCATAAAATAAGTAAGCGGCCTCCAGTAATGGGTATCCCTTTTTCTGTCAACCATTTTTCTATAGCTTTATCTTCACCGTTACAGCTATTAACCTTCCATGCGTTTCTTACCTTTCTCTTCATGCTTTTTGAAAATTTTCTTGCAACGTAATCAGTTCCATAATCAATCCTTCCTATTACTTGAAATCTAGCAACTTTCTCATTTAACTCTTCTTCATTTTCTCTTAACTTACTTACTTCCACAAGATGTATTCTCTTTTCAGCAATTCTGGAATCTTCATAAAATTTTTTAATAGAATCTGCCTTATCTGTAGGATCATTACAATTCTCATCACCTTTTGAAATGACTACATGAAGTTCATCATCATCAATTAAAGCAGCGGCAATCGCAAACATATCTCCTGTTGCATATCCAGGCTGAATGAGTACTTTAGGTTTTATTATTGATTCTCCACTTTGATTATTTGTTCTTTCCATACTGTTGATTATTAAATAGGTTATTGCACAAATTTCAAGGTAAAGCTCATGGCAGAATAGAGGGGATATCCCCATTTTTAGAAATTCAGGGTTTACTCTTAGTATCAGATCGTTTTAGTATATATAGCTATTAACTTATGGAGTACCAGTCCTATAAAGATCACTACATATTATAAGGATGTTTCATTTTTTATTAAAAAAATCACTCATGGGAGAATTCCCTTATTTTTAAAAATTCAGTCTTTTCCCTTAATGAAGATTTATTTTTATTAATGAAATTTGTATCAGACAAAAGAGGTCAACAATCTCATTCTGAATACTCAGCCGAAAAAAGAATGGTTGGATTGAAAGAATAATCTTTGAAAAAAGATCGTGAAAGTTAAAATAATAATAACCATTTAAACCCAAAATATGGCAGACACCGTAAACAATCAGACTACAGACGCCGTAACGCAGACGAATGTTACCGTGCTGGGTGAGTCTCCCGCACAGGCCATGAGTATGCTTTACCAGATGGCTACCCATGCCAGTGGAATTTCCATTCAGAATTCGGTAACCAATCAGCAGAACTTGAATCAGCTCAACCCTGCAATTGTTGCTGATGCCATTAAAATCTTAAAAGGATAATCTAAAACCTTTCCATCATGAATGAACTTAACAGTGAAAAAACACAATCTCAGGCAGTGGAAGCCATTACTCCGGCAGAGAAAGCTGTAGTATTTGTGAACAGTGAGGTACTTGCACCTCCTAAAGCTTCCCCGATGACCGGAGTTACCAAAGTAATGATTGAACAGTCTACAGGAATGATGGTTCAGGATTTACAGTCTTTTTTAAAAGGATTTGAGCAGGTAGGTCTTATCGCATTAAGCAGACTTGCCAATAATTTACTCACCTATGGAACCACTTTCGGGCCGGCACCGGGGAGTAAAGAGGCATCAACCCACCCAACAGAACAGTTGCAGGGCCAGGATGCGGGAAAAGGAAATGAAATGATGAAAGACTTATTTAAAATGGTAAGTGATTATGCGGAAGTAAAAGCTAAAGTTTCCAATACTATTTATAATGTTAACACCCTTCCTGTTTCCAACGAAGCCCCTTCCACTCCTACTTCTTTTACAGAAGTTCCTAACAGGACTGAGGAGAGCGAAAAAAAAAACGGATAACTCATTCGGTTCAGGAAAAAACCTCATCAGAAAAAGAAAATATGAAAAAAAACTTTATCACGGCTGCACATGAGGGAAAATTAGTATTGAAGTCAGTAAAACTGACACAGCCACTCGTAAAACCAGTAATTACTTCGGGAGAACCTGAAGAACAAACAGACAAAAAAACAATAATAACCCAACTCATTAACAAATTCAAAAATAATAAGACATGAATTATTCCTCAGTAACCAAACCTGCTAAAATTTTAAATCTAGCCAGTTTAAGTGATTTAAATGAACGTCTTTATCTGACCAGGGCTCATGATAATTCTTATCTGGATACAAAAAGTACAGATCACAAAAGAACTGAAAATAATGCAGATCGTTTTGTATTCAATCTTCAGACATCAGACATCAACATTCAGCCCACGGTAAGATTGGTGAATTGTAAAAGCCTCAGGAAGTATACTAACTATCAATGTTTTGTAGTAGAGCCCAAAGAAAAATCTACAGGGATAGCTGTTGTCATGATAAAACTGGATGATCCCAAATCTTTTTACTGTAATGTAAGAATCCTCCCTCTTACTGCGCTCAGTGATATTGCAGCTCCGGAATCTGATTCAAAATTACTTACCATCAATCTTGAAAAAGCAAAATGGATCCTCAAAACGGATATTACGATTACTCCCTCTGATACAGGAGAAGCCTTATATTCTGTACATGATGTGGATGTATCAGCGGTTTCAGATTTAATTACTCCCGAGCAAACTGTAGAATTGAAAAGGGAACTGGAGTTTCAGGTTTCGAGACTGATTGCTCACTATTTTCAGCAAATTCTAAGTATTATAGCGAACGAAGCAACTGAGAACCATCCTAAAAATTCTTACTTTCAGAGTGATTATATTCTAACGCTTCCTCAAAATCAGTTAAAAGAAATGCTTTCAGCTAATGCTATTTCGGCGTGTATTGCACTGGAAGCAGTTGGATATACTGTTATTCAGGATCTCAATCGGGATTGGAGAGCGGCGGCAGCATTCATTAATTATTTACTGTAATTCTCTTTCAATCATAAAAGACACTCTTATGAATAGAAAAGTTCCCAAAAAGACTCCTGTGCCTCAACGGCCCGCAGCAGTAACTGAACCTGAGATGGTTCAGGAAGAGATTATGCCTTTTGTTTTGAGGCATGAAGACGAAATCGTTAATTATATTAAAGAAAAAGCGATCAAAGAGACCATGAAATCACTGGCTCCTTTGCTTGGAAAGCTCGAAGAAGCTGTTAAACAGCAGGAAGCGGCTCCTGCTCCGGTAGCAACAACTCCTACTGAAGTGCCTTCCATGAATTATGAAGAACAACTGAAAAAGCTTCAGGAAGCCTCAACAGCAAAATTAAGACAGAAAGAGATAAAAATCGTGGACAGGATGAATAAACTGAATGCAAGGTTTGGTAATATCCGTCCATAAATCTTCAAACATCAATAGTAATTATGAACGAAATCAATACAATAATCACAGGAATGTCCACCGCTGTACCTCAGGCTATTTCTGCACAGGTAAGTGCCCATTCTACAGGATTAATGCAGATCAACTCTGTATTGAACCAGCAAAGGGACTCTATGATGGGAATGACCAATTATGTCATGGGAATGAAAAAAATGAGTTCCGGAAAACTGAAATACAGAGAATTGGGAATTTTAAAAAAAGGAAAATTGTAATCCCAATTTTTTAATACTACGGATGCGGTTTATTTTCCTGTAATCATAAGATCCGGTGCTATCCATATATACAATCAGGTCAACGTCAATTTTTGCACCGTCTTCAGATGCTGTCAATCTCAAAAGCAATCATTCAGAATCCATTTTCCAGCCCAAAGGAAACTAACATTGCCAGCAAATGTATCACAGGAATTCATTTTTAAGACAGATATTAAAAATGGCAGCCGCATCCTTTTTTCAACATGACTCTTTGCATGTTGAGCTTAAAAAAATATGCTTTAAACCCCACAGATTTTACAGGTAATGGTTTCAACCATTGTAATGAGAATCACCCTTCAGATCTAATCATCAATTAACAGTCTATATCAATGCCTTTGAAATCTATTTCATCTGCAGGATCTGTTGTGGGTTTAAAAATATAATAGAAAACCTTAATAATTATTAACCGAGATCAAATCTCAAAAAAAACAATCACAACTATGGCAACAGTCAATGAACAAATCACAGACGCAGTAACGCAGTCCAACGTAAAAGTAGTGGGAGAATCTCCTGCAATGGCTTTAAGCAATGTATATCAATCTGCCGCACATTCAACAGGTATTATGTTTGAAAATGCGGTGACAAATCAGAACCAACAAAATATCTTAGGTCAGGCAGCAACCACTCAGGGAATTCTGCAGATCTATAGCCTGGATACGGTAGCAGATGCGGTTTCTATTGCTAAGATTCTAAGACCTTAATATTTTTAGATCAAAAATTTATTCTCTCAGCCGGAAAATCCGGTTGTCTCTAACCTATAAACAATAATCATTATGTCAGTAAACGGACAAATCACAGACGCAGTAACGCAATCCAATGTAAAAGTAGTCGCAGAATCTCCTGCAATCGCTTTAAGTAACGTGTATCAAACAGCTGCCCATTCTACAGGAATTATGTTTGAAAATGCAATTAATGCTCAAAATCAGCATAATATCTTAACCCAGGCAGCAACAACGCAGGGGGTCACTCAAATTTACAGCAAAGACACCATCGCTGATGCGATTTCTATTGCTAAAATCCTCAACCCGTAATTCATTTTTGCAAAAAGCAGAATATCATTCTAACCACCGGAAAAGCCGGTTGTTTTTTAAACTCAAATAAACAATAATCATTATGGCAAACGAAAAAGCTGGAACAACAGTAAACGAACAAATCACAGATGCAGTAACACAATCTAACGTAAAAGTAGTCGCAGAATCTCCTGCTGTAGCTTTAAGTAACGTGTATCAATCTGCAGCGCATTCTACAGGAATCATGTTTGAAAATGCGGTGAATTCACAAAACCAACAAAATATTTTAACGCAAGCTGCAACTACCCAAGGAATTTCTCAGATCTACAGTCTGGATACCATTGCAGATGCGGTTTCTATCGCTAAAGTCCTTAATCCGTAATCCATTTTTTGCAATCAGCAAATATCATTTATCCGAACAACCGGAAAAGCCGGTTGTTTTTAAACCCCAATAAACAATAATTATCATGGCAAACGAAAAAGCTGGAACAACAGTAAACGAACAAATCACAGACGCAGTAACGCAATCCAACGTAAAAGTAGTCGCAGAATCACCTGCAATGGCATTAAGTAATGTGTATCAATCTGCTGCACACTCTACAGGAATCATGTTTGAAAATGCAGTCAATTCACAAAACCAACAAAATATTTTAACGCAAGCTGCAACTACCCAAGGAATTTCTCAGATCTATAGTCTGGATACCATTGCAGATGCGGTTTCTATCGCTAGAGTCCTTAATCCGTAATCCATTTTTTGCAATCAGCAAATATCATTTATCCGAACAGCCGGAAAAGCCGGCTGTTTTTAAACCCCAATAAACAATAATCATCATGGCAAACGAAAAAGCTGGAACAACAGTAAACGAACAAATCACAGACGCAGTAACGCAATCTAACGTAAAAGTAGTCGCAGAATCACCTGCAATGGCATTAAGTAACGTGTATCAATCTGCTGCACACTCTACAGGAATTATGTTTGAAAATGCAGTGAATTCTCAGAACCAACAAAACATAGTTACCCAGGCAGCTACCACCCAGGGAATTTCTCAGATCTACAGTCTGGACACTATCGCTGATGCGGTTTCAATGGCTAAGATCCTTAATCCGTAATTCATTTTTGTTAAAAGCAAAATTTCATTATCCAAACAACCGGAAAATCCGGTTGTTTTTAACCCCAAATAAACAATCATTATTATGGCTAACGAAAAAACCGGAACAACAGTAAACGAGCAAATCACAGACGCAGTAACGCAGTCTAACGTAAAAGTAGTCGCAGAATCGCCTGCAATGGCACTCAGTAATGTCTATCAATCCGCAGCACATTCTACTGGAATTATGTTTGAAAATGCAGTGAACGCACAGAACCAGCAGAATATTTTAGGTCAGGCAGCCACTACACAAGGGGTAATTCAGATCTACAGCCTGGATACTTTAGCCGACGCAGTCTCTATTGCTAAGGTATTAAATCCTTAATTATAGTGTGTTTTTTAGATTTCTTGTGATCAGGGAGTGCATTAATGTGCTCCCTGATTCTTTATGGTTATTTATCAAACAATACGATTTCATTGGCATCAATGATGTTATTTTGTATGGCATATATTACCAATCCGGCCATATTTTTCACTCCTGTTTTAATCATGAGGTTGGTCTTATGGGTTTCCACCGTTTTTGGGGAAATAAACAGGGAGTCTGCAATTTCCTTAGTGCTTAGCTGCTGGCAAACCAATCGTAAAACATCAACTTCCCTATCGGTTAGTTCATTTTTAGAAAAAGCATGAAACTCCGGAAGTTTATTGGAAAACTGATTCCGCATGACATCAATCTGTTCGTTGGAGAAATAATGTCCGGTATTGTAAACAGTGTTGATAACCACTAACAGTTCCTCCAGTTCAATTTCTTTGGATAAAAAAGCATGAGCTCCCATTTTAAGCATCTGCCCCATAAAAGAACGTCTGTAGAAGCTGGAAAGCACTATAATCCTGGTTTCAATCTCTTTTTTTGACAAGGCGGCCATCACTTCAAGCCCATCCCCGTTGGCCATCTTTAAATCCAGAATCAAGATATCCGGGACAGCCTCCTCCTCAGTGAGATACTGATTTCCACCGGTTGATGTAAGGATAACTTGATAATCCCCATTAGTTTCAATATAATTTTTTAAAAGCTGTACAAACAGCAGGTCATCATCTACAATGCCAATTTTAATTTTTGAGTGTTCCATGTTTATTTTATTGTATGGCCATACAGGCTATAAATTTTGTTCCTTTTTCAGGCTGTGTTTTAAGTTTATAATTGATTTTAATTTTTTGTGCCCGCGACTTAATATTCCTCAGGCCAATACCTCCGGATTGATTTCCTATAATGAAACCTCTCCCATTGTCTTCAATGGTAAGCATCAGATAATTCAGAGAGATTCTCAATGAAACCTCGATCCTGGTTGCTTCAGCGTGTTTCAGAATATTAGTAACAAGCTCCTGAACAATTCGGAAAAGGTTTAATTTTACCAGGTTACTTATAGGTATCCCTATCGTAATAGCATGAAAAATTACTTCTATATTTTTATTAATCTGTTCAAGGTAATCTTCAAGCAAATTTGCCAGATCAATCTCATTAAGATCCGGAGGCGTAAGATTATGTGACAGTTCACGAATCAGCTGCATGGACCTTTTTAAATCCCGGCTGAGTTCTTCCGGCTTTTTTTCATTAAGATTCAAGCGAATAAGGTTCAGCTGAGAAATAATATTATCATGAAGTTCTTCCGCCAGACGTTCCCTATCCTGTTCCTGTAGAAGCAGCATATTCTCCAAGTATTCTTTTTGGGTATTACGGACCAGCTGAGAAACTTTCTTCTTGTTTCTTTTTATGCTTTTTAGATAGTTAATAACCAATAGCGTAATTAATAACGTTGTTAAAAAAAACAGTCCAATACCGATCCATATCCATATAACTATCTGATCCTGATTCTCCCAACGCCACATCCCAGATTAATAAAAGCAATATAAAAAGACAATAATAAAACGCCTCTAAAAAGCCAAATGGGCGCTACCCAGTTCAGATGGTTGCTGATTAAAAAATTAAACGCAGTGGATATGAGGCATTCGACAGAAAAAAATAAAAAAACAATGACATTAACAATGAACATGTTCTTTTCTACCCGTCCTTCTCTGATGATCTTCATAAAATAACAGGCTGCATAGCTGCAAATAATAATACTGGTTATAATATTGGAATAAAAAGTAACCCGTATATCATTTTGTACATACAGTAGATTCCCCATCAAAACCAATCCAGCATACCCATAGATAATCCATCTTACTTCACGGGAAAGCTGAATATAATAATTGTTATAGATCACTGTAAGAATCATCAAACCAAAAAACTGGCTCAATGCATAATTATAAGTGTTGAGGGTATTGAACTTCATCATCCGGTCAATCAAATCCGTCAGTTCCAGAATCAGCTCTCCTGAAAGAAGTATCATCACAGGAAGTTTTGTTTTTACCCATTCTTTTATCAACATGGTCAATCCTACCAGCAGGACCAGATTAATAATAATTTGAAGATACAAGGACAGGCTGTTATACGAGAACACTATTGATTTGCTTCAAAAGTTGATAATCATTGAGAGTATCAACGCTGAACGGAGGTCTTGGAGTAGAATAATTTTCCGCTGTTTCACTCATATGACTAATCGCAAGGCTCTTTACGGTAATAATTTCTATATGGTAAGGAAAATCCGAATCTTTCTTTTCCATATCTTCAGTAAGCCCAAAAAAGCTGGTACAGGTTTGCGCCCCTTCAATCCCCATTCTTTCATAATCTGAAAAAGGAATTGATACCAACTGGAAAAAATCTTCCTCTTTCTGAGACTGCAGCCAGGCTGTACCGAACATATTCCATCTGAAGTTACGGTTAATGGCAGACTCAGCAGTAATCGGAGGGAGAGGATTCACCACCATATCAGTGCTGCTTTCAATCTTCGCTTCTGTAAAATCACGTAAAAAATCTTTCATGATAATGGTACTAAAATTGGCGTCTTTATCACTTTTAGAATCAATCAGAAAAAACTTCAGCTGTTTTTCATGTATACCCATGTAAGCATGAATTCTTTTCAGATCTTCCTTTTCAAGATTCATTCTCCATTGTTCAATTTCTTTTCCCGAAACGCTGAAATGAGTCCCTTGATTTAAATAATTCAAAATTTCGGCTCCATTCGCATCATTGTCGATTGTATAAGAATCGACTAGGTTTTTCCAGGTTCTCAAGGCTTCAAAGATGTTTTCCGTGGTCATGATAATAAATATTTTTGAATGATAATTATTTTATGAGTTGAAATTTACAAAAAAAATGCACTGATATCTATTTTAAATCACATTTGAGTGTAAAATACTATATAATTGAATGAAAGTTAATATTCTTTTGTTTTTTATAAAACAAGATCAAATCACCTGGTATTTCGTAGCTTTGTGAAACCCTTAAAAGATGAAGCATTCCATTCCAACTTACGATTTAAGTGATATTTCCAAGCACCGTTTCCATATAAAAAGGATGGACCGGAATACCTATCATGCAGAGGATATTCTTATAGATAAAGGAATACATCGCGACAGCCATTACATTTTTACTTTCATGGAGAGTGGGCATGTAAAGATGATGGTTGATTTCAATATCATTGAAGCTAAAAGCTCTACTATTTTCTGTGTGTTACCTGGGCAGGTGCATCAAGGTCTTTTAATGGACAAAGTAAACGGTTGGTTTGTAGCAATAAAGTCTGATTTGGTTCCGGATACCGTACGCTCCGTTTTTGAGGAGTCTCTGGAAGAAATACAACCTCTGACAGTGGACAAAATATGGGTAGAAAAGCTTAGTAGTACTGCTGCTATACTTCATACTTTTTATAAGGATGAGATGCAGGCCTCCAAAGAAGGTTCTTTGGTCATTCAATCCTTATTGCATTCTTTTATAGGGATATTCGCCTTAATTTATTCAAAAGAAAACTCTTCTCAGATTGGTAATGAAAATCGTTCTTTACAATTGACACGGGAGTTTAAAATCATGGTTCGACAAAGCTACAAATCCGTGAAAAGTCCATCTGAATATGCAGAAAAATTAAATATCTCCAGGGGATATCTCACAGAAGCAATTCGTGAAGTGACGGGTAAACCCGCTCAGCATTGGATCCATCAGGAAATTATAATTGAAGCCAAGCGTCTACTTGCGTTTACCCACCTTACCGTAAAGGAAATTGCTTACGAATTGGGATACAACGACCATACCTATTTTAGCCGTTTGTTTTCAAAATTGGAAGATCAATCTCCTTCAGAGTTCAGGAATGCCAATAGATAACTAAACTTCGTTTTCTTCATTGCACCCAAGAATCATCCAGTCCTATTTTCTCTACTTCTTTCTTTCTCAACATCAACCACGAATAGTCCAACTATTCCCCTGAAACAGCTATCGGATGATTTTCTTTTTGATGCTTCCTTTGCAATAAAAAATATTATGCCCAGCTTGCCAAAATGGATCAATGATACTGTAGAAAATGTATTGTCCTCAAAGTTTAAAGAATGTACTGTTATTTCCATAGAACCGGTGGCCCAGAACCTTCGTCACATCCGTTTTTCTGCAGATTTACAAGACGTAGAATTTGAACCGGCTTATGCCATAGGAATCAGAATCAATGAAAGGGATTACCGCAATTATTCACCTTTCAATTTTAACAAAGATTCAGGAACTTTTGATGTCATCTTCCACATGCATGATCCGACTGCTGCAGGAAGTCATTTTGTAAACAGTCTTATCATTGGAGATTCTTTAAAAATATTAATGCCTAGAGGAAAGCGCTTCTTTGAACCTAATGCCAAAATTCATTTTTCTATTGGAGATGAAACTTCATTGGGAAGTTCTCTTTCCATCAAAGAGGCTGTTGAAGAAAATGGTTGTCAATTCATTTGTCTCCATGAACTGGAAGAAGCTTCTATGCTTGAAAACCTTAATTTATACGGATACCACACTCCTAAAAACAATACCATGAGACTCATAGAAGCCTTAAACGATTTTCTGATAGAAGAAAGGGAAACAATCTATAATGATGATGCTATTTTTTATCTTACAGGAAATGGTGAGCGTATGTCATTGATTAAAAAATTTCTTAAAGCCAAAGGAGTTTCTCCAAGATGTATCAGATCACAAGCGTATTGGATTGAAGGAAAAAAAGGATTGTAAAAGAAAGGAAACTGGAAATTATACAGTATTTATACGAATTTCCAGCTTCCATTTTTATTCGATTCTATTTCATTTTCTGGCCCAATGATTTTACGCTCTTCAGCCATGTTTTCCGCTGCCCTTCATTAGAAGTCCTGATAATGCCCAAATAGGTTACTTTAACCGGTTTTATTCCGCAGAATTCCAGCGTTGACTTTTTAAGTTGATTCACACTTGGTCTTCCATACATCAAACGGTAATACCAACCCGGTTGGTCAATTGTTGTAATAATATGGGCAGTTTTCCCTGTTAAAAGCTTATCCCACCATAAAGAATTTTCCCTGTATTTATAAGCCAAACCAGGTAGGAAAAGTCGATCTATAAAACCTTTCATAACCGCTGGTAGCCCTCCCCACCAGATAGGATGTATCCAAACCAGATGGTCAGCCCATTGAATACTCTCCCAGGCTTTCAGCAAGTCCGGCTCCAGCTCTATCCTCTTTTGATAGCCAAACTCTAGATTTGGATTAAAATTAAGATTTGCGATGATAATTTCTCTGATTTCTGCTCCTGCTTCTATCGCTCCGTTTTTATAGGCCTCTGCAACACCAAAATTGAAAGACTCTTTATTGGGATGCCCGTTAATAATGGTTATTTTTTTCATGGTATTATACGGGTATTAATGGTTTCATATGCATTAAGCTGAGCCAGTAATGATAAAGGTTCATGCAGCTGGTGACTGAAATACACATTATTTTCATGAGGGTTTCTCAGTAATTCCTCGGTATGTAAAACCGCAGATAATGCTGTTAACTCTGCCTGCCCCTTTGTACTTTGCAGACTTAACCTTTTTTGCCCGTTTTTACTTTCTACAACAACTTCAAATACAGCCTGGTCTCCATTTCCGCTTGATCCAAAAATCATTTTTCTTTCTTTTAAAGACAAAATATTAAAGATTCTTAGGTATTGAAAGCCCCCCAATAGCCAGGTAATAAACTTAGAATTATAGGTCATTTTTACACTTACATTGGGAATTCTTTCAATCCTATTCAGGATATACAGATCGGGAACATCAAAATTATACGCATTTCTTTTTCCGATTCCAAAAGAAAAATCAAAAGTTTCAGTATCTAAAAAATGTCTGATAGAATTAGGTTGATCATTTTTATAATCTTGAAAAGGAACTGCCACATTTTCTGCCATAAAATGGGCCGAGCTTTCCCCCGCCAGATCCTTAACAGAATAGTATACAAAGAGTTTTACTCCCTTAATATCATTTGTCTCTTTTGAAAGGACGCCCGCTAGCCCTGGTACAATTCCCCCCATCCATCCGGAACTGAAAACAATCCGACTGTTGATATCTGATTTTCCGGCAATATCATAAGCTCTTACCAATGCTGGAGTAGGTTTTGTGATATCCAGATAATCAATATGGTTTGTTATAGCATATTTCAAAACGTTATCTGATCTATCATTCACGGAAAGAATGATAAGTTTTATTTTTTTATCAGTGATAACCTGAAAAGAACCGGGATCAGTAACATCAATTGTAAGATGTTTATCTGTACTTCCGCCTTTACGTCCTCCAATAAAAATATTGAAATGAGGGTTTCTCTTGTGTAAAATACGGGCAATCGTTTTGCCTACCAATCCATTTCCTCCGATAATCAGAATATTGTGCTCCATTTATTTTTTTTGACAAAATTATAGAGCTGGCAAGTCAATAAACAGGACAAATGTCTAAAAAGAAATCTCCTTTCTGATACGGCTTAAATGCCGCTGTGTAATTCCAAGGTAGGAAGAAAGGTACTGTAACGGAATTTTCTGAATATAATCAGGATAATTTTTAAGAAGGGCTGCATACCGTTGACTGGCACTGTCTCTCTGAAGCTGAAAAAACCTATTTTCCAGCTCAAGATACTCCTGTTCAGCAATCATCTTTAAAAATTTGGTCCAGTTGAGATTGTCCTGGATAAGAGCATCCATTTTTTCTTTCTTCAGGATAAGCAGTTCTGCATCTGTAATCGCCTGCATACTTTCTTTGCTTAAACTTCCGGAAATAAATGATGAATAAGCAGCCATCATCGTATTGGGAAACCTGAAACAATAGGTCATATCTTTTCCGTCATCAGAAAGATAGAAGGAACGGAAAATCCCAGATTGTATAAATGCCACTTCTCTACACTTCTCACCTTCCTGAATAAAATACTCGTTCTTGCTGACTTTCCTGATTTCAAAAAGCTTTAAAAATGCTTCAATTTCTTTTTCTGAAAACAGTTCAAAACTTCTAAAAAAATCATGTACCATTGATTGGGTTTTTCTTGATACCGCGAAAATAAATAAAACTTATTAGAAAACTAAGCTTGGAGGAAGGAAGTTAAAGGTAAATAGCTGGAAGATGGAGGCTGGGAGTTACTGCTAATGATGTAATTACTCTTAACCACTATAAATGAATTGAAAAGAAAAAAGAATATCTCTTCTTTTGATCTTCATAACTTTCATCTTCCAGTTCTCTATTCCATACTCAAGAAAAAAATCATCCCAGGATGGGATGATCTACCGTTTTGAATAACTAAGTTATTATATGAAGATATGAATGATGTTTTGTTGTTACAAAGATAAATAGAGTGGTAATTCCCATCATCAGGAGAATCCCTACAATTTTATCCGTAAAAATACGGTTGTATAAACAAAAAAGCCCTGCAAGAAAACTCACAGGACTTTTACGGATCTAACAATTATTTTGTTTAATATTTTTAAGGTTGAAAGTTCAATGTTTGAGGTGCTCTCTTTTTTTCAACATTGACTTTATTTTCTTACAAC
This sequence comes from Chryseobacterium sp. Marseille-Q3244, assembly GCF_940807095.1. NCBI lineage: Bacteria > Pseudomonadati > Bacteroidota > Flavobacteriia > Flavobacteriales > Weeksellaceae > Chryseobacterium > Chryseobacterium sp. Marseille-Q3244. The sequence goes on along the minus strand of NZ_CALNWX010000023.1, from coordinate 19,351 downwards.
GGGCTTACCAGCTGTAAGAACCATTCTTTCACTTCTCCTTCCAAATGAGGAGCAAGCTTTTCTTCACATGTTTTATGATAAGCATTCAGCCATGCAATTTCACTTTCTGAAAGAATTTCTTTTACCACTGTATCTTTAAAGAACGGGCAGAACGTTAATGTTTCAAATTCATAAAATGTTCCGTGAATTGTTTTCTCTGCTTCTTTCACTGCGATAAGATTTTCATGACGGATTCCGTAGTGTCCTTCAAGATAATATCCAGGTTCGTTGGAACAAACCATTCCCGGAAGAAGATCCTGAGGGTTTAAATCTTTTCTGATGTTTTGTGGCCCTTCGTGAACGTTCATAAAGCTTCCTACCCCATGTCCTGTTCCGTGGTTAAAGTCTTTACCTTCCATCCATAACGGAAGTCTTGCAATGGCGTCAAGATGTACTCCTTTTGTTCCTTTAGGGAATTTCACCATAGATAAACGGATCAGGCCCTGTAAAACCAATGTAGAATTTCTTTTGAACTCTTCGGAAGGTGTTCCTAACGCAAAAGTTCTCGTGATATCTGTAGTTCCTTCAAGATACTGACCTCCTGAATCTACAAGGATTGTATCTTCATTGGTGACTTCTTTACTTCCTTCTTTCTTAGCAGAATAGTGCATGATCGCTCCATTATCTTTGTATCCAACAATAGAACCGAAGCTTTCTCCCACAAAGTTTTCACCAGCTGCACGGAATCCTCTCAGTTTTTCACCGATAGAATATTCGTTCATCTCTTCTTTTCCTGCATTGTGAGTTAACCAGTAAAGGAATTTTACCATTGCTACTCCGTCTCTTACCATTACTTTTCTGAAACCTTCCAACTCAGTTTCATTTTTCTGAGCTTTCATCAGGTTTCCTGGTACCGGAGCTTTGATAAATTGATTGTCTGTCTTTAATGTTTCAAAAATCTGCTGGTTGCTGTTTGGAGAAACCAGTACTTTTTCATTTTTGAATGCTTTCAGATAGTTGTAAAACTCTTCGTAAGGCATCATTTTTACGAAAGAATCATCCATTTGTTTTCTGGCTTCTACTTCAAGCTTTTCCAAACCTGTAAATAGAACAGCATCATTTTTCGTGATAACAATATATCCTAAAAATACAGGATTGCTCTGTACATCACTTCCTCTCAGGTTGGATGTCCACGCCACATCATCTAAGCTTGAAATAATGTGAACGGTTGCTTCCTGTTCTTCCATTTTCTGACGGATGGCAGACAATTTATCTGTTACAGATTTCCCAGCTCTTTCTACAGGATGTACGAAGATTGGGTTAGCAGATGGAGTTCCTCTTTCTTTCCAAACCTCCTTTAAAAGAGGAATATCGGCAAGGGTAATATTTTTTGAATTAAATTTTTGAGAAAGTAGTTCCCAGTTGGCATTAGAAGCAGCTAAAGCATTGACAGCCACTTTACCTCCTGCTGGAATTTCAGAAATAATCCAATCTATATAATTAGGAGTTCCTTCTATTCCGTCTTTGAAAAGTTCGATTCCTGAACCGTCCAGTTCAATAGCAGCTTGTGTAAAGTATCTTCCGTCTGTCCAAAGCCCTGCTTTGTCCTTAGTCACAACCACAAAACCGGCAGAACCTAAGAATCCTGACAGCCAAGCTCTTTCCTGCCATTCTTCAGGAAGGTACTCACTCATGTGCGGATCTGCAGAATATACTATAAATGCATCAACATTATTTTTCTGCATTTCTTCGCGAAGCGCAGCAACTTTTTCCTTTGAAGTCATTCTTTTCATTTTTAAACACCGAAAGTTACGAAAAATTTAAAGTCGAAGGATCAAATCAATAGCCTATTTTCCTTAATAAACTGTTATTTTTCCATGAATGTTGATTGGGAATACGAAGAACCTATTTTTTAATAGCCACAGATCCATAAATGATCTTTATTTGCGCATTAGTAGTTATACAATTATCAATGTCATAAGGTAAGCAAAAACATCTGTGTAATCTGTAGTTAAATCTTATGTACAAAAACTTTACATCCTTTTTCTCCTCCATTGTAACCTATGCAACGATGTGCTTCAAATACAATGGTTCTATTTTTAACCACAAAAATCTATAGATAATAAGGTTAGGCTCAACACATATATTTCTTTAAAAAATAAAATCCATACCATAAAATGTGATTTTTTATTAAAATAATAATGTTTTGGAAAGGTTATTGCTGCATTACATCCTATGAAACAGCAAAACTACAATAACCACAGAAAATTTTATCCACCTCATCATTTTATTTATCTCCCTTTATTAATTATCCTGGAGATCTTAGGAATCTATAAAATCTGGGACGATCCCAGTAATAAACTGGTCTGGATCTTATTTTCAATTGTCATTTTTCTGCTTTTTTATCTGGCTTTTATGACCAGACAGCATTATGCCTTAGGACTTCAGAACCGTATGGTGATTCTTGAATTTAGACAGCGATATTTTGAGATTTTTAGTAAAAGGTCTGATGAAACAGTTGAAAAATTAAAATTTGACCAGATTGCAGCCCTGAGATTTACGTATGATGATGAATTTAAAGAGCTTTTGTATAGAGCTCTGCATGAAAATATTTCCGGAGATGAGATCAAAAGATCGATCAAAAACTGGAAAGCTGATAGACTCAGAATTTAATTAACACCAAAAATATTACTTATGAAAAAGTGGAGCTTTTACAGTATTACGATATTAAGTTTATTAACACTAACAAGTTGTGAAGCAGTAGGAACAATTTTTAAGGCCGGAATGTGGTGGGGAATTTTCTTAGTCTGTATAATAGTAGTGATTCTTTTACTGATTTTTTCAAAGGGTAAAAACTCTTAACCATTTTCTATGGAGAAGAATACAGATTTAGAGATCATTTCTCACCTTAAGCCATCAAAGATTGTTAAAATCATGAAGGATCCGGAAGCTTCTGCAAAGGCGGTACATCTCATTTATACCACCGATGCAGAAACTGACGGAATCAGTCGTAAAAAAACAGGAAAGAAGTACTCTTATTATAAGGATGGAGAAAAAATCCGTGATGGGGAAGAAATAACAAGAATCAATAAACTTGTTATCCCTCCGGCATGGGAGAATGTATGGATTTGTGCTTTGGAAAATGGCCATCTTCAGGCAACAGGCTTTGATGTTAAAAAAAGAAAACAGTACCGGTATCATCCTTTATGGAGTGCTTTAAGAAATCATACAAAATTTTACAGAATGCTTCAGTTCGGGTATGCATTACCGGGCATCAGACTTCATATTGAGCAGGATCTGGCGTTAAGAAATTTTGAAAAACGAAAAATACTTGCCCTGATTGTCAGTCTTATGCAGAAAACGAATATCCGAATCGGCAATACTATTTATGAAAAGTTGTATGGGTCGTTTGGACTGACCACTTTGAAGGGTAAGCATGTTGAAATCAAAGGACAAAAAATAACTTTTTCATTCAAAGGGAAAAAAGGCATTATGCACAATGTTGATCTCAGAAGTAAAAGATTGGCAAAACTTGTGCAAAAATGCAAGGATATTCCCGGCAGGGAGCTTTTTCAGTATCTGGATGATGAAGGAAACAGGCATTCTATTGATTCCGGAATGGTGAATGAATATATTAAGGAAATAAGCGGCGATGATTTTACAGCCAAGGATTTCAGAACATGGTCCGGAACGGTGAATGCTTTGATTGCTTTCAAAGAAATCGGATATGCTGAAAATGATACTCAGTATAAAAAAAATGTAAAGGAAGCCCTGGATATTGTTGCTGAGCATCTCGGAAATACCAATACCGTCTGCAGAAAATATTATGTTCATCCTTTAGTAATCAATCTTTACGAAAACAATACGATCAAAAAATATCTTGACGAACTGGAAGTTATTGAAGAAAATGACGGAAAAGCCGATCTGACGAAGGAAGAGAAGCTGGTGATTAAGATGTTGGAGAATGAAAAACTGTAAAGGGTTTGGCTGGGAGAGGGAAGCCTGAGTCTGGAAGTACTATCAGACGATGTTGTTCTAAACGGCATTTTAATTAAATTATTTGAGTTTTTTATTAGCATCCTGACAAAGGAAGAGTTTAAAAATGTGGATGAGATTCTTCCCTCGTCAGAAGGACAGGGCATAATAACTAAATAATTGATGTAGTTTACAAAACTGTAATACTTATGTTATTTTAAAAATAAACCTGTTAAAGAACCAACAGTCGATTCTTCAGGCTACGAGAACTCCTATATTCCAGTACCCAACATCTATCCTATCCTGAAACTCTATTGCTCAAAAACTGAGTTCTGTATTCCTTCGGTGTAATTCCTGCAATTTTTTTGAAAAGCTGGGTAAAGTGGGAAGCCGTATGGAAATTCAGTTCGTAGGCAATTTCCGCAATGTCTTTACTGGAATGCAGGAGTGCCTTACTGTAATTGATATCAATCTCGTTGATCCACTGTTTAGGCGATTTTTGGGTCACGCTTTTCACACATTTATTCAGGTAACTTTCTGTTACGGATAATTTGTATGCATAGAAGGCCACGCGCTTTTCTCCCACATGATATTTGAATAAAAGATCCCGAAACTGAAGAGACAGCTCCATCGGACGTGTAGCAGATTTATGATGCGTATCTGAATCTGTGCTCAGCATTTTGATCAGAATAAGATGAAGCATCGTGACTACAACATCATTAATGTTCAGATTATTCAGCCATAACTCTTGTTCCATGATAGGAAGAAGTTGTGTAATCGTTCCGTAGGTCAGACTATCCAGATTCAGGAAAGGGGTCATAAAGAAAATACTGCTCTTATGTTTGGGTAATTCCTGCTCAGAGAGGATATTATTTTCGTAGGCAAGAAAGAATCCTTCAATATCATCGGAAAGTTCTACCGTAGCAGTAATCGTTCCTTGCTTAATAAAGATTACGCCGCCTTTTTCAGCATGATATTCTTTATTTTCAAGATATTGCTTGATATGTCCGTTGGTCACGAAAATAATAAAGTTAAATGTAGTGCGGTATGGGATCACCGGCATCAAAATTCCTTTAAGATAATTTTCTATCCGGTAAAGCTGTATATCTGCATTATTAGCTAGTATTTTCTCCGTGATATTAGGCAGAAAAAGTTTTTTATACTGAAAATTGGATAATACTTCCATATCCGATATTATGATAAATTAAAGTTAAACAAAATTTATAAAGCAGCACTAAAAGGGGTTGAAAATTTGAGAATGAGTTCATTTGAAAATCATTGGTTCTATCGCAAAAATCTCTCAGCTTTAAGACAATCAATCCTCACTCTCAAACGCTCCCACTCTAGAACTTGTAATACACCCCCACTCTAACCCCAAACGGACTTCCCGGTGTATAGGTAAGGTCTGTGATAGGTTCAGCTTCACCTTTCAATTGGGTTTCTGTAGCAAACTGGGCTTCATTCCATTTTACATTGAACAGGTTGTTAACCTGAATGTTTGCTCCCCACTTCTGGCGGTTGTAAGACAGCATCAGATCATTAACGAAATAAGCTTTTGTTTTAATGCTATTGTCTTCTACTGCCGGTCTTTCTCCAAGATAACGGTATTGAAGACCTAAAGAAAATCCATTCAGGAAATCCCAGTTTACAGATCCTGTACTGGTCACTACGGGTGCCAATGGAATATAATCCTGTCCTTTTTCTTCTTCAATAAACCTTGCATGAGAATAATTGATGTCTGCATTCAGATAAAAGTTTTCCAACGGCTGAAAACGGATTCCCAGATCAGCTCCGAAACGTCTCGACTTTCCGGATGGCTCTACTACGGCATCATCTCCAACATATACAAATTCCTGCTGCAGATCCATATACCAAACGGCAGGAGTAATAATCAATGATTTGAACGGGTGTAATCTTACTCCGAAATCAGCTCCAATAGAATAAGGAAGAGTGTTCTCATTTTTATTGGTTACTACCACTCTCATATCATTAGAATGGAATCCCATCCCAGTCTTCAGGAACCACATGACGTTATCATTCTGGGCATACGAAAAGTTAAGCTTAGGACTTACTCTGGTTGCTTCTTTTGACTGTCCTGAAGGCAGTTGTTCAAGATCCAGCAGATTATGCATATTGAAGATAAAATGATCTACCCTTACCGCCGGATTAATCGTCCATTTTCCTGTTTTCCAAACCAACCCTGAATAGGCATGAAGATTCGTTTCTGTTCCGTTTACATCAGAAAGTCTGTCAAGCAGCATATCTCTGTGATAAACGTGATTGAGCTGTAAGGTATTGATATCATCATTTCTTAAGCCAATTCCTGAAGTCCAGTTTAATGAACTATTAGCAAGAGAAAAGCTTTTAGTATATTTTACTTCTGCTCCATAGATGTTTCTTCCGTCAGTCTGCTGGATTTCATCTCCGTGATCTTTATCTTTTAAGAAAAATGTAAAATCGGAATACAGATTGAAATTATATTTTGAATAAAAAGCCATAGCATCAATCTGTTCAGACGGAGAAATGATATGTTTAAAGTTCATCTGAAGGTTTGTTCTGGAAGTTTTCCCGCCTTCAGTAGGATCAATACTTCCCCATCTTCCAATGATCCCTTCATCCACTGCACGTTCCGGAATCTGCCCGGAAGCATTCCATGAGGAATTGAATGTTGAAAACTGAATATTGAAGTAATCGTTATCAGTAAGCCATTGGTTATACTTCCCGAAAATATTAACCCTGTTGAAATTTTGTTTTACATCGAAAGGTCCGTCTGTATAATTATATTCTGCTGCGATATAAGCATTCTTTCTTCCCAGATCATCATGCAGAATATTGAACATACCCAAAACTCTTTTTGAATTGAATGAACCACCTTCAAGCTTAATCATACTATTTTTTAAGCCATTATACGTTTGAAAATCTACATACCCAGCCGTATTGAAATCTCCCCGGTCCATATAATAAGCTCCTTTTCCAAAATCAATATTATTTACCGTTTCAGGAATTACAAAGTGTAGGTCGGAATATCCTTGTCCATGAGCATGAGAGACAATATTCACAGGCATTCCGTCTACATTCACGCTTACATCGGTTCCATGATCGGCATCAAATCCTCTTAAAAAAAGCTGCTCAGCCTTTCCTCCTCCAGCATGTTGTGCAATAAACAATCCTGGTACTTTTCTTAATAAATCCTGTGCTGAATTAACAGGAAATTTATTCAAATCGACCTTCGTAATTGCAGATAAAAAAGAACTATGATTAATAGCAACTTCAGAGATCTGAAATGGTTTATGCTGTAAAAAGATAACTTTGTTTTTATCATCATCATTGGCAACCACCCATTTTACCTCATCATATCCCTGACGGCTGATGATTAAAGTATCAGGAAGTGATTTGACAGGAACCGTAAAAGTACCGTCTGTTCCTGTATGGGTATGGCTGTTTCCGTGATCATATTTTACCAATGCATCTGCAATAGGAAATTTGTCATCTGCATCTTTAATTGACAACTGCTTTTCTGCTTCCTGTGCCATCATTTTTCCACTGAATACCATGACAAGAAAAGCGGCTGCTATTTTAGTTATTTTCATTTTTTTATTTTGTTACATTAAAATTAGAGGGGAGATAATAGATGTTTTAGTTTTAGATTTCAATGGTCAATTTTGCTATACAAATGAATAGTTAATTGAAAATCTCCAGTGAAAGAATAATAACCTCACACATTTCCTTTCTTCACTCTAAAACACTCAAAAACAAGTTTATAATTTTGCTTTAAGAAATGCCTTTTGAATTAAAAGCGTGATCCATGTTCCGGCTACGAATGGGAAAGTAAATACTCCGCCTACTGCATCCAGACAGTGATTATCGATGAGAAGATCATCAATGATAATTGTTAAAAGAACGGCGATCAGTACCCATAAACCATCTGTTTTTTTAACGCCTGAAAATACAATCGCTGAAAGTACCGCATTAAATCCGAATAATCCCATGTGGATTTCTTGAATAGGCTCTCCATTTAATTGTGATAATCCGGCCCCTAAAATAGAAGCTGCTAATCCATACAAGGCAGCAATGGGTGAGCTGATAAAAACCGCCAGAAAGAAAATCATTCCTGAAAGTATACCGCCCTGAAAGATCACTTCTCCAAAACCGTTGGTACAGGTAAGAAAGTCATCGTATTTTGAAGGGATCACCTCAGCACTCAACATGGCAGATGGTGGAATATGGGTAAAATGATGTAAAGCAAATACCAATATCCAGGTAATCACAATAAAAGGAAAAGTAAACACCGGAATTTTCTTCTGAATAAAAAAATGCTGAATAACAGCTGCCAATGCACCACCCAATATTATAAGTATCCAAATCAAGGCTGTTGTTTCGAATAAAAAGGCCAATGCTACTCCTACAAGCGCTGCACTGAAACCATACAATCCGGCATTAATTTCAGATGGGTTATATTTAAGCTTCATGGCGGTAAAAGTTCCGGCTGCTGTTGATAGCAAAACTGCAACTCCGAATTGCCAGCTTCCCATAAATATTCCTATCAAAAACAGAAGTCCGGTCCATCTGTTTTCCTGAAGCATAATTTGCCCGATTCCTTTTAAAACATTGTCTAAAAAGGGTATTTTTTTGAAAAATTCGTTCATAGTTTTTTTAATTGTATTATTGATTGTAGGTATTCAGACAAGAGATGTATAGATGAGAGACAGGGCAGACTTAAATATCAATATTCAATTTTGCTCCACAAGTGAAGGGTAAATCATCAGTGAAAGGATGACAACCTTAAACTTTAAACCCTGAACTTTAAACTCTCCTACTCTAAAATCCTCAAACCTCACTTACCATCCAAGAAAGACCATTCCAACTCCGCAGACCGTCACCACAGCACCACTTACCACCCCCATATATCTTTCCAGTTTTTCAGTATTGAATAATGTTGAATAGCCATAACGTCCTAAAAGTACCATTCCAAGCATCGTTAAAACCGTAGTAACTGTAAATGAAGTTACCAAAACAGCAATTTCGGGCATAGAATGCTTAACTCCTGAATAGAATAACAAAGGAATCAGGGGTTCACTTGGTCCCATTACGAAAATCATGAAAAGAACAAGTGGTGTTACTTTTATTCTTGTCTGAGGCATTACCACTTCACTGTGATTGTGTTCATACACATAAACATCATCCCCCATCACATCGAAATGTTTATGGGGTTTATTTCTGATCGCCTGGATAACACCGTAGATTAAATAAACTCCTCCAAAGATCAGCAATGCCCATCCTGAAAAATTTCCTCTGATGTCCTGAAACCAGGAGATTTTATTCAACTGCCAACCCAAAAATACTCCGATAAAACCAAGGATCAGAGAGCTCAGAACGTGTCCAAGCCCACAGACCATTGTTAATATTGCGGTTTTCATTCCGCTCCATTTTTTTGATTTTGAAATCACGATGAAAGGCAGATAATGATCTGGCCCTGAAGCTGTGTGTATAAAACTTATTGAAACGGCACTCAAAAGAAGTGCCCAAACTGTACTATCCATTTTCTATTAATGCTGTTATTTCAGATTCTTTACTAAGTTTTGGCTAAAGCCAATGGAAAGTTTCTTTTTATTTGCGCGGGCTAAAGCCCGCTTCTGTTGAATATGTGCTCTCGCAGATTTTGGAGATTACGCTGATGCCAGCCTTGTTAAGGTTTAAAACCTTGACAAGGCTCCTGAATAACTCAACTCTTACTCCAGCGACCAAAGGATCTCCTGCACGTAAACGAAAAAGTTGTACATCATTTCCCCACCATGCCCTAAGGCTCTTACTACAAAACCATTATCTTCCATCGCAGAAACACCTACTTCCATCTCTTCAATATGTTGAGCTGCCGCTTCAACGATCTCTTCAATCAATCCATTTTTATCTATATTTTCTTTTGTACTGTAGAAGATCAATGTTCCCTGATGGGTATATTGTTCCAGATTACCAATACTGCTGATCGGAATCAAGTCAGGTTGGATCACCACATTATCCTTCACTACCAATTTATTATTATGATAGATTTCCATAAGGTTCTGGAAACGTCTCAGCTTGAAAACTTCTCCATAATGCTTTCTTCCGCAGGTGATAATTTCACTGATGATGATCTGACTGTTGTTTCCGATATGAACATTCGCTTTACTTTTAAAATTCGAATCTTCATGCGGAACAATAGGATGCGGAACATACGCGAAAGAGGTTTCGTCCTCCATGGTTACATTCAGTTCCTGAACAGCCTTATCTTTCATGTTGAAAAGTCTCTGATATGACTGCGACTGCAATTGAAGGGAGGATCCTTTTTCAAGCGCTATATCCAAATGGTAATGGTCACCATCCAGAATCCCCGGAGAGGAGCTCATTACCATCTGATAGAGCTTTTTGTCACTTTTTCTCTGCCCTACAGAAACAACTCTGAAAGGAAGCGAGACATAAAGATCTTTCACATATGATTCTCCTCCCTTGAATCCTGCGATAATATTTAAACGACTATCCATTTATCTTACTAAGTTCGGTTCTTCAATTTCTTCTAAAAGAGCGTATTTTTTGATCCAGCCAATCACTTTATCCAATCCTTCATCTGTTTTAAGGTTGGTAAAAACAAAAGGATTTCCTTTTCTCATTCTTCTGGCATCGTTCTCCATCACTTCTAGACTGGCTCCTACATAAGGTGCAAGGTCAATTTTGTTGATGATTAATAAGTCTGATCTTGTAATACCAGGCCCTCCTTTTCTAGGGATTTTTTCTCCTTCTGCAACATCAATAATAAAAATTGTAACATCTGCAAGGTCAGGGCTGAAAGTCGCGGAAAGGTTATCACCTCCACTCTCGATAAGAACCAGTTCAATTTCAGGGAAACGTGCTGCCAGTTCATCTACTGCTTCAAGGTTCATACTTGCATCTTCACGGATCGCCGTGTGAGGACAACCTCCGGTTTCTACCCCGATAATTCTGTCGTGAGGAAGAAGGCTGTTTTTGGCCATAAACTCAGCATCTTCTTTAGTATAAATATCATTGGTAATAACGCCAAGATCATATTTCCCGAATAATTTTCTGCTTAAACGTTCCAATAATGCAGTTTTTCCTGAACCTACAGGTCCTGCCACTCCTACTTTTATATATTTTCTGTTTTCCATTTTTTCTAAATTTTACTTTATTTGTTTTTTTAACGCTATGTGCGCTAAGATTTTTTTATTGATTGTGAAGATTTTTCTTTCGTAAAGGCATCTTCATTCATTTAACTTATTTCCTACGACATATAAAGTCTTGAATAAAGCCTTTCGTGCTGCATACACCTGATATCAAAAGCAGTATTACAAAGTCCCACCATATCTCTATCCAGCTCCATGGTTTCCCAAACTGTTTTTTCCATAACAGGATATAAGGAGAATAAGATATCTTGTCCATCAAGCTGTCCCAGGGGTACCAGCTTTACAGCATTGGTAATCATCCCGGCAACAGAAGTATAATAGAATCCTAACAATGCTTCATATAAAGGAATTTTCATTAAATAAGCATAGACTCCAAAGACGATACAGTAATGAGAATTGGCTTCTTTGTTACGAACGGCTTTTTCGAATTCATCCATTAATGGAAAGTTGTCTCTTCTTTTGAAGATTTTTATCAGTCTTAATCCTAATTTCTGACTGGCCTGACGGATTTCTCTTGGACATTTTATAGCATTACACTCATTGTCAAGATCCAAAAGTGCCTGCAAATCTCCTTTTTCAGCTGCTTTATAAGCCAGTTTTACAAAAGCACCATCATTAAATTTAAGGTTGTACTGAAGCATATTCTGTACAAACTCTTTCGCTGTCTCTACATTATGGACAATCCTTTCCTGAACGTAAGTCTCAAGTCCGTTGGAATGGGTATAGCCCCCGATAGGAAGAGTGGGATCTGCAAGATGAAGCAGCCCTGATAAAAAGTTGATGTTCATATTATTCATCTTTTGGAGCAGCCATTTTTAAGATTTTGGTAAAAATTGTAGAACCAAGACTTCCATGTCCGTGAGGTTCTACATTCGATTTTAGAAGATTAAGAAGTTTTACGGATTGTTTTTCCGGTTTAAAACCGCTTGCTTCCAGCCATCTGAACATAGGCATTTCAAACGGAAGCAATACTTTATCTTCCTGAATAAAAAGCGGAATATGCTTGTTTCCGATTTCATAACATACAGTTCCCATTTCCAATAAAGAGCCGGGAACCATTACGATCGCATCTGTTTCCAGCACATTGATCGCAATTACTTTTTCTGCATCCTCAAAAAGAATATCTCCTTCACGCAAACGCTGACCTTCTTTTAGAAACTTGATGGCAACATCTACTCCATTTCTGGTTCTTTTGCGTTGGATTCTTTTCGTGGTTTCAAACCACTCCAGATCCAGATAATCGATATTCTTTTCCGTAGGATTTTCGGTGAGATTGCCTATGGTTTGATTAATTATCATCTTTAGCCGATTTTTTTCTGAAGTCAAAGTTTTTAGAAATACCAACCCCGAATGTTGAACCACTAAGTCCTGCTACGTAACTCTTCGTCCAGCCTTCTTCTTTAGTTTTAGTCTGAAGCATTGAAAGTTCTGCAAATTTGAATTTCAGGGCCCAGCCTCCACCTAATAAGATTCCGATCAGAGGATAAGCACGAAGACGGAACCCATTAAAGTTCTGCATCGCATCCGCTGTTGTTGACTGTTGCTGCCCCCAAACGTAGTGAGCATCTATCTGCCCGATCAATACGAAGTATTTTCCAAGCATTAAAGACGGACTGTACCAAACTCCGGCTTCATTTTGTTTATACACAACATTATGATTTACAGAATTTTGTGAGTATGCATAATTAACCCCAACAAGGTCATTGTTATTGATAAAATATCCCACACCTAATGGTGCACTGGAAACGGTACTGCTGCTGCTGGTAGGAGTAGTAACTTTTGAATAATCCAATGAACCATACATCATAAATTGTCCTTTGGGTCCATCTTCATCACTCTTCAGCCTGTGTCCTCCTAAAAACTGAGCGCTTACATTACCAGAAAGTAAAGACATCCCGGCTATAGCAAGAGAAAAAACTGTTTTATTTAAATATTTCATTCTAAACGTAGTTCTATAATTGTTCTATAATTGTTTTAAAATTCTAACAGATCGACTTTGAGTAAAGAGAGTGTCTGGAAATGTCATTCTGACGAAGGAAGAATCTCTTTGATAATCCCATGGAGATTCTTCACTCCATTACATTTCGTTCAGAATGACAAAACCAAATAATTTTAGTTTTCAGACACTTCTTTAAAGCTTATCTTAGAACAAGTAATATAACTGTGTTAAAGGAAGTGTCTCTGCCGGTTCACAAGTGATGTATTCACCATCTACCGTTACTTTATAGTTTTCAGGATTTACTTCAATTAAAGGAGTCTTATCGTTATGAATAAGATCTTTTTTACCAATATTTCTACAGTTTTTCACCGGAAGAATCATTTTCTCTAATTTGTAAGAAGCAATCGTTCCGTTATCAATAGAAACCTGAGAAACAAAATTGGCACAAATACCATATTTTGCCTTTCCGTGAGCACCAAACATATTTCTGTAGATCACTGGCTGCGGTGTTGGAATAGAAGCATTCGGATCTCCCATTTTAGCGGCGATTACAAACCCTCCTTTTACAATCATTTCAGGTTTCACTCCGAACAATGCCGGTTTCCAGATTACTAAATCTGCCAATTTTCCTTCTTCAATAGATCCTACATATTCTGAAATACCGTGTGCAATCGCTGGGTTGATTGTATATTTAGCAACATATCTTTTTGCACGATAGTTATCGTTTCCGCTATCTTTATCTTCAGCTAAATCACCTCTCTGCTCCTTCATTTTGCTTGCAGTCTGCCAGGTTCTTGTAATCACCTCACCTGGTCTACCCATTGCCTGAGAGTCTGAACTCATGATACTGAAAACTCCCATATCATGAAGAATATCTTCAGCTGCAATGGTTTCAGGACGGATACGTGAATCTGCGAATGCCACATCTTCAGGGATGTTTTTGCTCAGGTGATGGCAAACCATCAGCATATCTAAGTGCTCGTCGATTGTATTTACGGTATAAGGACGTGTAGGGTTAGTAGACGCTGGTAATACGTTTGGATACATCGCAGCTTTGATGATGTCCGGCGCGTGACCTCCCCCTGCTCCTTCCGTGTGGAAGGTGTGGATTACTCTTCCGTTGATCGCTCTCATGGTATCTTCAAGGAATCCTCCTTCATTTAAAGTATCGGTGTGGATCGCAACCTGAACGTCATATTTGTCGGCTACTTTTAATGCTGCATCAATCGTTGCAGGTGTTGCTCCCCAGTCTTCGTGGATTTTTACTCCTAATGCTCCCGCTTCTACCTGCTCTTCGATAGGCTCTTCTGCAGAACAGTTTCCTTTTCCGAAGAAGCCTAGGTTCATTGGGTATTCTTCTGCTGCTTCAAGCATTTTCTTCATATTGAATTTCCCTGGAGTTACTGTTGTCGCGTTCGTTCCGTCATTAGGACCTGTTCCTCCTCCGATCATGGTAGTAATACCACTGTATAGAGACGTTTCAATTTGTTGTGGGCAGATGTAGTGAATGTGTGTATCAATACCTCCGGCAGTTACAATATATCCTTTTCCACCGTGAACTTCCGTAGAAGCACCGATGATCATATTAGGAGATACTCCATCCATGGTATCAGGGTTACCTGCTTTACCGATCCCTACGATCTTACCATCTTTAATACCGATATCTCCTTTTACAATTCCCCAGTGATCGATGATTACTGCTCCGGTGATACAAAGATCAAGAACGCCTTCGTCTCTTTTGGCAGTAACATTCTGTCCCATCCCGTCACGTACGGTTTTTCCCCCTCCGAAAACGGCTTCGTCTCCGTAATGGGTGAAATCTTTTTCGATTTCAATAATGATTTCAGTGTCTCCCAGTCTGATTTTATCTCCAGCGGTAGGACCTAATATATTGGCGTATTGTTTTCTGTCTACGTTTAAGCTCATCTTATTGATTTTTAAAGTTTAACTCTTCAGCTTTTGCAAGGCTTGCTTTTTTCTGATCTTCAGAATCTACCTGTCCATCAACAAGATTATTGAAGCCCATTGCTTTTTTGGTTCCTCCTATTTCTACCAATTCCACTTCTTTTTCTTCTCCCGGTTCAAAACGTACTGCAGTACTGGCTACAATATTCAGTCTCTTTCCGAAAGCTTTTTCACGATCAAAGCTCATTGCCTTGTTTACTTCGAAAAAGTGAAAGTGTGAACCAACCTGAATAGGACGATCTCCTGTATTGGTTACTTTTATTTTGACAGTTTCTCTGCCTTCATTGCAGATAATTGTACCTTCTTTTACAAAAATTTCTCCTGGTATCATAATCAATAGGAATTAACGGATTGGGTTGTGTACGGTTACCAGCTTTGTTCCATCAGGGAATGTAGCTTCAATCTGAACATCGTGGATCATATCTGCCACGCCAGGCATTACATCATCTTTAGTTAAAAGATTAGCGCCTTCCTGCATCAGTTCAGCTACTTTTTTTCCGTCTCTTGCTCCTTCAAGCAAAAAGTGGCTGATCAACGCTATTGATTCTGGATAATTTAATTTAAGGCCTCTAGCCTTTCTTTTTAGAGCCAGCTCTCCTGCCAGAAATAGCATAAGCTTCTCCGTTTCTCTCGGTGTTAAGTGCATAGTATTTTTATTTAAAATTGGACAAACAGTATCCTGTTCGCCTTTCTGAAAAGGCAAATAGATAGGTTCAAAAATTTGAAAATGGGGAATGATGCTTATGGGTCAGCACCTATAAAAGGATACAAACCACAGCAGATCATTAAAGTTTAAGATAAGATTAGCAGCCTGCTATTTGCAGGGAATGATACAGAATGTATCTTGGTGCTGTAATATAAACGCGGTTTTGAACGGCCGCAACGGGAGTCTCAAAAGTATACTTTGCAAAGAAATAGTGAAGCCACTGCTGAGCAAGTATTGAATAATCAAACTTTACTTTCTCCCAATCATTGGAATCCTGTACATCCTGCGCATCTGAAAAACTATAAATTTCAGGCTGGGTCTGCTGATCCGATTTTTGCTGAAGAAGGTTGATTTTTGATAAGACATCACTGTATGATTTAGTTTTCCCTGTATGGGTAAAGATACCTACACATAAAGCTGAGAAAAATAATACAAAAGAGAAAAATATGACTCTTTTTTTCATACCTGATTAATAATGATGTAAAAGTAGAGAAATCTTAAAACTCCGGCTATCAAAAAAATTATTTAAAATGTTCAAAATCGCAACAAATACAATTTTATATAAATTTAACATTTCTTTATAAATCCTTTATTTACAACACTTAAAGATAGCTTATCAACTATGACAAATATTTTATTGTCCCAATTCCAATAATTATAACAAATCTATATATCTTTTCTTCTATATAAAGGATTGAATAAATATATAGAATATCTCTAACATATAATACTCAAAAAACATTATATGCCAATGATTATCCTTTAATAAAGTTTATTTTACAAAAAGAGGTGTGATTTTTTTCTTTCCTTATAATTGTCGTAAATTTGTATACAACATACTTATTTAATTTAATAAAATAATAAAACGTAATATGTCAAAAGCAATTTCGCAAGTACCATTAGCGGTAAATGAGCCGGTAAATTCTTATGAACCGGGATCTCCGGAAGTAAAAAGCCTTATCAACACTTATAAGAAAATGTGGGCTGAGAAGGTTGAAATCCCAATGATTATCAACGGAAAGGAAGTAAAAACTGATAATAAAGTACAACTTCAGTCTCCTCAGGATCATGCTCACGACTTCGGATTTTATTACCAAGGTGGTATGCAGCATGTGGATGACGCTATCAACGCGGCATTGGCAGCTAAAAAAGAATGGAACGAACTAGGTTGGGAACAACGTGCAGCAATTTTCTTAAAGGCTGCTGATCTATTGGCAGGTCCTTACAGAGATGTAATCAATGCTGCTACAATGATCGGACAATCTAAAAACGTACACCAGGCTGAAATTGATTCTGCTTGTGAGTTCATCGATTTCTTAAGATTCAATGTTGAATTCATGACAGAAATGTATTCTGAGCAGCCGGTTTCTGACAATGGAATCTGGAACCGTGTAGAATACAGACCATTAGAAGGATTCTGTTTTGCAGTAACTCCATTTAACTTTACAGCGATTTCCGGAAACCTTCCTACTTGTATGGCGATGTTAGGAAACGTTGTGGTTTGGAAACCTTCTGATAAGCAGGTTTATTCTGCTAAAGTAATCATGGATGTATTAATTGAAGCGGGTCTTCCTGCTGGAGTAATCAACATGATCTTTACAGATGGTAAAGAAACTGCTGAGAAAGTATTGGCTCACAGAGATTTTGCAGGTCTTCACTTCACAGGTTCTACAAAAGTATTCCAAGGAATGTGGAAAATGATCGGTGACAATATCCATAACTACAGAACATATCCAAGAATTGTTGGAGAAACTGGTGGTAAAGACTTTGTAATCGCTCACCCATCTGCTAACGTTGAAGCGGTAGCTACTGCTTTAGTAAGAGGTGCTTTCGAATACCAAGGACAGAAATGTTCTGCGGCTTCAAGAGCTTATGTACCTAAGTCTCTTTGGGCTGATGTGAAAAAAGTAATGGAAGCTCAAATGGCTACTATTAAAATCGGTTCTCCTGAAGACACATCTAACTTCGTAAACGCTGTAATCGACAAAAATTCTTTCGAAAAATGTAAAGGATATATCACAAGAGCAAACGAATCTTCTGAGGCTACTGTAGCAATCGGTGGAACATGTGATGATTCTAAAGGATGGTTCGTACACCCAACAGTAATCGAAACTACAAACCCTCAATACGAAAGTATGGTAGAAGAAATCTTTGGCCCAATCCTTTCTGTATTTGTATATGAAGATCAGGACTGGAAAGAGACTCTTAAATTAGTTGATTCTTCTTCTCCTTATTCGTTAACAGGTTCTGTATTCTCTCAAGACCGTTACGCAATTGCTGAGGCTTATAAAGCTTTAGAAAATGCATCTGGTAACTTCTACATCAACGATAAGCCAACTGGTGCTGTAGTAGGTCAACAGCCTTTCGGTGGTGGTAGAGCCTCAGGAACAAATGACAAAGCGGGTTCTAAAATGAACCTTCTTAGATGGACGTCTGTAAGAAGTGTAAAAGAAACTTTTGTTTCTCCAAAAGATTATAAATATCCTTACCTAGGGTAATGATGAGTAATGAGTAATGGGCAATGAGTAATTGTTGTCTGTTCTTTCAATATAGCCTCGGAATTTCGGTTTCGGGGCTTTTTTATGGGATATGATAAAGTTTGAGAGTATTAGCGTTTGAGGGTAAGAATGTTTAAATTTCAAGGTTCTGATTCTGCTTGTCATCAACCCCTTTATTCAATTCTACTCTA
The DNA here is from genome assembly GCF_940807095.1 of Chryseobacterium sp. Marseille-Q3244. Lineage (NCBI taxonomy): Bacteria > Pseudomonadati > Bacteroidota > Flavobacteriia > Flavobacteriales > Weeksellaceae > Chryseobacterium > Chryseobacterium sp. Marseille-Q3244. The sequence goes on along the minus strand of NZ_CALNWX010000023.1, from coordinate 926 downwards.
ATACTCTAATACTCTCAAACCCTCCTACTCCTTTACTACCTAACATCTTTTAACAAACTTTACCTATATTTTACGATTCCTTCCACCTTGTTAGGAATAATAGTTGTTTTTTCATGATTACACCCCAAAATAAAATTGTATGAAAAAGTTATTGTTAACAGCTATCGGCATAGGATTATTTGCAGTGAGCTGTGGAACCAAGGAGTCATCCATGTCTACAAGCAACAGTGATTCAGCTAATACACGGGCTGCATCACCCATGACAACAGACACTATGACTACAAAAATGACGAATCCGGACAGCATGAAGATGAAAAAGGATTCGATGGCAACACCTCCTGCCAAATAGCATTATATACGTTTAATTTAAAAATGGAAAATCTGCAGTTGAAAGCGCTGCAGATTTTTTTTGTTGAAAAGAATAGTAAATCATAGGAATTAAAAGAATGAAATTTAAATTTGATTCTTAGGTTTTGGCTAAAGCCAATGGAATTTGATTTTTTATTTATTGAGTGGCTGGGCTAAAGCCCACTCACCTATTGATGTTGATATCTGAATGAATATACATAAACGCAATAGTTCTTTAACGATAAGATCTTTTATCTTTTATCTTTTATCTTTTATCTTTTATCTTTTGTCTTTTATCTTTTGTCTTTTTAATAAAATCATTATATTTGATATAACACCAAACATAAAAAAGTATCATTATGAAAAAAATATGGGCAGGAGCAATACTTGGACTTCTTTTCCTTGGAGGTTGTGCTCAAAACAAAGAAAAAAGAGAGGAATTTAAGGCAGCTCTTTTTCGTGATTATTTCTGGCTCGTAGAATTTTATTTACAATGTCACCATCACTGGTTAAAAGAATAAGTCCTTCACTGGGTTTATCCAGCCTTCCGATTGGAAAAATTCTTTTGGGGTGGCTGA
>NZ_CALNWX010000022.1:0-63742 GCF_940807095.1 Chryseobacterium sp. Marseille-Q3244 | reverse complement strand
CCATAAAACATAATGGTGAAAATGTAAACCTGCGAGTAAAGCAAAAAGGAGAGGCTATTAAGAATATGCTGATTACAGTGAATTCAGATAAAGAATTAGTCTTTGTAGATGTAAGAGGGAGTTTTACCCTCCAAAATCTGTTGCATTTTCTCATTTGAAATCACCAAATCTTCTACCTCCTTAGCAGATAATTGAGCTGAAAGAGAAATTTTGAACTTCATTTTACCATTTACACTTACCGGATACTCAATTTCATCTTCGATTAGATAATCTTCGTTTAATGCCGGAAACTTCTCGAATTCGATAGAGGTATCATGACCTAATAAACTCCACAATTCTTCACAAATGTGCGGTGCATATGGAGAAATGATAACGGCTAGCGGTTCTAAAATATTGCGTTTGTTACATTTTAATTTCTGAAGCTCATTTACAGCAATCATAAATGATGATACAGAAGTATTGAAAGAGAAGTTTTCAATATCGTAAACGACTTTCTTTATTAAGGTATGCAAAACTTTATATTCTGCTTTTGTAGGTTCTTCTTCAGAAACTTCAAATACCTCTCCATTGAAATAAAGATTCCAGAATTTTTTAAGGAAACCATATACTCCGCTTAGTCCCTGTGTATTCCAAGGCTTGGATTGCTCTAATGGTCCTAAGAACATTTCATACAACCTTAGTCCGTCTGCCCCATATTCATCACAAATATCATCAGGGTTTACTACATTGTATTTTGACTTGGACATTTTTTCTACTTCACGGTCTGTGATGTATTTTCCATCTTCCAGAATAAATTCTGCATGAGCATAGTCTGGTCTCCATGCTTTGAATGCTTCAGTATCCAATTCATCAGATGTTCCTTTTAATAAGGATACATCAACATGGATCTGCTGAGTCTGATATTCGCTTGCTAAATTTTTAGATACATATTGATTAGTACCATCAATTCTATATACGAATGCACTCATCCCCAGGATCATTCCCTGGTTGATTAATTTCTGAAAAGGCTCATCATGATTGATATATCCTCTGTCTTTTAAGAACATATTCCAGAAACGGGAATATAATAAGTGACCGGTTGCATGCTCGCTACCTCCTATATATAAGTCTACTTGTCCCCAATAATCTGAAAGGTTCTTTGCGCTGAATTCTCCATCATTCTGTGGATCCATATATCTAAGGAAATACCATGAGCTTCCAGCCCAACCTGGCATTGTAGATAATTCTAACGGGAATATTGTTTGGTCATCAATTAAATCTGTAGAAACTACTTTTTGGTTTACCTCATCCCATGCAAATGTTTTAGCATTTCCTAGTGGTGGATCTCCATCTTCCGTTGGCAAATATTTTTCAACTTCAGGGAGTTCTAATGGTAATGCAGAAACAGGTAATGTGTATGGCATTCCATCCTTATAATATATAGGAACCGGTTCTCCCCAATACCGTTGTCTGGAGAAAATAGCATCACGTTGTCTGTAGTTCGTCGTTCCGTGACCGATACCTTTCGTTTCAATTTCAGAAATTATTTTGGACTTGGCTTCAGCATAATGTAATCCGTTTAAGAAATCTGAGTTTACACAAACAGAGTCTTTAGAGTCAAAAGAATTTTCCTGAACGTCTTCTTCTGTTTCAACTACTTTTTTAATTTCTAAATTAAATTTCTTTGCAAATCTGTGGTCACGTTCGTCATGTGCAGGAACAGCCATTACAGCTCCTGTTCCATATCCCATTAATACATAGTCTGAAATATAGATTGGCATTTTCTCTCCGCTGAACGGGTTGATTGCATAACTTCCTGTGAAAGCTCCGCTCACGTTTTTCACGTCAGACATTCTGTCTCTTTCGGTTTTCTTGGAAGTTTCTTCTATATAAGTATCTACTTCTGCTTTTTGAGCCTCTGTAGTAATAGTATCCACTAAAGGATTTTCCGGAGCCAATACCATAAAGGTTGCTCCAAAGATGGTATCAGGTCTTGTAGTGAAAACCTCAACAATTTCGTTATGACCTTCTACCTGGAACTGAACCTGTGCTCCCTGAGATTTTCCGATCCAGTATTCCTGAGCATCTTTCAACGGTTGCGGCCAGTCCAATGTAGAAAGACCTTGTAACAGTCTTTCAGAGTAAGCAGAAATTCTCATGCTCCACTGCATCATTTTCTTTTGGAACACAGGGAAACCTCCTCTTTCAGATTTTCCGTCTTTTATCTCATCATTCGCTAAAACTGTTCCTAAAGCAGGGCACCAGTTCACTGTAGTCTCTGCTCTAAAAGCAAGACGATAGTTTAATAAGATATCTTCTTTATCAATATCAGAAGCATTAGCCCATTCTTCAGCGGTGAAATTCAATTCATCGTTTTGATTGGCATTTAATCCTTCTGTCCCTTTTTCTTCAAAATGTTTGATTAGAGTATCAATAGATTCTGCCTTGTCTGTATTTTTATTATACCAGGAGTGATACAGCTCGATAAAAATCCACTGGGTCCATTTATAATAAGAGGCATCAGAAGTTCTTACTTCTCTGCTCCAGTCAAATGAGAATCCGATTTTTCTTAATTGCTCCTCGTATCTGTTGATATTTTGTTCTGTAGTAATAGCGGGATGCTGTCCTGTCTGGATTGCATACTGCTCAGCAGGAAGCCCGAAGCTGTCATAACCTACCGGGTGGAGAACGTTAAACCCCTGGTGTCTTTTATACCTCGCATAGATATCTGACGCAATATATCCTAGCGGATGTCCTACGTGAAGTCCTGCTCCGGATGGGTACGGAAACATATCGAGTACATAAAATTTAGGTTTATCGGTATTGTTGGAAGTTTTATATGTTTGATTGTCCTCCCAGTATTTCTGCCACTTTTTTTCTATCTGCTGATGATCGTAAAACACTTTATATAGATGTTTATATGTTAGACTTTAATATCGAATTATTTTTCTTGTAAAACAAGATTCACAAAAATAATGATTTTAAAGGAAATAGAAATTTAATTTATGATGAATTACCATTCCCTGTAAACAGAAAGGTCTCACCCGAAGATGAGACCTTTATTATATCTTGAAGGACACTATTAAGACTGAGGGTTCACTCTTTTAAAAGTAATAGTTCTTGTTTTGTATATCGTAGGATCTTCGGTTTCTTCTCTAATTGATAAATTGAGCGTTGTTGCATCCAGTGTCATAACTTTTGTATTCACCGGTGCTACCACTCCCTGATATTTGATCTGAAGGGTTTTACCACTTTTATCGTATGAGTATGTAAAGTTTTTATCAGGTAAAATATTACAGGCTGTTCCTGTAGTAGGATCCTCCACATCTATTCTTTTCCCGGTTATTTCCGTACTGAACCACCATCTGGATTGTTTCTGGCAGTCGGTATATGTAATCACATCTGAAATTGGCTGCTCCCCTACCTCAACGGTAGTAACCACTTCTTTTAGCGGTTGCCAGAGTCCAATAACAGGTTCATCTATAACAATATCGTTGCTATTATTACAGCCGGTAGTTACCAATAATGATAAACCAAAAAATAGTAGTGCTAATTTCTTCATAGATCAATTTTTTCAAGCGCTAAAATTATAATTTTTTTGATTTATATTACTATTTTTTGTGAAAAATTATTTTATCGGCTTTTATTTATACATATTTTAAAATAGCATGAGGCCATATTCTCTTTATTTAACAAATATTGAACATTTGAAAATACCTCTGTTTTATTAAAAAAGTTATTTTTGTAGGAAAGAAAAAAAATGCAGGCTATAACGAAAAACAATTTTGACTTCATCCGTGTTCTCCTCGCTTTTATTGTCTTCGTTGGACATTTGGGTGCTTTAAGTGCTTCTGAAAAGCTTTCCTTTTTAACCCATAGCCCTGTTGAAGTTGCTGTTTTCTCGTTTTTCATTGTAAGTGGTTTCTTAATTGCAAGAAGCTACGAGAGATCTTCCAGCCTGAAAAGCTACGCTAAGAAAAGGTTCAACAGGATTGTTCCTGCTTATTTACTTGTTGTATTCCTTTGTGCTACTCTATTGAGCCTGGTGAGTACTTTACCCTTCTCCGAATACTTCAGCAATACACAGGTGTATAAATATTTGTTCTGGAATTCAATATTCCTCAATTTTAAAGCTCCATGGCTTCCGGGGGTATTTGGAAATCAAGCGGTAAACGGGGCTTTATGGACCCTTAAGATCGAAATGTGTTTTTACATAGCAGTTCCGCTGATGTTTTTACTGTTTGGAAAAAACAATAAATACCGTACTATCAGTCTGATTGTTTTATACTTTCTATCTCTCATTTATCTTAATTATTTTGAAATGTCCGGAAAAGCAGCACTTTCAAGGCAGCTTCCAGGTTCATTATGCTATTTTATTGGCGGAATGCTTCTTTATTTTCATTTTGATAAGTTTATTCAGCATAAAAATACCCTTTTCATCATTGCTATCCTTACGGTCTGGATTGATCTTATTTTTAAAATAAAACTATTCTCGCCCATAATGATTAGCATTATCGTCCTGTATATTGCTTATTCCTTCAAGTTCCTGAATAATTTTGGAAAATACGGGGATTTCACGTACGGAATTTATATCTTCCACTTCCCTATCATCAGAGTATTTGCTACTTTGGGACTTTTTGCCAACTACAATCCATATCTTATGAGTATTGTATGTATGTTTGTGGTTATTGGAGTCGGAATCGCTTCATGGCACCTTTATGAAAAAAGATTTTTATAATTTTACCGATATTTTACAACACGAATGAAAGACCTGGTCTCCATTATTACTCCCTGCTACAATTCTGCTGATTTTATAGAAGAAACAATACAGTCTGTTCTGAATCAAACCTATGAAAACTGGGAATGGCTCATTACTGATGATCTTTCTAAGGATAACACGGTTGAGATCATCAGAAAGTATAATGACCCAAGAATCAAACTTCAGGTTCTGGAGAAAAATGGTGGGGCAGGAAATGCAAGAAACAATAGTCTTGAGAGAGCTGAGGGCCGGTACATTGCATTTCTGGATTCTGATGATTTTTGGTACCCTGAATACCTTGAGACCATGACAGGCTATATGCAGGAACACAATGCAGAGCTTGTCTACTGTAATTATTCAAGATGTGATGAGCAGCTCCAGCCCATATTAAAAGATTTTCTTGCAGATAAAATTGTTACTTTCTCTAATTTATTGAAAACCTGCCGACTGGCACCGGTCTCTACGATGTATGATACTAAAAGAGTCGGAAAGTTTCTGTTCCCGGTAAAAAGCAAGCGTGAAGACCATGTAATGTGGTTAAATCTACTGAAAGTAATTCCGGAAGGAATGCCTATCAATAAAACGATGGCGAAATACAGAATGCGTGAGAACAGTGTTTCTAGAAATAAAAAAAATATTATTAAAGACCAGTACCTCGTATATAAAGACTTTATGGGATTCTCCACTGTAAAATCATTGTATTATACGGCAAACTGGGCAATAAACGGATTTCTAAAATATTCAAAAATATTCAACTAATGGAGTATTCAAAAGAGTTTAAGGCGGCACTGAGTGCTTTTTCAAGCACAGAGAAGGACAAACTTATTTTCAGGCTCCTGAGAAAAGATAAATTATTATCTAAAAAACTGTATTTCGAGCTTATTGATCCGGAAACTACTGACGATAAGAGAAATGCCATGGAACAAAATGTAGAAGAAAAAATTCTTTTGGCATCAAAATATATTGGCAACACTAAGTATTTCCTGACCATTATCCGAAAAATCAGTGCAGAAATCACTGAACACATCAAAATAACAACAGATAAATTCGGGGAGGTATCCCTCAATCTTCTGATGATTGATAGAATATTAGATCACAATAATGATCTGAGCAGACAACGATTTGATAATGTTTACAAACTTTACATTTACATCATCAATAAAATATTCAAGTCTCTCACTATCATTAAAAAACTGGATGAAGATTATTGGATGGAATTTGATGAACTTTTAAGAACCCTACAGCAAAAAATATCTGAAAATCATTATCTCCAAAAACTATGCATTAACAATGGTCTTGATTTCAACTGGCTTGAGTGTGATCGTATTCCTGAAAATATTGATCAAATTATGAAGGACATCAAAAGCCAGGGATTCTTAAGATAGGATTTTATGGAGGATCATTTCTGTAGAACCGGGTTTTTCATCAACGAAATTCTTTGCCTTTTCAGCCATTTCTGCAAGTTCTTCTTCATGATCCTTATTAGCAAGAAATAACACGAATTCTGCAGCCGTGGCTTCGTCTGCAAAAGACCTCCCTCCATTTTTGTTAATAAGATCGTCTGCTTCAGGATTCTTTTTATAATGATTTCCAAAGATAACCGGAACGCCAAATGTGGCAGCCTCCAGAATATTATGAAGCCCTGCATCATGGAATCCCCCACCTACGACTGCTATATCAGCATAGGAATAAAGCTTTGAAAGCAATCCTATACTATCTATAACTAAGATTTGAGGCTTAAAGATTAAAGACTCAGATTTCTTTATTTCGCTATACAATAAAGCATCAGGAAAGATATTTTTCAGGTGCTCTACCCTCTTCAAATCATGAGGAGCAATGATTATTTTGATCGTGTTATTTTTACGGGAAATCATTTCTGCTATTTTCTCCTCTGCCTGCCAGGAACTCCCAAAAACAACAGCTTTCTGATCTGCTATAAAGTCTGTAATATACTCAACTTGGTTATCACGATTTCGAAGTTGTTTTACCCTATCAAACCTGGTATCTCCTGTTACAGAAGACTTCACAAGTCCTACACTTTTAGCCAAAGCCAATGAGAATTGGGTCTGATGAAAGAACCAGTCTACATTTTGCTTAAGCTGTTTCACAAACCATTTCCCATACGAGGTAAAAAAAGATTGACTCTCGTAGAATAAAGCAGAAATCACATAGATCTTTGCATTTTTCTCTCGTAGTACTGCAAGCAGATTATACCAGTAGTCATACTTAACCGTAAAAAATAGTTTAACATCAAATTGTGAGATAAATTCTTTTACAGTATTCTTTCTATCAAATGGGAGGTAACAGATTACATCTGCAATATGTTTCTTTTTAATTACATTTTCATATCCTGACGGGGAAAAGAATGTTACCAGGATTTTATGATCTGGAAACTGATCCTTAAGCCTTTCCAGTACAGGCAAACCCTGCTCATATTCTCCTAAGCTGGCAGCATGCATCCAGATCACCTTATCTGTTTTTGAAAAAGCAGATTTTACCTTATCTAAAGACTGCTTTCTTCCCTCAACGCCTTTTTTAGTTTTATCATTAAATAATGAGAAAACTTTCATTCCAAAAATCAGAAGACTGATAAATATATTATAAAGTAAATTCAATTTTGATAGATCTAGCCGTTAGACTTTGTTTTACCTTCCCGAAATGATTTTATAAGCCCTATTCCAATTATCATCATCATTGCTCCTAAAATAAAGAAAACAGCATCGCTAAGCTCTGTTTGTTTTCCTTCTGCAACACGAATGCTTTCAACAATAATATCCAAAAACAAAACCATTACAGGAAGTTCCAGAGAAAACAAATACAGTTTCAGCGTTCTTTTGTTACGAAAACTTTGAGGAACATTCAAAAGGGATAAATTGGGATCTTTTATTCCTATAAAAAGAAGATGAATAAAAGTAGCAATACAGGGTAAAACCCAAATTGTTGCCTTTCCTGATTCTCCATCAACATTCCCTTGAAAATCAAAATGCGTAGGAATTACATCAGGCAACTCAGCATATTTAATTCCTGTAAAGACCCAGATTACAACCAGTAAAAGAGTGTTTACAATTAATAATATGCCGGAAGTTTTCATGTTTTAAATAATGCTTTTAAGTACTCTCAGTTTATGAGTATGTTTATTCATTTCCTTATTAAAGATTCCGGTAGAATCCAGTGTATCAATTCTCACTTTTCCTGATGCATGAATAATTTTCTGGTTCTCCAGCATAATACCAACATGGATAATCTTTCCTTCAGCGTTTTCAAAGAAGGCTAAGTCTCCCGGCTTCGTTTCTTCCACAAAAGTAAGGTCTTCCCCTATTTCTGCCTGCTGTGAAGCATCCCTCGGAATCTTAATACCGTGAACTTTGTAAACCAATTGAGTAAATCCGGAGCAGTCTACCGCAAAAAAGCTTTTACCACCCCATAGATAAGGCACATTAAGGAATTCTTTGGCTGTAAGAGCAACACTTTCCCTTACATCGTGGCTTCTTCTTGACGCTACCACAGGAAATTCCACTTCAGAACCCATTGATAACAAAGTTTTACCATCATTCATTATAACAGAGGAAAAGTCTTCCGTAACTACAGTCACTTTTCTATTGGTCAGATCTTCTTCTGTTACCGTTTTTAGCTGTTTGGTATCCATCCATCCTTCATAACCATCATAATGCATTTTTATTTTAGTCCAGTTTTTATTCACTTCTAAAATATCTACACTTTCTCCAAACAATATTTCCGTAACAATCTCTGCCTTGTCAGAACCTTCTGCTCTCACGGGTGCTACTGTTACAATACAAATTCCTTTATTCATTTTATTCTTTTAGAAATTAGGAAATTAAGAGATTTGGATATTACATCATTATATAACTTCCAAATCTCTTAATCTTTTCATTTAATTACTTCCTGCGAAGGAAGTTGACTCCATCACGCAAAGGTAAAATAAGATTTTCAAAATCTTCGTCTTTTGCTGCTAAATCATTCAATTCCTGAATAGACTGCGTGGATTTCAGTTTCGGATTTTCTTCCAGTACTTTTCCATACCATAAAACGTTATCAAACATCACTACTGATCCTGACTTTGTATGAGGTTTTATCAGTCTGAAATAGTCTGCATAGTTTTCTTTATCGGCATCTACAAAAATCAAGTCAAAAAACTCATCTGTTTCTTGTAAGAATTCTTTTGCATCCTGAAGTTTGAAATCAATCTGAGCAGCGTATTCGCTGGATTCAAAATATTTTTTCGGAAGATAAGCAAGATCCTCATTCACATCCAACGTAGTAATTTTACCATCTTTTGCTAATCCTGAAGCCAGGCACAGTGTAGCATATCCGGTAAATGTTCCGATTTCAAGAATGTTTGTAGGCCGTAGCATTTGGGATATGATCGTAAGCAATCTTCCCTGCTGATAGCCCGAAATCATATGAGGCTGTGTGGTTTTCTGATAAGTTTCTCTTCTCAGCTTTTTCAGAATTTCGGATTCTGAGGAAGCATGTGCTTCCAAATATCTATCCATTTCAGGATTCTTTTCTTCAAAAAAACTCATACCATTTTAATTTAAACAAATTTAAGGATTTTAAACTTCTTTTTAAACAAACCGCCTCTGTTGAGTATAAGATACAAAAAAGAGAGGAATTAATTCCTCTCTTTTTTCTTAGGCATATCTAACTTTTAAGTAAAAAATCATTATATGGCTATACAATATTGTCTTATACCGGCACAAACCCATCCTGGGCAACATTTTGTCTGTGGACTAGTACAAAATATCTGTGGATTACACCCTGTAATAGCACCTTTTACAGTTTTCATTTCTCCTCTTGAAAGTTTTTTTGAATTTTTCATAATTATTTTGTTTAGTATTAATTTCCTACTCTTTAAGATTTTCGGATACCTCTAATTTTATTTCCTCTTACGGAGATTTAAATATACACATTCTTTTATTAATCAAATAATTATATTTAAAATAAAATATCTTAGAGAATTCAACAATGAAACTTTTGGGAAAAATCCCATACAAAATACCGTGAAAATACGGATGTTTTTTCTGTAGTATTAATGATAAGTTTGCAAAGAGAACGAAGGGGTAAAAACACTAGAAAACAAAATGATTGCAGAAGATCAACCACAAACTAACCATGAGAATCAAAAAAAAGTACCTCCAAAAGGAAGTACACAGTCTTCTGCAAAAAAAGACAAGACTGAAATATCCAATCATTTTTTACGACGAATTATTTCCCTTTTGAAAAAAGAAGAATTAATTTGATTAAAAAAATAAATCCCGAATTTCTTCGGGATTTATTTTTTATTATAATTTCATTATTTCTTTGGAGCAATATCCATCAGCTTCATAAACTCATCCAGCTTAGGCATAATGATGATTTCTGTTCTTCTGTTTTCTGCTCTTCCGGAAACACTCATATTGGTCGCTTTCGGGTTATATTCAGAACGACCTCCTGCTGTAATTCTTGCAGGGTCTACTCCAAACTGAGTCTGAAGAACCTTAGCAACAGAAGTACCTCTTAATGCAGAAAGATCCCAGTTGTCTCTTGGTAAGTTTACTGAATTTAATGGAGCATTATCTGTATTACCTTCAATCAATACTGAATATTTATCATAATCATTGATTACCTTAGCTACTTTACCTAGCACTTCCTGAGCTGCCGGTAAGATCGTGTAATCACCTGTCTTGTATAGCATTTTATCTGAAAGGGAGATCATTACTACACCCTTCAACACTTTCACCTGTACATCTTCATCTGATACATTATCTAAAGACCTCTTCAGCTTGTTAGACAAAGCAAGGTTTAAGCTATCATTTTTAGCATTGCTTGAAATTAGCTGCTTGATATATGAGTTGGAAGCGTTGATTTCTCCCACAAGCTTATCAATATTAGCAGAGCTTTTTCCTGTATTGGAAAGACATGCATCCAATGATGATTTTAAAGCATCATGCTGGCTTTTTAATAAATTATTTTCACCTGTTAATGCAGAGTTTTGAGATTTCAAATCTTGAATTTCTCTCTGTCTTTCTCCGATATTTTCAATACATTGCTTATAGTTTGTGCTTAAGGCATCATACTGCTTCTTGCTTACACAAGAGGTCATCCCCAACGCCATTGCAGAAACCGCTAAAATTTTTAAAATCTTCATAAGTAATCATTTTTAGACTACTCAAAGTTAGGAAAATTCAATTGAATTATATGGATTATCTTTGTATAAAAGAAATTCTCAACACATATGTTGAAAAAATCAAGCTTCAGAAAACAATTAGAAAACCTTATTCACCAACCGGAAAACCACTCCTACCTTTTAGCAGTAAGCGGAGGGGCTGACTCTATGGCTCTGGTCTCATTATTCCGCGATTTGAGAGATGAAAAGCAGAATTCTGAGAGTTCATTTCAGGTGGCTCATATCAATTATAAACTCCGGGGAGAAGATTCTGATAGGGATCAAAAAGTAGTGCAGGATTTTTGTGAGAAAAATCATATCAGGTTCCATCTGTATGAAGTTTCGGAAAAGGATCGAAAACCAGACAATTCTATTCAGCTTTGGGCCAGAGAACTCCGCTATACTTTTTTTAAAGAAATTCAGGAAAAGGAAAATCTGGAATACCTGGTTACGGCCCATCACCTGAACGATCAGCTGGAAACGTTCATCATTAACCTTTCCAAAGCTGCAGGAATTAATGGTCTGAGTGGTATTCCTGCCAATGACAATTATATCCTCCGCCCGCTTTTACCATTCTCCAAGCAGGAAATTTATCAGTTTACAGAAGAAAACAATATTGAGTTCCGGGAAGATCTTTCCAATAAAAAGAGTGATTATCTGAGAAACAAAATCAGAAATGAAATTGTTCCGAAATTATTGGAAACCAATGATCACTTTCTGGAAAACTTCAAAAAAAGTTCTTTATATCTAAATCAAACCAAAGATTTTGTCCAGAAACAGATTCAGGAAATAGAAAATCGCCTTACGATATTTAACCCAGACCATAAAATCTTATCAAAGGAAAAGCTGGATCAGGAAAGCGATTTCGTGAAATTTGAAATTTTAAAAAAATACGGCTTCAACCAAGAGGAAGAAATCCCTAAAATTTTTAAAGCAGAAAATAACCGTTCTTTTTTTTCAAAAGAATATCAGTTGATAATCAATCGTGATGAACTGATTTTTATGGAGAAAAACAATGTATCGGAAATCGAAGAAGAAATAATACTGATCCATCATTTTGATTTTTCCGAAAACCAAACCACCATCAATCTCGTAAATCATATTGAAAACATTAATGAAATCAATAAAAGATTTGAATGGGATTTTGATGCTGAAAAGCTTCACTTTCCACTCTATTTGAGAAAACAGCAGGATGGAGATGAGTTTTATCCAATAGGTTTTTCGGGTAAAAAGAAAGTTTCTAAATTTTTTAGAGACGAGAAACTATCTGTTCTGGTAAGGGAAAAGAGTTGGTTATTGTGTGATTCAAGGAACCATATTCTGGGAGTAATCCCTCTAAGACAGGACCGCAGGTATCAGACCGATAGAAATACTCAAAAAAAGATAACTGTAGTATGGACAGAAGAACAACTAATTCATTAGCTGTTGATGATTTTAAAAAAGACAGCAATATAGCTTTTGGTGTTTTATACCAACAGTATTTCGGATATACAAAAAAATTTATCCTTAAAAATAAAGGTAATCTGGAAGATGCAGAAGATATTTTCCAAGATGCGCTGCTGATCCTCTATGAAAAATTACATGCTGACAATTTCAAGATCCAAACCTGCCTGGGAAATTATCTCATTGGAATTTCTAAAAATTTGTGGTTAAAAAGATTGAGAAACAGAAATTTTTATGTAGAGTCTCCTGAAAACTATTTTACAGAAAACTACCAGGAAATTAATTCTGCCATCGAAAATGAAAAATATTATTGGGAAAAGCTGGTTGGTTATGTTAAATCTATCTCTCTGCATTGTCAGAATCTGATCCATGATATTTTTATTGAAAATAAAAGTATTGAGGAAATCCAGAACAAATACCAATATTCCAGCAGGCATAATGCCCAGAATCAAAAGTATAAATGTGTTGAACAAATCAAAAAAATAAGAAATAACAGCATTTTTTCAACCTAAAAATCAATTCATTACACAAAACAATCAAATTAACGGGTGATTTTCCTTTTTTAATGGAACATATAAAAAAAGAAACATTATGTTCAAAAAAATAATATTGAGTCTCCTCATATTAGCAGGAGTTTTATTTAATGCACAAAACACTGGTATCAATTTTCAAAAAATTGATTTAGAGGCAGCGAAAAAAATCGCAGCTAAAGAAAATAAACTTATTTTCATTGATTTGTATACTACCTGGTGTGGACCTTGTAAGCTTATGGCAAAGAATACTTTCACCGATCCCCGAATTGGAGAGATGTTCAACAAAAATTTTGTAAATATTGCTATAGACGCTGAGAAAGAAGGCGTAAAGCTGGTAAAAGAGTTTAAAGTTGTAAACTATCCCTCTTTTTTATTCTTAGATCCAAAGGGGAAACTGGTTCAATATGATTTTGGTTACTATAATCCAGAACAGTTTTTAGAAGTTGGAGCATCTGTCTTAAGAAAAAAAACTCCTCTCTCCGGCAAAACTTCTGATCAGGTAAAAGGGAAAATGATTGGAGATAAGATTGATAATTTCAATGCTAAAGATCATTTAGGCAATACATTTTCTTCATCAAAAGAAAACAAAAAAATGGTTGTTGTTTTCATCAGAGGGCAGTGGTGCCCGTTTTGTAATCAATATATCGAAACATTACAGAATATCGCACCCGAACTACAATCCAAAAACGCCAAACTCGTTATTATATCTCCAGAAAAACCAGAGTTCATAGAAAAAACAATCAATAAAACAAAAACTGAGTATACTGTTTTATATGATGAAGGCTATAAAATTGCAGAGGCCTTTGATGTTCTTTATACTCCTGACAGTGAAACCCTGAATTTCTATAACTCAAAACTGAAAGATGATTTCACTAAAAGCAGGTCAGATAATTCGGGAAGACTTCCTGTTTCTGCAACATTTATACTTAATGAAGCTAAAGAAATTACATGGAGACATTTTGACCCAGACTATAAGAAAAGGGCTTCTGTAGAGGATATTTTAAAAAACTTAAATTAATTTTTTGCAAGTATTTTATACTGAAATAGAGTTATTTATTAACAAAATTAATAATGATTTAGAAATAAGAGAAAAAGCAACACCCCTATTACAAATTCATTAGGAGACTGAATATTTTACCCATCTGGGGTAAAAAGAAAGTTTCTAAGTTTTTTAGGGACGAAAAATTATCTATTTTAGCGAGGCAAAAAATCTGAATAATGGCTGACAGCAATGATTCTATACTTGGGATCATTCCTTTCAGACAGGATAGAAGATATACAAAGAATGAGAAGACTGAATGAAGTCTTAAAATTTTTAATGAAATGAACAATGAAATTTAGAAATTGGTTTTTATTAATTCTACTGTTTTTAGCAACAGGAATTAATGCGCAGATAAAAAATCCTGTAAAGTTTAAATTTACCATCAACGATCTTGGCAACAACCAGTATGAGGCGGTGTTGAATGCTACCATGGAAAAAGGCTGGCACATTTACTCTAAAGATCTTCCTGAAGATACGGGGATTCCTACGGAGTATAAAGTTTCAGGAAAGAATATTGAGCTGATTGGAAAGTTTACTGAAGTAGGTAAAAAACATGAAGAATTTTCTGAAGCTTTTGGAGGAACTATTGTTTTTTATTCTAACACCGCTGGATTTAAACAGAAATTCAAGCTGAAGGATCCTACTAAACCCGCTGATGTTACTTCTGAAATCACTTATCAGACTTGTGATGACAGAGTTTGTCTTGCTCCAAACACTTTAGAATTCAATCAAAAAGTAACTCCAAAAGGGGTTACAGAGGAAGCTGTTACTAAAGAGACTGTGGAACCTGCGAAAGATTCTGTAAAAGCTGTTGAAACCGTTACTGAAAATCCAACTAAAACGGAGATGACCATTACTGAAACTTCGAAATTGGATCCTAAACAGCTGAAAATTGAAACACTTGATTTCAAAAAACCATTAACGGATTGCGGAACTGCTTCTACAAAGGTAGATGAGAACTACTGGACCTATTTATTCTTAGGATTTATCGGAGGGCTAATTGCTTTACTTACGCCATGTGTATTCCCGATGATTCCTTTAACCGTTTCATTCTTTACGAAAGGAAATAAGGACAAAGCAAAAGGTAAAAGAGATGCCTTGATCTATGGATTTTTCATTCTTCTTATTTTCGTTTTACTGAGTATTCCTTTCCACATTATTGACGGAATTGCAGGAAATATCTTCAATGAGATTTCTACAAGTGTATGGCTGAATATTGCCTTCTTTATTATATTTATCTTCTTTGCCGGAAGTTTCTTCGGGTATTATGATATTACATTGCCTAGCTCTATTGCCAACAAGTCTTCAAAAGCTGAGGAAGCTGGTGGGATCATCGGTATTTTCTTTATGGCATTAACGCTGGTAATTGTTTCTTTCTCTTGTACAGGACCTATTCTGGGAAGTTTATTAGGAAGTGCTGTAACCGGTTCTTCGAATGTTCCTATGTTATTAACATTTGCACTGGCCGGATTTGGACTAGCCTGGGCAATTATTTTTGGATTACTGGCTTTATTTCCACAAGCATTACAGAGTCTTCCAAAATCAGGAGGATGGATGAATACTGTAAAAGTTGTTTTAGGTTTTGTAGAATTGGCTTTAGCTTTAAAATTCTTATCAAAAGCAGATCTTGTATCTAAGACTTTCTTCTTAAAAAGAGAACTTTTCATTGCAATCTGGATCATTATTGCTTTAGGTTTGGCTTTATATTTATTCGGATTAATCAAGTTTCCGCATGATGATAAAAAACCTAAAATTTCAATCACAAGAAAAATATTAGGGGTATTAGGATTTGGTTTTGTAATCTACCTGATTCAAGGGTTGATTCCTTCTGAACGTCCAAAACTTCAGTTATTAAGTGGAATCTTACCTCCATTGAATGTAAGTTATTTCCATGATGAAAAAGATGGTATCTTAGGAATGCATCCTGAACATGATTTCTTTAAAGCGATAGAAATTGCTAAAAAGGAAAACAAACCTATCTTAATTGACTTTACAGGTTACGGTTGTGAAAACTGTAGAAAAATGGAAGAGTTTGTATGGAGCGAACCGGATATTCTTCCTATTCTTCAAAATGATATTGTTTTAGCTTCTCTGTATGTAGACGACAAAGAAGAACTTCCTGAAGATCAAAAAACAAAGATTGACCTTGGGGATGGACAAATCAAAAAGGTTAAAACCATTGGGGACAGATGGAGCTTATTCCAACAGGTTAATTTCAATAACAATTCTCAGCCTCACTACGTTTTAATAACTCCTGACGGAAAAGTAATCAATACTCCTGTTTCAGGATATATGCCGAAGGAAGATTTCAAGAAGTTTCTGGAATGCGGTGTTAATTACTTCAAGAAAAGCAAGTAAATAATTTTACATAAAGTTTTTAAACTCACACTTATCTAGTGTGAGTTTTTTATTTCCACCATTAAAACAGATTATTCACATTCAACACATTGGATAGTTATTTTTAACATTATTTAAGGATAACACTTTAATAAAATTGAAAATTTATTGCATATTTTAAATTTTAGGCATCAACTTTGTATCAATTTTTCAAAATCACGATCGGATTTTCAAAGTTTTCATCAAATACCGTTTAACATTTAAAATATTAATTATGGCTGAAGTAATCGCACAAGAGAAACAAAGCGGCAAGCAAAAGAAAAAATTAATCAGGGTAGATATGACTCCTATGGTAGACTTAGGATTCCTGCTGATCACCTTCTTTATGTTTACTACTAATTTTACAAAACCCAACGTGATGGACCTGGGGCTCCCTGCAAAAGACCCCAACCCTAGACCCATTGAGACTGTAATTGGAGACCAAAACCAGATTACATTTATTCTGGGAAAAGATAATCGCATTTTTTATCATCAAAGCAATGCAAAGGATCTAAATACAAGCAACTTAAAAGAAACTGATTTCAGTGGAATAAAAGTTTCAAAAATCATTTCTGAAGCTTATAAAAACGCTCCAAAACCAGAAAATTTCACAGTCATTATCAAACCTACTGATGAAGCCAACTACAAAAATTTTGTAGATATGCTCGACAATCTGGCTATTGCTAAAAAAGAACGCTATGGAGTAACGGATATCAAACCTTGGGAAACAAAGATTTATAAAGAATTAACTCAATAAAAGAGAAAGGGCATTTTTAAAATGCTCTTTTTTGTTTACATTTGAAAGGAAAACAGAGCTGCAGCCAAAAGAACACTGCATTATTTTAACCTCTATAATTTTGGAATCATGCTGAACTTTGAAAGAAAAGGAAATGGAAAAGAAACGTTAGTACTCCTTCACGGCTTTATGGAAAACCTATCCATTTGGAGCGATATGGAACCCCATCTTTCTAACACTTTTTCACTTTTAAAAATTGATCTTCCCGGTCACGGACAATCTGAGGTCCTGGGAGAAATCCATACCATGGAGCTGATGGCTGATGAAGTAAAAAAAGTGCTGGATCACCAGAACCTGGAAAAGGTACATTTATTGGGACATTCTATGGGCGGATATACATCTCTTGCTTTTGCAGAAAAATATCCTGAAACATTAAAGAGCTTAACTCTTTTCTTCTCTACTTATTTTGCAGATGACGAAGAGAAAAAACAACAGCGTATCAAAAGCTATAGAATCATTAAAGATGCTTTCCCCCATTATGTCAGAGCTGGAATTCCTAATCTATTCAACCCCAATGAAAGAGACATTCTCGAAGGTAAAATTGAGATCGCATTGGAAACAGCACTTTCCACAAACAATAGGGGAGCTCTTGCCTGCGTAAAAGGTATGGTGGAAAGAACAGATAAAAAACATATTATGCAAAATCTGGAAGCCAAAATTCTGGTTTTGGCCGGCAAACATGACAATGCCGTAAAAACAGATATTACGATCAAAAATCTTCCGGACAGAACGAATATCAAATCCTATATATTAGACTGCGGTCACAACGGCCATTGGGAAAAACCAGGCATCTGTGCCGAAATCATTAATACGGAACTTCTGCATAATCTTCCTAAAAAATTAGTATTGTAAAACCATGAGAATTGCTATTACTACCCTCCTTCTGCTTTCATTCTTAAGCTGTAAAAAGGAAAACCTGCCTACTCCCAGCACTCTAAATGATACAGTTCAGGTATCATCTCCAAAAACGGATACTGTAACAGCCATTCAGCCTAAGCAGGAGGTATTTAATTTTGAAACGGAACTATGTGATAATAAAGGATATTTCGACAGCAATAAATACTCCAGAAAAGAACTTGAAGACACTTACAAACTTTGGTTTGAACTGAGCGGATCTCTGTTAGACACTCCTTTCGTTCACAATCTTAAAGATCTTAATGATATAAGGAATAACAAAGAGCAGGTTCTGGCAAAACTGGATAAAGATTTTGCGGAAAGAAAAGCACAAATCATGAATCTGAAAGTTATCAATACCCCTTATTGGCAGAATGTTAAAAATAAGAGTCTTGAAGAGCTTGTTCAAACGTATGAAATGGAAAAAATTCAGATCATCGCTTACTCTGATCCTTCCATCCTTCTTAAAAACAATAGCTGCTCCAACTTTTCTAAAGCATTAAATTCAACCGATGAACAAAGATTTGCGGAGTGGAAAAAACTTCGTGAAGAGATGAGCAAAAGAAATAGTGACCCACAACGTATTATGAATCAGTTCAACGAACAACTCAATTCATCAGACAAAAGAGATTATGCTCTCATTGACCTGATTACATTTGGCTGGGGAAACTGTGCCAACGACAAAGTACAAAGAGTTACTCGTGATGAAAAAATGAATAATGAATTCAATACACTTTTCATTAAGATTGATTCTGAATGTGATGAACCCTAAACATTTAGAAAAATCCTGTATATTAGTAAGGTATAATTTTCTCGATGGGAATATTCTCGTTCAAAAAAAAGACACCACCGAAACCGCAGGTTATCGGACTTACACTTTCAGGCGGAGGAATGCGTGGAATTGCACATATTGCTGTTTTAAAAGCACTGGAAGAATACAATCTTAAACCTCATATTATTTCAGGGACCAGTGCAGGCTCCATCATTGCTGCTTTTTATTCATTTGGAAAAACACCGGATGAAATGATGGAAATTGTAAAACAGACTTCATTTTTTTCACGGTCTGCCTTGAAACTATCAAAAAATGGAATTTTCAGTTCTACTTTTATTTTAAAACTCTTCAAAGATTATTTCCCGGAAGACAACTTCAACATTCTGAAAATCCCTGTTTATGTTGCTACCACGGAAATGACTCATGGAATTGTTGATTTCTTCTCTGAAGGCGAACTTTTCACACCACTTTTGGCTTCGTCAAGTGTCCCTTTCATCCTGCCTCCGGTAAGAATGGGTGAAAAAATCTATGTAGATGGCGGCGTTCTTGACAACCTGCCTATTGAGCCCATTATGGATAAGTGTGATTTCCTGATCGCCTCTCATGTCAACTCCATAAGCTATGATGAATTAAATAAGATGAGCCTCATGAAAGAATTCGACCGGATTCTCCATTTAGCCATTGCAAAATCAGTCTATTCAAAGGTAAAGTATTGTAATATATTTTTAGATCCACCTAAAATGACGAAATATAGTCTTTTTAACAAAAAATATATGGACGAAATGTTTCGGCAGGTATACGAATATACTTGCTTGGAACTTGAGGAAAAGGGATATACCAAGGTTTGAGCGTTGGAGAATTTTAGGGGTTTAGACTATCACAAAATTGTATTATAATCTATCTCACAACTCTTTCTACAAATTCTCTTCGATCAGCCTTGTTTTAAATATTTCTATAGTTCCCGACAAAGAATCATTGGATTTACCCCCTGCTGCATTGATGTGTCCGCCACCGTTAAAGTATTTTCTGGAGAATTGGTTTACATCTACATCATCTTTACTTCTGAATGAGATCTTGATAAAGTCATCATACAGATCTTCCATAAAGAATGCGGACATTTTTACTCCGGCAATGCTTAATCCATAATTCACGAAGCCTTCCGTATCTCCTTTCTGGAATCCAAATTCTTTAAGTTCATTTCTTGTAAGACTTAAGATCGCCACTGTACCATCGTTCACCACCTCAATTCTTCCTAAAACCAAAGCAAGCAAATGAAGACGGGAAACGGTATTGGTATCCCAGGTATTGGAAGTAATCATCGCCGGATCTGCTCCTTTTTCAATTAGGTTAGCAATAATTCTATGCGTGGTAGCACTTGTTGAACGAAAACGGAATCCTCCTGTATCAGTCATAATTCCTGTGTACATACATTCTGCCATATCCTGATTCACCAGTTTTTCATCTTCCATTGCTTCAATAAAATGATAGATCATCTGTGAAGTAGCAGGAATTACAGTATCAGAGTAGACAAAATCAAATGGTTCCGGCTGTTGGTGATGGTCAATAAGAATTTTCTTCCCCTGAGCCTTTACCAGCCAATCTCCTAATAAACCGATTCTTGAAGGAGAATTAAAATCCAGACAGAAAATAACATCTGCAGCTGCAATCATATCAGCAGCCAGTTTTCTTTTGTATTCTGCAATAATTACTTTTTTAGCTTCCGGCATCCATTTCAGAAACTTTGGAAAATCGTTCGGTACAATCACCTCTGCATAGATTCCTTTTGCCTTTAAATAATGTTTCAATCCCAGACTGGAACCAATAGCATCACCATCCGGATTATAGTGGGTAAGAATAACTATTTTGTTTTCAGGGGTAAGTAATGTATTGATCTCTAAAAGTTCTGCTGGTGTAAACATCTTGTGTTTATTTTCGTTAAAATTTAAGTTTTCAAAGATAGAGCTTTTATATAAATCATTTAAATATTATTTTTGCAGGGAGAAATTCAGGTTTACATAAGGGTTTGTAAATATTTGAAAAAAAAACATGACAGATAATTTTAAAAAAAGATAATTTAAGTTTGTATCTTATAAAAAATTATATATCTTTGCAACCTGAAAATTAATAGATTAATTACGATTTAAACATATAGTAATGAGTAAAAGAACATTCCAGCCATCAGAAAGAAAAAAGAGAAACAAACACGGTTTCAGAGAAAGAATGTCTACGCCAAATGGAAGAAGAGTTTTGGCTGCTAGAAGAGCTAAAGGCAGAAAGAGTTTAACTGTAAGTGCTTCACGCGCTAAGAGATAATCTTTTTTATTATCATATACAAAAAATGCTTGAAAAGTTGCTTTTCAGGCATTTTTTGTTGTTAAAATTTATTAAAATTAGAGTCAAATAGACTTCTTTTTTTTACTTTTAAAGATTGAAAATTTTTTGTTTGAAATAGCCTTTAAAATTAAATTATGCCACATACAAATATCTCCGGAGACAATATTATAAGTTTACAACACGCAAAAATTGCACAAAAAAACTTTACTGTTCTTTCTGATGTAAATCTTAACATTAAAAAAGGTAGATTCTGCTATCTTATTGGAAAAACAGGTTCCGGAAAAAGCTCCCTTCTGAAAACGCTTTATGGGCATATCCCATTAGCATCAGGACACGGATCTGTGGTAGGTTTTGATCTGGCTAAACTAAAACCATCTGACATTCCTAACCTAAGAAGAAAATTAGGAATTGTATTCCAGGATTTCCAGTTACTTTCCGACAGAACTGTTGAAAAGAATCTGAAATTCGTACTGGAAGCTACAGGATGGAATGATAAAATAAAAATAGAAGACCGAATCAATGAAGTATTAGGAAGTGTGAACATGAAGAGCAAAAAGCACAAAATGCCACACGAACTTTCCGGAGGTGAACAACAGCGTATTGCGATTGCAAGAGCCCTTCTTAACCACCCGGACCTTATCTTAGCGGATGAGCCAACAGGAAACCTTGACCCTGAAACTTCCAACGAAATCATGACCTTACTAAAGCAGGTTGCCCTTGAAAACGGAGCAGCTGTAGTAATGGCAACACACGATTACCACATGATTCAGAACTTCCCTGGGGAAGCCATCAGATGTGAAGATGGAAAAGTTTCGGTATTGGATACCGCAGAACTATTTGAATAAGAATAAAAGACTTAGAAACTAATTACAAAATCCATTTTTATTTTCTAGTTTCCAGCCTTCTTAAAAACATGAAACTCTTTAGTGAGTTCAAGATATTGGTCCGAGTATTTTCTCGGACTTTTTTCTATAATAAATTCAGATTCCAAAAAGTTTTTTTCCTTGGAAGAAAATTCCAGAACCAATCTTTTTGCTTTTGAATTCTCTATACCTTTGATATTAACTCTTCTGCTCAGAAACAGGTTATTTTCTTCAGCAATTGAAGTAAAGACCTCTCCGGCCTCAATAGGAATAATCACTGAAAGAAGTCCATATTCACATAAAATTGGGGCAGATTGAGCGATAAGCTGTCTGAAATTCAATTCTACCGTCTGGCGTGCAATTTTATCTTTATCAGATCCTGATTCTTCAAAATAAGGTGGATTTGAAACGATCAGATCAAACTGTTCTTCAGTCTCAAAAGTTTTAAAATCCTGATGAATGTTTTTCAGCCTTGCATGAAAAGGGGAATTTTCAAAATTAAGTTTTGTCAACGCTACCGCTTCTCCATTGATATCCAGTCCTAAAAAATCTGCCCGTGGATTCCTTTGAGCTAACATCAACGAGATCAAGCCTGTTCCCGTTCCGATCTCCAAAACACGAAAAGCAGACTTCACATCTGCCAACGCTCCAAGCAATACCCCATCTGTTCCTACCCGAAAGACCTCTTTGGATTGCTGAATTTCAAATTGTTTAAATGTAAAAGGCTTCACTATAGATTGGTAGGCAATGTAATGATAAATGTAGACCCTTTTCCTACTTCTGATTTCACTGAAATTTCTCCTTTATAATCTTCGATCATTTTTCTTACCATGGATAAACCAAGCCCCATTCCACTGGTTTTGGAGGTAAAATTAGGCTCAAAAATCCTTTCATACATACTTTCAGGAATCCCCACCCCATTATCCTGAACAGAAACAATTACTCTTCGCTGATGCTGTTCTACATCTACATTGATAATTAATTTTCTTTCATCACTTTCCGCCTGCTTGGCATTCGTAACAAGATTGGTAATAATTCTGGAAAGATAAATTCTATCCATATTAATCATAATATTACTCTTGTTGGCATGCATGAAGATGCTATCATCATTAAATACACGAAGGATATCTTCTACTTCTGTATTCAGATTGATGACTTCATTATTTTTCTCAGGAAGTTTAGCAAATTCAGAGAATGCAGAGGCTACAGTAGCAATCAGGTCAATCTGATCCACCATTGTTTTACTCATCAACTTAACTCTTTCTCTGATATTCGGATCTTCGGGATCAAATTTTCTTTCAAAATTCTGAATGGTAAGCTTCATAGGAGTAAGTGGGTTCTTTACTTCGTGAGCAACCTGTTTTGCCATTTCTCTCCATGCTTCCTCGGAGGCTTTAAACCTTAACCTTTCTTTTTGATCCTGAATTTGCAGAATCATTCTGTTGTAAGCCCTTGCCAGAGCATTCAATTCGTCATTTTTATAATATCTGATAGGACGCATTTCATTTTCAAACAATGTAATACGTGTAATCATATCAGAAAACTTCGTGATGGTTTTTGCCAGGCTGTTGGAAGTCACCCAGCTTATCCAGATACTGAACAGGATAAGAAATATATCTACTAAAAGAATATATTTTACATACTGATGCAATACTTCCAGATAAGCAGATTCATTATGATATAAAGGAATATAAACGACACCTATTGGCTCCAGCTCATTGTTCTTCAATAAAAGATATGAAGAGGTAAGCTTAGCTTCTTTAGCAGCATCGTATCTGGTCATATCAACCCTCGCGTCTGTAGACAGGATTTTGTTGATAATTTCTATAGAAAGTGTTTTCTGATCAATCAGGCTTTCATCTTTATTGGAAAGCAGATAATTCCCTTTCAGATCGTAAATAACAATATCGTGCTGGTTAATATCTGCAATCTCAAAGATTTTATTACCTAAAACCTTCGGCAGATCTTTTGTTTCTACCAACGTACGGCTTACGGCATAATCCAGATACCTCATTACAGCATTGGTTTTCTCCTGCATATCGATATTACTCTGCTGTAGAGAGTTATTTCTCAATACAAAATAAGGAACCAGTGATGTTGCCACAACACTTAAAAAGCATACCAATAAGAACCCGAAAAATACACGGTTCCTTAAACTATATCCTTTATATTTATTTAATGACATCCTACTTTTTAATTAACCTAGCAATATACTTACCAATGATGTCAAATTCAAGGTTCACTTTATCACCGATTTTCAAGTGTTTCATATTGGTAAATTCCCAGGTATAGGGGATAATAGCTACCGAGAACTGAGTTTCTTCACTTTTTGTTACGGTTAAACTGATTCCATTGACAGTAATAGACCCCTGAGGTACAGTTACAAAGTTTCCGTCTGATTCGTATTTCATGGTAATAAAATAGCTTCCGTCTTTATTTTCGATTCCGACTACTTCTCCTGTTTTATCAACATGTCCCTGAACGATGTGCCCATCCAGTCTTCCGTCCATTTTCATGCAACGTTCAAGATTGACAACGGTTCCCAGTTCCCATTTTCCAAGATTGGTTTTTTCAAGGGTTTCGTTAATAGCTGTTACTACATATTGATTGTCTTTAATCTCAACCACTGTTAGGCAACATCCGTTATGTGCAAGACTTTGATCAATTTTAAGTTCGTTTGTAAAAGGGCATGTCAGGGTGAAATCTATGTTGCTTCCTTTTTCTTCAATCTTTTCAATAACACCAACTGCTTCAATAATTCCTGTGAACATATTATTTTTTGCTAAATTTGTAAATTATAATCTTCAAAGATAATCAAAATGAGCCCAAAAAACCATAAAGTACGAGTAGGAATTTCAATCGGTGATTTCAATGGCATCGGTCCGGAGATCATCATGAAGTCTCTGACAGACAAAACCATTACGGATTTTTTCACTCCTGTAATTTTTGGTTCCGGAAAATTATTTACTTATCAAAAAAACATTTTTAAGCTGAATCTTAATTTCAACTATGTAAATGAAGCTTCCCAGGCACAAGCCGGCAAACTGAATATGGTGAACCTAACCAAAGAAAATGTTAACGTTGAATTGGGAGTTCCTACAGAAGAATCTACTCAAATGGCTATTGATTCTTTAGAAGCTGCAACGGAAGCTTTGATAAAAGGAGACATTGACGTTTTGGTCACCGCTCCCATCAACAAGGATGAAATGGTAAAAATGGGCTTTAAGCATGCCGGACACACTGGATATTTTGAAGAAAAATTCAGTAAAAAAGGATTAATGTTTCTGGTGACAGAAGGTCTTAAAGTAGCGGTGTCTACCCATCATATTCCTATTTCTCAGATCGCAGAGAACATTTCCAAGGAAAAGATCAAAAAGCAGATCAGAGTATTGAACCAGACACTTATTGAAGATTTCTGCATTCAAAAACCTAAAATTGCCGTATTGGGATTAAATCCCCACGCAGGAGACGGAGGAGTAATCGGGACCGAAGAAATAGAAATCATCAGCCCGGCTATTCAGGAACTTTCGGATAATGGAATTCTGGCATTCGGACCTTTCCCGGCAGACAGCTTCTTCCAGCCGAACAAATACAAAAGCTTTGATGCAGTCTTAGCAATGTATCACGATCAGGGATTAGCTCCGTTTAAAACTCTCGCTTATGAAGAAGGTGTAAATTATACAGCAGGCCTTCCTTTTATCAGAACTTCTCCGGATCATGGAGTGGCATATGACATAGCGGGGAAAAACATTGCAGATGAACAAAGTTTTACAGAAGCGATCTTCACAGCTATTAAAGTTTTCAACAACAGAAGTGAATACAACGAGCTGATGAGCAACCGCCTTCAGCCAAGAAAAATAGCTGTTGACAACGGAATTGACGAGGATCTGCCTGAGGAAACTGAAGCATAAACCGTTAAAACAAATTTTAAATTAATTTGTTTTAGATTTTATTTGTTATTATAAAAAAAATGCATATTTTTGCACACTCATTTTATGGACAAGTTAAGAAACTATGACGTAAGCTTTTCCGGACTTAAAAACGGGAAACACGAGTTCAAGTTTGAGATAGATAATACGTTCTTTCAATTATTTGACACTGAGCAGGAATTTACAAATCCTAGAATAGAAGTACAGGCATTACTTGATAAGCATACTACTTTTCTGGAATTTGAGATTAAAATAAAAGGATTGGTTGAGTTGGTTTGTGATATCACAAATGAAGATTTCGACTATCCTATTGAGAATGAAATCAAAGTTTTGGTGAATTTTGGGGAAGAATACGATGACAGCAATGAAGATGTCATTACAATTCCTACAGGAGATCATGCTTTTAATATCGCACATTTGATATATGAAAATGTCATGCTTTCTATCCCGATGAAAAAAATATCACCGAATGTAAGTGATGAAGATATAAAAATTCTTGACCAGTTCAGTCCAAAAGAAATTGAGGAAACTGAAGAAGAAGAACATGAAAGCGACCCGAGATGGGATGCTTTAAGAAAATTAAGAGACAATAATTAAATAGAATAATTTAAATATGATGAGATGATGAATCTCATCGCTCATCAATTAAAAAAGTTATTAGAAAATGGCACATCCAAAGAGAAGACAGTCGTCGACAAGAAGAGATAAGAGAAGAACTCACTACAAAGCTGTAGTTCCTCAATTAGCTAAAGATGCAACAACAGGAGAGCTTCACCTATACCACAGAGCTCACTGGCATGAAGGAAAATTGTACTACAGAGGTAAAGTAGTATTGGAAAAAGAAGTAGCTGCTACTGAAGAAAACTAAGAGTCGCTTTTCACTGAAAAAGCCTCATTTTAATACAAAAACCGCCCAATTTTGATAAAATTTGGCGGTTTTTTGTTGTTTTTTACGTTTTTTTGGTATCTTTGGATCAAAATCAAATATCAAATTTATGGACATTAAAGACATACAAAATCTTATCAAGTTTGTATCTAAGGCTGAAGTTTCAGAAGTGAAGTACAAGACTAAAGATTTCGAAATCACTATTAAAACTCCATTAGCTGGAAGCGATGCTGTTTATGCACAACCTGCAGTATACCACACAGCTCCACAAGCAGTAGCTGCTCCAGCACCTGTTGCAACTCCTGCTGCTGCACCTGCTGAAAAAGCTGAAGCTGCATCTGATGACAGCAAATATATAACGATCAAATCTCCAATGATTGGTACATTCTACAGAAAACCATCTCCTGATAAAGATGTATTTGCAAATGTAGGTGATGAAGTTTCTGTTGGTAAAGTAGTTTGCGTTATTGAAGCAATGAAGTTATTCAACCAGATTGAATCTGAAGTCAGCGGAAAAATCGTTAAAATTTTAGTTGACGATGCTACTCCGGTAGAATATGACCAACCATTATTCTTAGTAGATCCATCTTAAGGAATTTTAGATTAAAGATTATAAATTTTAGATGAAGTCTTTTCATTTAAAATAATTTAAAATTCAAAATTTATAATTTAAAATTTCGGAGAGATGTTCAAGAAAATATTAATAGCCAATCGTGGCGAAATTGCAATGCGTATTCTACGTACTTGTAAAGAAATGGGGATCAAAACCGTAGCGGTATACTCTACTGCTGATAAAGACAGTCTTCACGTAAGATTTGCTGATGAAGCTGTTTGTATTGGTCCTGCAATGAGCAAAGACTCATATCTTAAAATCCCTAATATTATTGCAGCAGCAGAAATTACCAATGCTGATGCGATTCACCCAGGTTATGGATTCTTATCAGAGAATGCTAACTTCTCAAGAATCTGCCAAAAGAATGGAATCAAGTTCATCGGAGCTTCTCCTGAGCAGATTGAGAAAATGGGAGATAAGGCCAATGCCAAGGCTACCATGAAAGCTGCAGGTGTACCATGTGTACCTGGTTCTGACGGATTGATTGAATCTTATGAGCATGCTGTAAAAGTTGCTGAAGAAACAGGATACCCTGTAATGATTAAAGCAACTGCCGGTGGTGGTGGTAAAGGGATGAGAGCCGTTTGGAAAGCTGAAGACCTTAAAGATCACTGGGAGTCTGCAATTCAGGAAGCTGTAGCTGCCTTTGGAAACGGAGGTATGTATATGGAGAAACTGATTGAAGAACCTAGACACATCGAAATTCAGGTTGCAGGTGACCAATTTGGTAAAGCTTGTCACCTTTCTGAAAGAGACTGTTCTGTACAGAGAAGAAACCAAAAATTAACGGAAGAAACACCTTCTCCGTTTATGACTGACGAACTTCGTGAAAAAATGGGTGATGCTGCTGTAAAAGCTGCTGAATTTATTGGATACGAAGGAGTAGGAACTATCGAATTCCTTGTAGACAAGCACAGAAATTTCTATTTCATGGAAATGAATACAAGAATCCAGGTAGAACACCCTATTACTGAACAGGTTATCGATTATGACCTTATCAGAGAACAAATTCTTCTTGCGGCGGGAACTCCTATTTCAGGAATCAATTATTACCCGAAATTACATTCAATCGAATGTAGAATCAACGCAGAAGATCCATATGCAGACTTCAGACCGTCTCCAGGAAAAATCACAGGATTAAATATTCCTGGCGGACACGGAATCAGAGTAGATACTCACGTATACTCCGGATACAGCATTCCTTCTAACTACGACTCTATGATTGCTAAGCTTATCACTACGGCTCAAACCCGTGAGGAAGCGATTGCAAAAATGAGACGTGCACTTGAGGAATTCTATATTGAAGGAGTAAAAACAACGATTCCTTTCCACAGACAACTGATGGATAATGAAGATTATCTTGCAGGAAACTACACTACAAAGTTCATGGAGGATTTTGTAATGGATAAGAAATATGATAATCATTAAGATTATTTAAAATAAAAATTTTAAACTGCCTCTCTTTGGGGCAGTTTTTTATTTTCGTATATATTAATAACAAGATATGCTGACCAAAATTTTAAAATCAATTATGATAGCCGGCTTCTTCTGGTTTATGATTCATGCTCTGTATATTACTTATGATGGGCTTACGAATTCTAAACAAAAAGCAGACCTTGCTGTAGTTTTCGGGAATAAAGTGAACGAAGATGGCAGTCTTTCTCTACGATTACAAGCAAGATTAGATAAAAGTATTGAACTCTATCAGAAAAACCAAATCAAAGAGATCCTGGTTAGTGGTGGTCTGGGCAAAGAAGGTTACTGGGAAGGCACGGAAATGAAAAAGTATCTGGTAAAAAATAAAATACCTTCAGATAAAATTCTTGTGGATAACTTTGGAGACAACACTGAGAAGACCGTTATCAATACCATAAAAATTGCTGATAGCCTAAAGTATAGCAGTATTATTTCAGTTTCACAGTTTTATCATCAGACCAGAATCAAAAAACTGTTCAGGGAGCATCATGTTGAAAATATTGAAGGTTCAAGTCCGCTCTATTTTGAAATAAGAGACTCCTATTCAGTTTTCAGGGAGTTTTTCGCTTATTATTTTTAAAAAAACAACAATATATCTGAATCTGTCCAGAAAATCAAAAAAACTGATAGCTTTCACCTCTACCTAATATAATTCTCTCACTCTCAACCCATTTCCAGATTAATGAAAATTAATCTGGAAAAATCCGCTTCTTATAAAGATATAATACCTGCTACAATTGACCAGCAAAGAAAATATTCTCTGATCCCACTATATTTTGCCTCAAAATTTACTTCAGTTCTGATCTTTGACTGCATCAGGTATTTGTTCATTGATCTCATTAATATTGCGTAAATTTGTAAAAAACCAACAATATGTCAACAGCAGAAACAACAAAAAATTCACAGTACTTTATTGACCTTGAAGACAAACATGGAGCGCATAACTATCATCCTCTACCAGTAGTTCTGGACCGCGGAGAAGGTGTTTTCGTTTGGGATGTAGAGGGCAAAAGGTATTATGATTTTCTTTCAGCATATTCTGCTGTGAATCAGGGTCACTCGCACCCTAAAATTGTAGAAGCTTTGGTAGAACAAGCTAAAAAACTGGCTTTAACTTCAAGAGCATTCTACAACTCGAAATTAGGAGAATACGAGCAGAAGATCACAACTCTTTTCGGGTTTGACAAAGTATTACCGATGAACTCCGGAGCTGAAGCCGTAGAAACCGCGGTGAAGCTTGCCAGAAAATGGAGCTATGAAGTAAAAGGTATTTCAGAAAATGCTGCAAAGATCATCGTTTGTGAAAATAATTTCCACGGAAGAACAACCACTATTGTTTCTTTCTCCAATGATCCTGATGCTAACCAAAATTACGGACCTTTTACCCCAGGGTTTATCAAAATTCCTTACAATGACATTACCGCACTGGAAGAAGTATTAAGCAGAGAAGCAGGAAATATTGCAGCATTCCTTGTAGAACCTATCCAGGGAGAAGCAGGAGTGTATGTTCCGGATGAGAACTTCCTTAAAAATGCTTCTGAGCTGTGTAAAAAATACAATGTCCTTTTCATTGCCGATGAAGTGCAGACAGGTATTGCAAGAACAGGAAAACTGATTGCTTGTCATCATGAAAATGTACAACCGGATATTTTAATTCTTGGAAAAGCCCTTTCAGGAGGAATGTACCCAGTATCAGCAGTATTAGCCAATGATGAGATCATGAATGTGATTAAGCCGGGACAACACGGTTCTACATTCGGAGGAAACCCAATTGCCTGTGCCGTAGCTGTAGCTGCATTAGATGTAGTAGCTGATGAAAAATTATCTGAAAGAGCAGAAGAGCTTGGTCAGATTTTCAGAGCTGAGATCAATAAGTTGATCGAAAAAACAGATCTTATTACCAAAGTAAGAGGAAAGGGTCTTTTAAATGCTATTTTAATCAATGACACTCCGGACAGCTCTACAGCATGGAATCTTTGTTTACAGTTAAAAGAAAACGGATTGCTTGCAAAACCAACACACGGTAACATCATCAGATTAGCACCACCTTTGGTTATTACGGAAGAGCAATTATTAGACTGTGTAAAAATTATTGAAAAAACTATTCTGGAATATAAAGCTTAATTTTCCTTCAGAACAGATTCATAAAACTTAAGATAATTATTGGACATTGCGGTATAACTATATTGCTCTGTCCAATTTTTTATTTCCTGGCTCATTTCTTTTTCATTGCTATGGTAAAGAGCCATTTTCTCCTGAAACAGCTGAGCCATTAATTTCGGTTCAAAACTGTCAAAATAAAAAGCTTTATCTCCTCCTATTTCAGGAAGACTCGTATATGTTGAAAGAAATACAGGCTTACCAAAGGCCATAGCTTCAATCGGCGGAATCCCAAAACCTTCTGCAATAGAAGGATGGCACATGGCTTCGGAATGCTGAATTACTGCATATTTCTCTTCCTCAGAAAGATTTTTAAGAAAATGGACTCTTTGTTCCAGGTGCAGTTCTTTAATTCTTGTTCTCACTTCTTGCCCGTACAATAATTTCTCATCTGAAGCAATAAATACAAGATCTTCTTCTATATAAGGAAGCATTTCAACCAAAGTCAACTGATTTTTTTTGTTGAAAAGCACTCCAATGTTTAAAATATACTTTTTATCTTTTAAATAGCCGTATTTACCCAACTGATATTCTCTATCTGCTGGGAGATCAATTCCGTTGTGTATAACCACAACATCTTTTAGTTTAGTAAAATTAAAAAGCCTCTTATTGCGAATAAAGCTCTCTTTTGCATACTCAGAAATACAAACAATATAGTCTGCATTTTTTACATTACTTCTAACTTTCCCAAGCATTTTTCTCTTTTTAGAATTGGAAAGATTCTCATACAGAAAGTTCAGATCATGCAGAGTAACAATTTTTATTGTGCTTTTATAATTTCTATGAAAGTACGAGGACAGCTGGTGACTTACATGAATAAGATCAAACTCGCCGCTAAAACGCTCAAAAAAACGATGGGTTTTATTCCAGAAAACACAATTAGGCTTAGGCTCGAATTCCTCAAGCTGTTCTTTTTTCCCGAAAAAAAATATTTCAAACTTAGAATTCTCCTCCTGTAAACCTTTTGCCAGATTTCTGAATACATTCGCAATCCCTGAATTAGGATATCGGAGGCGTTCAAGATCGATCAAAAGTTTCTTTTTCATATTTTTTTTGCAAATATATATTTATTATTTTTGTTTAAAATTTTGGATGAAAAAAAAAATAGCACTATTAATTCCTCATCACTTTAATTTATACAACAGTATTGTAAAAAATTTAGAACTTAATAATTATAACGTAGAATTATTAGTTTTAACTGATAAAGACTTCAAATATAAAAATATTGGAGAAAAGCTATCAAATTTCGTACAAAAAACCTTTTTTAAAAATAAAAATTTCAAATCTCAGCTAAGAGTTAGACGACACTCTGAGCAACTTTTAGAAAAACTAGCCCATATAAAGGAGCCTTTAGACTATACTCTTGTCATTCGTCCTGATTATTTTACCAAGGAATCACTGGCTCTGTTGAAGCAAAAATCCAAAATTTTTACAGCCTATCAGTGGGACGGCTTCCAGAGATATCCAGGAATTGTTGACTATATAAAACTTTTCGATCGTTTTTTCGTGTTTGATAAAGATGATTATTTTCAGTATAGAGATCAATATTCCAATCTATTTCCTACTACAAATTTTTATATAGACAGCTACGAAAAGTCTGATAAAAGTTCTAAAGATGAAGTATTTTTCCTGGGAAGTTATTTAGAAAACAGAATTGATGAAATAATCTCTATTGCTGATTATTTTGAGAAACAAAAAATTGAGACCAATATTCAGATAGTATATACCAGAAGTAATATTCCTGAAAAACTGGTTGATTCTCCTGTAAAAATCAGAACTCAAATCCTCACATATTCTGAGATGATCTATGAGATTCAAAAATATAATTACCTGTTGGAGTTCCATAACACCAGCATACATAATGGATTATCATTCAGAGTATTTGAAGCGTTGTGTTTTAAAAAGAAACTCATTACCAATAATCCGGAAGTAAAAAATTACGATTTTTATCATCCAAATAATATTTTGGTTTGGGAAGGGCAAAATTATGATGATATTATTCCTTTTCTAGAAAAAGAATACGTGGAAGTCGCTCCAGATATTTATAAAAAATACGCTTTCAGCAATTGGATCCGTTATGTATTTAATGACCAGCCTTATCAACCTATAAATTTTAAAGAAAATTGAAAACATCTGTTGCTCTTTGCACTTATAATGGTGAAAAATATTTAAAAGAACAGCTAGATTCGATTATCAATCAAACCTATAAAATAGACGAGATTATAGTTTGTGATGACCGATCTACTGATATGACGCTTTCTATTTTGAAAGAGTATGATTCCTTATTTCCTGGTTTATTTCAGATTCATGTTAATGAGCAAAATCTAAGAAGTGTAAAAAATTTCGAAAAGGCTATTTCTCTATGTAATAATGATATTATCTTTCTAAGCGATCAGGATGATCTGTGGCAGGAAAATAAAGTGGAAAGTATTATTTCTTACTTCAGGAACAATCCTGATACCAATGTTATTTCAACCAACGGCTGTTGCCTGCTCAATAATGAGATAGACTGCAATAGGATTTCGGTTTGGGACATTCCTAATGTATTGAATGAGGAAAAAATTAAATATAATTATTTTGAAATCATCAGTTCAATTACCAATATTGCTACCGGAGCCACCATGGCCATAAGAAAAAACTTTATTCCACAATTTTTTCCAATTCCGGTGTATCATGATTTCCACCATGATGAGTGGATTGCATTGGTTTCATCCTACTCTTCTTCCTTTTCTTTTCATAATGAAAAACTGACTTATTATAGAATTCACGAAGATCAGCAGGTAGGTTTAAACTTCTTTAAACTTTCTATTGCGAATCTAAAAGCTTTAACTGCCGTTTACCGAAAGTCTAAGTTCGATGAATATAAAAGAGCAATTAAAGTAACCATTACTAATTATAACAAAAAGAAAGCAATTCTTCAGAGCAATACCCTCAAAAAAGAATTTGTAGACATTTTAGAGAAAGGGCTTTCTGTAGATTTGGAAAAAATTGAACAGCTTAGCAGAAAAACAAAAAAAGAGTTTCCTTTCCAATATATCCTTTTAATGTTAAGCAATATATTCACTAACAAACGTACAATAAACCAATGATAACAACATCCATAATTGTTCCTTGCTACAATCAGGAAAAATATTTGAGTGAAACACTGGATTCTGTATTGGCTCAAACGTCTCAAAACTGGGAATGTATCATTGTAAATGATGGTTCCACAGATCATTCTGAAAAAATCATTGATGAATATTGTCAAAAAGATCCCCGTTTTATTAAACTCAATCAACACAATCAGGGTCTTTCTGCAAGCAGAAATAATGGAATTAAACTTGCAAAAGGAACTCTTATTCTTCCACTGGATGGTGATGATAGAATAGGAACACAATATCTCGAACTGGCAGAGAAAGAATTTACAAAGAATCCGCAACCCAAGCTGGTGTATTGCAAAGCAGAGTTTTTCGGGGCTAAAAATGAATTTTGGGATCTTCCGGAATACAATTATGAAAAGCTTTTATTTTTAAATCATATCTTTTGTTCTGCTATTTTCAAAAAAGAAGATTACTTAAAAACTTCCGGATATGACACGGATATGAAACTTGGATATGAAGACTGGGAATTCTGGGTTCAGCTTTTAAGGAAAGATGATATTGTTGTACAATTAGATTCTATCCAGTTCTTTTATAGACAAAGAGAAGATTCTATGGTAAAATCTTTACATGAAAGTAAAGTAAAACGACATCAGATGGAATGGCATATTTTCACCAAACATCGTGATATTTATGGTCAAATGTTGAATTCTGATATGTCTCTGGCAGAAATAGAGCATGTATTCAATCTTCGCCAAACCTTAAAAAAAATAAAAAAAACCTTTACGTACAAAACCATTTATAAAGTTGAACGTGCTATAAGATCTCTTTTTTAGAAAAATAAATTATAACTTGAGAGCAAATTACGAAAGAATTTTAGAAGTTTTTATAAGCAAGACTGAAAGAATAGTTGATAATTGTCGAAGAAGAAAATTAGTGAGTTTTACAAATATGATAAGGTTACAGTTATCTGAAATATTTAATGGATTTGAAACTTATTTCATTGTTGACAGTATGCCTTTGGAAGTATTTAAAATCTCAAATAAGTGAGTTAATACAAGTGTAGATATTCATACAAACGCCCATCATTATTAACAAAATTAATATTATTTTATTCACCGAATATAGAAATTTAATTATCTTTGCCGGAAAATTATAAATTTCCATGACAAAACTATTAAAAATTTCAACTTTAACTTTATTAACGTTAGCCATCACATCATGCTCAAGAGAAACCGATTCAATGACGGAGCAAACCCCTGTACAAACTGCCAAAAATATGAATGCACAGGAAAAAATTTCATTGACAAAGACTGAGGTACTTGCTGAAAGCCACAGAATATCAAGCCTTAATGCTGGGCAATCTTTAGTTTTAAACTACGGAAATGTGAACTTACATCTAGATCTTCAATTTGATTCTAACCTGGTCCTTTATGCAAGTCCTATCAATTTTTGGGGACCAGTACCTCATCCTGTAAAATGGGCATCCAATACAAATTTGGGTAATGGTGTGGCTCAACCTTTTTTAAATGCACAAACCGATGGTAATTTGGTATTATACAAAGCACAGCCCTATGTTTCAGGAAATGCTATATGGTCTACAAATACATATTCTGGAACCGTTTCAAATCCTAGATTTAAACTTCAAATCATTAAAAAAACGCATGCAATAAATGGTACCCGCTATTATGCAACTTTTATTCTTGAAGGAAATGATTCTGAAAGACACGAAATTGCCGTAGAGGACATTACAAATATCTATTAAATAAAAACTTTTCAACATAAAAAAACTATCTGTTTTCAGATAGTTTTTTTTTATGCTTTTCTTACATAATCAAATGAAACAATTTATTTTTCAAGTTACTTTAAGTAAATTTGCACCAAAATTTAAATTGAAATGGAGAAAGTAAGAGTACGTTTTGCTCCAAGTCCTACCGGACCTTTACATTTGGGAGGCGTAAGAACTGCATTATATGATTACCTTTTTGCTAAAAATCAAGGGGGAGAATTTGTATTAAGAATTGAAGATACAGATACCGCCAGATATGTAGAAGGAGCTGAAGAATACATTGAAGAAGCTTTAGAATGGTGTGGAATCATCCCTGATGAAAGTCCTAAGAAAGGAGGAAAATTTGCCCCTTACAGACAATCTGAAAGAAGAGATATTTATGACAGATATACTGAGCAGATCTTGAAAACAGATTATGCTTATATGGCATTTGATACTCCGGAAGAATTAGATGCTGTACGTGCAGAATTCGAAGCAAACGGAGAAGTTTTCTCTTATGATAATAAAACGAGAAACCGTTTAAAAAACAGTCTTGCGCTTTCTGAGGAAGAAGTTCAGAAATTATTGGATGAAAAAACACCATATGTGGTGAGATTCAAAATGCCTGTAGACAGAGTATTGAATCTTGAAGATATCATCCGTGGAAAATCTGCGGT
This sequence comes from Chryseobacterium sp. Marseille-Q3244, assembly GCF_940807095.1. Taxonomy (NCBI): domain Bacteria; kingdom Pseudomonadati; phylum Bacteroidota; class Flavobacteriia; order Flavobacteriales; family Weeksellaceae; genus Chryseobacterium; species Chryseobacterium sp. Marseille-Q3244. The sequence goes on along the minus strand of NZ_CALNWX010000022.1, from coordinate 27,199 downwards.
TAATACCAATACGTTAGATGATAAAGTTCTGGTAAAAAATGACGGAATGCCAACTTACCACTTCGCTAACATCATTGATGACCACGAAATGGAAATTTCTCATGTAATCCGTGGAGAAGAATGGCTGCCATCTCTAGGACTGCATACTTTATTATATGAAGCAATGGGCTGGGAAGCGCCGCAATTTGCTCACCTTTCATTAATATTAAAGCCTGATGTTTCAACGTTAATCAACAAAGATAATATTGATGAGATCACAAAATCTTTCACCGATGAATTTGTGGTGAAGAATGGTCAGTTTTCTTTCGATGAGTCTGCACCGATCATCAAATCATTCTTTGCGGAAGTAAAAAGCCCTAGATTCAAATCTATGTTGGGCGAAAATGATAAAGATAATCCACTAACTGCTGCAGTAAAGCAATTTTTAAAGAAAGGGCTTTCAGGAAAATTAAGCAAAAGAGATGGTGATAAATTTGGATTCCCTGTATTCCCGCTTGACTTCAAAGACCCTGCAACAGGTGCTGTTTCTAAAGGATACAGAGAAAACGGATACCTTCCTGATGCATTCATCAATATGGTAGCATTATTAGGATGGTCTCCGGCAGATGATAAAGAAGTTCTTTCTTTAGAAGAAATGGCTAAGGAATTTGATCTTCATAAAGTTCACAAGGCAGGAGCAAGATTCAGCAAAGAAAAATCAGAATGGTTCAACCATCAGTACATTCAGATGAAGTCAGATGAAGAACTTCTTGAAATGCTTAAAAACTCAGGCCTTGATTTATCCAATGCTTCTGACGAAAAGCTATTAAAAGTAATTCCTCTGATGAAGGAAAGGGCTACTTTCCCTAAAGACATCTATGAAAACGGAAAATTCTTCTTTGAAGCCCCAACCTCATATGATGAAAAAGCATCTAAAAAAGCATGGAATGACGAAACATCTGCTATTTTAGGAGAATTGGCTACCCTATTCCAATCTACAGACTTCGTTGCAGAAACAATAAAGCAAACGATGCATGATTTCGCGGAAAATAAAGGCTTGGGAATGGGTAAAGTAATGATGCCACTTCGTTTAGCTTTGGTAGGAGAATTGAAAGGCCCAGACGTTCCGGACATTCTGGAAATCATTGGAAAAGAGGAAAGTATCGCCAGAATAAGCAATGCTATAAATAATTTTAAATAAAATTACCATAATTTTTCATACATTTGAAAGATTTAATTTACTTCAAGAAATGGAATATTTAAGTTTCGAACTTCCTATCAAAGAATTGATGGACCAATACCAGACGTGTTCTTTAGTAGGAGAAGAAAGTGGTGTTGATGTAAAATTAGCATGCAGCCAGATTGAGGATAAGATTTTAGAAAAGAAAAAAGAAATCTATAGCAATCTTACACCTTGGCAAAGAGTACAACTGTCCCGTCACCCGGATCGTCCTTATACATTGGACTATATCCACGGAATGGCAGACAAAGGCAGTTTCTTAGAACTTCACGGAGACAGAAATTTCGCTGATGATCCGGCAATGATTGGAGGATTGATGACCCTGGATGGTCAGAGAGTAATGATCATAGGGACTCAAAAAGGAAGAACAACTAAGGAAAGACAGCATAGAAGATTCGGGATGCCAAATCCTGAAGGATACAGAAAAGCTTTAAGACTAATGAAGCTTGCTGAGAAATTCAACATTCCTGTAGTAACTTTAGTGGATACACCGGGAGCTTATCCAGGATTAGAAGCTGAAGAAAGAGGACAAGGTGAAGCGATTGCAAGAAATATTTTTGAAATGGTTCAGCTGAAAACGCCGATCTTCACTTACATTATTGGAGAAGGAGCAAGTGGTGGAGCATTAGGAATAGGTGTAGGTAATAAAGTATATATGCTGGAAAACACATGGTATACGGTAATTGCGCCAGAAAGTTGCTCTTCTATCTTATGGAGAAACTGGGATCATAAGGAAGATGCTGCTAATGCATTAAACCTTACTCCTCAGGATGCTTTAAGAGAAAAGTTCATTGACGGAATTATTGAGGAACCCCTAGGAGGTGCTCACTACGACCAGGAGACCACTTATTTGAACTTGAAAAATTCTATTTTACAAAATATCAAAGCGTTCTCTAAATTTACAGGACAAGAGCTTGAAACCCAGAGACAGGATAAATTCATTGCGATGGGTCAGTTTAAAGGATAAAAAATAAAAAAGGTTAAGAAAATTTCTTAACCTTTTTTATTTTAGTTTTCTTCTTCATTAATCAGCAATATTGAGAGCAATCTCTATATCCTGAGTAATTTTTTTCAGTGAAGAATATTTTGCATCACACACCATTGTAGTCAATACATATTCTCCTTTATCAATCAAAATAAAGTTTTCCCCTCGGGCAGGAACACTTAAATTATAATATTTTTTACCACTTATTTTCACGATCAGATTACAGCTTGATCTGTTTTTAATATTGATATACGCTTCATTCTTATTGATGTCATTATTAAAAAGGTGTGTAAGCATGGCCGCTGTCTTCTTATTCGCTTCACTAGGTTCCGATTTCACCGAAGAACCTGCACTTTTTGCAGTCCCTGCTGAAGCATAGTTTGCCAATCTTTCTTCTTTCAATGCATTGATGGCATTATTTACTTTATCCGCATTCTTGCTATTATTGGCAGTAGATGCTTTATTGGCAGCCATTACTTTCCCGCTATTCAGCTCATTATTTTTAACAATATTTTCAATTTTTTCTTTGCTGATCAGCCTTATGGTAGGTTTTGCTTCAGGTGAATTATCAGCCATGATAATATCCATCAACCTTTTTTTAAAGAAATCTGTTCGTGCATGTCCAGGATTTTGTTTAATAAAACCGGCAATCACTCTTGTTTCTTTTGAGACCTCTGCTTCCTGCTCCGTATAAATAATCACTGTTTCTTTTTCAACAACAGCTTTAGATTTTGTTTTTTTCTTTTTTTGAGAAAAACCAAGCGCAAAAATGCTTACAAAAAGGAGAAGGAAGATTTTTTTCATTAATCAAATCTTTAAAATAGTATTAAATATATTAATAACGTGAAAAGTCATTTTTTAGTTTATCATTAAAATCATTATCTTTGCACTGCTCTAAAATTAAGCTAAAAATTAATACTAATCTTAAATAAAAAATAATAGATATTATGTCTTATACACCAGTTGCTGCAGATGTAGCTAAATTAAGAAACCAAACAGGTGCAGGTATGATGGACTGCAAAAAAGCTCTAGTTGAAGCAGAAGGAGACTTCGAAAAAGCAGTGGATATCCTTAGAAAAAAAGGACAAAAAGTTGCTGCTAACAGAGCTGACAGAGAATCTACTGAAGGAGCTGTAATCGCAAGAGTAAACGAAGATAACACTTTAGGTGCTATTATCTCTTTAAACTGCGAAACTGACTTCGTTGGTAAAAACGAAGCTTTCATCGAGCTAGCTTACGAATTAGCTGAAATGGCAATCTTCGCTGCTACTAAAGAAGAATTATTAGCTACAGATTTCCACGGAATGACTGTTGCTGAGAAATTGATTGAGCAGACAGGTGTTATCGGTGAAAAAATCGAAATTGGTACATTCGAAAGAATCGAAGGACCATTCCTAGGAGCTTACATCCACGCAGGAAACAAAATTGCTGCAATTACTTCTCTTTCTGCAAAAGTAGACGGAGCTGATGAAGTTGCTAAATCTGTTTCTATGCAAGCTGCTGCGATGAACCCAATCGCTCTTGACGAAACTAGAGTTTCTCAAGAAACTATCGACAAAGAATTAGAGATCGAAAGACATAAACTTACTGAAGAAGGTAAGCCTGCAAACATCATCGATAATATCTTGAAAGGTAAAATGCAAAGATTCTACAAAGACAACACTTTGGTACACCAAGACTTCATTAAAGACTCTAGTATCTCAGTTGCTGATTATGTAAAATCTGTAAATGCAGATCTAAAAGTAACAGGATTTATAAGAGTAAGCTTATAATCCAGCTTTTTAAAATATAGAATCCCGGTGAAATTATTCACCGGGATTTTTTTATGGATTATCTTAATGAATATGAACGCAAAATGAAGCAAATTTTAAATATTCAACAATTCTAAAGCAAATCAAAATTCCAAGTTTTTTTTATATAAAATTGTGATGATTAATACTTAAATTTGCGGCCCTTATAGTAACGCATGAAAAAATTTCTACTAGCTTTTTGCACATTTTTTTGTTTATTAGTTAATGCCCAATTGGATACAGAACACTGGTTCGCTCCTATGTCTGCAAGCAGTCTTCAGGGTACTCCCAAAGGTTATTTGTACCTGTCTACTAATGAAACAGTCCCTTTTACTGTACAGATTTTTAACAATAATAATCTCATTGCCTCGGTACAACTCAGTAAAGGAAACCCTATAGAACAGTCTATATCCAATAATATGATGATTGCTTCTACAGCAGCCAACCTGTTTAAGTCTGTTTCAATGGGGCTGCATGTTAAAGGGAGTAAAAAGTTTTTTGCCAGCTACAGATTTGCAGTGAAGGATCAGGCAGAATTTATTACTTCAAAAGGACTAGCCGGTCTTGGAAAAACCTTCTTTGTAGGAATGGCTCCCAATACATCAGCCAAGCCTTATGTAAATTCCACTATTGGGATTACCGCTACTGAAGATAATACGACTGTAACGTTATCAGGATATAATCAGAATGTAGTCTTCTCCGACTTAGTATCCGCTCCATCCAGAACGTTTACCATTGATAAAGGAAAATCATATATCATTGAAGCGCAAAGTGACCTTAATACCAACAACTTGAAAGGATTAGTAGGCGCGAAAATTGTTGCTAACAAACCTATATCCGTCACTAACGGAAACTTTAACAGCATCTATACAACCCAAAACAGCACAAATGTTGATGTATTGATGGATCAGTCTGTTCCTGTTGAAAGATTAGGAAAAGACTTCATAATGGTAAAAGGAAACGGTCCGGCAAATTCTGGAATGGAAGCTGCTGTAGTAGTTGCCACAGTAAACAATACAAAACTTACGGTAAATGGTGCTCCACTAGGACCTACCCTAAATGCAGGTGACCATTATGTTGTACAGGGAACGCATTACACTTCTCAGGCTAACGGAAACTTTAACATGAGCATTTCCGCAACCAATAATGTATATGTCTATCAACTACTAGCAGGAACTTCCACCGGGAATATTTATGCTACAGGAGGGATGAACTTTATTCCACCTTTGAGCTGCTTTCTCCCTACCGAGATCAACGAAATTGGATTCATTAATAAAATAGGAAGTGATTCTTTTACTGCAAGACTTAATATTATTACCCAAACCGGAGCCACAGTAACAGTTAACGGAAATCCAATCACAACTAACGGACCTGCTCCAGTAAACGGAAACCCAAACTGGGTTACTTACTCAATTCCTACTATAACAGGAAACGTTACAGTACAATCAACCAAACCAGTCACCGCAGGTATTGCCGCAGGAAACGGAGCTGTAGGATACGGCGGATATTTTGCAGGATTCTCATCGATCCCGGTGATTACTAAAACTGGTGATTGTTATAATGGAGTCATTTTACAAGTAGAGTCTGGCTATGATGACTATAAATGGTACCGTGACGGTGTTGAAATCCCAGGTGCTATCACCTCTACTATCAGCCCAGACTTATATGGTTCTGGGATCTATACCTGTAAAATCACCAAAAATAGTTGTGAAACCAGGCTTACTGCAGAATACGATTATACAACTTGTCCACCTATTACAACCACAACTTATGATATTGGCTCATGTAATACACAAGTAATTATTCCTGCATTTACCCATTCAACCCAACCTGTAGTTCCTGCCAACACCAATATTATTGTACAACCAACTAATGGGACAGTTGCGATTAATCCTACAACAGGCCAAATTACCTATACTCCTAATGCAGGGATGGCTGCAGATTTTACAGATACCTTCACTTATTATATTCAGGGCAATGGAAGTCCTGCTGCGTTTGAGTATTTTAAAATTGTAGTCAATACCCATATCTTAAAAGTGACCAATGATGTGCTATTTTCCTGTGCTGCAGCTAATGGAAACGGAACCTACAATCTGCAAGCGGCCAGCGTCACTCAAACTCCGGGAGTTACAATAACTTATTTTACCAATGCTAATTTAACAGGGCCAATTGCCAATCCTCTAAATTATACTGGTCCTGCAGGGAACGTATATGCCAATGTAACTTTTTATGGATGTTCTAAAATAGCGACCATTACTTTAAATACATTTCCTATACCTGTTATCAACACTACCAGCTTCAATGCTAATAGCTGTGGAAGTGATGTTGATGGAAGCGTACATATCAACTTTGACAATGTTACTCCACTGATTGTGGCTAATTCACCGATTTTTACAGTAAAATATTATCTTAGCCAGGCCGATGCGATTGCAGGAAATAGCAATACACTTCCTACCAACTGGACCTATACAGCCAACACAACAGTGTATGTAAGAGCAACGGGGAACACTGGAAGTTGCCCTCCAGTCTTCGGACAGATTAATTTTACTATAGGAAATAAAATTCCATTGATTACGAATAATGCAACCGCTGATGTCTGTGATAATGATATTAACGGTTCTGAACAAGTAAATCTGAATGATTATAAAGGTTTATTTACCGTTGATCCGCTTGTTATCTTATCTTTTTATGCCTCTGCAGCTGATGCGCAAACAGGAACTAATCCAATCTCAGCATCACAGATCCTTACTTCTTCAGGAGGTACTTTTTACATAAGATTCCAAAGCAATACAGCATGTGCCAATACAGGTAGTTTAACACTTAATTTAAAAGTACCTAAAAAATCGACAACACTTCAAGATCAGATCATCTGTTCCAATGACAAAATCCTTTTGGATGCTGGACCTGGATTTTCATCCTATCTATGGAGCAATGGAGCTACTGCCCAAAGCATTAGTGCTTCTGCAGGAAATTATTATGTAGACCTTGGATCTAATGGATGTGTGTACCGTCAATATGTAAAAGTTAATACGGCTCAGTCTCCTGTCATTTCAAAAATAGAGGTTTCTGGTACTACAGCAACGGTTTATGTAACAGGCGGAACTCCTCCTTACAGATATTCATTAAATGGTTTTGATTATCAGTCTTCCAATGTGTTTACAGGATTATATAAAGGGACTCATACGGTATATGTATTAGGTGCTGACGGATGTCGTCATGTAACTAAAAACTTCCTGATTGTTAATATTATCAATACGATTACTCCGAATGGAGATGGTATTAATGATACCCTGAACTATTCAGAATTAGGAATCAAACAAAATGTATCCATAGAAGTTTCAGATCGATATGGAAATCCTGTGTATAAATCTTCCGATAAGAATTACATCTGGGACGGAAAATCGAACGGAAGAAATCTCCCTACGGGAACTTATTGGTATGTTATAAAATGGATTGAACCAGACACTCAATTACCAGTTTCGTATTCAGGATGGCTTTTAATTAAAAATCGGGAATAATTTTCAACTTTTATTTACATTTTATTAAAAGTATTTGATTTTTTATTTTAATTTTGTAGAAATCCTAATTCCATACACATGAAAAGATTTCTACTCAGTTTGGTACTAATTTTTTTTACAATTAATACCCTCTTCGCGCAAAGGGATACTGAACACTGGATTGCACCTTATTATACCAACCCCGTTGGAGGTTACCAAAATAAGGTGTATTTATCTACTGATTCTACCACTCCTTTTCCCGTGCAAATATTCAGTGCCAATACCCTTATAGGTACTGTTACTATTGCTAAAGGAGATCCCCAAACATATAATATTGAAGATCCAAGCCTTATCTCTGCCAGCGGAATAACCGATGCTTTTGTTATAGGCACAAAAGGACTTTATTTGAAAGCAGAAAAGCCTTTCTATTGCAGTTTACGAATTGCTCAAAGTGCCCATGGAGAAATTATTACCAGTAAAGGGAAAGCAGGTATTGGTAATAAGTTTTTCGTAGCAGCCGGTCCCAACACAAGGGAAAGTGGTGCCAGTACAGATAATTTTACAGCAGGAATTCTTGCCACTGAAGATAATACGAGTGTTGTAGTAACCTGGAATACTCCCGGGCTAAAATTCATCAATGGAAATCCTCCTGGCCAAAGTCATTCGTTTGTATTAAATAAAGGGCAATCCTTTATTTTTGCTGGAAAAACGGATGATGCAGCGGTTAATAACAAAGGCTTTATTGGAGCTAAAATCGTTACAAGTAAACCTGTAACTCTTACCAATGGTAACTGTAATGGTAACTTCACTACCAGTCCGAGTGGTTCTGACCCTATCCTTGACCAATCTGTACCTGTAGACAGATTAGGGAATACATTTGCTATGGTGAGAAGTAAATCTGAAGATCCTACCTTAAATATGGAGGGAGGGATTGTTATTGCCACAGAAGATAACACTGAAATTTTTCTTAACGGATCCACCACTCCTATTGCAACCCGAAATGCAGGACAATGGTATAGAATCAACGAAACCAGCTATGTAGCTCAAGGTGGAGGTCATTCTAATATGTTTGTTTCCACATCCAAGAATGTATACCTTTATCAATTTGTAGGAACTGACAGCGACGCGACCAACGGATTCAATTATATTCCGCCATTGAACTGTTTCTTACCAAGAAAAATTGACGAAATTGGGAAGATCAATGAAATGCCTGGTATTACTTCTACTATTAAATTAAAACTGAATATCGTAACTGAAGTTGGAGCCAGTGTATTGGTAAATGGAGTTCCTCCTACTGCAGCCCAAGGACCATACCCTTTAACAGGAAATTCACTATGGGTAACCTATTCATTAGAAAACTTCCCTCCAAACCTTACTATTACCTCTACTAAAGCAGTAACTGCCGGAATTAACGGCGGATATAGTTCAGCTGGGTACGGCGGATATTTTGCAGGATTCTCATCAGTTCCTGTAATTGCTAAAAAATCAGGAGATTGTGTTCCCGGGATTGTTCTGCAAGTAGATGATACGTATGATACTTACCAATGGTTTCTTAATGACGTTGCCATTTCTGGTGCTACTACTTATACCTATTCACCAACGCAACCTGGTTATTATACGGTAAAAGTAACTATGGGAGCGTGTCAATCACTTACAACACCTATTTACAAAGTCACTAACTGTTTAAAGAAGACGATTAAAAATGAGCCTGCTTGTTCTACTAAGGTCATTACCCCAACATTCTCTTCTTCAACACAGACTCCAGTGATAAGTACTATAAAGATTCTTACCCCTCCATCTAATGGAACTGCGGTACTTAATCCGGATGGTACAATTACCTATACACCGAAACCTAATTTCGAAGGTACAGATAAAATTGTTTATACATTCTGTGGTGACTCTCCAGACTTTATGGATTGTGAAGAAGTTACCCTAAACCTTACAGTTGTCCCTTTCATTGTGAAGGATGCCACTATTAAAGCTTGTTGGTATGATGTAGCTCCTTATGCTTATTTTGACCTGACCAAAGCTAACGTTACAGATTACGGAAATGCAATAAAAAAATATTACCGTACATTAAAAGATCTTACTGCAGGAATTAACGAAATTACTGCAACAACCAACTATCCTGCAACAGGAGGAATAGTATATGTAAAAATTACCACTGAACAAGGATGTGAGGCTACTGCAAAAATTGAACTTATCCCACTTCCTATTAAAAAATCCCCGATTCTTGTAGATAAATACATCTGTATTGATGCTAAAACGGATCTGGATGCAGGTACTGGATATGATTCTTATCAATGGAGTACGGGAGCAACGACTTCAGGAATCAGAGGTGTAGGTGTAGGTGAATACAGTGTAATTCTTGAGAAAAACGGATGTTTCATTACCCAAGTTGTAAGAGTAAGAAAAGCTGTTGATCCGGTTATTCAACAAATTGAAATCAATAACACTACAGCTACTGTAGTTGTAGTAGGTGGTAAAGCCCCTTACAAATATTCAGTTGACGGAACTACAAACTGGCAGGATTCCAACACTTTTACAGGATTAACCAGAGGCCAACATAAATTCTATGTAAAAGATGCTTACAACTGTACCCCTGTTTCAGCAGAAGTTACCGTTCCTAATTTATTGAATGCCATTACTCCTAATGGAGATAACATCAATGACTACATCGATTACAGTGATCTTGCTTACAAGGACAACCTTAGCTTTGTTGTTTATGATAGATATGGAAATATGATATTTACCGGAAATAAGTTTAACAATTACAGATGGGATGGAAGACATTTCGACAAAAAACTTGTAACAGGTACTTATTGGTATCACGTTTCCTGGAATGAATCTAACAAAGAAAAGACTGAGATAAAATATACTGGCTGGATTATGGTAAAAAACAGAGAATAATCATCCAGATTTAAAATTTTTCAAAACCACGATTGCAAAATCGTGGTTTTTTTATTGCATTTTCAATACTTCAATGCTTTTTATTATTAAATTTGTGATAAATACCATCACTGAATGAAGAAAATTCTATCTTTTTTATTTATATTTCACATATTCACCTCTCTTTTTGCACAATTAGACAGAGAACATTGGTTTGCTCCCATGATAGACCGATCTGGAGCTTCCAATCCTTATCAGAAGCTCTACTTGTCTACCAGCCGTACAACCCCTTTTCCTGTAAACATCTATAACAATAATGTTTTGATCGGAACAGTGAACATCAGTAAAAATAATCCTCAGAAATTTGATGTCTTAAGGAATTATATCATTACCACACAGCAGACAGATTTATTTACTCCTACCACAAAAGGATTATATCTGAAGGCAGAATTTCCATTTTATGCAAACCTAAGATTTTCAGTATTTAATCATGCCGAAATCATTACCTCTAAGGGCATTCCATCCACTGGAAAAAGTTTCTTTGCAGCATCAGCTCCTATCAGTGTAAATAATGATATTCTGAATTTTATGACCAGTATTCTGGCAACAGAAGATAACACTACGGTTAGCATTACCGGTTACAGCCCACTTGTACAATTCTCAAACGGAACTACAGGGGCTACCAACCCTACCATAAACATCGCTTTAAACAAAGGACAATCCTATATTATTGATGGTATTGGAAACAGTACCGGAAACTTTGATGGATTTATCGGAGCTAAAATCACCTCAAACAAACCCATTAATGTCACTAATGGAAATTTCAACGGTCAATATGCTGGAAACTTCCCTACCAGTTCTGATATTTTAATGGATCAGGCTGTACCTGTTGACAGGCTTGGAAATGAATTTGCTCTCGTTAAAGGTAACGGAAGTATTGGAGCCAATATGGAAGGAGCTGTTATTATTGCTACCCAGGATAATACCCAGATCTATGTAAATAATGAACTAACCCCTATCGCTACATTGAATACTGGGAAGTATTTTGTAATTCCTGATTCTAAATACAGTCTTCAGGGCGGTGGTCATTATAATTTATATATCAAAACTTCTAAGAATGCCTATGTTTACCAGATTTTAGCAGGAGATTCGAATACAGGAAATGAAGTAGCTACAGGAGGTTTCAATTTCATTCCTGCATTAAATTGCTATCTTCCCAAGCAGATCAATGAGCTTGGTCTTATCAATGAAAACTTTGTTCATTCGAATATAAACCCTTCAGGAGTTCTCAATATTCCCACAAAGCTGAATCTTGTTACAGAAAAAGGAGCTATAGTTACCGTAAATGGAGGAACTCCACCAGCTTCTACCGGTCCTTACAATATGACAGGCACCAACAATTGGGTTACTTATGGAATTCCCAATGTGACTGGAACAATAACAATCGTTTCCAGTAAAGCTATTACTGCGGGAATTACAGCAGGAAGTGACGCGGTAGGATACGGAGGTTTCTTTGCGGGCTTTCCTACCCAACCCGTTATTTTAAAAACAGGAGGTTCATGTATTCCGGGAATTGAGCTTACTATAGATCCCATCATTTATGATACCTATCAATGGTACAGAAACGGGATCGCAATTTCCGGAGCGAATAGCTCTTCAATTGTTCCTACCCAATCCGGATATTATACTTGCTCTGTTACCATGGGAAGCTGTGCTCCTTTGGTTACTGAACAATATAAAGTAACAAATTGTATGAAGCTGACAACAACATCTTATGATGTATGCACTTCACAAATAATTACCCCAACCTTCAGTAATTCAACACAAGTTCCTGTGGCCTCTACTGTGGCCATCACTTCTCCACCAGCATTGGGTACAGTGGTAATAAATCCTACCACGGGAATCATTACTTATACTGTCAATACTCCCGGCACAGCAGGAATTGATACATTTACCTATACTTTCTGTGGCAATGACCCTGATTTCCCTGACTGTGAAACAGTAACCGTAAATATCAATATTAAAGCGATCATAGCTACCAATGCTGTATTATTTGCCTGTGATGTAAATGGAAAAGGAACATTTAACCTTACAACCGCCAGTGTAACAACAAACAATCCTGTTACTAAAACCTATTATCCAACCCTGGCAGATGCACAAACAGAAAATCCTGCAGCCCAAATCACTACTCCCAATGCCTATTCCGCAGCAAATGGTACAATCATCTATGTGGTAATCAAAAATACACTTGGGTGTAAAAGCATTGCCCAAGTAACATTAAGTTTTTATAATAAAGCCATTGTACCAGATAATTATAATGGGACATTCTGCGATGATAATTTCGATGGAACTGTAAATATAACCCTCACTAACATCACTCCTATCGTTCTTAATAATCCGAATTATTTTACCGTAAGATACTATGCAAATTTGGCTCATGCCAATGCAGGAAACGCTAACACACTGCCTAATAACTGGAGTTATACCGCAACCACAACAATCTATATCAGAGTAGATTCTCCTGACGGATGCTCCCCTGTTGTTAAACCTTTACAATTCAGTATCGGAAACAGAATAAAACTAGCAAGTCAGGCAGTCACAGAAAATGTATGTGATGATGACCTGGATGGAATAAAAACAGTAAATCTTTCCCAATTTATTCCTCTGTTTACACTAGATCCCAATGTGACCTTTACATTTCATGGAACCTTAGCTGATGCACAAAACAATGTCAATCCATTAGCTGCAACAGTCAATATTACCACCCCACAAACATTTTATATCCGTTTTGAAAAAAATGGTGTTTGCCCGGAAGTGGCCTCTATTAAAATTACTATTAAAATTCCTAAAACTTCGCCTCTTCTTGCAGATCAGATGATTTGTCCTAAAACAACCACAACACTGAGTGCGGGTCCGGGATTTGACAAATACTTATGGAGCACGGGAGCCACTACCCCTTCCATTACTAATGTACCTGCAGGCAGCTATTGGGTAGAGCTTACCTCTAATGGATGTACTTATAAACAGCATGTAAATGTGACAGAATACACCATCCCAACGATCACTTCCATTGAAATTGACGGAACAACAGTGAAAATTGGTGCAAGTGGTGGCAACCCACCTTATGAATACTCTTTGGATGGGATTGTATGGCAATCTTCAAATATTTTCTATGATGTACCAAGAGGCCCTCATTATGTAGTGGTAAGAGACGCTAAAATGTGCGCAGAAGTAAAAAAGGAATTTGCTATTATTAACCTTATCAATACCATTACTCCAAATGGTGATGGGCGTAATGACCAAATAGACTATTCGGCGTTAATGGCTAATGAGAATCTGGTATTCAGAATCTTTGACCGATATGGAGCTGAAATCTTCCGGGGTACCCGTGAAAACCGATTTACCTGGGATGGAAGAGTGGGAGGCAGATATACTCCTACGGCAACTTATTGGTACTTTATCAGCTGGACAGAATTTGGTTCTACAGTTTCAATAAAATACTCAAGCTGGTTATTGGTAAGACACAGATAAAACATCTAAAAGGCTGAAAAAGAGCAACATTCTTTCAACCTTTTATGGTATATTCCGGTTTAGATTCAAATTGAAAATATGTTTATAACATTCATTAACAATTCAATACTAAAGTTTAATATAACTTTAACCACTATTCTTTATCCAACTAAGCACAAATTGCTGTATTTCTATGTAATTTTGCCAATTATATGAAGAAACTGTTTACTCTGCTGATGCTGATTTTTCTGGCAAAAATCAATGCTCAAATATATTCCGGTGAAGTATTTCTAAGGGATAACTCCATCCTTTATCTTAACCAGGTATATGTTACCAATCTTAATACCCAAAAAACTGTTCTTGCGGACTTCAACGGTAATTTCAATGTCCCGGCCAATCCCGGAGATGTTATCCGTTTTACCTCTATTGTTACGGAAAGAAAGGATATTAAATTGACTCCTCAGTTATTGGGGCAGAAAAATCTTGTAGAACTGAAAGTAGCTTATTATGAGATTCAGGAAATTGTGCTCAGCAGATTTAAACCTACAGGAAACCTAAGATATGATGTAAATTCTCTCAGAAAAGAAGATAAAGCCCTTGCAATTAAAAAAGTTATCGGACTTCCTGAACCTAAAGGAGATGGAACCCCTCCTGAGCTTCCGGTTGCGGGATTAAGGGATGGCGGACTTACCTTCAGCCTTGAAAGTATCTATGATATGCTTTCTGGTGAAAGAAAGAAGAAGCAGCGTTATCAGGCTTACGAGAATATGAATACCTCCATCACTCAGGTTAAAAATTATTTAGGGAAAGACTATTTTGCTAAATTTAAAATACCTGAAAACCTGATCGATAACTTTTTACAGTTTGTCTATACTTCGGAAAACATTCAGCCTTATGTATTGGCTGGAAACTTTGAAGCCATCAAAATTCCTATAGAAAAATATATGCCTATCTACCAGAAGAGATTAAGAAGTTCACATCTCCAGGAAGTCATAGCACCCCAACAGACCGAGAAATAACAATTCACATTTATACAAAAATCCATGTAGTTTTACATGGGTTTTTCTTTTACACCAATGCGGGCATCTATTGTCAATCATTCACTTCTCACATAAAACATTTCACTTATATTCAAAAATATGTTTAATTTTATATCACGATAATGTGTTTAAAATAAAAACAATACTATTTCGTTATCCTACTAAAAGACTAATTGACCCAAACACAAATTAAGAAAAAGTACCTAATTTTTAACTTAATATTATATTAATGAAAAAAATACTTTTACTTCTTGCCTCGGTCTTGTTTTTCAGCGTGTATGCCCAAAAGAAGGGAAAAGATTACAGCGAAATTCTGAAAAGCAATAATATATATGAAATCAATGCATTCTTAAGAGACGCTCATCCTGATGATCCCAGAAGATCTGTCCTAAAACCAAGGGTTATGGAAATGATGAAAGAATACATCAAAAATGCTCATCCCGAAGATCAGAAAGTGAAAGACATGCAGGAAATGCTGGCCTTATTAAGAAGAAGACCTTCTACAAAAATCACCTTTGATGAAATGAATGCTATTATCAAACAGAAACAGATTGCCAAATATAAAGCTGAACTTGCCGCCAAAAAATCAACAGAAACTTATACTCCAAGCAACGCTCAAAATACATTTGTGGTGAACACAGCAGCTAATGCTGCAATTCCTAATGCAGAAGCCGAGGAATTTAATATGCTTATGAATATCTCTCCTATTGAACATCAAAACAAAACCGTCAAAATCCTTAATTCCTTATTTGATAATGATCCCAATGCTAAAGAATGTATTGTTCTTATCCAAAATCAATCTGACTGCAATATTATTGTAAGGATGGAAAGTGTTGGTACAATTAAATACAGACTCGCCGTTCCGGCCCATAAGGACAACTCCATCGTAGTAGAAAAAGGACAGTATCTTTTCACAAGTTTGGTATGTGGTGCACAGTATGCATCACAAAAAACTATTCAAAAGCCAATTATGGTTGCTTTAGGCAGCGCAACAGCAAAATAATCAAAACAATATCATAGCCTCACCATAGGTCTTTTAACTTTAAAAGACCTCAATTCTGTGTAAATTTTATTACTTTTGCAGTCATTTTATACATGACTCAATGGGCAAGAATAAATTAGCAAGATTTGCAGAAAACAAGATACTACCGAATGTAATTCAACCAACACGGGAAGATGCTTTAGAAGGCTTTGAACTTAAAGGAAAATGGAGAGAAAATTTCTTTAAAAATGACAACCCGATTGTTCTGGAGCTAGGCTGTGGAAAAGGAGAATACTCTGTAGGGTTAGCCAAAACATTTCCAGAAAAGAACTTTATCGGGATTGATATTAAAGGGGCAAGATTCTGGTTCGGAGCAAAAGAGGCAGTGGAAAACGGGATGACTAATGTTGCCTTTTTAAGATCACAGATTGAACTTGTGGATCATTTCTTTGCTGAAAATGAAGTGGATGAGATCTGGATTACCTTCCCGGATCCACAAATCAAATACAAAAGAACAAAACATAGATTGACACACCCGGACTTTTTAGCCCGTTATAAAAAATTCCTGAAGCCAGGAGGAATTATCCATTTGAAAACTGACTCAGAATTCCTTCATGGATATACTCTAGGATATTTACAGGGAGCAGGATATGAAATCATTACCGCTCACCATGATATCTATGGAGCTCCGGAATATGATCCTAATACGCCCCATTTGAGAGATATTCAAACGTATTATGAACAGCTATTCTCAGCAAAAGGAAAAACAATAACCTACATAAAATTCCGAATCAACTGATGAAATAAACGAAACACTATTGATGAAAAAAAAATTTTTGACGATTTTATTTTTCACTTTCCTTACACCCGGCTTTACCTCCGCACAAAAAGGCAGTAAAGACATTTTAAAAAGCACAAATATTAAGGAAATTGAAGAATATCTTAAGACCGCACACCCTGACGATCCTAAAAAAAGTGTGCTAAAACCTAAGCTCATTGCTTTAAAAAACTCTGAATGGACAAAGGGAGCAAGGACTGCCAAACCAATGGAAACAAGGCCCGTTATCGCAGATATTCCAAAAAATGCGATGAAAGATCCCAATTCTAATGAAGCGGAAGAATTTAGGCGTTTAATTGCCGAAACATCTACAGAACATAGAGAGAAAACTGAGCAGCTTCTCAATACAATGCTCAATGAGGATATTACCAAAAAAGAATCCATTCTTTTATTTAAGAATAACTCGGACTGTAATATTGTTCTCCGGATAGAAGGTAATGATTATTATAATCTTGCCGTACCTGCTCACGGAGAAAATTTTATTATAATTAATAAAGGTTCTTATACACTGAACAGTAATGTCTGTGACATGAAGTACTTCTCTCAAAAAGATATAAAAAGAAGTATCTTTGTAACCATAGATAATCCAGGTCAGCCAGGTGCTCAGCAAGCCTCACCCACAAAGGCACCCTCTGAAAAACCATTAAAAAAAAGAAAAAAATAAACAGGTATGAAAAAGTTATTAGTTCTGACTGGGATTTCAATGATCCTTACCAGCTGTAGTGTTAATTATGGTGGTTATCCCATTAGAAATCCCTATCCTACCAATACTGGTGGTGGCAGTGCAGCTAATACAGAGAGAGAATATAATGAACTGATGAAGACTCATAAACCTGAAACAGCTGAAGTACTTACAGATCTTCTTAACGAAACAGATCCCACTAACCTAAGAACCTCCCTTTCAGTAGAAAATGCGTCTCGTTGCAATATGGTCCTTACCATCAGCGGAAACGGATACTTTAAAAAGGTTCCTATTGGAGCTGGGAAAATCGGCGCAGTTATGGTTCCTAAAAACCAAAGCTACAGACTATCAGGAATGTTGTGCAACTCATCCTATCAGTCTACAAAATTTATTACCAGTTCATATAATATCAAATTATCTAACTAAAAATAGAACTGCAGAATTCTGCAGTTTTTTTATTTTTAATATTTACTTACAGACAAAACAGGCAGCATATAAACCTCTAAGATGCTCATTGTCTACTTTGTCCATAAATGATTATAAATAAAAATGTAAATAACATAAAATCAAAAAGTTATTATATAAAACATACAAAGTAATAAATATCTATTTTTAAAAAATAATTGCGGTAGCCGAAAAGCATACAGAGTAGGACAAGTCAAAACTAAAAACCATGAAAAATTTAAAAAGAATTCCAAGGAATGCCTTAAAAACAATTAAAGGAGGATTTAAATTATGTACACAAGGCTGTAATACCGACATAGGAGAAATATGCTGTGGGGTTGTATGTAAGGTGGGAGAAGTCTTAACACCAGAAGATCCTACTATTCCATCGGTTGTTATCTGTCCAAAAAGATAAACTAAAACAAAAAAACGCTGGATCGAAATCCAGCGTTTTTCCTATATTAAAGAAAATCTTTAATTATTCAGCATCGAAATCAGCATCTGTATCAGCAGATACTTTTTCTCCTTCTTCTTTAGATTTTTCTTTATCAGCTTTTCTTTGAGACTGACCTTCTTTGATAGAATCAGAAACAATGCTCAAGATCATATCAATAGATTTAGAAGCATCATCGTTTCCTGGGATAACGAAGTCAACTTTTCTAGGGTCAGAGTTTGTATCAACGATACCGAAAACTGGAATACCAAGCTTCTTAGCTTCAGTTACCGCGATGTGTTCTCTTAAGATATCAACTACAAAGATTGCAGAAGGAAGTCTAACCATGTCAGAGATAGAACCTAAGTTTTTCTCTAAGTTAGCTCTTTGTCTGTCAACTTGTAATCTTTCTTTTTTAGATAAAGTTTCGAACGTACCGTCTTTTTTCATTTTGTCGATAGAGTTCATCTTCTTTACCGCCTTTCTGATAGTAACGAAGTTCGTTAACATACCACCTGGCCATCTTTCTGTAATATAAGGCATATTAAGTTCAGAAGCGTGTTTTGCAACCACTTCTTTCGCTTGCTTCTTAGTAGCTACGAAAAGAACTTTTTTACCTGCAGAAGTTAATTTTTCTAAAGCGCTGCACGCTTCATCCAATTTAACTGCTGTTTTATGTAAGTCTACAATGTGAATACCGTTCTTCTCCATAAAAATGTATGGAGCCATATTTGGGTTCCACTTTCTAGTCATGTGACCGAAGTGTACACCAGCCTCTAAAAGGTCTTTTACATTTGCTTTTGCCATGTTTTCTGTTTTTGTTAGTTTACTTTCCGTTTTTTAAACAATCAACAACTTCTTTAGATGGGAGAAGCGTTTGGATGCTAAACGTAACGGGCAATTGGCGCTTTGCTTATTGCTTTTGGCAATGGGCTCTTCGCCGAGATTAAGTTTAAATAAAATGTAGTACATTTCTGTAGCCAATAGCCAAAAGCCATTCGCCAACAGCAAATCTTAACGTTTTGAGAATTGGAATCTCTTTCTTGCTTTTTTCTGACCTGGCTTCTTTCTTTCCACCATTCTTGCGTCTCTTGTAAGTAAACCAGCTGGCTTTAATGCTAATCTGAACTCAGCGTTGATTTCGCATAAAGCTCTAGAAATACCTAATCTGATAGCTTCTGCCTGACCTGTATTACCTCCACCGAATACGTTTACGGTAACGTCATACTGACCAACAGTCTCAGAAAGGATGAACGGTTGGTTTAATTTGTAAACCATCACGTCTGTAGAGAAATATTCTTTAGCATCTTTACCGTTTACTGTAATGTTTCCAGAACCTGGTCTTACATAAACTCTTGCTACAGAAGTTTTTCTTCTTCCGATTTTGTGAACTATAGACATAATTAATTATTTAAATTCGTTAACATTAATTGTTTTTGGCTGTTGAGCTTCATGTTTGTGCTCAGTTCCTTCATACAAATAAAGGTTCTTAAGGATAGCAGATCCTAATCTGTTTTTAGGCAACATACCTTTTACAGACTTCTCTAATACCTTTAAAGAATCTTTCTTTTGAAGTTCAGCCGCAGTCATAGACTTCTGTCCACCAGGGTATCCTGTATGCCAGATATAAGTCTTATCAGCCCACTTGTTTCCGGAAAGCGTAATTTTCCCAGCATTCAAAACGATTACGTTATCACCACAATCTACGTGAGGTGTAAAATTCGTTTTGTGCTTACCTCTCAAAATCTTTGCAACCGTAGAAGCTAGTCTTCCTAACGGCTGTCCTTCAGCGTCTACCACAACCCATTCTTTATTAGCAGTAGCTTTGTTCGCTGAAACAGTTTTGTAACTTAATGTATTCACACGTTTTAGTTAAAGATTAAACATAATTTACCCCTAAAAGGGTGTGCAAAGGTACAAATTATTTTTGTAACCCAAAAACATATTTTATTTAATCTATAAAATATCGGATAATCAACCCTGTAGCAATAGATTTTAGCACTATTTATACTTTTGGCATAAAACTTGTAAAATGTTGTGGCGATGAAAAAAAACGTTTAGAAGGTTCTAAAAGCACGAAGATGATAAAGCAAGAGTTTCTTCCCTCAACTCTTTCTTTATTGCCTTTTCTCTAAAATCCCTGTAAAATATTATTCTTTAATTCACTCCTTTAAACTTATTAGAAAAGGCATTCATAACTATCATTAGTATTAATTCCATTCGGTTTCAAGAATAATTACTCCTCAATTTTAATTTTTCTTTAAGGATTTCTTCAAAAGAGTATTGATATCATTATTTATTTACTGAAATAATTATCTTTGCCACACAAACAAGTACCATGAGCCACGGAAAGATCCGAGAAGATAAAATCTGCCTGAATTGCGGGCATCAAGTAGAAGAAAGATTCTGCCCTCATTGCGGACAGGAAAATACTGAACGCAGACAGCCTTTCTATTTTCTTTTTACCCATTTTATCGAAGACTTTACCCATTATGATGGCCAGTTCTGGGGAACGGTAAAGAATTTATTATTTAGCCCCGGGAAACTAACAAACACTTATCTGGAAGGAAAGCGACAGAAATTCGTACCCCCTGTAAAACTCTATATTTTTGTCAGTTTTATTACATTCTTCCTATTTGCATTATTTCCTCCTTTTAATGTCAATTATGGACATACAAAAAAAGAGGAACACAATGTTCCTCAAGCTAACCCAGTCAAAAACCAGGTCGTGCAAAACATTGTCGAAGGGATTGAAATAGAAAAGCTGAGAGTAAAAGATTCTGCGAAAATAACACAACTTAATCAAGCACAGACCTACATACAAGATTCTTTGAAGAAAGACAGCTTCCAAGAAGGTCTTATAAGCACATTGGATACCAATAATAAAATAGCTGATGACACCAATTATCGGGGATACAAGACTCAGGAGGAATATGATAAAGGAACAGCCAATAAAAAAAATATTTTTAGTTTTATCAATGATGCTTTTGCCCGTAAATTCTTCAGTCTAAAAGAAGAAGGTGTTAAAAAAGGAGATATTCTGAGAAATCTGGTAGAAACCTCTTTTCACAATCTGCCTAAAGCCCTATTCATCTATCTCCCAATTTTTGCATTCTTTTTATGGATATTTCATAGCAAAAGAAAATGGTGGTATTTTGACCATGGCATTTTCACTCTGCATTATTTTTCATTTTTACTTGTAAGCATTTTGATATTAGCACTGCTCATTAAAGCTGCAGGCTTATTATCGGAATATACATTTTTCCCTTCTTTACTATCACTGATTATATTCATAATTTCGGCATACGGACTCATTTATTTCTTCATTGCCCATCGCCGGGTCTACAAATCACATGGTATTGTAAGTATTATGATTGGTGGAATTATATTCTTTCTCAATCTGTTTGCATTCATATTCTTAGCTACAGGATTGGCATTAGTAAGTTTTCTGATGCTCCATTAAATAAAAAAAGAGGCTGTCCGATACGACAGCCTCTTTTTTTTATTTTCTTAATGACTTAGTGGCCCTAAAACTTGCTATTACATAATAGGCTACAAAGACCATCGAAAATTTCAGAATAGATGGAATCGCCAGTTCGAGCTTAAATAGTAAAGTACCTATCAGAACCAAAATAGCCATGGCTAAAAAAGACAGACCTAGTTTCTTAGGCAATGTAAAATCCGGAGTATCCAGATAATAAGCAATTCCCCACGCCGCCCCGAAGGCAATGGCATAATAAAGTTCCAGTCCCATATTATCTGAACTTAAAAAGAAATAATTGATAAGGAAGCTTACTACTGTTCCCAATGCGAAATATATCAAAGCTTTTTGCATGTCTGTAAAATATGGTGCAAAAGTAGAGATTTTAATTTGAGTAATTAAGGATCTATCAATTTCTAAATAAAATCTGGAAGTCATTTTTAATTCTGTAACTACCGAACCGTAAGACTTTCAAATTCTCAAACCTAAAATTGGAGCTATTTTATTAAATAAACCAATTTAACCAAATGATAATCAGCTCAATAAAATCAAACACAGGGTTGTTTTTTTATTATTATATTTGAAAACTTAGAAACTTTCTAGAATTTTTATGGAAACCCAAAAATATACTCCAACCAACAAGGTAAGAATCGTAACCGCTGCGTCATTATTTGACGGACATGACGCTGCGATCAATATTATGCGTCGTGTCATTCAGGGAACTGGATGTGAAGTGATTCACTTAGGACATGACAAATCAGCAGAGGAAGTTGTAAACACAGCGATCCAGGAAGATGCCAATGCTATAGCATTAACTTCATATCAAGGAGGGCACAATGAATATTTCAAATATATCTATGATCTTTTAAGAGAAAAAAATTCACCACAGATCAAAATTTTTGGTGGCGGTGGTGGTGTTATCCTTCCGGAAGAGATTAAAGACCTGATGTCTTATGGAATTGATAGAATCTATTCTCCGGATGATGGCCGTGAACTTGGCCTTCAGGGAATGATTGATGATCTGGTACACCGTTCAGATTTTGCAACAGGAAAAGATGTAACAGCCGATGATTTGGACTTAATCAATTTTGAAAATTCAACAAGTATTGCCAGAATTATCTCAGCCGTTGAGAACTTTTCAGAAGAAAAACCTGAATTGGTAAAAGCGATTGATGAGAAATCAAAAGATTTAAATATTCCAATCATTGGGATTACAGGAACCGGAGGGGCTGGAAAATCATCTTTAACGGATGAATTGGTAAGACGTTTCCTACGTTCCAACACCGATAAAAAAATCGCAATTATTTCTATTGATCCTTCTAAAAAGAAAACCGGAGGAGCTCTTCTTGGAGACAGAATCCGTATGAATGCGATTAATGATCCAAGAGTATACATGCGTTCAATGGCCACAAGAGAAAACAACGTTTCTGTTTCTCCATTTATCCATTCTGCACTGAATGTATTGAAACTGGCGCACCCGGATGTGATCATCCTTGAAACTTCAGGGATTGGGCAATCAGGATCAGAGGTTTCTGATTTTGCAGATGTTTCCATGTATGTAATGACTCCTGAATATGGTGCTTCTACACAGCTGGAAAAAATTGACATGTTAGATTATGCTGATCTGGTGGCATTAAACAAATCCGACAAACGAGGGGCTCTTGACGCGCTTCAGGCGGTAAGAAAGCAGTTCCAGAGAAACCATCTTTTATGGGAAAGCCCATTGGAGGATATGCCTGTATATGCTACAAAAGCATCTCAGTTCAATGACCACGGAACAACAGAACTTTACAACAGATTGGTTTCAAAAGTAAATGATAAGTTTACTGACTTAGGGCTTAAGACTTTCGTTGAGCAGGAAATTACAGATGAAGTAACCATCATTCCACCCAAAAGAGTTCGTTACCTTTCTGAAATTGTTGAAAACAACAAACAATATGATGCTAATGTTGAGAAACAAGCTGAATTAGCAAGAAAATTATACCATATTGAAGGGGTAAAAAATATTATTTCTAATGAAGCTTTAGATATTGAATATCAAAAAGCAGAAAAAGAACTTCAGCAGGAAAATATTGATTTCCTGAAAACATGGGATGATACAAAAAAAGCGTTCCATGCAGAGTTTTACTCCTATTTTGTAAGAGGAAAAGAAATTAAAGTAGAAACTTCTACAGAATCTTTATCTCACCTAAGAATTCCAAAAATTGCTTTACCAAAATACAACGATTGGGGTGATCTGATTCAATGGAAAGGCCAGGAAAACCTTCCGGGAAGCTTCCCTTATACTGCCGGAATTTATCCGTTTAAAAGAACAGGTGAAGACCCAACAAGAATGTTTGCGGGAGAAGGTGGCCCGGAAAGAACCAACCGAAGATTTCATTATGTATCTGCAGAAATGCCTGCAAAACGTTTATCTACGGCTTTTGACTCGGTAACATTATACGGACAGGATCCAGCTTTACCACCAGACATCTATGGTAAGATTGGTAATGCAGGGGTTTCCATTGCGACTTTGGATGATGCTAAAAAACTATATTCTGGATTTGATCTGGTGAATGCATTGACTTCAGTTTCCATGACCATCAATGGTCCAGCTCCAATGCTATTGGCATTCTTCATGAATGCTGCCATTGACCAGAATGTTGAAAAATACATTAAAGAAAATGGATTAGAATCTAAAGTTGAAGCTAAACTTAAAGAAAAATTCGACGATAAAGGTTTAGAAAGACCAAAATATAAAGGCGAACTTCCTCCATCCAATAGCGGATTAGGATTACAGCTTTTAGGATTAACCGGTGATGAAATTATCCCTGCAGAGGTATATGCTGAAATTAAGGCTAAAACAATTGCTACCGTTCGTGGTACTGTTCAGGCTGACATTTTAAAGGAAGACCAGGCTCAGAATACTTGTATCTTCTCTACTGAATTTGCCTTAAGATTAATGGGTGACGTTCAGGAATATTTCATCAAAGAAAAAGTGAGAAACTTCTACTCTGTTTCCATTTCCGGTTATCACATTGCTGAAGCAGGGGCTAATCCTGTGTCTCAGCTGGCATTTACATTGGCCAACGGTTTCACTTATGTGGAATACTATCTGTCAAGAGGAATGGATATCAATGATTTTGCTCCGAACCTATCCTTCTTCTTCTCTAACGGTATTGACCCTGAATATTCAGTGATCGGACGTGTAGCCAGAAGAATCTGGGCAAAAGCAATGAAACTAAAATATGGTGCAGATGAAAGAAGCCAGATGTTGAAATACCATATTCAGACTTCAGGACGTTCTCTTCACGCTCAGGAAATTGATTTCAATGATATCAGAACTACCCTTCAGGCACTTTATGCGATCTATGATAACTGTAATTCACTTCACACGAATGCTTATGATGAAGCCATCACGACTCCTACAGAACAATCGGTAAGAAGAGCAATGGCGATTCAGCTGATTATCAATAAAGAACTAGGTCTTGCTAAAAACGAGAACCCACTTCAGGGATCTTTCATTATCGAAGAGCTAACGGACCTTGTAGAAGAGGCAGTATATGCAGAATTTGACAGAATCACAGAAAGAGGAGGTGTTCTTGGAGCTATGGAAACGATGTACCAGCGTTCTAAGATCCAGGAAGAATCTATGCATTATGAATGGTTGAAACACACAGGAGAATATCCAATCATCGGGGTGAATACATTCCTTGGAAAAGACGGTTCCCCAACCGTACTTCCGGGAGAGGTTATCCGTTCTACCGAAGAAGAAAAACAGGCACAGATTGAATCTCTTCACAATTTCCAGAAAGCTAATGAAGAAAAATCTGAAGAAGCGTTGAGAAAACTTCAGCATGCAGCAATCAACCAGCAGAACTTATTTGAAGTAATGATTGATGCGGTTAAATTCTGCTCTTTGGGGCAAATCACCAATGCTTTATTTGAAGTGGGTGGTAAGTACAGAAGAAATATGTAAGATAAGATGTACCTTGTTAATTAATATAACAAAACCTAACAGGATTCAGAACCCTGTTAGGTTTTTATTATAGAAAAGGTAGTTCAAATAAACAACCTTTAATTTATGAAATTTCTAAAATTAGTTTTATTGAGATTTCAACAAATTTATGTAATGGAATCTCTCCCCTGAAACTTTCATTATCTATCATAGATGTAATATCAATTTCTGATCTAATTTTTGATTTATCTTTCACATAGAATGTCTTAGTAACTTTGTCAAGATAAAACGTAAACGAAACTTCATCATAAAAGTTTCCATCAATCTCAACTTGATCATCACCACTATAACTTTTATTATAAATATTATATAAAACTTGTTTAAAGTTATCCTTTGTAGCTATTTTATTAAATTTCAATTGTGTAGTAATTGTCCCTAAATTTGAATCACTTACTCCTTCAAATAACTCTGAAAAACTATTTGGTATAATATTTCTTTCAAGGTTTATCTCCTTCAAATCTCCTCCATCCATCATTCTTTGCATTAATTTTAAATTAGGAGCATGTGAAAGCTTAATTTTAATTCTATTCTCACCTTGAAAACCTTTTTTCACTAAAAAATTATTAAAACAATCTTCAAAACTCTTTTGAATGCTATGAGTAGATTTTCTTTGTAATATAATAAAACCTTCTTGTTTGTTTTTTGGAATTTGAATAAAGAAATTTAATATTCTTGCTTGAAGTTCATCAGAACTAACTGAATAATTAGTTGCATTAGTTTCTGGATCATTAATATTTACAGGATCTCCTGTTGTCCCGGCATCAAATTTTCCATAGATTTGCCTATTAGTTTTATCAAA
The DNA here is from genome assembly GCF_940807095.1 of Chryseobacterium sp. Marseille-Q3244. Taxonomy (NCBI): domain Bacteria; kingdom Pseudomonadati; phylum Bacteroidota; class Flavobacteriia; order Flavobacteriales; family Weeksellaceae; genus Chryseobacterium; species Chryseobacterium sp. Marseille-Q3244. The sequence continues at coordinate 613 of NZ_CALNWX010000022.1, read as the reverse complement.
TCTATGAGGTTCTCTCAAGGTAAGACTTTTGTCTTTCCCGTTCTCATTAAATTTTTTAGTATTTGAAAAAATGTCATGACAAAACTCATCAAATAAATCTTGAGAATCGATATTCCCGGGCAAATTAGCCAAAAAGTGTTTTTCTCCTCTTTTATCTAAGATGGAGAATCTAAAAGTTGATACTTTATAATTCATTAATTTTTATTTCTTTTTTATAAAATTCTTAAATAATGATATTCTTATTTTTTTAAATATTATTATTATAACTCTAACGTTCGTGAGTGTTAAAAACGAATTTAATTTTGGAAAAAAGAAACATTTGCAATACATTTGCACAACAAAAGTAGATGAGGTAATCTCATTTTCTTCATTATTGATTTTTGTTTAAATTTGGATTGCGACCCCTAATTTTTAATACAAAATTTGATAAATTTTCCATGGCTGTTTATTCAGCCTTTTTTTATATTTTCTTTCCCTCTATTATTTTTTTCTTTTTGTTAAAATAAAATACTCTACCCCTTCATTTTTTTCCTTTCTAATATCATATATATAGCTTTTATTTTTATAATCTACCCCTCTTTTATCAAAAACATTTTTTAGATTAATATAAAAA
>NZ_CALNWX010000021.1:0-80395 GCF_940807095.1 Chryseobacterium sp. Marseille-Q3244 | reverse complement strand
AGAAAGCGTAAATAAAAAGTCCATCACCGTGAAATCAAATGAAAGCTTCTATGAAAACTATGAAATTCCTTTTTCTGACTTATGGGAAATCTGGCAACATGCTGGCAGCTATTCACCTCAGGAACTTTACGAATCTATTTTAGAAATATGATCTTTTTCGAAACCGGAAGATCCTGTCACATTGTAGTGCAATTACGTCCGTTGATTTTTTTCATGTATTAGTTTTTTACTGTTATATCAAATATAGAAATTAAAAATTAAATCAACAATAAAAATTAATTTATTTTAATAAATAACTAATACTTAAGATTGATTAATATTTAATTAACAATGATCAATATTTTATATAATTTACAGAATTTATAACAAATATGATTTTTTAATTAAAATAACTCAAATAAAAAGACCCGCAGAATATGCGGGTCGTATCTTTATTTTGATAACAATTATTATTGTTTTTTTCTTCTTTCAAGCTCTTTTTTGATTAATCCAAGTTCTCTTCCTGTTTGTCCGGCTACAGAGGTGTTTTCCTGGGCTCTTCTTGTAAGATAGGGAACAACATCCTTTACAGGTCCATATGGAAGATATTTAGCCACATTATAGCCTTTATCAGACAAGGTGAAGGTAATATTATCACTCATACCGTAAAGCTGTCCAAAATAAACGTGTGGATTTCCATTTTCAAGAGATTTGGCTTTCATTTTGTCCATAATCAATTCAGAAGAGATCTCGTTGTGCGTTCCAAAGAATGCAGATACTTTATCCAAGTGATTCATCACAAAATCAATTCCTGCATTATAGTTCTTATCAGAAGCTTCCTTCGTAGGCTGAATCGGATCAGCATACCCTTTTTCTGCTGCTCTGGCTCTTTCCTTCTCCATATAAGCCCCACGAACGATCTTATAACCGATAAAATAGTTTTTCTCTCTTGCTCTCTGAAGGTTAGCCTCCATATATTCCAGTCTTCCCGTTCTGTACATTTGGATGGTGTTCCAAACGATAGGTTTTTCCTGGTTATATTTCTCCATCATCTCTTCACAAAGTTGATCTGCTGAGTCCTGCATCCAGGTTTCTTCTGCATCTACCATCACTTTTTTGTCATTTTCATGACAAAGAGCACACACTTCATCAAATCTTTTGACTACTCTCGCCCATTCTTCCTTCTGACTCGTAGTAAGTTCTGCTCCCTTTCCAACAGCTTCATAAAGATCAATTCTTCCGAATGCCGTAGGTTTGAATACAATAAAAGGAATCGCCGGATTTCCTACTGAAAACCTTACAATATCTTTGATCTCTTTACACACTGCATCAAAAGTTTCTTCATCTTCCTTTCCCTCAATGGAATAATCGAAAATACTCCCAACTCCTCTCTTGAAAAGCTGTTTTACAACCTTCATACTTTCTTCACGGGTTTCTCCTCCACAGAACTGTGCAAACAAAGTGCTTTTTACAATTCCGGTAACGAATGGAAAGTTGTTGTGTACTGTAAAATTAAGAACGGATGTTCCAAGGCTGGTAAGAGCGGGCTGTTCAATCATTTTAAACATCCAGTAAGCCTTTCTCAACTGCGCATCTGTCTTGTCTGCAAATGCAACTTTAGTATCATTAAAAATGGGCATTCCTATTTATTAAATTTTGTTACGCAAAGGTAATAATAACCTTAGTTTATTTAAAGAATTTTTATTATAATTTATGTTCAATTCCATTTAAAAGCATGGCTATAATTCCTACAAAAACCCATAGGCGTAAAATATTAAGAGTGAGGAAGTTGCTCTTTCTAGTAGAGTTTAAAAAAAGGTAGATACAAAGAATCATTACAAATAAACCTCCTGCGAAATAGTAAGCCATAAATCCTGAGACTCCGGTTTTGGCAATAATTTTCATCGAAACCCCCATCGTTATCAAGAGTAGAGAAATGAGGATAATTTTTGTATTTCGACTTTTAAAATAATTAGGGATGGTAGTATATCCAAAAGCTTTGTCTACACTTCTGGTAAGGGTATCTTTTACAATATCAATACATAAAAGAATCAGGAAAAGAAAAACAGCCATCAGGAAAACCTTTTTGGAAAAGGTTTCGTAATACACCATCATTCCGAAGAACGGATACAGGGTAAGACTTACAAATGTGAGGTTATTCAGTATTAATATTCTGCTTAATTTATGACTGTAAAACCACATAAAAAACTGATAGACCACAAAAAAAATGAAAACATTATGAGAAATCATCCAGGCAACTCCTAATGAAATAGCACTTAATCCCAGATAAGCATATAGAAAATACCTCTGTTTGATAAAGCTCTGGATTCTGGTTCTGAAAGGCTTTACAATATGATCTTTCTCCAGATCGTAAAATTGATTGATAATTCCCCCTGCTAAAATTGTCAGAACGGTACAGAAAATAATACCGTGTACTTTAAAATCAAAGACAAAATTTCTGAAAGATTCTTCCTGATTGAACAGGAAAAAGGTGGAAACATAGAGGGCAAACGTTAAGAGTGCCGCAACAAAAAAGCGAGCGCCGAGCAAAAAGCCCACGAATTGTGAAAATCTATAATATAAAGATTTTGAGATATATTTTTTGGATTGGAAAGTTTCTTTTTCAGAATTCATTTCCAACCTGTTTAAAATCTGTAAATCACTTCTTTTTGGAAGCCGTCAAGCATTTTTTCAGCTTTCTCATAATCCTGAGTAAAACCTAAAATATAACCACCACCACCACTTCCGCAGAGTTTTAAGTAATAAGCGTTGGAATCCAGCCCTTTTTTCCAGATATTAAAAATGCTTTCAGGGATCATTGGACGGAAATGTTCATACGCCCAGTGAGAAAGCTTTTTAAGGTTTCTGAAGAATGGATTCATGTCTTTTTTAAGGAAAGCTTCTATACAAGCATTGTTGTAACGGATGAATTCTTCTTTCAATGTTTTACGGAACCCTTCTGTTTTCATTTTTTCAAAGAAGATCTGAATCATAGGTCCTGTTTCTCCTGTAATTCCGGAATCAATCAGAAAAATAGCTCCTTTTCCTTCTTGTCCTTCAGGAATTGATACCCTGTCTAAATTTTCTTTGTTTTCGATGAGAATTGGCAGGTTCATATAACAGATCAACGGATCCATTCCTGAACTTTTCCCATGGAAATAACTTTCCATTTCACCAAAAACCGCCTTTAGTTTTTTAAGATTATCTTTTGAGATATTATCTGGGTTCAGTTTGCTAATCGAATATTTTTCAAAAATAGCAGCCACTAAAGCGCCTGAACTTCCTACACCATATCCCTGTGGAATATTGGAATCAAAGAAAAGTCCGTCCGCAATATCTTTTTTGAAGCTTTCAATATCCAATGTAAAATCATCAGAAAGATCAAGCGTTTTAAGAAAGTCTGAGTATTTCTGCAGATGTCTGTTTGAATTAAGTTCAAATTCTGAAGCCAGGTCTGAAAATTTTAAAGTTCCTTTGTAGAAGCTGTAAGGTACTACAAGCCCCTGGGAATCTTCAATCATTCCGTATTCTCCAAACAGGATTATTTTTGCATAAAATAAAGGGTTGGTCATATTGACAATAAATCTTTTTGCAAAGTTAAAAATTATTCCGCTGAATATAAGCAAAACCCGGACCGAATTCTCAGTTTTTTAGTTTTGCCTCTCGCTATTGCTATATAAAAATACGAAAAAAGCTTGAGATTTGTAACATTTCCTTGTTAATTTATAATCAATCATATTTTTTGAACGGCAATTAATATTAAGTTAAAAAATAAAAAAAGACGTTAAAAATAACGCCTTTTACTTTTTATAATGTTTCTCTGTCTTTTCTCATTTTTACCTTCAGAAATCGGATCAATATCAATCCTGTACCGAAGAATAAGGTCATAGACAAGGCTGCAATTCGCATATTATTAAAATGCTCAATTAACGTGGCAAAAATAAATGTACCAATGATAATGGCAATCTTTTCCAATACATCATAGAAACTGAAATACGTTGTATTTTCCATAGAATTTTCTGGAAGCAATTTTGAATAGGTAGATCTGGACATTGCCTGAAGACCTCCCATTACCAATCCTACTACTGCTGCTACTCCATAGAACTGATATTCTACGGTTGGATTTTCTTTATTTAAGAAATAAGCCCATAAACAAGCTACAATCCATAGGAAGATAGCAATTGAAATAACGTTTTTGTTTCCTATTCTTTTGGATAATCTTGAGAAAATTACGGCTCCGATAATAGCTTCAATCTGGATCACCAAAAGAGTTCCGATAAGTTTATCCTGAGCTAAATTGATTTCACTTTTTCCAAATAAGGTTGCCATAAGGAAAATCGTCTGCATTCCAACACTGTAAAAGAAGAAGCTTGAAAGGAAGAACTTCAGATTTCTGTCTTTGAATAGCTCGCCTCCTACTTTAAACAATTCATGAAAGCTTTCTTTGGCAATATCCTTGTAAAAGCTCATGTTATCTTTTAATACTTCAAAGAACCCGCCTTGTTCTTCGTGCTTTTTGAAGATATTTTTATAATTTAATAACACAAGATCTTTAGGAAGTTTATCTTTAACATCTCCAAATTGAGGAAGATGCTTGAAGGTATATTGAGAAAACCCAAACCACCATGCTCCAGTCAACAGGAAGCTTATTCTTGTAAATAACAGCTGTTGTGCTGCTCCTTTAGCAAAAACCTGAATCAGCACCAAACACAATACCACTAAAACCACAGAGCCGATATATCCATACACATATCCTTTTGCAGAAAGTGCATCTTGCCTGTCCGGTGTTGCAATATCCGGAAGGAATGAGTTATAAAACACCAAACTTCCCCAGAAGCCGACACTCGCTGTAATACTGAATAAAAGCCCCAGAAATACATTATGCATTCCCGTAAACATTGCTAATCCCATACATGATGTTGCTCCCAGATAACAGAAAAACTGCAGGAATGATTTTTTATTTCCAATAGTATCCGCCAATGAAGATAAAAATGGAGACAGCAATACTACAATAAAGAATGATATTGTTAGTGAGTATCCATATACTGCATCCGGCTGATATTCGTTTCCGAAAATTTTAATGGCGTGCCTTACCGGGACATCAATCCATCTTTTTGTTTCCGTCACATATTCCTTCTTCTCATACGCTGTGGTAAGAATAGAGTAATAAATGGGAAAAATGGTGGAAGTAATCACCAGGGAATACACAGAGTTTGCCCAGTCATATACTGCCCAGGCTTTCATAATCTTTGGATTATTCTTTATGTTGTTGGGTTGTCGATTCTCAGTTTCAGACATTTCAAATAAATATTAGTAGCACAAAAATAGAAAAACCATTAAGAAATGGATAAGATTTTAAAAAAATTATCGATTCCTTAATGGTAATATATTCTGAAACAGAATATTAGATATTTTCAATCACGATTGCAGAAGCTCCACCACCGCCGTTGCAGATTGCTGCAGCACCGTATTTCGCATTATTTTGCTTCAATACGTTGATCAAAGTAACAATGATTCTTGAACCTGAACTTCCAAGTGGATGTCCTAATGCTACCGCTCCACCGTTTACATTTACTTTAGAAGCGTCTAATCCTAAGATTTTATTGTTAGCTAATCCTACTACTGAAAAAGCTTCATTAAACTCAAAGAAATCGATATCTGATATTTCTAATCCTGCTTTTTTAAGGGCAATAGGTAATGCCTTAGCCGGAGCAGTTGTAAAGTTTTCAGGTTCTTGTGCCGCATCAGCGTAAGAAACGATCTTTGCTAATGGTTTTAGGCCTAATTCTTCCATTTTCTCTTTAGAAACAAGGATTAGTGCAGAAGCTCCATCATTCAATGTAGATGCATTAGCTGCTGTTACCGTTCCTTCTTCTTTTTTGAAAACTGTAGGAAGTGTTGTAATTCTGTCGAAATTTACCGCTTTGTATTCTTCGTCTTCAGCAAAGATTACAGGCTCTCCTTTTCTCTGAGGAATAGAAACCGGTACGATTTCATCGTTGAATTTTCCTTCGCTCCAAGCTTTTGCAGATCTTTTATAAGATTCTATAGCGAAATTATCCTGATCTTCTCTTGTAATGCTGTAGTCAGCTGCACATTTTTCTGCGCATACTCCCATATGTACTTTGTTGTATACGTCTGTAAGACCGTCCAACACCATACCATCCTGCATTTTAATATCTCCCAGCTTTGTAGCTACTCTTGCGTTATAATAGTGAGGAACCAAAGACATATTTTCCATACCCCCTGCAACAATTACTTCTGCATCACCAGCTTTGATTGCTTGTGCAGCCATTGTTACAGCCTTCATTCCTGAAGCACATACTTTATTGACAGTAGTGGAAGGAGTATTAATAGAAAGACCAGCTCCTAAAGCTACCTGACGAGCCGGTGCTTGTCCTTCTCCTGCCTGTAGCACATTTCCCATATAAATCTCCTGAACATTAGCAGGATCTAAACCAATTTTATCTAATGCTCCTTTTACAGCAGTAGCTCCTAATTTAGTAGCCGGAACTGTTGATAAACTACCCATAAAACTACCCATAGGTGTTCTTACTGCGGAAACAATGAATACTTCTTTCATGTATATAATTTTTATTTTAGCTAAAATGAAACCTAAGTTTCATATTTATAATTAAATTTATTTTGTTTTTATATAGACAACATTAAATTCCGACCCTGAAATCTTTGTATTGACCTTCAAAAGGTTGCCTTGAGTTGCCAGCACTTTATTGCTGAAAACATCTCCAACCTGTACAGGATCATTCTTATCCGACTTTTCCATAACAATCGATTTATAATTGCAATCGTCCAGGAAGACCAATGTAGATTTTATATAGTCTTTCCCATTATTAGAATATTCGGTCTGAATATTATCCTTTATAATCATATGCCATATACCCTCCGGATAATTAGCTCTCAGAAATTTACCCTCTTTTATATTCACACATTTAGTCGGGTTATCCGGTTTTTTCTGTACTGCCTGCTGAGACTTGACCTGTATAGCCATCAACAACATCCCAGCTAAAGATACTTTTAAAAAGTTCATATTATATTTGAGTTCGTTGATTTACTTGTTTATTATTTCCTGCAAAAACCATCAGAAAGGCTCCTAAAAATTCTACTGTCCACCCCCACTTTATCTTTACAATTCCTGCAAAAGTCTCTCTCCAGGATTTAAAAGGTAAAAAACTGAAGTAATCTAAGGACTGTAATTTAACAGCAACTAAAGTGAATGCAAATAAAAGAATAAGCAGAATTCCAAAAAATCTTACGATTTTCGCACTGTTATTTACAATTCCAAAAACGGCACATGCAGCAAAAATCCAGCATGCAATGGCTAAATAATGGTCTAGTTTCCAATAATTCCAGTTTCCTATAATAGGTACATGTACCAAAGGTAGAAAACTCCCTATCACCACTAATAACAATCCTAATAATTGAATATTTTTCATATTTACTAAAGTGCCAAAATACAAAAAAAAACACATTTTCAAATCATCTGGCATCAAACATCCATTTTCACTCCCTAACAGTCATTAGTTACAATAAAATACTTTTAATATTACATATTTCTCAATAATACACCAATTACATTAACGGATTAAAAACAACATGGGAACGTTATAATAATTTTCAAATCACTTTTTATGCTTATCAGCAGTTTAGCTCATTAATGAATTGATTTAAAATAAAAAATTGCACTTTCTTATGGAAAGTGCAATTTTATATTATTTTATTATTATTCGAATTAGTGGCTCACGGAAGAGACATCTTCAGGCTTATGTTTATGCTTGAATAATACAGCAAAAAATATAGCAAGAACCAATGAATAGATGGCAAATGATAACCATATCTGCTGCCAGTCTTTCACCATAACAACAGAGGAAAGCGTACCATCAGAATTTACGGCTGCATTGAAACTGTTTTTCAGAATCTCCAAAAACGTAGGGTTATCAGGAGTTGTCTCCAAATAAGCAGATAAATCAGTAGCTGTGGTAAACTTATGAGTAAAGAACTTATCTATAGCCCATCCTGCGATATAACTTCCAAAAACAGCCCCAAAGCCATTGGTCATCATCATAAACAATCCCTGAGCGGAAGAACGGATATTTTTATCTGTTGTAGTCTCTACGAAAAGGGAACCTGAAATATTAAAGAAATCAAAGGCCATTCCGTATACAATACATGAAAGGATAATTAAGGATAAACCGAAACCATCCGGCACTCCATAAGCAAAGAAACCGAATCTTAAAACCCATGCCAGCATGGACATCAACATTACTTTTTTGATTCCGAATTTTTTCAAAAAGAAAGGAATTGCCAAAATAAACAGGGTTTCAGAAACCTGGGAAATAGACATAATGATTGTAGATCTTTGTACTACAAATGAATCATCGTATTTCGGGAAGTGAGCAAATTCACTTAAGAAAACATCTCCGTAAGCATTTGTTAACTGAAGAGCCGCTCCTAAAAGCATGGAAAATAAGAAAAATAATGCCATTTTATAGTTTCCAAAAAGCTTGAAGGCATTTAAACCTAATTGTTCTGATAAAGGTGAACTTTTATCAATCAACTTTTGTGGTGGACATTTGGGTAAAGTAAGGGCGTAAATTCCTAAGAATATAGCTACTGCTCCTCCAATATAAAATTGTCCTTCTGTTGCTTTGTTTCCACTAAGGTTAGTGATCCACATGGCTACAATAAAGCCAATAGTACCCCATACTCGGATTGGCGGAAAATCTTTCACTACATCCATATTATTATTCTTTAGAATAGTGTAGGAAATTGAATTAGCCAGAGCAATAGTAGGCATATAGAAACACATTGCAACAAGCATCACCGAAAAGAAGGAATTAGGATCTGCAGAGTGTGGCAATATGAAAAGCATAGCCCCGTAAAGAATATGTAATACTGAAAATATACGCTCGGCATTTACCCAACGGTCAGCAATAATTCCAGTAATGGTTGGCATAAAAATAGAAGCAATTCCCATTGTTCCAAAAACAGCTCCAAACTGTGTTCCTTCCCAATGTTTAGTACCAAACCAGAAGTTCGCCATCGTAATCAGCCATGCTCCCCACACAAAAAACTGGAGAAAACTGAGGATGGTCAGTCGTAATTTTAAATTCATTTTTATATAAAGTATCTCTTTTAGTCAATTTTCTTTTTCCTCCTCTTGATTTCTTCCTGAATTTCAAGGGCGGTATCATAATCTTCTTCTTTAACGGCATCATCCAGCAACTTCTGAAGTTCTTCCATAGAAAGGGATTTTAGGTTATCTTCAGTCTGTACTGTTTCTGAAAAGGTCTGCTCTTCTCTTGATACATCTTCCAGCTCCAATAAGATTCCGGCTTCATTTAAAACCTGCTGGGTGGTAAAGATAGGTGCATCGAATCTTACAGCCATAGCAACAGCATCAGAAGTTCTTGCATCAAGGATCAGTTCTTCTTCAGTTGCTTTATTTTTAAAGTTGATATTTGAAAAGAATACCCCATCTACAATCTGGTAAATGATTACAGAAACCAACTCATAATTGGTTGAAACGATAAATTTTGAGAATAAGTCGTGGGTAAGTGGGCGCGGTGGATGGATGTCTTTTTCCAGTCCAAGAGAGATAGATTGAGCTTCGAAATTTCCTATAACAACAGGTAATTTTATGTGTGTTTCTTCATGCTCCAGTAACAATGCGTACGCCCCAGATTGGGTCTGGCTGTACGATATTCCGCGAATAATTAGCTGCTTATAATCCATAGCTACAAATATAGATTAATTTTTTGTTGTGATTTCACTTTTTTAGACAAAAATAAAAGCCCGGAAAGCCGAGCTTTTATTGTACTGTATGTGATTGTCAATGGTCAATCGTGAATTTTACTTTGCAAGTGAATGATTAAAAATTAACTAACAAAGCGAATTGACTATTCACCGTTAAGTTTTATCCTTTAATTGCTTTAATTTTCTCTGTTAAAGCAGGAATAATCTGGAAAGCATCTCCTACTACTCCATAATCAGCAGACTTGAAGAATGGTGCTTCAGGATCACTATTGATTACTACGATCGTTTTTGAAGAGTTTACTCCAGCTAAGTGCTGAATTGCTCCAGAAATACCCACAGCAATGTAAAGGTTCGGAGAAATTGCTTTCCCAGTTTGCCCTACGTGTTCTGTGTGAGGTCTCCATCCAATGTCAGAAACCGGCTTAGAACAAGCTGTAGCAGCTCCTAAAACATTGGCTAAATCTTCAATCATTCCCCAGTTTTCAGGACCTTTCATTCCTCTACCTGCAGAAACAACAACTTCAGCTTCCTTAAGATCCAGTTTACCTGAACTTTGCTCGTGAGAAATTACTTTAGTATCTTCATTAGCTACTGATAAATTTTTCACTTCTTCTGAACCTGACACAGCGTTTTCTTTAACACCAAAAGCATTTTGAGAAACAGTAACAATGACTCCGTTTCCTTCAGCTTTTGCATGCATAAAGCCTTTTCCTGAGAAAGCTCTTCTCTTCACCTGGAATGGAGAAAGGCTTTCCGGAGCTTCCAATACGTTAGTAATTAAAGAGTAATTCTTCATTACAGCTAACATTGGTGCTACCGAAGAAGCATCTGTAGTGTGAGGAAAAACGATAATATTTCCGTCAGCCACTTCACTTACAGCCTGTGCAAATGCTTTTGCTGAGAAATTTTTAAGACCTTCGTCTTTTATATTGATAACATTGGATGCTCCATATTTATATAATAAATCTGAAGAATCAGTAGGGTTTACAGAGATTGCCGTAACGGTATCTCCTGCTTTATCTGCAACTGCTTTAGCATAAGAAACTGCTTCAAAAGCTGCTTTTTTGTAAACTCCATTTATATTTTCTGCGTATACGAATACTGCCATTTTCTAAAATTTAAAGATTAAAAATTAAAGGATTAGGATTAGATCACTTTAGCTTCTTCGTGAAGTAATCTTACCAATTCATCCAGATTGTCCGGAGAAACCATTTTCACAGCAGCTCTTGGCGGAACGCTGTCATAAGATACTCCCTGAACTTTAACTTCTGAAGAAGTAGGCTCTACTACCTGCAAAGGTTTTGTTCTTGCAGACATAATTCCTCTCATGTTTGGAATAATAAGATCTTTTTCGTCTACCAACCCTTTCTGACCTGCAATAATTGCCGGTAACTTAACTGAAATAGTTTCTTTCCCACCTTCTATTTCTCTTACTGCAGTAGCTTCACTTCCATTTACATCTAATCCTACAGATGCATTTACGAAAGGTTGATTCAATAATTGAGCGACCATTCCTGGTACAGAACCCCCGTTATAATCAATAGATTCTTTACCACAAAGGATCAAATCATATCCTCCGTTTTGTGCTACAGCAGCAATTTCTTTTGCTGTAGAATAGCTATCCTTTGGATCAAGGTTTACTCTTACTGCATCATTAGCACCAATTGCTAATGCTTTTCTGATTACAGGTTCTGTAGCAGCATCCCCTACGTTGATTACTGTTACAGTTGCTCCCTGAGATTCCTGAAGTTTAACCGCTTTTGTCAGCGCAAACTCATCTAGCGGATTGATTACCCACTGAATTCCGTTTTTGTCGAAAGCAGATTTATCTGCTGTAAAGTTAATTTTGGAAGTAGTATCCGGAACACTACTAATACAAACTAATATTTTCATGTGTACTATTTTATTTTTTCTCTTTTAGGCATAAAATCATGACAGTTTATGCAGAGATTTTGTTTGAATTAATTTTTGCTAATATAAATAAAAAATATATTATGCATGCATAATACTTATTAAATTATTATTCAATACATCAGAAGTACTTATTTACCTGGATTTGTTGCTCTAAACTCAATTTTACTAGGCAAAACTCTTGAATTCATCTTTAAAATATCCAATACAAGATTCCCCATATCTTCAGGCTGAATCTTCCAGTTATCTTTTTCTGAAGGTATATTTCCATTAAAATAAGTAGCCACTGACCCTGGCATAATGACAGTAGATTTGATATTGTATTTTCTTAAATCAATCATAGCAGCCTGGGTAAACCCTACCACTCCAAACTTTGAGGCATTATAACCTGTCCCGTTTTCAAAGAAATTAGCCCCAGCAAGACTTGAAATAGTAATATAATATCCTTCTGTTTTTTTCAGTTCTTCCACGGAAGCTTTTAAAGTATAAAAAACACCGGTAAGATTGGTTTCTATCATATCATTCCATTCTTCAGCAGACAACTCGTCTACAGGCTTAAATATGCCTAGTCCGGCATTGGCAATCACATAATCCAACCTACCGAATTTTTCAATAATAAATTGTACTGCTTCGGTTTCGCTTTCCAGACTTTTCACATCAGAAACAATCCCCAGAACATTAGGTGAATATTGCTTAAGCTCATCTTCAGCTTTCACGACATCTTCTTTCTTTCTTCCTGAAAATGCTACTGAAATTCCATTTTCAAGCAAAATCTTAGCAATTCCAAAACCCACTCCTTTGGTTCCTCCTGTTATATATGCTGTTTTATGTTTTAACATCCTGTTTAAAATTTATTTCTCTAAAATAACAAAAACGCTCCAATTGGAGCGTTTTACTGATACTAACATTTATCAGGTATTATTTTTTAATGAATTTCTCGGTAGTTTTACCTTCTTTTGTTTCAATGTTGATAATATAACTTCCCGGATTCAGGTTTTTAGTATTTACTTTATTTCCATCCAGATCAGCTGATACTTTTCTTCCGCTGATATCATAGATTTCAATTCCATTTACTTTTTCTTTGGATTTAATATTAAGGACATCAGATACAGGATTTGGGTAAACAGACGTTACTGAAGCAGCTTTTTTGGATACTTCAGAGGTTGCCAACGTTCCTGTTGTAGTTACTTTAAAATCATCAATTAAAAGAGCAAACTGGTCATCTGATACACATTGTATAGCAAAATAAACAGCTTGTCCAGAATAAGCATCTAAATTAAAGGTATGTTGATTCCATTCTACAACAGATGGTGTTACTATCGTACTTGCATTAAGCTTTGTAAAACTTGTAGTCTGTGTATCTGTTGTTGAAACATAAACATTAAACTTTTCTGCACCATATAATTCATTGATTGATTTAGCCCAAAAGCTTACAGTATTTCCGGTAGATCCCAAAGTAAATTTAGGACTGATTAACCAATCATTATTCACTAGAGGAGCCGGGTTTGACACATCAAAACAAGCCATTACTTTATTTCCTGTTTTTGCATTAAACTGAGTTGCAGTAGCAGCAGGAGTTGGCACAATTCCAGCTTTATTAAAGACTATAAAAGCTTTAGGTATTTGTTGATTTGGAAAAGTTGCCTGATTGATAGTATAGGATTGTTTTCCATCTAAATCTCTTAACGTCCAGTTACCTACTGTTCCTGTTGTATAGGCAAAATCTGTGTAAGTTTCAAAACTGTCTTCAAAAATTGTTGTTTGTGCATTTAAAGAGGCTAATCCTAAAAACGCGCTCAATAGTAAAATTCTTCTCATGTTAAATTATTTTTATTAAATATACTAAATTACTCCAAAAACCCACAATTAATCAACAATAAAAACGATAATTCAACAAATAACTAACAAAAACACAATAAAAATAACATAATGATTAATACTTTAAATTATTCGATTTAAAACAAAATTTGAAAAATGTTATAAAAAAAACATCCGTAATTGCAAAACGTATCGTTTTTATAAATTTTATTTTTTTACACCAACATCTCAACATACCCCACAAAAAAACACAAAATCAATACATTAAATTCAAAAATATGCTTTCATATCAACAAAAAAATACCCCAAAGTGAACGTTTTGTTAACTAAAATTAACTTAAGAGTTATTTTTTAATAAATTTTTCAGTAAAATTTCTTCCCTCTGTTTCTACATTCAGCAAATAAGTTCCAGAAGATAAATTCCTTACATCTACTTTATCTCCATTCAGTGTTATGTTTATCTTTTTTCCTGTGAGATCATAAACTTCAATATGTTTTATACGGCTTGAAGTATTTATTTTTATAATATCTACTGCCGGATTGGGATATACTGTTAGTGTTTTAGCATTCACCTTTATTTCTTTTACAAATAGTGCCAGTTCTTCATTAATCTTAATATTATCAAAATAAGCCGTTCCCAGCCCATTATTGTGAACAAACCGCAATTGATCCATTGTAAGAGAATTAGCAACGGCTTCGGTATAAAATAAGATATCATTCAGATAATATCTGATTTCCATCCCTGTACCCACGATCTTAACTCTATACCATTGATTGGGAGACCATAATCCAGAGGTAGCAACCATATTCTGGTTATTTATTTCTTTATTTAAAACATTTATTATTCCTGTATTATCAAAATCAACTCTCACAATGGTTTGCTCATTTACATTATCTACTCCCTGAAATCCAAAGACAGATTCGCTGAGTTGAGACATATTAATATCAAATGAAACAGAAAAATGGGAACTGGTAAGTGGAGTCACCAGATTATAAAACCCTCCAATAATAGGCTCTGACTGGACTCCATACATAGATTCCCTGACAATTTTCAGCGCATTGCTTCCATCAGTAGCCACATCTGTACTGATCGTCTGATGGGTAACATTTTCAGGATCTCCTCCTGTAGGGGTACTGATCCACATTCCCTGCCCGTGAATATTTCCAGTTATAAACCCTTCGTTATCTTCAAAAGAAACTGTTTGTTGAGCAAAGAAAAATACCGCCAACAAGGAACACATGATTGAGTAAATTTTTTTCATTGGTTTTCAAGTTTGAAATAAAAATATAAACTTTCCTTGAATGGTAATATAGTTATTTACAAATAAAAAATAAAACTCTTATTATCAGTGGATTTAACTTCTCATAGGTTATATTTTATTATTATTCTAATTAGATTCAACATAATTATTTTTCATAAAAACCTTTTTTTGAGAATTATTATTTAGTTTTATTCTTCTAACAGTTTATAAAAAGAAATAAGGCACTTCCAAGAAGTGCCTTATCCAAATATCATAGGGTTAAATATTTATTTTGAATAATTTTCAAAAAACAATGGAATACTTTCAATTCCTTTATAGAAATTAAATAATCCATAGTGCTCGTTTGGAGAGTGAATAGCATCAGAATCCAACCCGAAGCCCATCAATACTGATTTAGCTCCTAAAACCTTTTCAAACATAGATGTAATTGGAATACTTCCTCCACTTCTATAGGGTAATACTTCTTTACCAAATGCAGTTTCCATAGCTTTTTTAGCTGCTAAGAATTCTTTGGTATCGCTTTGTAGTACGTAAGGCATTCCTCCGTGGTGAGGTGTTACTTTTACCTTTACTGTATCAGGAGCAATTTTTTCGAAGTATTTTGTGAATTTTTCTGTAATTTCTTCAGGCGTCTGGTAAGGAACCAAACGCATTGAAATTTTAGCAAAAGCTTTGGAAGGAATTACTGTTTTAGCTCCTTCTCCTGTATATCCACCCCAAATACCATTACAGTCTAAAGTAGGGCGAATAGAAGCTCTTTCTAGAGTTGTGTATCCTTTCTCTCCTTCAATATTGCTTAATCCGATTGACTTTTTGAATTCTTCAGGATTATCCTTCAGTTTATTCATTTCTGTTCTGTCTGCATCAGATACAATCTCAACGTTATCGTAGAATCCATCAATTGTGATATGACCATCTTCGTCGATAAGGTTAGCAATCATTCTTGACAACACATGGATCGGGTTTGGAACTGCTCCACCGTAAAGCCCTGAATGCAGATCTCTGTTTGGTCCCTCCACTTCTACTTCTACATAGCTTAATCCTCTTAATCCTGTGGTTACAGTTGGTTGCTCATTGCTATAGATATGTGTATCTGAAATCAAAATACAATCGCAAGATAGTTTTTCTTTGTTTTCGTTCACAAAGTCCCCTAAACTTACAGATCCAACTTCTTCTTCACCTTCCAGAATAAATTTAACGTTACAAGGAAGAGCATTTGTTCTCATCATTGCTTCAAACGCTTTCAGGTGCATAAAGAATTGTCCTTTATCATCTGCAGCCCCTCTTGCGAAGATTGCTCCGTCCGGGTGAAGTTCAGTTTTCTCTATATAAGGTTCGAAAGGTGGTTTTCTCCATAACTCCAATGGATCTGCCGGCTGTACGTCATAGTGACCATACACTAAAACCGTTGGCAAGTTTGTATCTATAATTTTTTCTCCGAAAACGATAGGGTACCCTTTAGTTTCACATATTTCAACATGGTCTGCTCCTGCATTTCTAAGGTATTCTGCGCACACATCCGCACACTTCAATACATCATCTTTATATGCTGGATCTGCAGAAATAGAAGGGATTCTCAATAACTCAAATAATTCATCCACGAAACGCTGTTTGTTTTCGTTAATGTAATTTAATGTCTCTTGCATTGTAAAATTTTATTTTGTTAAAATTAAAAAAAATGCACCGCTGGACCAAGTAAAAACACAGGATTTTCTAAAGAAAGAGATTATTTCCTAATGATTGCTCCATCAGTCATTTTTAAAAATAAAAAATGCCCTGTTGGGTACAGAGCATTTTTATATTGTATACTAATTAATTAGTGTCCAGCTTTTGGAGCCTCTTCTTTTGTTTCAGCAGGCTTTGCAGCAGCAGTACTATCTGTTTTAGGAGCTGCAGCTTCAGGTTTTGCAGTTTCTTCTTTGTGTTCAGCAGCAACCTCATGTGTACCATGAGCTTTTCCGCCCTGAGCGTCATCAGAATATCTTTCTACTCCTTCTTCAAGCTTTAAAGTACCTTTATTTCCACCAGCCGATACTTTTTTACAGCTTACAGCTACTGTTGCAATCGCTAAACATATAACTAATTTTTTCATATGTAAAATTTATTTTTTTAATGTCATATGGAACCGCACTATTTCATTCTATTCTGAATATCTAAATAGCGAGCGATTTCATGCTCTAATTTTTGATTGCCCAAAATTAAGAAATCCTGTTTCTTTTGGCAACATTTTTATACTGATTTTAAAATAATTTTCCCTTTTTTGGACTGTGTAAAAATAAGGTAATCATTTCCGCCATCTTTCAATCCGTATTTTTTTTTGATTTCATCAGGTTTTAAAGGGTAGTTTTTTGAAATAAGATTATATTGATCTTTCTTTTTAATCTTTTTAGAATCAATAACTTCCATTTCAAAAACCCTTCCGGGAAAATCTATTATCCTTTCAGAAGATGTATAGATATGGGTATTCGGATGCAATTTTTTAACCTTGAATTTTTCAGCAATTAAATTAAAAATCCCTGCTTTTAAAATGGTATTATTAGGAATATAAATGAATTTTTCAGGTTCTGAATACTCCGATTGAGCATTTTCTTCTTCCCCAAAAGTAAAACTAAAGCTGAATTCTCCGCTTTCAAGGTTCACACAGTTGCCAATAATTCCATTCTTATTTTCCCGGGATAAGAAAGCTACAACCTCTTTTACATCATTTTTAAGTGCGATAATATCAAATCTGAAGATATTGGGCAAAACAGAAATAAGATACTTCAAATCAATCAATGGAGAGAGCTTAATGATTACCTGATCTGATATTGACAGTAATTTTTCCTGAATTTCAAGGATATTTGGAGAAAGATCCTCCAAGAGAAAGACTTTATTTTTATTCTCATCTCTTCGGGCCGGATCCAGATAAATCGCATCAAATTTTTCCTGATTTTCATTCAAGAAATCCTCCAGTTTCCGATTGATAAACCATGCTTTCTTCCCAAGAGTATTCCAATTGTGTTCAACGATTTTTAAAAGCTCTGTATTTTGCTCTATTAAAGTTATATCTTCAAAATTTTGGGATAAATAATAGGCATCAATTCCAAAACCGCTGGTTAGATCAATAAATTTTTTGCCTTTTAAAATCTCAGATTTATAAAGAGCGGTCTTTTCAGAGGATGACTGCTCCATATTAAGTTGTGGAGGGAAGATAATACCCTCTTTCAATAGGAAAGGAAACTTTTTCTCTGCTACTTGTTTCCCTTTGATTTGCTGAACAATCTCCTGCATAGAAACCTCCGGAAAGGGAGATTTTTTCAATAACAATGAGTGCAGATCTGTTTTTAGATTTGCATTGATATAGTTTTGAACGTCCTGTTTTAATATTATATTTCCCACAGATCTCACAAATTACACGGATTCTTTTTTGATTTTAGTTAATATTTCCGTTTATTTTTCGAATAATATTTTTATCAATATAATCTGTATTAAAATTGATTAAAATTCCCAATTTAAGATTAGTCAATTTTAAATAAGTTAGCAGTTGTTTGTGATGAACACTAGCTATTTCCGGGATTGATTTTATTTCGATAATTACCTTATCTTCTACGATTATATCTGCTATAAAACTTGAGTCAATAATTATATCTTTAAATTTTATTGGAATAGAAACTTGTGTTTTAACACTTAAGCCATTATTTTCAAGTTCATAAGCCAAAACTTTTTCATAAACTTTCTCCAACAGACCGGGTCCCAATTCATTATATACAGAAAAAATAGATTTTCTGATATAAAAACTAATCTCATTTTCATTCATTTGTATTATGTTTAAATTTCACAGTTTTTATCTTTAAAATCTGTGTTATCTGAGAAATCTGTGGGAAATATCTAAGTGTTATTCAAACATTTCTGCCCAACGAACGGCTTTTATTTCTTTTTCGTTATATAGATCATTAATTGACTTTTTAACGTCTAATTTTGGATACAAATTAACTCCGATCAGCTTTATTTTCCCCTCTTCGATCCATTGTTGTTCTTCAATAGCGTGGTCATAAATCTTCTTCTGAACTACGCCCTGCTTTAAAAGCTCAAGATAGCCTCCTGCTTCTTCCATTTCAACAAATAAAGCCCATGACTTGTCTGCAATCTGTTGAGTGATATCTTCAACATAATAGCTTCCGTTAGCAGCATCTTCAAATACATTGATGATACTTTCATACGCCAATACAATCTGTTGTTTGAAAGAGATCTCTTCAGAGTTATCCGTACTTCTGTCAACAAGATAATTGTTTGTAAAAACAGCGTCTGCTCCGCCAATCATTGCTGAAGCAAGCTCCAATGTAGAGCGGATCAGATTGTTTTCGTTATCAGAAACAGCCTTATTTCTAAGAGAGGTCTCAGCAAAAATGTAAGGAACTTCATCCAATCCATATTCTTTGGAAAACTGGTTAAAAACCATTTTAAAGGCTCTTAATTTTGCCATTTCGAAGAAATAATTCCCTCCTACAGCAATTTTGAAGATTAATTGGTTGAGAATTTCAGCTCCATATACTTCTACCAGTTCTTTTGTTTTGGCTAAAGCAATCCCTAATTGCTGATAGATGGCCGCTCCTGCATTCTGATGCAACGAGATATCTACACAAATACTTCTTTTGAATCCTTTTGCCAGTAATTCTTTTGTCAGCTGATCGTCAATAGTTGCTTCTTTTTCATTAAAAACATCAATCAAAGAAAAATATTGATCTTCTTCCTGTGGACTAATATGTCCTGCAAGATCTTTATTGTTGACAAAAATGGTTTTCTCAGCCAAATGTTCTACATTCTGATCAAGGAGAAATGCAAATACTTCTTCTTCCAGACTTTCATGGTACCTGGCTACCAAATGGGTGCTTTCTTCAACTCTCGGCAGGTTTACCAAAGGTTTTTTAACCTCTGTATAGAAAGGTCTTACTTCTATTCCTTCCAGATTTTGTTTTTCCAGAATAGGATAAATATCCTCTGTTTTAAGTTGCTTTTTTACTAAATTTTCCCAGTTTGGAAGTGTAGCTGTATTTGACATTAGTTTTGTTTAAATTGTGAATTGTCAATGGTTAATTTTGCTTCACAAGTGAATAGTCTCCCATCAAACACCTCCAATTGACCATTCACCATTGACGCTTTTACCATTCTCTTATTTCTTAGCGACTTTTGTACTGTCTACCACCAAAATGAAGATTTCTTCATTCGGTTTCTTCATAAAATAATTTTCTCTCGCGTATTTTTCTTTTTCTGATTTGTTGTTCATCAGTTTTTTATAGAAAGCATCATTCTTTTCGTATTCTTTTTTGTAATACTCCAGCTGATCTTCATATTTATGAATCTCACCATTCAGTTCATTAATTACGAGAAATGAGGTTTTGTCGAAGAAAATCATCCATACCAAAAACAGACAGATCGTAATGGTATACTTATTCAATACATATTTCTGGATAAGTTTGAATGTTTCAGATTTCGGCTGAATGTCTTTGATAAGGTTGTTTTCTTCCATTTTTTTTAATGTTTTTTCAACGAGTTCTTAATAACAGTAGTTAAAAAATCAATCGCTACGGAATTCTGCTTCATATTAGGGATAATAAGATCGGCATCATTTTTAGAGGGCTCAATGAATTCCTGGTGCATTGGTTTTAAAGTAGTCTGATAACGGTGTAATACTTCGCTCAGATCTCTTCCTCTTTCCTGGGTGTCTCTCCTGATCCTCCTTATAAGCCTTTCATCAGAATCTGCATGAACAAAAACTTTCAAGTCAAATTCTTTGAGTAATTCTTTATTGGTAAGAACCAAAATTCCTTCTACTACCAATACATTCTTAGGTTCTACAGTTACGTGATCTCCTGTTCTGGAATGCGTTACAAAGCTATAAATCGGCTGTTCTATCGGCTCGTTATTTTTTAAAGCTTTTACGTGTTTTATCAATAGTTCAAAATCTATTGACTTCGGATGGTCATAATTTAAAGCCTCTCTTTCTGTCAATGTAAGACCTTGGTTGTCGTGATAATAATTATCCTGAGAAAGGATATTCATTCCTTCGATATCAAGCTGCTGAAGTATCTTATCAACAACTGTAGTTTTGCCAGATCCTGTTCCACCGGCAATTCCTATTACAAGCATTGTTTTTTGTTTCTTTATAGTTGGTACAAATATACTATTTTAGATAAAATGTGGCAATGCAAGAATATTGAGAAATTTAAAGATTAAAGCATTTAAAAATTAAAAGATCTCCCGGAATATCGTCATTCTTTGTGATGTATTGTTATTACTCGATTTTCACCCCTAAATTCAATAAAAAAACCGACAATTAACTTGTCGGTTTTTATTTTATACGATTTCACTTGTTAATTCGCGTGAAAGTAATTTTTCGTGCATAGGCTTCAAAATATCCAATGAGCCTGTTTTTACGGTACATTTGCCCTTATAATGAACAAGAATTGTACATTGTTCTGCCTGTTCCAAAGTATGTTTGCATATTTCAATCAGGCTATCTATTACATAATCGAAGGTGTGAATATCATCATTATGCAATACAAGTTTATAGACTTCATCCGTATCATCCAGAACGAGGACTTCTTCCTCATATTGACGTTTTGGATTTTCATAGTCTTTTATGCTATTATAAAAATTCATTCTTAGTTGTTTTAAACTTCACCAATTTTTTCTGCTAAACTGTCAATAGCATTGGGTTCCTGGTATATCAATTCAACAAGTTCCACACTCTTATTATTCATTTTCAGGATTTTGAAGTGATAATCGTCCAAATTAAATTCCTGGTTTTCTTCAGGAATTTCTTCCAGTTCATAAAGAATAAACCCGGCCAATGAGTTGTATTCGCTTTCTTCTGAAAGAGGGAGCTTCTTAGGTAAAAATTCATTGATCTCATCCAAAGGCTGAGTTGCTTGTACCCAATAGGTATTATCCGCTATTTTGTCAACGATCTTTTCCTCGTCATCTTCTTCATCCTGAATTTCTCCTACAAGCTCTTCAAGGATATCTTCCAGGGTAATAATTCCTTCAGTTCCTCCAAATTCATCAATAACGATAGCAATATGCTGTTTTTTCAATTGGAAAGTTTTCAATAAGTCTGAAACTTTTTTACTTTCCACCACGAAAAAGGCGTCACGCATTAAGTCTTTAAGATCTTCATGATCCAGATCTCCTTTTCTTTTAACAAATTCTCTTATAATTTCCTTGGTGTAGAAAATTCCGATCACATTGTCAATAGAATCAATATATACAGGGATACGGGAATATCCACTATCCATAATTTTATTAATAATATCATTCACATCTTCTTCGAAGTCGATGGAAGTAATATTTTGTCTTGGAACCATGATTTGTTTCGCAGAGTGATCTGTAAAATCAAAAGCATTTTTAATGATCTCATAGTTTTCTTCTTCAATTTCACCACTGTCAGCACTTTGTTTTACCAAAAGCTGAAGTTCTTCTGTAGAGTGAATTTCCTGCTCTGAAGCCGGGTGAATTTTGATCAGTCTTAAGAAACCGTTTGACATAAGATTCATTAACCAGATAAACGGTTTGAAAACAGTATAAAAAACCCTTAATGGAACTGCTGTTGCCATAGTGGTTGCTTCCGATTTCCTGATGGCTATTGATTTAGGGATAAGTTCACCAAATACAATGTGCATAACAGTAATCAGTACAAAACTGGTCGCTACCGAAATGGTAGTAATTGTTGTCTGAGTCAAATCAATGTTCAAAGACGTGAACATATTTTCAAAAATATGATGCAGCGCACTTTCTCCTACCCATCCAAGAGCAAGTGATGCCAACGTAATACCTAATTGTGTAGCGGAAAGATATTCATCAAGGTGCTTGATAATGTGTTCTGCCTGCTTAGCCATAGAATCGCCTTCTGCGGCTTTTATTTGGATTTGTGAGTAACGAACTTTAACAATTGAAAATTCTGCGGCTACGAAGAAGCCATTTAGTAAAACAAGAAATAAGGCCAGCAAAAGCCTGACTATGTCCGAGTCCATTTAGAAGTTGTATAAATTTTATTAGGTACAAAGATATGCAAAATAAAAATAACCTGAATCCTGGATAGATTATTTCAATAAGGTAATTTTTAAACAAAAATTTGACTTCTTAAAACCCATCTATTTTAGAATAAAAAAAACAATTGGATAAAGACATTCATTTCTGTGCAAAAGAATGAATTTTGGACACTTAATTACATTTTCAACCCTTTTGAAATAAAAAAAGCACCGATAAATCGATGCTTTTGATTGTATGTTAAAATAATTCTTTACGAATTTTTCAAAGCTTCTGCTCCGGAAACAATTTCCAAGATTTCGTTGGTAATTGCAGCCTGTCTCGCTTTGTTGTAGAAGATCTTAAGATCATTTCTAAGCGCTTCTGCGTTGTCTGTTGCTTTGTGCATTGCAGTCATTCTCGCTCCGTGTTCAGATGCTACTGAATCTAAGATCGCTTTGAAAACCTGAGTTTTAATTGATTTTGGAATCAAATTATCAAGGATCTCAGCTCTATTAGGTTCAAAGATATAATCTGTTTCAACCTGTGGCTCTGTAGTTTCAGGCATTGAGATTGGAAGAAGCTGTTCTGTAGTTACTTCCTGAGTGGCAGCATTAACGAATTTGTTATAAATAACGTAAACTTCGTCAAATTTACCTTCTTTGAAGCTGGTCATTACACCTTCTGTAATATGAGCAACTGCATCAAAGTTCAAATTATCATAAACAGAACTTCCATTAGCATATACTGAACGATTTCTTCTTACAGCATCATATACTTTTTTACCTACAGGAAGAACTTCAATCTCATATTGAGAATTGTTCTGAAACTGAAGGTTAAGCTCTTTTACGATTGAAGAGTTAAAAGCTCCCGCAAGACCTCTGTTTGAAGTAACAGCGATGAAAAGTATTCTTTTAACCTCTCTTTTCTGAGCATATACAGAAATCTGATCAGGATCAGAGCTAGAATTTACATTCTGGATAAGCTCCTGTAATTTTTCAGAATAAGGTCTTAACATTACGATTGCGTCCTGTGCTTTTTTAAGTTTCGCAGCGGAAACCATTTTCATAGCACGTGTAATCTGCATCGTAGATGAAATTGACGTAATTCTGCCTCGTATTTCTTTTAAGTTTGCCATTAATTTGGGTTCAAAGTTTAAGGTCTAAAGTTTAAGGCTTAAAACTTACATTTCAAACCTTAAACATTGAATTTTTTTAGTTGTATTTAGAAGCTAAATCGTTAGCTGCCTGCTTAAGAACGCTAGTAATATCGTTATCAATTTTCCCAGACTTGATAGCAGCCATAGTATCAGGGTGCTTAGATCTTAGGAACTCGATATACTCGTGTTGGAATTCTTTAATCTTGTTCAATGGAACGTTTCTCATTAAGTTTTCTGTTCCAGCGTATACGATTGCTACCTGACTGTCTACAGGAAGTGGTGCATTTACCGGCTGCTTAAGGATTTCTACGTTTCTTTCTCCTTTAGAGATTACTGCTAAAGTAGAAGCATCAAGGTCAGAACCGAATTTAGCAAACGCTTCAAGTTCTTTATATTGAGCCTGGTCTAATTTAAGAGTACCAGATACTTTTTTCATTGATTTGATCTGAGCGTTACCTCCTACTCTCGATACAGAGATACCTACGTTGATCGCCGGACGAACCCCTGAGTTGAATAGATCAGACTCCAAGAAGATCTGTCCGTCAGTAATAGAGATTACGTTAGTTGGGATATACGCAGAAACGTCACCTGCCTGAGTTTCGATGATTGGAAGAGCAGTTAATGAACCACCTCCTTTCACGATTGGCTTAAGAGACTCTGGTAAGTCATTCATTTGCTTAGCAATTTCGTCATCAGCGATTACTTTTGCAGCTCTTTCCAAAAGTCTTGAGTGAAGATAGAAAACGTCTCCAGGGTAAGCTTCACGGCCCGGTGGTCTTCTTAATAGTAGAGAAAGCTCACGGTAAGCTACAGCTTGTTTAGATAAATCATCATAAACGATAAGCGCTGGTCTACCAGTGTCTCTGAAGAACTCACCGATAGAAGCTCCTGCCATTGCAGAATATACCTGCATTGGAACTGGATCTGATGCGTTAGCTGCAACAATTACAGTATATGCTAAAGCTCCTTTATCAGAAAGCGTTTTAACGATTTGTGCTACAGTAGAAGCTTTCTGACCGATAGCAACATATATACAATATACTGGTTTACCAGCATCAAAGAATTCTTTTTGGTTGATGATCGTATCGATCGCAACAGTAGTTTTACCTGTTTGTCTGTCACCGATGATAAGCTCTCTCTGACCTCTTCCTACAGGAATCATCGCATCAATTGCAACGATACCAGATTGTAAAGGCTCAGTTACCGGTTGTCTGAAGATAACTCCAGGAGCTTTTCTTTCTAATGGCATTTCGTATAAATCTCCTGTGATAGGACCTTTACCATCGATAGGGTTACCAAGAGTATCAACTACTCTTCCTAACATCCCTTCTCCTACTTTAATAGAAGAGATTCTGTTTGTTCTTCTTACTGTATCCCCTTCTTTTACTAATTTACTTTCACCTAATAGAGCAACACCTACGTTGTCTTCTTCAAGGTTAAGTACAATACCTTCTACATCACTAGAAAATTTCACCAACTCTCCGTATTGTACGTTTTCTAACCCGTATACACGAGCAATACCATCACCGATGGTTAAAACTGTACCTACTTCCTCAACGTTTGATTGAGTATCGAAGTTGGCCAATTGCTGTTTTAAGATCGCAGATACTTCTGCCGGATTTATTTCTGCCATTGTATGGTTGTTTTTCTTAATTTAATTGGAAATCTTTTTTAACTTGGTTCAATTTGGTCTTCACAGACGCGTCTACCTGCTGGTCTCCTACTCTTAGGATGTATCCACCTAAAATATCCTGGTTGATATTTACTTTCAAATCGAAGTTTGAATTAGCATTTACCAAGTTGGTGGATCTTAGAATCTGATCAATATTCTCTTTAGAAAGCTGAGTTGCTGTGGTAAGCGTTACTCTCTGCACTCCGTTGATATCTTCAACTTTGTTGATGAATTCCTGAGCGATATTCTTTAATTGGTTCTCACGTCCGTGCTTAATAACCAATCTGATCAAATTCTGGGAAGATGCTGATAAACCTTTGAAAATTTCGTTTGCTACCTCTATTTTCTTTTTTGCATCAATGTAAGGTGTAAGGAAGAATTTGTTCAAATCTTTAGATTCAATCATGATCTTCACTACATCTTTCATTTCAGAAAATACGGCAGCTGTCTGACCTGATTCATTCGTGAAATCAAGTAAACCCTGTGCGTATCTTTTCGCTACTTTAGATGTAAGCATTCTTAGTTAAGGTTAGATTTGTTGATATAATTTTGAACTAATTCGTTTTGAGCTTCAGTGTTATCTAACTTTTGTTTCAAGATAGATTCTGCAATGTTTACAGATAAAGCACCGATTTGAGTTTTGATGTCTGCCATTGCAGCATTTTTCTCAGCGTTGATTGTTTGCTTAGCAGCTTCGATAAGTTTATCTCCTTCAGCTTTAGCAACATCTTTAGCTTCACCTACGATTCTGTCTTTAATTTCTCTAGCTTCTTTAAGGATAGCGTCTCTTTCGATTTTAGCTTCACGAATAATTCTTTCGTTGTCAGCTTTAAGATCTTCCATCTCTTTTTTAGCCAATTTAGCTTGGTTTAATGCATCAATGATAGAAGTTTCTCTTTCATTAACAGCATTTACAATTGGTTTCCAAGCGAATTTAGCTAGAAGAAATAATAGGATAACAAAAGTAAGCGTCATCCAAAACAAAAGTCCAATTCCAGGTTCAATAATTCCCATATCTGTAAATTCTTTTTTTAAATGTTATTTTATGGATCGTTTTTTTAAAAGATTCTTAGCAGCAGCCAACCGCTTTACTGCTAAGAATGTTTTTTGAGGATAGATTACTTGATGAAAGCACCAAAGATGATCGCGATAAGACCAGCACCTTCAATAAGACCAGCAGCAATAAGCATTGCTCCTTGAATCTTACCAGCTTGTTCTGGTTGTCTAGCGATAGCGTCCATTGCGTGACCACCGATTTTACCGATACCTAGACCTACACCTAGTACTGCTAAACCGATACCTACGTAAATTAATCCTGCTCCTGTTGATAAATCCATAATAAATAAATTATATTAGTTAAAAAATTATTTTAAATTCTTTCTTTTAATTAGTGAGCGTGCTCTTCGTGACCGTGCTCATGTTCGTGCTCTGCAACTGCGATTCCGATAAATAATGCGGATAATACAGTGAAGATGTATGCTTGCAATGCTGCTACCAATAATTCCAATACTGAAACAAATAATGCTAATGGTACAGATGCAAATCCTAATAATGGAGTTTTGAAAATGAAGATCAATGAAACGATCGCCAAGATCATAATGTGTCCCGCTGTAACGTTAGCGAAAAGTCGCATCATTAAAGCGAAAGGCTTTGTGAAGATTCCGATAATCTCGATTGGAACCATAATTGGATACAATAAGATTGGAACTGGTGGCATAAAGATGTGTTTCCAGTAATCTTTATTCGCACTGAATAATGTAATTAACAATGTAATAATAGCTAATACTGCTGTGATTGCAATGTTACCTGTAAGGTTTGCCCCGAAAGGAAAGAAAGGAATCAATCCAAATAGGTTGTTAATCCAGATAAAGAAAAATGCAGTTAATAAATAAGGCATGTATCTTTTATATTTAACAGACCCGATATTTGGAATAGCCACCTCGTCTCTGATAAATACAATCACCGGCTCCATTAATTTTCCAATACCTTTTGGAAGTTGTGATTTTTTATAGTTTCTTGCCATTCCTATGAACACTACTGCCATAAAAATTACTGACAAGAACATTGAAGCTGCGTTTTTTGTTACTGAAAGATCAAAAAACACTTCGTTTGATTTTTGCTTTCCACTGATGATTGAAAATAATGTAGCTTTTTCAACTCCTTTAGTAGAAACTACCTGTCCGTGCTCTAAAGTATACCCATCATGTTCGTGTCCGTGAGCAATACTGCTAGAAAGAAAAGTATGCCATCCTTCATTATCTTTAATAATAACAGGCAAAGGGATAGAAACGTGATGTTCTTCACCACTTTCATCTTTTGTAGTCCATAAATGCCATTCATTAGAATCACCAATGTGCTCCATGATCATAGTGGTCGCATTGAAGCCGTCTTTCACTTCTTTGTTCTCTACTTTTTCCGCTGATACTTCTCCTTCTGATTCGTGTTGAGCTGCAGCTAAACTGCTTATAAACACAAATAAAAATGCGAAAAATAATGAAGAAATTTTTCTGTTCATATCTCTTTTTTAATCGTGTGCAAATATATCGATTTTATTAAACTTTACCAATACTAAAAATTGATTTTTATCATCAAAAAAATCAAGACTTATTAATGAGTTTTATTATGGGTAAATAAATAAGGAATGATGCGATGAGAAAACAGATCACTATAAAGAGAAAATTAGCTTTAGTCTTCTCTATGATTATTAAAGACACAATAAGCCAGATCAGATCCTTAGACAGGTTAATGACAAGAAATTTCATTCCTGCATCCTGTTTACCGTACAAATACTTTTTAAATACTATATATACTATTATATTAAGTAATGATATTAATAATACAATAATGAAACTATCAAGAAAATTCATGCTGCAAAAATAGGATTATAATTTTTGAAACAAAACTATTCTGAGTTCTTCTATGCATTAGAAGCCGGAAGCAGAAAAAAAGGATGGAGGTTATATTGTATTTTAATATCAAATCTAAATTATATAATAAAAACTACCTACTCTTACTTCCCACCTTCGTTAAATCTTTTATAAAACACCTAAGATGATCTAAATAGTCCATAAAACAGCCCTCTTTTATATTATCGGCCTCAAAAACACCCCTTCTCCCCGCCTCCAGCTTCCAACTTTAATCAAATCCTTATAATATTAAGTCTATCATACTCAGGTTTCTTAAAAATTCCTTATTTTTGCAAACCTATAATTTACAATAAATATGTTTAATAGTTTACAGGATAAATTAGACAAGGCATTACATAATATTTCCGGACGTGGAAAAATTACCGAAATCAATGTAGCGGAAACCGTAAAGGAAATCCGTAGAGCATTGGTAGATGCCGACGTTAACTATAAAGTTGCAAAGGATCTTACTAAAAGAGTTCAGGATAAAGCTTTAGGCGAAAATGTTCTTACTTCCCTTACTCCAGGGCAGTTGATGACAAAAATCGTTCATGACGAGCTTGTGGATTTGATGGGAGGTTCTCAGGAAGGAATTAATCTTTCAGGAAAACCATCTGTAATCCTTATTGCAGGTCTTCAGGGTTCTGGTAAGACTACTTTCTCCGGAAAACTTGCTAATTATTTACAAACAAAAAGAAATAAAAAGCCTCTTTTGGTAGCATGTGACGTTTACCGTCCTGCTGCAATTGACCAGCTGAAAGTATTAGGAGGACAGATTAATGTTCCTGTTTATACTGAAGAAGGAGCTACCAACCCTTCTACTATTGCTGAAAACGCAATCAACTTTGCAAAGGCTAACAATCACGATGTAGTGATCGTAGATACCGCAGGTCGTTTAGCAATTGATGAGCAGATGATGAACGAGATCAAGTCTGTACATTACTTCATCAAGCCACAGGAAACCCTTTTCGTAGTGGATTCCATGACAGGTCAGGATGCCGTAAATACTGCAAAAGCATTCAACGATGCGTTGAACTTTGACGGAGTTGTTCTAACCAAATTAGATGGTGATACAAGAGGGGGAGCTGCATTAACGATCCGTTCTGTGGTTGAAAAACCTATCAAGTTCATTTCTACAGGAGAGAAAATGGAAGCCCTTGATCTTTTCTACCCGGAAAGGATGGCAGACAGAATCCTGGGAATGGGAGACGTTGTTTCCTTAGTAGAAAGAGCTCAGGAACAGTTTGATGAAGAAGAAGCTAAAAAGCTTCACAAAAAAATCGCTAAAAATGAGTTTGGTTTTGATGATTTCTTAAAGCAGATCAACCAGATCAAGAAGATGGGGAATATGAAAGACCTTATGGGAATGATTCCTGGGGTTGGAAAGGCTATCAAGGATGTAGAGATCAGTGATGATGCATTTAAGCACATTGAAGCGATCATCTACTCTATGACCCCGGAAGAAAGAAGAAAACCTTCTATCATCAATACTCAGAGAAAGAACAGAATTGCAAGAGGTGCAGGAAGAAAAATTGAGGATGTAAACCAACTGATGAAACAGTTCGATCAGATGGGTAAAATGATGAAGATGATGCAGGGACCTCAAGGAAAACAGATGATGCAGATGATGAGCAAAATGCCAAACATGCCTGGAATGGGTGGAATGTTTGGAAAATAACTCAGAAACAATCTAATCAAAATATAAAATCCGACTCAAAATTGAGTCGGATTTTTTGATCTTTTATCTTTAAACAAATTGATTATTTATCAGACTTCTGAGCTTTCCCTTTGATAAAATAAGAGAAACCAACGTTAACCCCGAAAGTTTTAATATTCGTTTTAACATCGGTATTCATAATAGTTTCCTTATTGGAAAACTGGTCATAAGAAATACCTAAATTGACTCCTAAAGACGAAGTAGCCATATAAGTTACCCCTCCTTTTACTTTCCATGCCAAACCATCTGTAGTAACCTCTGTATCTCGCATTAATAAAGGATCAAGCCCTTCATTATTGATGTCTTTATAAAAAGAATACTTTGTTTTATTGGATGCATATCCAATCCCTGCTCCTAAGAATGGTACAAACTTAGTGGAATTAGTAAAATAATAAGTAGCTGTAGGCATTACAGAAAACGTAGAATTTACAGATTTAAGGCCTTGGTATTTAGTCGTAGTGTTTACATATCCTAAGTCGATACCAACTGCTAATTTATCTATAACGAAATATCCTACGGAAGGCGTAATTGAAAATGTATTTACTTTTGGACCGTCAGTAGACTTCCCTCCTACTTTTACTGTAGTTGTAGTGTTATTAAAACCCATTCCTGTGTTTCCACTGATTACCCAGTCCCCTTTAGTCATTTGGGCATTAGAAAGCCCGAAAAGTGCTACTGCACCTGCTAATAATAGTTTTTTCATGATTATTAATTGAATTATTTAAATTTATAACCTACTCCAAGTTGGAAAAAGTTCATTTTTAGTTTTTCACCATCTACAGGATTTTTGATCATATTAGTCAGACCAAAACTATAACGGGCATCTACAAACAACCCTTTATAAAGGGTATAATCTGCTCCTAAGAATAAACCAAACTCTGTAGACTTAAGGCCGTCATCAAAGGTTTTTTCAAGATATTTCTCTCCTTCATTTAAAGCAGCCTGATTAGAAGGTGCTCCACTAACCTCCATTTTAACTTTTGTATTGGTTCTGAAGCTCACATATGGCCCCGCATAAAGCCCTAGTTCCGGCGTAGCATAATATCTTGCGGACACAGGAATTACAATTCTGTTAAAGTTAAGCTTTTCCGTTACCGTAACACCATACGCTTTAACCACTGCTTTACCTCCCAGATTTGCATATTCAACTTCTCCCTGTAATACAAACTTATTATTGAATTTATGTTCTACCAATCCTCCCACATAGAAGCCGGATTTTGACTCCATACTCGCTTTGATTCCTTCAATTTCAAAATTATCATCATTGGAATTCAAAGTTGATAAAGCATAACCTGCTTTTACTCCAAATTTTGTTTGTGCATGAAGCCCTGCAAATAAAGCAATTGCAGATGCTAATAAGATTTTTTTCATGATTATTATATATTTTAATAGTATAAGGTAAAAAAGCCCTAAGATAATAATCCTAGGGCTCTATTGCTATATGCTTTGTTTATTATTTTGCAAATACATACTTAACTCCGAAAGTTACAGAAGTTAAGTTTAAACCGAAGTTATAGTCGTTAACTCTCTTAGCTCCGTCTACATCTTTCTTGTAAGTGTTGTATCCGAATTCACCGATAGTAGCTTCGATAGTCCAGTTTTTGTTTAAGAAATAATCTAAACCTGGCTTAATGTTTACTCCGATTGAAGTGAAGTTATTTTTAGTAGATCCAGAAACAGAAGTCACAGATGTACCTGCTCCAGTTGTAGTTGTAGTAGTTGTAGTACCTTCAACTTTATTTTGTCCAAATGCCATTGGAACTTCTAATTGACCGAAGATATATAATTTATCAGCTAAAGTCCAGTATTTTCTTACGAATGGAGCTACAACGAATGCTGAAGTAGTTTCTTTACCTTCAGTAACGAATAAAGGATTAGATCCTGTAGTTTTAGTAGCTTTTTCGTTTTCGTTTCTGTAACCTACACCTAAACCTACTGCTAAGTTAGTGTTTACAAAATATCCTACAGTTGGAAGAACGTTGAATTTCTCTTTTTTAACATCTGTATTGTTATCTTCATTTTGAGAATAACCTACTTGTCCTGATAAATATGTAGTTCCTTTAGCAATCTGAGCGTTTGATAAACCAAAAAGTGCAACAGCACCCGCTAATAATACTTTTTTCATTTTAAAAATTTTTAATACTTTCTGGAGGCAAATTTACAGTCGTATCCACTAATATTAAAATTTGTTAATGTGATTAATATCATTGTTAAAATTTAAGCTTTTACAAAAATAAATCATATCCAAGAGAGTCTTTTGAGTTTTTCACAATATTATGAATAAAAAAATCACGATTCCTTAACCAGAGCCTAATATGTTTAGGTTTTGAAATTTATAGATTTTCTCAAAATCAGCATAATTTGGGAAAAGACAGCCAAAACACTCTTGTTAAAATGTTAATTTTTAATGAATTAACTGTTAAAATTTAAACAAATGTTTATAATTCGAGACTGATTTCACCCTCTCAAAGCAGTACAAGAGAGTTATATACCCAAAATTCTATAACATCTAAAATGTCAGCCAATAAAAAACTCCGGCCTTTGACCAGAGTTTCGTATGTTTATTTGAATATATTCTTATTTAATAAAGAAGTTGTATCCTAAGTTAACAGCACCTATGTTCCAGCTGTCTCTGTACCAACCGTAATCACGTCTGTTGCTTACAGACTGGTATCCTATGTATAATTCTCCTTTAGACATCTGGTATCCAAATTTAGGCTGTGCATAGAAACCGCCATCTATACCATCTTTAGTAGAAATACCATATCCCAGGTCTAACCCTACAAAGATAGGAGCTCCTTTAAATTTATATTTACCGGAAACGGCTACAGGAATAAATCCGAAATCATCAAAGTGATCTTTACCGAAGAAATGAGAATATCCTGTTGTTACCCCAAGGTCAAAACCTTTAGCAATATTCCACATATAAGCTCCATCTACTCCTAATGTAAATGAAGATACATTGCTCGCATCAGATACAGGCACACCAATATGTCCGCCTAATTTTAAACCTTCCTGCGCCTGAGCAGCCCCTCCTAAAAGTGCAAAAGCACCTACTAATAATAGCTTTTTCATTTTTTAAGTTTAAATTTTACGCCCCAAAAATACTAATTATTTTCATCACAGGGATATATTTCTATAAATGACACCTATTAAAAACAAAAAAGCAGGACAAGTATTTTGTCCTGCTTATCTATAAGTTGTAT
Organism: Chryseobacterium sp. Marseille-Q3244; assembly: GCF_940807095.1. Taxonomy (NCBI): domain Bacteria; kingdom Pseudomonadati; phylum Bacteroidota; class Flavobacteriia; order Flavobacteriales; family Weeksellaceae; genus Chryseobacterium; species Chryseobacterium sp. Marseille-Q3244. The sequence continues at coordinate 46,987 of NZ_CALNWX010000021.1, read as the reverse complement.
GTTTTAAATCTTAAGAATTAGTTTCCTCCGAATTTGAAACCAACACCAACCTGAATAAAGCTGTTCGTTGCTTTTTCACCACCTTCAGGGTGTTTGGCCAAGTTAGAAACTCCAAGGTTATATCTTGCATCAAAGAATAAACCATTTTCCAAAGCATACTCAGCACCTACAAATGGAGCGATATTTAAAGTACTTGTCTGGTCTTTAATATCCTCTTCTCTATCTGCATTAAATTCAAATCCTGGAACACTTATTCCAAAATCAGCTGTATATTTTGCTTTGGCAGAAAGAATCACTCCGAAACTTGCTCCAGCAGAAACAGACAATCCTTCAGTAATAAAATATTTCGCAGATACAGGAATCAATAAAGTATGTAACGTCTGCTTTGATTTAAAGTTAAAAAATGTAGCTGGATCGTCTGGATCAGCCTCAGCTACCTTTACTTTACCTCCTAGTGGGGAATATAAAAGTTCTCCCTGAATACCAAAGTTGTCATTGAATTTATACTCAACAATTCCACCTACATAAAATGTATGTACAGGATCTGAAGTTTCAGAATGCCCATCCGCTTTGTACTTTAATGTAGAGTATGAATACCCTGCTTTAGGACCGAATTTTAAAGACTGTGCGCTTGCGTTAATTCCCAATACAGCTACCGCTGCAATAAGTAAAAGTTTTTTCATTGTTAATTAGTTTTTAATTAAGGTTTGCAAAACTAATTATTTTTTTCAAATTAACAAATTTTAAGACAACTTTTGAAGGTTAATAAAAGGTTAGCAGAACTTTTACCTATAAAGAATTAATCATTTCTCAGTCTTTTATCTTCATCATTATAAGCCAGAATAATCTTTCTTACGACAGGATGTCTTACCACATCTTCTTCTGTAAGATGTACAAAACCAATCTCTTTCACTCCATTCAAAATCCTCATGGCTTCTTTCAACCCGGACTGCTGGTTCTTCGGAAGGTCGATCTGGCTTGGATCCCCTGTAATGATAAACTTTGCGTTCATTCCCATCCTTGTCAGAAACATTTTCATCTGGGCATGCGTTGTATTCTGAGCTTCATCAAGAATTACAAAGGCATCATCAAGGGTACGTCCTCTCATGAAAGCTAACGGAGCTACCTCAATTACTTTCTTTTCCATAAAACCTTCCAATTTTTCATGCGGAATCATATCGCGAAGCGCATCGTATAAAGGTTGTAAATACGGATCCAGTTTTTCTTTAAGGTCTCCCGGTAAAAACCCAAGACTCTCCCCTGCTTCTACAGCGGGTCTTGTCAGGATAATTCTCTTAACTTCCTTATCTCTTAGAGCTCTTGCTGCTAAGGCTACACTGGTATATGTTTTTCCGGTTCCCGCAGGTCCAATCGCAAAAACCATATCTTTTTTCTCTGTTTCTTTTACCAGTTTTTTTAGATTGGTCGTCTTTGCTTTGATTACTTTTCCGTTGACACCTTTTACGATGATATCCTGGTCAAAGACTAATTGTTTTTCATTTTCGTCTTTAATATTTAGGATATTTTCAACGTCTTTCAGCCCTATTGAGTTGTTTTTCGAGATAAATTTTACAATATCATCCAGTTTTTGCTTCAGTATATCTAAAGCTTCCTGATTTCCCATCGCAAAAATATAATGGTCTCTTCCAGTAATCTTAATCGTCGGAAAGCTTGATTTTATTAAGTTGAAATATTGGTTATTAACTCCATAGAAGATTTTCGCATCGATATCTTCCAAATCATATGTCAATTCAAACATGCAGTATTTTTATTTTTAGATTTTAAAATTAAAGCTTTTTTTCAAATTTATATCAAATTCTTTTCAACAATCTTTCGGGCTTTCTTTTTATTTTAAATAACTTTGCAAGACTACACTATTCTATAAATTGCTCATGTCAATTATTACCCTTACTTCGGATTTCGGAAATTTAGATTACAGAGTTGCCGCTGTGAAAGGCAAAATTCTGTCTCTAAATCCTGAGGTTAATATTATTGATATAACCCACGACATCCAGGCATTCAATCTCATACAAACGTCTTATATTGTAAGAAATGCTTATAAATATTTTCCCAAAGGAAGTATTCATATCCTTTGTGTAGACAGTTTTTACCATAAATCAAGAAGAAATATCCTTTATAAAGCCGATGGTTCTTACTTTCTGGCTGCAGACAACGGCCTTTTAAGTCTTATCTTCTTTGATATTAAACCGGAAGCCATCTATGAAATCACACTGAATAACCGTTTTGATGATATTATTAATTTCACCTCTACGGATATTTTTGTTCCGGCAGCCGTACATCTTGCCAATGGTGGTCTTCCTGAAGTAATTGGAAGAAAAATAGATTCCGTAAAGCAACTGATGTTCCCAAGGGCTGTTTATAATGAATCTGAAGGAATGATTATTGGTGAAGTTACCTATATTGACAATTTCGGAAATATAATCTCAAATATCAATCAAGATTTCTTTGAAAATATCAGCAAAGGGTACAATGGTTTTACTATAAAATTCAGAAACCTAAGCCTTTCAAGGATCTTTTCCAGCCACACAGAAGTAGTTTCAGACTGGGAAAGGGAGACTGAATTTCATGGGCAGTCTGCTGCAATCTTCAATGACAGTCAGTTGTTGGAGCTTACGATCTATAAAGGAAGTAAGAAAAACGGAGCTAAAAGCCTGTTTGGGTTGAATGTAGGCGAAAATATCTACATTGAGTTCATGTAAAATTATATATTTCATAAAAAAACCGATTTTTTTTATATATTTGTCAAAATCTAAAAATCAAAAATGGCAGAATACAAATTATTGCTTCCTTCCATGGGAGAAGGGGTTATGGAAGCGACAATTATCACTTGGTTATTCAATGAAGGTGATAACGTAAAAGAGGATGACTCTGTAGTAGAAATTGCAACAGATAAAGTAGATTCAGACGTTCCGACACCAGTTTCGGGGAAAATCGTAAAAATTTTAAAGCAAAAAGATGAAGTTGCAAAAGTAGGTGAGGCCATTGCTATTTTAGAAATTGAAGGAGAAGGTTCTGCTTCTGAGGAAGTAACCACTGAAACACCGGCAGCTACTCCGGATACTGAAACATTACAAACCATTGAGCAGCCTTTACAAACAACAGCTGCATCTAATGTAGAATTCTCAGGAGATCTTTATTTATCTCCACTTGTAAAATCAATTGCACAACAGGAAAATATTTCTGAAACTGAACTGAAATCTATCAAAGGAAGCGGTTTAGAAGGAAGAATTACCAAGGAAGATATATTAGCATACGTTGCTACCAAAGGAAGCCAAGCTGCTCAACAGGCTGCTCCTGTACAGACAGCAACGGCTCCAAAACCAGCAGTTTCTGCACCCGCAGCAACAATTACTGCCGCTGCAGGTGATGAGATCATTCCTATGGACAGAATGAGAAAGATCATCGCTGAAAACATGGTTAAAGCAAAACAAATTGCTCCACACGTGACTTCTTTCATTGAAACAGACGTTACCAACGTTGTAAAATGGAGAAACAAAAACAAAGCGATCTTCGAAAAGCGTGAAGGTGAAAAACTAACGTTCATGCCTATTTTCGTAAAAGCTGTAGTAAAAGCAATTCAGGATTTCCCAATGATTAATGTTTCTGTAAGTGGTGAGAATATCATCAAAAAGAAAAATATCAACATCGGTATGGCAACCGCTCTACCAGACGGAAACCTTATTGTTCCTGTAATCAAAAATGCAGATCAGTTATCACTTTCAGGTCTTGCTAAAGCGATCAATGACTTAGCTTACAGAGCAAGAAACAAGAAATTAAGACCGGAAGATACTCAAGGGGCTACCTATACAATCTCTAATGTAGGAAGCTTCGGTAACCTTATGGGAACTCCAATCATCCCTCAGCCTCAGGTAGCGATTTTAGCAATTGGAGCTATCGTGAAAAAACCTGCAGTTCTTGAAACAGCTGACGGTGATGTAATTGCGATCAGAAACTTAATGTTCATGTCTCACTCTTATGACCACAGAGTGGTAGACGGATCTTTAGGAGGAATGATGCTGAAACATGTTCACGACTACCTTGAAAACTGGGATCTCAACACAGAAATATAAGTAATAAGTAATCAGCAATGGGTAGTTTACTTGATGCTGATTATATACCAGATATAAAACCTTCGATTTTTGATCGGAGGTTTTTTTATTTCTCAATCTGAGTATCTTTGAATTGAAGAGTAATACAACTGTAGGTTGAATTGTCTTATATAGAACAGAACCCATTACAATTACTTATGAAACAATTCATTTTGGCCACATTCGCTTTAAGTATTTCGGTGACAGCCTACTCTCAGAAAGCTGTTTCATCAGCATTAATAGATCAATATGTAAAAGAAGTTATTAAAACCAACCAGATTCCAGGTTTGGCTATTGGTATTATAAAAGATGACAAGATCATTTTTCAACAGTATTATGGTACGGAGACTCTTGAAAATAACAAAAAAGTTGATTCAAATTCAATGTTCAGAATATATTCTACATCAAAGTTAATGTCAAATATTGGTATTTTTCAATTGATAGAAAAAGGTCAGTTATCTTTGGAAGACAACCTCTCAAAGTATCTTGAAAATCTACCTAAAGAATGGCAGGATGTGAAGGTAAAAAATCTATTGACTCATTCTTCGGGAATTCCTAATCTTATTGCTTTTAATGATATTTCGGCAGATGATTCTAATGCTAAAGTTTTTGAACGGCTGACAAAAGAAAAAATGGACTTTAAAACAGGAAATCAATTCAGATATAATCAGACAAATTACCTTCTTCTTACTATGATTATTGAAAAAATCACGGGACAGTCTTTTGAGAATTTCATCCTGAACAATCAGTTTTCCGATTCTAAAAACGAAGTTGTTTTTTCTTCAAATGCTATCGAAAAAATACCCAAACGTGTTGTAAAATACAATTACAATCCAGAAAAAAAGCAATATGAAAAATCTACTGATATTAGCGGAACAAGAGCCCATTCGGCCAACGGAATAGCGATAACACTTCCTGCATTTTTAAAATGGAGTATTCATCTTAGTAAAAATGATTTATTAAATCAAAAAACAAAAGAAATGATGTGGCAGCCCTTTGATTTTGGTAATAAAAAAGATGTTTTTGCTTATGGCTGGGACATCAATAAGGTAAACAATATCACTTCTTACGCTTTTTCTGGTGGAAATGTAAGCGCCTATAAAATTTACCCAGAGAATAATATGGCCATCATCATGATGTCTAACGGATATAACTTATTCCCTATTCAGCATAGGATCATTAATCATATTGCTTCTATGATTGATAAAAATCTAACAGATGATTATTCATTGGCAGATGAAACCATTATTTCTGAATTTTCTAAAAAGAATAATCCTGATGCGGAGAAAATCTATTATTCCATAAAAGTAAAAAATCCAAAGTGGAATTTTGAGAACACCCTGAATGATATAGGTTATATTTTACTGAGAAATTCAAGAATTGACGAGGCTGTTAAGGTTTTTGCTTTAAATGCTAAGGAAAATCCACAGTCGGCAAATGCTTTTGATAGTTTGGGTGAAGGTTATTTTTCTGCTAAGAATTACGTTTTGGCTTTAGAGAATTATAAAAAATCATTAGCAATAAATCCTGAAAATACCAATGCTGTAAACATGATTCGAAAAATAGAAGATGTAATGAAAAAGAAATAACACATACTTTATACTCATCCGTTTTTTCTGAGTGTTCTTCCATAACGATTCTTTTTTGTGCATCAATATTTCAGGACAGGACAATTTTAAAATATAAAACCTTCGTTTTGTGATTGAAGGTTTTTTTGGATTTCTGCCTTAATAATTTTACCTTTAAACAAACTACATACAATGGAACTTGATTTCAGAAAACTCTATGTTACTAAATTATTTGATTTTTCCAAAGAAGATGAGGAGCTGATTTTTGAAATACATAAACAGTTATCAGCAGCCTATAATATTTCGATGGCAGATATTGAAAATTCTCCATACAGCAAGTTCCAGTCTCAGGAGATAAATTTTCTACAGGAGCCCAAGCTCTGTTACAAAATTACAGCCAAAAATAAAACAAGTACTTTTTATCTTTTTATGTTAATTTAATAGAAACAACAATCAAAGGAGCCCGTGCCACAGATAAATATGATACTTTAGAAATTTGGGGATTAAAGGAAATGAATGAAGATTTTGGTTTTATTTCCATCAACAGAAAAAAGTTTGCAGACAAAATCGCAGGGATCTTTAGTAATAGTAAGTCTAAAGAAAATAAAGACTTTTATGTTCTAAGTAGTGATTCTTTCAAAGCAATGACATTCCTGAACCCGAAAAGAAAGGAAATCATAAAGTCTATTTCTGATGAGGATTTCAAAATAGAGGTTAAACATACTATTTTCGGCTTGAGAATATCCAAAGCATTGAGCCTTGAAAACGCATTAATCATTTCAAAATTTTTAGAAGAAATATAAGTTTCAGTTTTTTTAACGTAATTTCATCCCTCAAAACCTACAAATGCTGAAAATCCTCATCCTTATTCGTAAATCCATAAAGAAATCGTTTGATAACATCCGGAATGAACAGTTGAAAAACAATCTTCTGCAAGCCATTCCTTTTTGGATCGGATCTGTAATTACCGGTTTTTTTGCAGTATTATATGCTCAAATATTTGCCTGGGGTGAACATCTCATGAACTTTATCTTCGATTGGCACGCATGGATGATTTTTATTATTGCTCCCATAGGTTTTGTGCTTTCCTGGTGGTTGGTAAAGGAATTTGCTCCCAATGCTAAAGGAAGTGGAATTCCACAGGTAATGGCGGCTGTAGAACTAGCCAATCCAAAAGAACATACAAAGATAAGAAGCCTTTTAAGCCTAAAAATCATCATCTTTAAAATCATTTCTTCTGTGGTGCTGGTAATTGGTGGTGGTGCTGTAGGCCGTGAAGGGCCCACCATTCAGATCGCTGGCTCTGTTTTCAGAAAAGTCAATGAATATCTCCCTGATTGGTGGCCCAAGATTTCTAAGAAAAATATGATTATGACAGGTGCTGCTGCCGGACTTGCAGCAGCTTTCAATACTCCTCTTGGTGGAATTGTATTTGCAGTAGAGGAATTATCTAAAACACACATCAACTACTTTAAAACAGCTTTATTTACCGCTGTAATTATAGCAGGTTTAACCGCTCAGACTTTAGCAGGATCCTATTTATACCTTGGATATCCAAAAACAAATGATGTATCCTTAATGGTTATGTTTCCGATTATGCTTGTGGCAGCCACAGCCGGAATTATGGCCAGCCAACTTTCCGTGATTATGCTAAAGATTAACGACTGGAAAAAGAAAACATTAAAAACAGACAGAGCCCATGTTGCATTTCTGGTTATATGCGCTTTAATCATTGCTTCCATTGCTTATTTCATTAATAGGGAAATTCTGGGATCAGGAAAAGAAATTATGGAACGGGTGCTTTTTACAAAAAATAAACATGAAGACTGGTATGTCCCCATTTTGAGAATGCTTGGTCCTGCCCTATCTTTTACTTCCGGAGGAGCTGGTGGTATTTTTGCCCCAGCCCTTACTGCCGGAGCAAGTATCGGATCTGTTATTTCAGGGGTTATTCATTTAACTCCCAATGAAACCAACGTGGTCATTTTAGGTGGAATGGTGGCTTTTCTTACCGGAATTACACGTGCACCATTTACATCAGCCATCATCGTATTGGAAATGACCGACAGGCATTCATTGATTTTCCATCTGATGCTCGCCGGAATGGTTTCCTCTATTGCTTCAATCTTAGTGAGCAGACATTCTTTGTATGATTTATTGAAAATTAATTTTTTAACAGAAATAAGAAAAAACTAAAAACTATGTCACTAAACAAACCATTTAAAAAAATAATTAGACCATTTATTGATGATAATTATTTAAGAACAGTTTCGAATACTTATTTACTCGAAAATGATTACTCAAATGAAAGAATAAGTTCAATTCGAGCCTTTGAAATAATTGTAAAGGACTACTTAGATATTCTTGATTATATAGAACCTAATGACAATAATGAAAATACATATTCTCATAGGATATATGAATTATTTCTGAGAACTTGTACAGAATTTGAATCTAACTGTAAATCAATTTTAAGTTCAAATCAATTTACAAAAGCTGGTAACTGGAATATTCTTGATTATTACAAAATAAATAAAGCGGCAAAATTAAGTGATTACGAAATACATTTGAACATCTGGAGTCCTATTACAAAAGTTTTAAGACCTTTTATAGACTGGAACTCTTCTACACCCAAATCATTGAGTTGGTACATAGCTTACAATAATGTTAAACATGACCGAAATAATAATTTCCATGAAGCAAATCTTAAAAATCTAACATTAGCCTTATCTGGTTTATTTACTATTTTATTTTCTCAATATTTTATATTTTGTTTTGACTCTCATCAAACAACCACATCCAGTTCTACTGATGACCAAAATTTTATATCCACTCCTAAAAGCATTTTCAAAATTAAGCTTCCTGAAACTTGGGTTGATACAGAAAAATATGATTTTGATTGGAATACATTAAAATCTACAGCTAATAAATTTGAGAGCTTTAATTTTGATGCAATTTAAAATACTTAATACCGAAATAAAAACTCACAATCCGGTAAAAGAATAATATGCATTAGTTTTACACAAATACTCTTGTATATTAAAAATATATTTTCTAATTTTGCACCTCGAAATAATTAACAAATATTTTAACATTATGAACAATTACGAAACTGTTTTCATTTTAACTCCCGTTCTATCTGAGTCACAGGTAGAGGAAGCAGTGAACAAGTATGTAGATCTTATCAAAGAAAAGAACTGCGAAATCGTTGCTAAAGAAAACTGGGGATTAAAAAAATTAGCTTACCCAATCCAATTGAAAAAGAATGGGTTCTATACTTTAATCGAATTTAAAGGTGAAGGTTCTGTAGTAGCTGACTTAGAATTGGCATTCAAACGTGACGAGAGAGTTATCCGTTACCTTACTACAAAACTTGACAAGCATGCTGTTGAGTACGCTGTAACAAGAAGAGCTAAAGTAAAAGCAGCTAAAGCTTAATTAATTAACCCTATTTTTTAAAAAAGACAAGACATGGCAATAGATGAAATGGCTAAACAAGCCTCAGCTGGAGGAGAATCAGAAGTTAAATTCCTTACTCCACTTGATATCAATACAAAATCTGAAAAGAAATATTGTAGATTCAAAAAATACGGAATTAAGCACGTTGATTACAAAGATGCTGATTTCTTATTACAGTTTGTAAACGAGCAAGGTAAAATCTTACCAAGAAGATACACTGGAACTTCTTTAAAATACCAAAGAAAAGTTTCTGCTGCTATCAAAAGAGCAAGACACCTTTCTTTACTACCTTACGTAGCTGACTTATTGAAATAAGACAAAATAAATAAAAGAAGAGAGCAATCTCTTCTTTTGTTGCTGAATAAATAATTAATTCTAACTTGATTTTAGACTCGTCTAAAATCTTTAAAAAGGACAACAACAATGGATATCATCCTAAAACAAGACGTAGAAAACTTAGGACTTGAGTTTGATACAGTAAGCGTAAAGCCAGGTTATGCTAGAAACTTCTTACTTCCTCAGGGAATTGCACTTTTAGCTACCCCTAAAAACAAAGCAGCTCTTGAAGCAACTTTGGAAGCTAGAAAAGAAGAAGAAGCTAAATTAATCGCTGCTGCTAACACTGTAGTAGATCAATTGAAGAAAACTTCTATCACTATTCCTGCAAAAGTAGGTTCTGGTGATAAATTATTCGGATCTATCAACAATGCAGATCTTTCTGCTGCTCTTGCTAAAGCTGGAGTTTCTGTAGAGAAGAAATACATCAAAATCCCAGGGAACACTATTAAGAGAACTGGTAAAGTAACTGCAAACATCAGATTACACAGAAACGTTGAGTACAATTTCGAATTCGATATCGTATCTGACGCTCCAGTTGTAGCTGCACCTGCTGCAAAGAAAGAAGAAGCAAAATCTGAAGAAGCTTAATAAGCGACTGAGATTTTCTCACCATACAAGACCACTTCAATTATTTGAAGTGGTTTTTTTGTGATAAAAACAAATGGCTTAAAACTATCTATCCCCTCTTAATTTCTGTTGATATTCCGTTGGGGCTACTCCAATTACCTTTTTAAAAATATTACTGAAAGAAGATAGGCTATTATAGCCAACCATCATCGCAATCTCATACATATTGTATTTCCCTTCAAGCATTAGCTCTAAAGAACGGGTAATTCTTAAAGCTCTCAGGAAACGGACGTAATTCATGCCTAAAATTTCCTTGAATTTTCTGGAAAGGGTTCTTGTACTCATTCCGAACTCTTTCGCTGTGGATTCAATTGTTAAAGGCTTTTCCAGGTTAGCATGAATATACCTGGCAATCTTTAATAATGTTTCATCTTTGGGAAAGGGATGCTGTATTGGAAACGCCAGATGCTTGTGTTTTTTTTCTTGTAAAACACCTTTAAGTGCTTTGAGGAAATAATATTTTGAAGCATCATTTTTTGTGATTTTCCCATTCCAGTCTTTGGTATATAAAATCATCTCCCGAAGTAACTCATTAACTGAATAAATATTGATTTCATCAAAAAAGCCATTTTCTCCTTCTTCTTTTTTAATATAAAAATTATATAAATCCACTTTTAGACTGGTAGAAAAAAGATAATGGGGTGTTCCGGCCGGAATCCACATAAAACATCTGGCTGGAAGATACCAGTGTTTCAAATCTGTAAAAACATGCACAATACCTCCTTCTGCATAGACTAACTGAGCAGAACTATGGTAATGGATATCTGTTGTAACATTTCCGGTGAGGACATGATATACATAAAACTCGGCATCATCGTCTTCTACAGCTTTAAAATGATTATCATTCATGAAATAAAGATAGGCATAATTTTTAAAATGGCGTAAATGAACAAATCTTTTTCTGTTTTCACAAATAGTGTCCGCATACTACCGTCGTAAATTTGCAGTATAAAATCACTTTAGCAAAAACCCTTTAATTAATTTATGAATATAATATTGAACGCATGCCGATATCAGTGCATAGCGTTGTGCTTATTATTGAGCAATTTTTTACACTCACAGATGATAGATTACCAACATCTCGGCTTACAACAGGCTATAGAAATTGGTTTAAAAAACAACAAGAATATTCAAATCAGCCATTTAAAACAGGAAATGTCCGTTACCAAGGAAAAAGACCTGAAAATGGAAAAACTTCCGGATATTGAATTTCATACCAGCTACAACCAGGTCACCAATCTTTTCCAGTATCAGGATGGTGTATTTAACAAACCTACAAAATACAATGCAATTAACGGAATGTACGACTTTACTTTATCTGCTTCTATCCCGGTCTATATGGGTGGAAAAATAAAAAACACAGAAAAAAAAGCCACCGTTGATACTGAAATTTCAGCGTTAAGAACACACCTGGATGAAAGACAGCTTAAAATGGAAGTCATTACAGCCTTTCTTCAAATCCATCATTTAAAAGAACAACAATCTCTTATTAATGATAAGATGAAAGAGGATTCTGTGAACATTAAGCAAGTAAAGGTTTTAAAAGCTAATGGAGTGGTTACCGTAAATGAAGTATTGAGAACTTCACTACAGCTTTCTAACCACAAAATGAGCTGGACAGAACTGGATAATGACATACAGATTGCAGAACATAAGCTGAAAACCATTCTTTCTCTTCCGGAACAGCAGGAAATGCATGTAGATACGGAGGACTTGATCTCTGATAGAGCAGCAATCCCTTATATTGAAGAGTTAACAGAAACAGCCTTGAACAAAAATGAATCGGTTGAAATTACCCACAAGAATCTTTCATTAAAAGAATTGGATCAGAAAATCACCAAAGCCAATTATTTACCTAAAGTAGTGGCTGGTGGAGAATACTTTTTAAAATACCCAAATATGATGTTCTTTCCGCCTGAGCCTTATGCTTACCGCTTAGGAATGATTGGACTGAATCTTACGTATCCAATCGAAAACCTGTATAAAAACAAATACAAAATGCAGGAAGCAAGGGAAAATATTGATCTCGCCAAGCTTCAGATTGAAGAAAACGAAGAAAAGGTAAGACATAATGTGTATGAAGCATACAAAAAGTTTGAGGAGACTGACCAAAAGGTAAAAATTGCAGAGGAAGCTATTAATCAAGCTAAAGAAAACTACCGTATTGTAAAAACAAAATACGCAAACAAACTAAGCCTTATCACTGAATTAATTGATGCAGACAATGCTTATCTGGAAGCTGAATCTAATCTTATTTCCGTAAAAATTAATAGACAACTAAAATACTATCAACTCCAATATACGATTGGAAACTTATAAAAACTATGGCACAGAAACAACTGACACAAAAGGAAAAAAGAATTAACAAGACCATTACGTTATTGGCATGGATTCTTATCATCAGCGGAGTCACGGGGATGGTAAGCTTCTATCTTTTTTCGAGAAAAAATGTTACGACCAACGATGCCCAGATCGAACAATATATTACTCCGGTATCCAGTAAGGTTTCGGGATTTATTAAAACCATAAAGTTTAATGAAAATCAGTTTGTACATAAAGGAGACACATTAATTGTTATTGACAACAGGGAATTTGTCAACCAGGTACATATGGCAGAAGCCAATCTTAATGCCACTACAGAAAATATTACTACCATTCAAAGCAGTGTAAATACAAAGGCAAGCGATACGAAAATTATTGATGCTAAAATTGCCTCTGCAAGAATTGATATCTGGAGAACTGAACAGGATTACAAAAGATACACAAATCTTCTGTCAGAAGATGCCGCTACAGAACAGGAGTTTGAAAATGTAAAAGCATCTTATGAGCAATCCAAAGCAAATCTTCTAGCCCTGGAACAGCAAAAAAACGCGGTAAGAGCAGGTGCTAATGAGCAACAGACAAAAGTAGCACCGGCTAAAAGCCAGATTCAACAGAGTTCAGCCAGTCTTAATAATGCTAAATTATTCCTTTCTTACACTGTAATTACAGCCCCTTATGACGGATGGGTAGGAAAAAAAACAATTCAGGAAGGACAATTGATTAAAGAAGGGCAGGCATTGGTACAAATCGTAAGCAAAGAAAAGTGGATCATTGCCAATTATAAGGAAACCCAACTTGGCCAGATTGATCAGGATCAGGAAGTCATTATCACTGCAGATGCTTATCCCAATGTTGAATTCAAAGGAAAAATTCTTTCAGTATCCCCTGCATCAGGATCTCAGTTCTCTCTTGTAAAACCGGATAATGCAACAGGAAACTTTGTAAAGATCGAGCAAAGATTTCCCGTAAAAATTATTTTGGATAATAACAAAGACAACGAAAAATTGCTTTCCGGAATGAATGTTCTGGTGAGCGCTAAGAAGATTTAGAGTACTAGAGTATTAGAGTATTAGAGTATTAGAGTATTAGAGTATTAGAGTATTAGAGTACAAAAATATTTGGTTTTACTATCATTTTTAAACTCTCACATTTTCAAATCTTCAAATTATTTTTTTTATGCGAAAAGGCAAGACCGCAACGTACAGATCTGCTCAATTTTTTCTTTAAGCGTATTTGTCATTTACCTTTTACTTTTACACCCCCTTTGCTCTTTTGTCTTTTCGCATTTTTAATATAACCAATAACTAAAAGCGAATTCATAGGCTTTATTAGCTTTTAAAATCACTATGCAACACAATACAGTTTATCATAAATGGTTACCGCAATGGCTGAAATTGCCTCTTCTCATACTGGCTTTATTTCCGCACATCATGTTGTTGTCATTATTGCATTCCAATAGTGCCTTTACCTCTTCATTTATGGATGTGGACTCAGATGATATTCAATATTTGATGATGCTGATGTATGGAACTTTTGTAGTCACACTTTTGGTGTTACAGCGGTTTATGTCTTATTTCAGCGTAAAATATTATGTCTTGCTGATGTCTTCCGTTTCCGTCATTCTTCTTTATATCTTATCAGTCACCAATGATTATCATGTAATTCTGGTAATCCGTTTTTTAGAAGGATTCTTCGGATTGTTGGAAGGTGCTATTTTTCTGCCATTAATCATAGCTGAATTAAAAACAAGACATGCTAAAGTGATTGCTTATCTTTTCATGTATGCACTTATGTTGACAGGAGGAACCGTGACAACAACCTTACTGAAATCAAGCATTCAGGATTATGATTATCAGCATATGATTTTAATGATGGCTTATTTTCATGTTTTCGTTTTGATTCTGGGCTTTGTTATTTTTAACAAAAATCGTTTCTTTCCTAAAAAACCATTATATCAAATGGATATTCCAAGTTGGTTTTTGCTTTGGGTTTGTCTTCAATCCGGAGCTTATGCTATTATCTATGGAAAAAGACTGATGTGGCTTGAGTCTGATTCCATCATTATTTGTTTGTTTATATTTCTCATTTCCGGAGGTTTGTTTATGTTGAAACAAAGGAATTCAAAACGCCCTTTATTTCATTTTGAAGTTTTCAGTTCTAAAAATGTGATTGTGGGAATGATCCTGTTTTTCATTTTTTATCTTATTCGTTCAGGGTTAAATAATGTATACAGTATTATGGCAACGGTATGGAAATGGCCATGGGATTATATTGTCAATATCCAATATTGGAATGTGGCTGGGACACTTATAGGCGTACTTTTATCAGGAATTTGCCTGGTTCGTGGTGTTTCTTCCAGAATTGTATTTTTTACAGGTTTTCTTTTACTCGCAATAGACTGTGCCTGGTTTACCTACACCTTTTATCCGGATACCACACTTACAACCATCTGTCCACCTTTATTCCTTCAGGGAGTGGCGCAAGGTCTATTATTTACTCCTCTCGTATTCTTTCTGATTTCAGGAATGCCGGAAGAGTATGTGGCGAACGCCAGTGCAATGGGAACTACGACCCGTTTCTGGGCTACTGCCATTGGATATGCTTTAATGCAAAATGGAATATTATTTTTAACGTTAAAACATTCGGATGTCTTAAGCTTCAATCTTACAGATACCAATCCTGTTTTCTACAGCCAATGGAACCAGATTTTTGGAGCCAATATCTCAAAACTTCCGGTAAATGAATCATTATCGATGACAGCAGGAGCTTTTAAAGCAAAAATAACCGCTCAATCTATTCTGCTTTCCAATATGGAAATATTCACAGGTTTATTCTGGCTCGCTTTCGTTACAGCTCTCCTTTTACTGCTTTACCATCCGGTTAAAATAGCAGTGAGGAATATTATGTAATGAAAAAAGGAGGATAGAAGTTCTTGAAGTATTAAATAACCTGTGACTTCGATTCAGATTAAGGCAATCTTTAAATGAACAACATTTCCCAAACGCCAAAAATGGTCTACAGCTCCCCTCACCCATCTTTCAGCCCAATCAACTTTGGCCGGTTTCTTGTTGCATCCCTCTCATTGTAATTACATCAGCACTTTAAAAAGCCATCGTATGGAAATTGAAAAAATTTTACAGAGCCAAAGAGACTTTTTTAAAACACAGCAAACCAAAAGTCTTGCCTTCAGAAAAATGTATCTTGAAAAGCTCAAAAGTCTTATCATTTCTAACGAAAAACTATTATATGAAGCTATTTACAATGATTTTGGAAAATCTAAATTTGATACCTTCACCACAGAAATCGCATTTGTTCTGAATGATATTGATTATTATCTGAAAAATCTAAAGTCACTTGCAAAGCCCCAAAAAGTAAGTACAAATCTGGCGAATCAGCTTGGAAAAAGTAAAATTTATTCTGAACCCTTGGGTAATATTCTGGTCATCGGGGCATGGAATTATCCTTATCAATTATCCCTCTCTCCTATTGTTGCGGCTATGGCTGCTGGAAACTGTTGTATTTTGAAGCCCAGTGAAATTGCAGAAAATACGATGAAAGCAATGTCTACTATCATCAATAACAACTTTCCTCCGGAATATCTGTATGTATATGAAGGCGGAATTGATGAAACAACAGAGCTCCTGAAGCTAAAGTTTGACAAAATATTTTTTACAGGAAGTACTAAAGTGGGAAAGATAGTATATAAAGCTGCTGCAGAACATTTAACACCAGTTGTTCTTGAATTGGGCGGAAAATCTCCTGCCATTGTTACTAAAAATGCCAATCTTGAAATTGCAGCCAAAAGAATAGTCTGGGGGAAATTCCTGAATGCCGGTCAAACCTGTGTTGCTCCTGATTACTTATTGGTAGAAGAAGCCGTTCAGGAACAGTTTCTGGAAATGTTGAGAAAATACATTAAAGAATTTAAATACAGCCCGGATTCGGAACAGTATACAAAGATCATTAATACAAGAAATTTTCAGCGATTGATCAGTCTTATTGATCACGAGAAAATCTACTTCGGAGGAAATTCTGATGAACAAAAACGATATATAGAACCTACCATTCTTCACAATATAGATTGGGATGATCTTATCATGCAGGAGGAAATTTTCGGACCGCTTTTACCAGTCATCGGTTTTAAAAATTATAATATGGCCCTAAATGCAGTATTGGAACTGGAAAAACCTCTGGCTGCTTATCTTTTCACCAATAATTCTGAAGAAAAGGAAAACTTTACCCAAAGATTATCTTTTGGAGGCGGATGTATTAATGATGTTGTGATGCATTTAAGCAATGATAACCTGCCTTTTGGAGGTATTGGAAACTCAGGAATAGGAAATTATCATGGAAAATTCGGTTTTGAAACTTTTTCTCATCAAAAATCTGTCCTGGAAAAAGCCACATGGGGCGAACCTAATATTAAATACCCACCTTATTCTGAAAAAAAATTAAGCTGGATTAAAAGATTTTTATAATTCTTAAAGATCTCAAATAACATACACTCTTTGTGAAAAATAAAAAAGGTTGTTTCTATTTGAAACAACCTTTTCATTTTATGCTTTAGGCTTCCAGGTATTGAAGAATTCTTTTACCTTGTCCTTGCTGTATCCTTTTCCTTCTTCGAATACATCACTCTGCTGAACTTTAATCATTTTACCGTTTTTATCTAAAACGATAAATACAGGATATCCGAATTTTTCCCCAGGATTATCATATTGAGCAAAAACTTTCTCATTTTTATTATCCGGAGAATAATTCAGGTGATAATATAAGTAGTTTTTATCTACAAGCTGTTTTAATTCAGGAGTTTCATGTACAAAATTGTTGAATCTAAGACACCAAATACACCAGTTTCCACCGGCTTGAAGTATAATATTTTTACCTTCTTTTTTAGCCTGGGCTATTAATTTATTAATATCTGCCTGAGCATCAGCTTTTGGATTATATGGTTTAGGAAGTTTTGCTTTTTCTTCCGCAGCTTTCTTCTTCGCATCCAATTCTGCATGATCAGTTTTTACCAACAGAGTATTATCTCGTACTCTTTCTTCTTTCGGTATATTGGTATTCTGTGAAAAGCCTAATACACTTAATCCCAGAAAAGCTAAAATTGCTGATTTTTTCATAACATAAAAATAAAAAAAAATTACTTATCTCCCTACAAAAATAGAACCATAATTTTATTATCACTAAATTTGCGTGTTTTATGAGCTTTTTAATCAAAATATTATTTTTCATCTCAAAACTTCCGCTTAGAATATTGTATATTTTTTCGGACGTTATATTCTTCTTAAATTACTATCTTGTAGGTTATAGAAAGAAGGTGATTACCCAAAACCTTAGAAATTCCTTTCCTGATAAATCAGATGATGAGATCAGAAAAATTCGAAAAAAATTCTATGGCAATTTTTCCGATTATCTGGTAGAAACTATCAAATCATTCAGCATTTCTGAAACTGAAGCCAGAGTACGAATGCAACATATCAATCAGGATCTGTTTCATGAAGTGAAAGCAGAAGGTAAAAATATTATTTTACTTGCCGGTCATGTCTTTAACTGGGAATGGATTAATGCTTTGGCAAAAATCGTCCCACAAAAGCACTGTCATCCCGTGTACAGAAAGGTAAACAGTAACTTTTGGGAAAATCAGATGAAAAAGGTTCGTAATAAATTTGGGAATGAAGCACTGGAAGCTAATGAAGTCATCAGAAATATATTCAAATCGCCTAATAATGGTGATTCTATTTATATGTTTGTGGCAGATCAGACTCCACATTTTTCTCATGTTACGTATGGTTTAGAGTTTTTAAATCAACGAACGCCTGCTTTCATAGGCTATGATAAATTAGCTACCCGAATGGACCTTGCTTTTATTTATTGTGAAATGAAAAAAGTAAAACGTGGGTATTACCAGGTTAATTACTACAGAATCTATCCGGACCAGGAAAAATTTACAGAGCATGAAGTGGTAAGAAAATTCCATAAAATGCTTGAAAACACCTTGCGTAAGCATCCGGACAATTATCTTTGGTCACACAGAAAGTGGAAGTATCAGGATTCTATCAAGTTTTTTGATTCTGAAAAAAATTAGATGTACATGCAGAAAAAACTGGCGGTTGCCATCTTAAACTGGAATGGGAAAAACTGGCTGGAAAAATTTCTTCCGAGTGTAGTTCAATTTTCTCAAAATGCAGATATTTATGTTATTGATAATCTTTCTACAGATGATTCTATAGCATATCTGAACACAAATTTCCCTACCGTAAAAATTATTAAAAATAATAAAAACTACGGATTTGCCGGCGGATATAATGAAGGGTTAAAGGCAATAACCAATGAATATTACTGCCTTCTTAATTCTGATGTAGAGGTTACTGAAAATTGGATAGAACCCATATTGGCTCTATTTGAAAAAGACATTAAAATTTCGGCTATTCAACCTAAGGTTTTATCCTACAATAATAAAAAATTCTTTGAATTTGCAGGAGCTGGGGGTGGTCTGATTGATAATCTGGGCTATCCTTACTGCCGAGGCCGTGTTTTTGATAATGTTGAAGAGGACAAAGGCCAGTATGATGATGAAACAGCAATCTTTTGGGCATCGGGATGTTGCTTTTTTATCCGCTCCAAAGATTTTTGGGAACAGAAAGGTTTTGATGAACGATTTTTTGCCCATCAGGAAGAGATTGATCTTTGCTGGAGACTTATTAATTCAGGAAAGAAAATCTTTTATACCGGAAAGTCCAAAGTGTATCATGTAGGTGGTGGAACATTGAATAAACAAAGCGCACAGAAAACGTATTTAAACATCAGAAACAACCTGTCTATGATGCTTAAAAACCTGCCTTTTCCTAAACTGATTGGGCTGATCTTTTTCAGACTTTGCCTGGATGGTATCGCAGGAATCTATTTTGGATTAAAACATGGATTCCCTCACCTTTGGGCCGTTGTAAGGGCACATTTTGGTTTCTACGCGCAACTTCCCGGAACATGGAAACTTCGTCAGAATCATCAGCAAGATAAGTTCTATCAGTCGAAATGGTTAATTTTTAAACATTTTTTAGGCAGCAATAAGAACTAGGAGATTAGATAAAATACGATTTCAAAACAGGTTCAATCTTAACTTCAAACTTTAGATCAGTAACTGATACTATAATAACAATTAATCAACATTATATAATTATGGATTTCTGTGCAATAGATTTTGAAACGGCCACTCACGAGAAAAGCTCTGCATGTGAGATGGGAATCTGTGTAGTACAGGATTCTAAAATTGTAGAAACCAAAACATGGTTGATAAAACCTCCTAGTTTTCCTTATTTCAGTAAATTCAATGTTGCTGTACATGGGATACAACCTGAAGATGTACAGGATGCTCCTACCTTTGATGAAATTTGGTATGAGGCACAGGAAATGATGTACGGAAGCTTAATGATTGCTCACAACGCAGGTTTTGATGCTTCTGTTTTAAGAGGCTGCCTGGAATATTATGGTATGTTTACCCCACAACTCAGCTATCTGTGCAGTATACAGCTTGCAAAGAAATCATGGAATTATCTTCCAAAATATGGGCTAAAGCCACTTGCCGAATATCATAACATTAAGTTCAATCACCACAGAGCGGGGGCTGATGCAGAAGTTTGCGCAAAGATATCTTTATTGGCATTTGAGAAACTCTTCCTCACCAGTAATGATGAAGTAAATGAATATATGAAGGCAAAAATTAAAAAGCTCTAATAATACAGCTAACAGACCCGGGTTCCGATACCTGCATCAGTCATTTACTATGACAAAACTATTTTAATTACTTAACACTTCAGAGAGCAGGTTAAATTTTGGGATATCAATCTCGAAAGTCTCCTGTGTCTCAAGATTCTTAACCAGGTATTTTCCACTCATATTTCCCACTCCTGAACGGAGCATTACATTGGAAAAATAAGCGAAATTTTCGCCGGTTCCTATCTCTGGAGTCAATCCGATGACTCCATCTCCTATAATCTCTGTGAATCCGAATCCTACATCAAAGATGAGCCATTTTCTTTTCAGTACTTTTATAGGAAAACTTCCGTCATTTTCTATAGTGATATTGTACTTGAAAACATAACGGTTTTCGGATGGATAACTGTTTTTACTATCATATTCAGGTATTACTGAAACTTTGATATTGGAAGTCATTTTTGAAAACATCATTGTAGTATTTTCTTAATAGATACAAAAATCTCGCCTTTTTTAAGGCGAGATTATATATTTACGTTATAATTTTATTAAAAACTATAATCCAAGGCCTTTTCTTTCATCACCTCCCATTAATACCTGAACAGGATTGTCAATACCTTCTTTTACCGCTACAAGGAATCCTACTGATTCTTTTCCGTCGATAATTCTGTGGTCATAAGACATTGCCACGTACATCATTGGTCTGATTACAACTTGTCCATCAACAGCAACTGGTCTTTGGATAATGTTGTGCATTCCTAAGATTGCAGATTGTGGTGGGTTGATGATTGGTGTAGACAACATAGATCCGAAAGTACCACCGTTTGTAATGGTGAAAGTACCACCAGTCATTTCGTCAACTGTAATTTTACCGTCTCTTACTTTGGTAGCAAGATCTTTGATGTTTGCTTCAACTGCGCTGAAAGACATATTCTCTGCATTTCTCAATACAGGAACCATTAACCCTTTAGGACCAGAAACGGCAATTGAAATGTCGCAGAAATCATAGTTTATTTTGAAATCTCCATCGATAGATGCATTTACATCAGGATACATTTCTAATGCTCTTGTAACCGCTTTTGTAAAGAAAGACATGAAACCAAGTCCAACTCCGTGTTTTTGAGCAAATTCTTCTTTATATAGCTTTCTTAATCTGAAGATTTCAGACATGTCAACTTCGTTGAAAGTTGTTAACATAGCTGTTTCATTCTTCACAGAAACTAGTCTCTGAGCGATCTTTCTTCTTAAAACTGAAAGTTTAGTCGTTGTAGTAGATCTAGAACCTGTAGCGGTAAGAGGACTTCCTCCTAATGCAGGAACTGCAGCTAATTCAGCATCAGTCTTAGTGATTCTTCCATCTCTTCCTGTTCCTGAAACCTGTGCAGCATCCATTCCTTTTTCGTCAAGAATTTTCTTAGCAGCCGGAGATGGAGCTCCTGTAGCATAAGTTTGTGGAGCAGCAACCGGAGCAGCTGGTTTAGGAGCTTCTTGTTTAGCAGGCTCAGCAGCTTTTGCTTCTTCCTGTTTTGGAGCTTCAGCAGCAGGTGCAGCACCAGCTGGTTTTGCAGCATCCATATCAATTAAACAAACTACCTGACCTACTTGTACTACCTCACCTTCTTCTGCTTTTAAAGTGATAACACCACTTTGTTCTGCAGGCAATTCAAGAGTTGCTTTGTCTGAGTCTACTTCAGCGATAGGTTGATCTTTTTCTACATAATCACCATCTTTTACAAGCCAAGTTGCAATTTCAACTTCTGTGATTGATTCGCCCGGTGAAGGAACTTTCATTTCTAAAACTGACATATCGAGTATTTTTTATTTTTTAATTGAATATTATTTAAATTAAGCTGTAACGGGTCTTTTTGCAGGAGCATCGTCTCTATCAAAAACTCTGTTGATTACTGCATTTTGGTTTTTCTCAAACATTTTGTGGCTACCTGGAGCCGGAGCACCACTTGGTACCGGAGATACTACCTGGATTCCTGTATCTCTGAAGTTTCTCAGGATATAAGACCAAGCTCCCATGTTTTCAGGTTCTTCCTGAGCCCACACCAATTGTGTTCTGTTTTCATATTTGTTGAAGATTGCTTCAATAGCATCTGTTTGAAGTGGATATAACTGCTCGAATCTTACTAATGCAATATTTTCACAGTTCAATTCTTCTTTCTTCGCTAATAATTCGAAGTACAGTTTCCCTGAACAAAGAACTAATTTTTCTACTTTTTTAGGATCTGCAGTTGGATCATCTAAGATTGGCTGGAATGTACCTGTTGCAAAATCTTCAAGCGGAGAAACCACTTTAGGGTGTCTCAATAAAGATTTAGGGCTCATTACGATCAATGGCTTTCTGAATGCCCACTTCAACTGTCTTCTCAATAAGTGGAAGTAGTTGGCAGGAGAAGTAATATTCGCTACGACCATGTTTTCGTTAGCACAAAGTGTTAAGAATCTCTCCAATCTTGCTGAAGAGTGTTCTGCACCCTGACCTTCTGAACCGTGAGGTAATAGCATAACCAACCCGTCCTGGATTTTCCATTTTTCTTCTGCAGCTGCTAAATACTGGTCAACAATGATCTGAGCACCGTTCACGAAATCTCCGAACTGAGCTTCCCAGATTGTTAAAGTATTTGGCGAAGCCATAGCATATCCATAGTCGAAACCTAGCACACCATATTCTGAAAGGTGAGAGTTGAATACATCAAATCTGTTTTCTGAAACGTGTCTTAATGGGATATATTCTTCTTCTGTATCTTCTGTTTTTACTACAGCGTGTCTGTGAGAGAATGTACCTCTTTCTACATCTTCCCCGGAGATTCTTACATTGTGACCTTCTACAAGAAGTGTAGCATAAGCTAACCACTCTCCTAGTGCCCAATCTAATGAGTTTCCTTCAATCGCTTTAACACGGTTATCGAAAAGTCTTGTAATCTTGTTGATGAATTTCTTATCAGCTGGAAGCGTTGACATTTTAATCGCCAATTCTTTCAGCTTAGCCAAGTCATATTTTGTATCAACCGGTAACTGAACTGCTCCTCTTTTTCCGATTGGATAGTTTACCCAATCTTCAGACATGAACACGTCCATTACGTTTTTCTCAATTTCTTTAGAAGCATCAAAGTCTTTATCTAAAAGAGCTTTGAATTCCGTTTCCATTTTAGCGATTACATCATTGGAAGTAACACTGTCTTTAAGCAATTTATCTTTATAAATTTCTCTTGGATTCGGGTGTTTTGAAATAGTTTTATATAGGTTTGGCTGAGTAAATCTTGGCTCATCCCCTTCGTTGTGCCCATATTTTCTATATCCTAAAAGGTCGATATAAACGTCTTTTCCGAATTTTGCTCTGAAGTCAGCAGCAAAATGGATTGCATGAACAACAGCTTCTGCATCGTCAGCATTCACGTGCATTACAGGAGATTCTGTAACTTTTGCAATGTCTGTACAGTATGTAGAAGATCTCGCATCCATGTAGTTTGTTGTAAATGAAACCTGGTTGTTTACAACGATATGAACTGTACCTCCTGTTCTATACCCTTCAAGTGTCATCATCTGAGCAACTTCATAAGCAATTCCTTGTCCAGCAATAGCACCATCACCGTGGATGATGATTGGTAATACTTTAGAGTAATCTTTATACTTATCGTCTACTTTCGCACGGCAGATTCCTTCTACCAGAGCTGCTACGGTTTCAAGGTGAGACGGGTTTGGAGTCAGGTTAATACTAACTTCTTCTCCTGAAGCTGTTTTTATTTTTTTAGATGATCCTAAGTGATATTTAACGTCACCAGAGAATACATCCTCTTCAAATTCTTTACCTTCAAATTCTGAGAAGATCTGCTTGTAAGACTTTCCGAAAATATTGGTTAAAACATTTAATCTTCCTCTGTGAGCCATCCCTAGAACAACTTCATCAACTCCTAATTGAGAAGATCTTGAGATCAATTGATCTAAAGCCGGGATTAATGTTTCTCCACCTTCCAGTGAGAATCTTTTCTGACCTACAAATTTTGTATGAAGATAATTTTCAAAGGCTACAGCCTGATTTAATTTTAATAAAATCTCTGTTTTTTCGTTCGCAGAAAGGCTTGGGTGGTTTTCATTTACCTGAAGCCATTTTTTGATGAAATCTTTTTCTTCAACGTTGTTGATGTATGTATATTCTACCCCGATAGAATCACAGTAGATATTCTCAAGATGTTTGATAAGGTCTGCTAAAGTAGCAGGCTCTTTCATCCCTGTTTCAACGGCACAGTTGAATTTTGTATTTAAATCTGCTGTAGATAGACCGAAGTTCTCGATATCTAAAGTAGGTGTATAGTGTCTTCTTTCTCTAACTGGGTTTGTTTTTGTAAACAGGTGCCCTCTTGTTCTGTAAGCCTCAATAAGGTTTACTACCTTAAATTCTTTCTTGATGTGTTCAGGAACTTCTCCGCTTGTTACTGCCTGAGAAATCTGTTGTACTGCCGGAGCAGCGTTGGCCGGAGCCTGAATAAATTGAGTGTTATCGTCATCACCATAGTTCTCTAAAGCAAAATCGAAGCCTTGAAAGAAAGCTTTCCATGATGGTTCTAAAGAATCTGGGAATTTTAAGTACTGTTGGTATAAATCCTCAATTAACTGAGAATGAGCTGCGTTTAGGAATGAAAATCTGTCCATTATTACAGTTTATCTATTTATTAAAATTTATTTGTAGAATTAATCTTCAAATTTAATAAAAAAAACCGAGTTAGAACAGTCTAAAACCGTTAAAAAAACTTAAGAAAAAAATAATTAAAAAATAATTACTTATACACTGATAATGAGAGCTTAATGTTCACGTCCTGACCTTCCATCGGACGTTCAATAAAGGTCTGGCGGATATCTCCAAAGCGCATCTCGTCTTTTTTGGCTTTCTGAATCAGCTGCTGAATTGCCTTAATTCGACCTTCATAGCTCCCTTTGTAGTACATTACGTAGTTTTGTGATGGATTTACGGACCTAAAATTAAAGTTATTGTCAGAGACTCCGATTTTCTTGGAAAGGGGAATTCCGAGGAAGTAAGAAACTTCTTTGTCTTTATAGTTATCTGCATCTGTCATCAAAACCGGATACCCGAATTCATCGTCTTTCTTACCAAGATCCATCGATACAAAATTATACACTTTGTTATAATTCATCACGATATTTTTGTAAAGGGCATCTTTTTTATTGGCCGTACTTACGTTGATTCCCAACAACAGTTTATCTTCTTCATTTTCCACCATCAGACTGTCATACTTGATGGCTGCCATCTGATTATCTTTTTCAACCTTATTTCCTAAAGAATTTTTAAGATTGACCATACTTTTGTTGATGTTTTCAGCAAAACGGTCCTCTGTCCAAAAGTTTTCTACCCTTCTCCATACAGAAAGTTTAGGCGTATGTACATACCACGTAATTTTAGTCTTTTCAGCAGAAACAGGCTTAAATTTAACGTCAACCAATGTTGGATTTTCATTTTCATCCTCAAAAAGCTGGTATTTTAGAGTCTTATTAAGGTTCTCATAACGGATGAACATTTCACCATCGGTATCATTCTGCTTATCTACATAGCTGATGGCACTTCCCTGTCCTTCATAAGGCGTATAATAATCGATGTCCATAGACTGTGAACTGGTAAAAAAATTGTTCCATCTTGTAAAGTTCTGAAGGTTATTGAACTGAGCAAAAACTTTATCTATCGGATAATCAATTTCTTTCTCCACGGTGAAATTCTTGCTTTCATCCACAAAATAATACATGGAAGCTGCATAAGCACCTCCCAAAAGAACAATAAGGACAATTAGATATTTAAAAATACGCATCGCACAAAAGTAATACAAATAAAAAAAGTGACCAATATGCCGATCACTCTGGTTGTATGTTTAACAATAATTAACCTAGTTAAAGGCTGGGAGCCGGATAATGAGAGATGTAAACTATTGTTATTCTATTGATTACCAATCATCCCTTGATTAAAATTAGGTACTGATAAATTTTACCTTATTGTCATTGACTACGTCGAATCTTCGATTTCTGACGAAGGAAGAATCTCATTTATAGTTTAGATTCTTCCTTTCACTTCGTTACATTCAGAATGACAGAGTGAAATAATAACTTAATGTAAAACTATTATCACAGGTCTTTCAATAAAGAGGTATATTCATCACTCCAACTTTGATAACTTCCATCCCCCATCTCCGACTTCCTTTCTTCTTACCCAATATGAGTTCCCGGTGCCAACACTGCTCCTTTTTTCACGACTACAATCCCATCCTGAACAGAATAAGTTCCGTAATCTCCATCAGGAAGGTGCTTTCCACCGATAATTTTTACATTATCTCCAATATAGCAATTTTTGTCAAGGATCGCTTTTTCAATATAACAGTATTTCCCGATTCCCATATTCGGGCGACCACTTCTATCATTAAGAACAATTTCTGTGGTATTTTGATAGAAATCAGCTCCCATTACATAGGAATTGACGATGGTACTTCCTTTATCTATTCGGGTTCTGTTTCCAATCACGGAATTTTCAATTTTATCTGCCATGATGATACATCCATCTCCAAAAACGGCCTTACTTACATAAGAACCGTTGATTTTTGACGGCGGAAGCATTCTCGCTCTTGTATAAATGGGAGAAGATGAAAACAGATTGAACTGCGGAAGATCCAGACAAAGATCCAGATTAGCTTCGTAAAAAGACTCTATAGTTCCGATATCCGTCCAATAGCCTTCATATTGATAGCTTAATGTTTTATATTTCCCAATGGAACTTGGAATAATATCTTTCCCGAAATCATCTCCTGCTCCTTCTTCGAACATTTTCTTCAGGATAGTCTTCGTAAAAATATAAATCCCCATGGAAGCCAGAAACTCTTTTCCTTTATGTTTATTTTCTTCTGAAACTTCAGATTTCAGCCCTTCCAGCATATCATAATCTGGTTTTTCGTAGAAAGAAGTGATATTTCCGTCATCATCAGATTTTAAGATTCCAAAACCGGTGGCATCTTTAGCATTCACAGGAATGGTTGCAATTGTCAGGTCACCTCCGTTTTCTATGTGAAAATCTAACATTTCTCTAAAATCCATCTGGTAAAGCTGATCTCCGGAAAGAATTAGGATATAGTCATAATCATATTTTTCAAGGTGTTTCATAGACTGACGCACCGCATCTGCAGTTCCCTGATACCAGCTGTCATTTTCCACATTCTGTTCAGCAGCCAGGATATCTACAAAGCCCTGACTGAAAATATCAAAATGATAAGAATTTTTAATATGCGAATTCAGCGACGCTGAATTAAACTGGGTCAATACCAGGATTTTATTTAATCCTGAGTTCAGGCAGTTTGAAATAGGAATATCCACCAGTCTGTATTTTCCGGCAATAGGAACTGCCGGTTTTGATCTGGTATACGTTAACGGGAATAATCTTGTTCCTCTGCCTCCGCCCAATACAATAGAGATTACATTTGGATTCATAAATATATTGCGTTTTTATTTTATTAAGTTTAAGGTTTTCTTTTTGGTGTCTGATCAATCTGATATTAAAAACTTTATTATATCAGCTATTATATAAAGCTATATATTTTTCGGCAGATTTCTCCCATGCAAAGTCAAAATTCATATTCGCATGAATAAGTTCTTCCATCATTCCTTTCTGATTGTAGATTCCAATCGCTCTGTTCATCGCATGTACAATATCATCTACGCCAGGATACGTGAAGTTTAGTCCTGCTCCGCCCGTTGAAACATCTTCTACCGTATCCTTCAATCCTCCGGTATATCTTACTACCGGAACCGTTCCATATCTCATGGAATACATTTGATTTAAACCACATGGCTCTACTCTTGATGGCATTAATAGGAAATCTGCCGAGGCATAGATCTTATGAGAAAGATGTTCTTTATACCCTAAATCCAGGGCAAAGTTGGTATAGGTATAGTCGTATTCCTTAAGTTTATTCTCAATATAGGTATTTCCTGACCCCAGAATCATGATATTTAAAGCACCATAGCTTTGTTTGATGCTTTTCCATACCACATCCGGTAATAGGTCTGCTCCTTTTTCCGTAGCGAACCTTCCAATAAATGCAAATAGAGGAAGTTCAGGTTTTAAGCCATACTCTTTACAAAGTTTCTCTTTGTTCTTTTTCTTTTGAGCCACTGCATTTTTACTGCTAAAATTAAAATCCAGCATCGGATCGGTTTTCGGGTTCCAGACTTCCGTATCAATTCCATTGATAATACCATACGCCTTGCCGAATTCCTGGCGGACCAGACTTTCAAGCCCTCTGAAACTGATGAAAAGTTCTTCCAGATATCCTTCGGAAACTGTAGTAAAGGCATCTGAACATTTAATCATACTTGCCAGTGGGTTCACCAATCCATTCCAATCCATTAATCCCCATTTATAAGCATCAAAAGAAGGCATATAATTCGCCATATTCCAGCTCATCATTCCCTGATACTCTCCGTTATGGATCGTTCCAATGGTTTTTACGCCTTTAAGAAAGCTAAATTCCGGACAATGTTCTACCATAAAAGGAACCAATCCGGTATGATAATCATGACAATGGAGAACATCCGGTTTTAATTCCATAGCACATAACCAATGCAGAACTCCCTGTTGGAAAGCCAGAAACTGAAAACTTTCATCCTGATACCCGTAAGGATTATCTCTATCCAGCAGTCCCGGAATTCTCACCATATAAAGTTCAAACCCCAGAACATTTGTTTTTTCCTTCATTACCTGAACCTGCAGCATATTAGCCCCCTGATGAATGAATCCATCAAACACCAAATCAAACTCATGTTCATAAACAAAGGGTTTGTTATACCATGGCATTACCACCTTGGTATCTATTCCTTTTATTTTATTCTGATATTTCGGAAGTGCACCAACAACATCTGCCAGCCCACCCACTTTTGCTACAGGATAACATTCTGTACTTAAATGATAGATAACCATTTTATCTTTTGTGTTTAATTCTGTGTAATTTATACTTTTTATCTTTTTGCTGTCTCAAAATAATCCCTGCCAGAGGAGGTAAATTGATTGTCATAAACTTTTGATGCTCTGTTCCGTCTTCATATTTCTCTTCTAATATATCGGATATTACTCCACTTCCACTATATTCTTCATCATCGGAATTAAGAATAACGTCCCAATGGGTTCCGTTAGGAATCTTTATTCTGTAGTCCAAGACTTTTGGGGTTAGATTTAATACGGTCATCAAAACATCATCCCTTCTTTTTCCTTTTCTGAGATAAACATAAACCGAATTCTCCAGATCATCTGCCTCTATCCATTCAAAACCGTTTTTATCAAACTGATTTTCATACAATGCAGATTCTGATCGGTACAAATGGTTTAGTTCCTTTACTAACCTCTGCAATCCCTTATGCACAGGATACTCCAACAGGTGCCAGTCAAGGCTTCGGGTAAAATTCCATTCGCTGGTTTGCCCGAATTCATCACCCATAAAAAGCAACTTGGCTCCCGGATGGGTATACATATATACGTATAGGGTACGAAGATTGGCGAATTTCTGCCATTCATCGCCTTTCATTTTATAGATCAGACTAGCTTTCCCATGTACCACTTCATCATGAGACAAAGGCATCATATAATTTTCATTATACATATACATGGAAGCAAACGTAAGCTTATGATGATGGAACTTCCTGTTGACAAAATCTTCCTTGAAGTAATCCAGTGTATCGTGCATCCAGCCCATCATCCATTTCATTCCAAAGCCTATACCGCCATCATGAACGGGCTTGGTAAGCATAGGGAAATCTGAACTTTCTTCAGCAATAGTCATAATACTATTCCCGAATTCCTTATAAACAGCGGTATTAAATTCCTGCAGAAATGCTTTGGCTTCAAGATTTACATTTCCGCCATAGATATTGGGCTCCCATTCTCCTTCATTCCTTGAATAATCCAGATGCAGCATTGAAGTTACGGCATCCACACGCAGTCCATCTGCATGATAACGATCCAGCCAAAACATTGCGTTGGAAATCAGGAAAGATTTTACTTCATTTCTTCCATAATTAAAGATATGAGATTTCCAGTCAGGATGAAACCCTTTTCTCGGATCTTCATGTTCATATAAATGAGAACCATCAAAACGATACAGTCCATTAGCATCTCCGGGAAAATGTGAGGGTACCCAATCCAGAATAACACCTACATTATGCTGATGAAGTTCATCAATCAGGAACATCAGATCCTGTGGTGACCCAAATCGTGAAGTGGCGGCATAAAATCCTGTAATCTGATAGCCCCAACTTGGATCATAAGGATATTCCATAACGGGCATAAACTCCACGTGGGTAAACTCCATTTCTTTTATATAGGGGACGAGTTTCTTTGCAATATCACGATAGTTCAAAAATTTATCAGGATCATTACCTTCTCTTACCCATGACCCCAGATGCAACTCATAAACAGACAAAGGGGCATCCAGATTGTTTTTCTCCCTGCGGCTATCCATCCATTCCCTGTCATTCCATTCATACCAGGTTGTAGAAACCAATGATGCTGCCTGAATATTCTGTTCCCAGCTTAAAGCATAAGGATCACTTTTCTCCAGGATTTCTCCTCTTGCTGTTTCAACGGCGTATTTATATAAAGTTCCCCAAGGCAACTCTTCAATAAAGCCTTCCCAAATCCCGGAACCATCCCATCTTGGAAACAAAATATGATCTTTATGGTTCCAGTTATTAAAATCTCCTATTACGGAAACCTTTTTGGCGTTAGGTGCCCAAACCGAAAAATAAACTCCTTTTATACCATCCTTCTCTACAGAATGGGCTCCAAATTTACTATACAGCTTATAGTGTCTACCTTCTTTGAAAAGATACACGTCATGATCGGTGAAAAGCGTATAGGTTTTAACAGAATTCATCAAGATCAGTTTGTATTTATATTTTGTCTGAAACTACGAAAAATACTGATAATAGCGATTAATTATTCATCAAATAATTATCATGTTAGTTTCCCTCTTTCGTTTCCTATCAAATATATCATTTTTTAATTCACTTTTTTATGATTCCCAAACAATCTTTTTTATAAATTTAGCAATCTAATAATTTATTAAACACTTATGATGAGGTTCGAACTTTATACTGATGAAAAAGATGACAGGCCCGTATTTATTACTGGTAATTTCAACAATTGGAATCCAAAAGACTATAATTACCTACTCCAAAGATCAGATTCACATCATTATTTTATAGAAATTGAAGACGAAAAGCTAGCTGATGAAATTGAGTACAAATTCACTAAAGGAGGCTGGGAAAATGTAGAACTGGATAAATATGGAAATATCACTCCTAATCGGAAAACAAAAAAATCACTCCAGAAAGTCTCTGATACTGTAGAAAAATGGAGATTAAACTGGGGACCATTTAAGGAGGAGTTCTTCCCCACTGCTGAAGTCATTTCCGAAAAATTCTATATTCCACAACTGGATCGTTACCGGAAAATCTGGGCCGTACTTCCTTATGACTATCATACTTCGGAGAAGAGCTATCCTGTTTTATATCTTCAGGATGCCCAAAACCTGTTCAATGAAGGAAGTGGTTTTGGAAACTGGGAAATTGATAAAAAGCTATCTATCCTTGCAGAATACGGGCGTGGTGATATTATCGTCATTGCTATAGAACACGGAAGCGAAGAACGGATTAAAGAATATATCTTTGATAATGATAATGTAGCCAATGGCTCTGAGGGAAAAAAATACATCCGTTTTATTGCTGATACTTTAAAGCCTTATGTGGATGAAAATTACCGTACTAAAAAGGACCGCGACAATACAGGAATCGGTGGCAGCTCGCTGGGAGCATTAATCAGTATTTACAGTGGATTCCTTTATCCTGAAGTTTATTCTAAGTTATTAATCTTCTCTCCTTCTCTTTGGGTGGAACCCAATAATAACTTTCCAATGATGAACTTCCGGGT
This sequence comes from Chryseobacterium sp. Marseille-Q3244, assembly GCF_940807095.1. Lineage (NCBI taxonomy): Bacteria > Pseudomonadati > Bacteroidota > Flavobacteriia > Flavobacteriales > Weeksellaceae > Chryseobacterium > Chryseobacterium sp. Marseille-Q3244. Next base: position 14,870 of record NZ_CALNWX010000021.1, on the reverse strand, counting down.
TCCATTTAAAACAAAAATATACTTATATGGCGGTGGACAGGAAGGATCTAAAATGGTCAAAAGAATTCATATTTTTGAAGAATATCTGAAAAGATGGGAAAAAAAGAACCTCTTCGACTTTGAATTCAGAACCAGTATTAATCCTGAAGGAACTCACAATGAATTTTACTGGTCACAGGAGTTTCCGAGAGCTATTGAATGGCTGTTCTATGACAATACAGAAAATCCTGTAGAAGTAAAACCACAACAACAAAGCATTAAGAACTAAATTTTATGAAACTAATCAACAAAAAAAATAGAAACTACACCCAAATATTTCATTTATTCACTGAAGAGGAATGGACCAAAACAAGTAAAAATTTCAATAAAAATATTGCCCTATTCTTCACAGGAAAAAAGCATGAAGTGTTCATCAATGCTCATGAAGAAGGAATTACTTACTTTATCGGACTCGGAAACTCGACTTTACAAAATTTTGAACTCCAACAGGTTGCGGTAAAATTCTCCCAAACCCAAAAGGAAAAACTACAGGCTGCTCCCACTTTACTGCTTGCAGATTCTCTTAATGAAAAACAGTTTGAAGAATTCGTAAAGGGATTACTCATAGGAACTTACAACTATCCTTTTGAAAAAAAACATCCTTTCTGGAATTCAAAATTTGAATTGCATTTTGAAAATTTAAGCCAGAAAAAACTGGATTTTATCAGCCAGAAAGCTGAAGCTTTAAGCAATGGACAAATCGCTTGCCAGGAATGGATGAATAAACCTGCGAATCTAAAAAAACCGGAAGTTTTCAGTTTATACCTTAAAAATCTGGCAAAAAAATATGAATTAAAATATACCGTTTTCAACAGAAAAAAATGCGAAGAACTTGGGCTTGGAGCTTATCTTGCTGTTAACCAAGGAAGCGCTCATGATGCAGCCTTTACTATTTTGGAATATAAGACCACGGTTAAAAATGCCAAAACATTTGGATTGGTTGGAAAATGTGTATTGTTTGATACCGGAGGAATTTCCTTGAAACCTTTTACCAATATGCATTATATGAAATCCGATATGGGTGGGGCAACAGCTGTTTTAGGGACTCTAATCTATGCTGCTGAAATGAATTTACCGGTTAACATTATAGCCGTTCTCCCGATTACTGATAATGCTATTTCCGAAAAAGCCCTTCTTCCAAGTGATGTGATTACCGCTTACAATGGTAAAACTATTGAAGTTATGGATACGGATGCGGAAGGCAGGCTAATTCTTGCTGACGGACTGTCTTATCTAACTAAAAATTACAAAACAGATTTCCTTATTGATCTCGCTACTTTAACGGGAAGTTCAGTAAGAATGTTTGGCGATACTTGTGGAGCTCTATTTTCCAATAATGAAGACCTGAAAAACCTTTTGATAAAAACCGGAGATCACACCAATCAGAGGCTATGGAATTTACCATTATGGGATATCTGGAAAGATGATATACAGTCTGATGTAGCCGACTTAAAAAACATGTCTCTAAAGCCTGTTGGAGATTGTATTATCGCCGCCAAATTCTTACAACAATTCACTGAAAACCACCCTAAATGGGCGCATTTGGATATTGCCGGAGTAGCCTTTGGAAATGTAGGGTATGCTAAAGAAAAAGCAGCAACCGGATATGGGGTTCAATTGCTCACGGATTTAATCGAAAATTATCACTAAAAATTAGTTTATTACAAAAATTCTCTGTATACTTGATTAGTGATTCATAAAAGCATATCATATTTTTATTTTTGATGTTAATCAAATAATAAAGAATTGCTTTTATTTTTGATAATTCACTAAAACTTAAAAAACATTATATGGAGGAGAAAATTATAGTATGTATTTCGTGCTATTACAAGGGCTATGACTTCATGGATGAAATGAAGAGGCTCGGTAATAAAATCATCTTAGTAACATCAGAAAATCTTAAAGAAAAAAACTGGCCCTGGCAAGCCATTGATGAGGTATTTTATATGCCTGAAATCAAACCATCTGTGTGGAACCTGGAACATTTGATTCAGGGATTTTCACACCTGATGAAAACAAGAAAAGTAGATGCTGTAGTTGCTCTTGATGACTACGACGTAGAAAAGGCTGCCCTGATCCGCGAAACGTTTCGTATTCCGGGAATGGGACAGACGACCCACCGCTATTTCAGAGATAAACTGGCGATGCGCCAAAAGGCGAAAGACACAGGCATCAATGTTCCTGAATTTACGGCCGTTTTCAATGACAATACAGTGAATGAATTTGTAGATAAGGTTCCCGCTCCATGGGTATTGAAACCCCGTTCAGAGGCTTCGGCATCAGGAATTAAAAAGATCATGACCAAAGAACAGCTTCATGAGGCGTTGGAAACTCTTGGAGAAGAGCGTCATCTTTTCCTCCTGGAAAGCTTTAAACCGGGAGATGTATATCATGTAGACAGCCTTACCTTCAACAAAGAAATAGTCTTTACTTCTGCATCAAAATATCTGGCTCCGCCTATGCAGGTTTCTCATGAAGGGGGTGTTTTCAGATCTAAAACATTAGGAAGATACTCTGATGAGTTCAAAGCTTTGGAAGAGATCAATTCCAGGGTACTTTCCAACTTTGGATTACTCAACGGAGCCACTCATACGGAATTCATCCGTGGAAAAGAAGACGGAAAATGGTATTTTCTGGAAACCTCCTCACGAGTGGGGGGTGCTCATATTCCTGATTTGGTAGAAGCTTCAAGCAGCATCAATATCTGGAGAGAATGGGCCAAAATTGAAGATGCTCTCTTAAGAAATAAAAACTATAGTGTCTCCCCTCCTACAGGATATTACGCAGGTCTTATTGTTGCGCTTATCAAAGATAAAGAGCCAGATTATAGTAAATTCGCATGTGAGGAAGCCATAAAATTTATTCCCATCGATTATCATGTTGGAATTGTTTACAAATCCAGTGATGCTTCCGTAATAGAAGAAAGACTAGACAGCGCCGCAGAAAAGATCAATGCCGAAATGCTCAACATCCTTCCGCCTAAGACTAGTAAGTTAAGCAGTTAATTATACACAACCTTAAAGTACAAATTTAAATGCCGCATATAGAACATACTGATTACTATTCCAATATATTGGGAACAAGTCTTAAGGTAGAAGTGACCGGATATTCCGGATATCCTATTATCATGTTTCCTACTTCTCAAGGACAATATACCCAGAACCATGACTTTCACCTTAACGGAAGTATCAATTGGTTTGTAGAACAGGGAAAAGTAAAGCTTTATAATATTCAGACCATTGACAGCTGGAGCTTTTATGATAAAACACTATCACCGCAACAGAGAATAAAAAATTACGAACGATACGTGCAGTTTTTGATCGTGGAGTTTGTTCCATACATTCAAAAACTTCATAAAACCCATCGTGTAGCAGTGGCTGGAGCCAGTTTTGGAGGTTATCACGCTGCCAATTTTGCTTTTAGGTTTCCGGATGTAGTTTCTCATTTGTTTTGCCTTTCAGGGGCTTTTAGTATAAGAAATTTTATGGACGGTTATTCCGATGACCTGGTGTATTTCAATTGTCCAAGAGAGTTTGTAAGAAATGATGAAGCATGGAAATATAAGCATATGCACATTGTATTGAGCACCTCCGATCAGGATATCTGCAAAGACAAGAATATTGAAATGGCAGAAATCTTAAGGGTAAAAGGTATTGATTTCTGGTATGATGAAAGAAAATGGATTGGTCACGACTGGCCGTTGTGGAGAATGGTTTTTCCAATCTTTATTGGAGCTTATTTCTCTTAAAAAACATCCAAATAAAAACAAAAAATCAGTTTGTAAAATAACTTAAGTGTTTAAAATAAAGATTTTTAAATGAAAAAGAGAATCAATACTTTAACGCTTAAGTTTTAAAAATCTAAAGAATCATAGATTCTGTTGAGAAATAAAGTATAGTATACACCATTAAAAACAAAAATTATGACAAAAAAAGTAGGAATTCTATTCGGTATGGAAGACACATTTCCCTGGGCATTTATAGACAAAGTAAATGAATTGGGAGGTGGAGATATCGTGGCTGAACCTGTTACCATTGACAAATTAGAACAAGGGGCAGATTATGGTTATGCAGTGATCATCGACAGAATTTCGCAGAATGTTCCTTTTTACAGAGCTTATCTGAAAAACGCCGCACTAAACGGCACTTATGTAATCAATAATCCGTTTTGGTGGAGTGCTGATGAAAAATTTTTCAATAATGCACTTATGAGCAAATTAGGAATTCCGTTGCCCAAAACAGTATTGCTTCCATCCCATGAGAGGCCAACCGATACTTCGGAAACTTCATTCAGGAACCTTAAATTTCCCCATGACTGGGAATATATTTTTGATTATGTTGGATTTCCTGCTTATATGAAACCTCACAATGGTGGCGGCTGGAAGAATGTTTACAGGGTAGAAAATCCGGATGATCTTTGGAACAAGCTTGGAGAAACAGAACAGCTGGTGATGATGGTTCAGGAAGAAATTATTTTTGATGATTATTACCGAGTGTATTGTCTGGGCAGAAAATATGTTCATATCATGCCTTACGAACCTAGGAACCCACATCACTTAAGGTATGCCACTACTCACCAGACACAAGGGGAAGAGCTTGAAAAATTATTAAAAACCATTCATGATTATACAATCAAAATGAATGAAGCGTTAGGATATGATTTCAACACTGTTGAATTTGCTGTAAGGGATGGTATTCCTTATGCTATTGACTTCTGCAATCCGGCTCCGGATGCAGACAGAAATTCTGTAGGAGAAGAGAATTTCGCATGGATTATAGAACATGCTGCTAAGCTTGCTATTGAAAAAGCTAAGGAATATGTTCCGGGAAAACCTAATATCACTTGGGGAACCTTCGTGAAAGATTCCATAAAATAATATTGAAAAAGAATAAAAAAACACAAGACAATGCATCATCAGTTTACTATTGGAATCGAAGAAGAATATCAGATCATTGATGTTGAAAGCAGGGATCTGATTTCGCACGTATCAAAAATCATTGAAGGCGGAAAAGCGGTATTGAGTGAAAATCTAAAGCATGAAATGCACGAATCCATGATTGAAATGGAGACCGGCATCTGCCAGAATATTCAGGAAGCCCGGGCAGAATTAACCAATTTAAGAAGGCATCTCATCAATACAGCCCATGAACAGGGACTTCGCGTTTCCGGAGGAGGAACCCACCCTTTTTCTCATTGGTCTGACAATACGATTACTCAGGGAGAGAGATATATCAAAATTGTTGATGATATGGGGGATGTTGCCCGTGAGAACCTGATTTTTGGACTTCATGTTCATATTGGAATTCCTAATCGTGAGGAAGGCGTAAGAATTCAGAATGTAATGCGTTATTTTCTGCCTCACGTCTATGCCCTTTCTACCAATTCTCCTTTCTGGATCGGAAGGTATACAGGTTTTAAATCTTACAGACAGGAAATTTTCGTTAAATTTCCGAGAACCGGTATTCCCAGTTACTTCAATTCATTGGCAGAATTTGATAGTTATGTTGATCTTTTGGTAAAAACAGGAACCATTGATAATGCTAAAAAAATATGGTGGGATTTAAGGGTTCATCCGTTCTAATCTACCATTGAGTTCAGGATTTGCGATATGCCTTTAAGAATTGATGAAACAGTATGTCTTGCAGCCATTATGCAGAGTTTAGTGGCTAAAATTTATAAACTCCACCAACAAAATCTGAGTTTTAGAAGCTACAGAAGACTTTTATTGAATGAAAATAAATGGCGTGCTTCCAAAAGCGGTATTGAGGCTCATCTGATTGATTTTGGAAAAGAAGAATCGGTTCCTTATCCCCATTTGTTAAAAGAACTCTTAGAGTTTATTGATGATGTAGTAGATGATTTAGGATGCCGACAAGAAGTTGAATATGCCTGGAAAATTCTTGAAAATGGTACGGGTGCCGATCGACAGCTTCAGATCTTCAAAGAAACCGGGGATCTTACTAAGGTTGTGGATTATATGATCTCGGAAACAGAATACGGCATTACACATGGTGAATCCGCTTCATAATATTTTTGGTAACTTTACAAAAAATATGATGTAATGAAAGATATTCGAATTGCTCTGCTGGACATGAACAACAATCATGTTAATCAAGGCTTTAGAAACATTAAAGAAATTTCTGAAACGTTTCAGCAGAACTCTGAAGAAAATGTAATCATCGAGACATTTGATGTCAGGTTTAAAGATGAAATGCCGGAGATTGGAGACTTTGATATTTTTATTTCTTCAGGCGGACCAGGAACCCCGCATCGTGAAGGTTTCGAATGGGAAAATAGGTTTGCTCAATTTTTAGATTCCGTTTTTGAACATAATAAATACAATGAGGATAAAAAGTATCTTTTCCTGATTTGTCATTCTTTTCAGTTGGCAAGTATTCATTGGAAATTAGGGAATATCTGTAAAAGAAAATCCTATTCTTTTGGGGTAATGCCAATTCATAAAACAAAAGAAGGCCGGGAGGAATTTTTATTCAAAAATCTTCAGGATCCTTTTTATGCAGTAGATTCCAGAGCTTATCAATTCATTGAGCCGGATCACGACCGTTTTGAAGAATTGGGAATGACTGTTATGGCTATTGAAAAGTTCCGACCTCATATCAATTTGGAGAGAGCGATAATGGCTGTTCGTTTTTCTGATGAAATATTCGGGACCCAATTTCACCCGGAAGCAAGCCCTGAAGCTTTAATAGAAAATCTTAAGGACGATAAGAACAGAGAAGCTATGATTGAAAACTTCGGAATGGAAAAATATCTTGAAACCATGGACAGAATAGATGATGAAGATAAAATCATCCTGACCAGAAATCAGATCCTCCCGAGATTTCTTCAGTTCGCAAAAAAAAACATTTTGAAGAACGTTGAATCTTTGGCTTAAAAAATTAAAATAAACCACAAAAGCCACAAAAGCTTAACCCTAAGTTCTTTTTAAGTTACTACTAAACTGTTTGAAAAGTACATTTAGGTGTTTTGAAAATCTTTGATTTTCATCTTATGTGAATTTATTATACATCCATTTATATTTTTAATAAAAACTTTTGTGACTTTTGTGGTTAAATTTATTTCAAATATCAAATCGAGCAAAAATGCTCGATTTTTTACCACCACAAAAGAAAAAATATGATCCCAAAATACAGAAAGCATTTCAATCAGGAGTTTTCAGATGAAAAGTACAAACAGCTTAAAGAGATTTTAACACGCAAAGGCGGTATAGAACCGGGTTTCAGAATTTCAGAAAGCCCGATTTTCCTTACCAAAGAATTTGAAGGTAAATTGCTTGATGCCAGTGAAAGTATCATTAGCCAGATCAAAGCGCTTCCGGCTGAAACCCTTCAAAAAGCAATTCCTGACAACTGCAGGGTTCCCAATGACGCAGACCAACCCCATTTTTTCACCATCGATTTTGGAGTCTGTAAAAGTGAAGATGGAACAATTGAACCACAGCTGATAGAGCTTCAGGCTTTTCCTTCATTATATGTTTTCCAAAAGATTTATGAAGAAACGTTCTGTGAAGTTTATCCTTTTCTTTCATCGATTCGTAATCCTATGTCTCATGCAGACTTTAAACAGTATTTAAAAGATCTGATTGTAGGGGATGAAAATCCGGAGAATGTCATTCTTCTTGAAATCTTTCCTGAAAAGCAGAAAACAGCCATCGACTTTACTTTAACCGAGCAATTACTCGGTATCAAAACGGTGTGTTTGACCAAAATAAAGAAGGAAGGTAAAAAGCTTTACTATGAAAATGACAGCAAACTTGTTGAAATTAAAAGAATCTACAATCGTGTTATATTTGATGAACTGGATAGGATTCCCGATCTTAAAACTGAGTTTGATTTCCGTGAAGAAGTAGATGTACAATGGATCACTCATCCGAACTGGTTCTTTAAGATTTCTAAGTTTATTTTACCATTCCTGAAACATCAATTTGTTCCTAAAAGTTATTTCTTACATGAATTTCCGGAACATGAAAACCTTGAGAATTTTGTATTAAAACCATTATTTTCATTTGCAGGCAGTGGTGTAAATTTAAATCCGACCAAAGAAATCACAAACACTATTGAAGATAAGGAAAACTATATCCTACAGAGAAAAGTAACTTATGAACCACTTTTTGAAGATATCAATGGGGAATTTTCAAAGGCAGAGATCCGGTTGCTGTATATTTGGAAAGAAAATGATGAGCGTCCTATTTTACTTGAAAATTTAGGAAGAATGACCAAAGCAGCCATGGTCAATGTGGATTTCAATAAGAAAGATGCTATCTGGATTGGGAGTTCTAATGCTTTTTTTGGAGAGCTATAAAGTAAAAGCTGAGCTCTCGCAAATTTTGCAGATGCTTATGATAACTTATTAATCAGTGAGATCATCAGAATTTATAATAAAGCGGCTGCACTATGAAGTACAGCCGCTTTTTTTATCTCAATCTCAAATGTTTACAAATTCTTGTCATCTTCCAGCAATTCTCTTGCCTGATATTCCTGAACAAGATCAATAGCATTGGAAATTACATCACTTAAAGCCGTAATGAATGTTCCGTCTTCAGCCATTCCCATGGCATGCTTCAATGCTTCAATTTCTTTAGGAATAATTTCGTAGCTGACATCTTTTCCTGAAGACTGCATGCCTTCGATAATCAATCCATTGATCTCCTCTTCTGTTCTTCCACGAAGATGTTTTTCATTTCGGATGATGATATGATCGAACATTCTTCCTGCAATTTTCCCACATTCTCTGATATCATTGTCTCTTCTGTCTCCAACACCGGAAATAATCCCTATTTTTTTGGTAGATTCCACATTTTTCAGGTAATCTTCTATTGCTTCATATCCGGATGGGTTGTGAGCAAAGTCGATCAACACTTTAAAGCTTTTAAACTTAAAGACATTTAATCTTCCGGGAGTAAGTTGCGCACTTGGAATAAAGGTTCTTAACGAATTGGAAATATCCTCAATTCCAAATCCATGAAGATAACTTGCCAAACTGGCCGCCAAAACATTTTCGATCATGAATCTGGCTTTACCATCCATTGTAATCGGGAAATCTTTGGCTTTACCTATTCTAATCTTCCAGTCACCTTTCTTAATGGTTACAAAACCTTCTTCATAAACGCAGGTAATTCTTCCTTCTTTGGCAAATTTTACAATATGAGGATTATTCTCATCCATGCTGAAAATAGCTACATTACAATCAAGATTGTTAACAATTTTCATGGAATACTCATTGTCTGCATTCAGCACACTCCAACCGGTTTTCTTTACACTGTCTAATACAACCCGCTTTACTTTAGTAAGATCTTTCAGGTTATGGATATCATTCATTCCCAAATGATCTTCCTCAATATTGGTCAGAACGCCAATATCACATTGTGAAAATCCTAACCCGGAACGGAGAATTCCACCTCTGGCTGTCTCCAGAACAGCAAACTCCACGGTAGGATCTTTTAAAATAAACTCTGCTGACAATGGTCCTGTGGTATCTCCTTTCGACAGCATTGTATTTTGAATATAAATTCCATCTGAAGTAGTAAATCCTACTCTATAACCATTGCTTTTTACAATGTGGGAAATTAATCTTGTTGTGGTTGTTTTTCCGTTGGTTCCGGTTACTGCAATAATCGGAATGGTAAAAGGTTTTCCCTGTGGATATAGCATATCCACTACCGGAGCCGCTACATTTCTTGGTAACCCTTCACTTGGAGCTAGGTGCATCCTAAATCCTGGAGCAGCATTGACTTCTATAATAGCCCCACCACTTTCTTTTAAAGGTTGTGTAAGGTTTTCTGCCATAATATCAATCCCGCAAACATCCAGTCCGATAATCTTGGAAATCCTTTCCGCCATTGTAATATTTTCCGGGTGCACCATATCGGTAACATCTATTGATGTTCCTCCTGTAGAAAGATTGGCTGTAGATTTCAGATAAACCACCTCTCCTCTTTGCGGAACTGTTTCCAAAGTATATTGAAGCTTTTCAAGCAGTTCTAAAGTATCTTTATCCACTGCAATTTCGGTAAGAACATTTTCATGGCCATACCCTCTTCGTGGATCTTTATTTTCTTTATCAATAAGCTGCTGAATATTCAGTTCCCCGTCTCCAACGATATGGGCAGGAACTCTTCTTGCTGCCGCCACCATTTTATTATCAATAACCAATACCCTGAAATCATATCCTGTAATGTATTTTTCAACGATTACTTTTCGGGAGTATTTCTGGGCATGTTCCAATCCAATTTTGGCAGCCTCCCAATCATTAACATTGATAGAAGAGCCTTTTCCATGATTCCCATCCAAAGGTTTTAAAACAATGGGATACCCTATTTTTTTGATAACGTTATTTAAATCTTCCTCATCAACCACCAAGTCACCTATAGGTACCGGAATAGCAGCATCGTGAAGCATCCTTTTGGTTAATTCTTTATTGCAGGCAATATCTACCGCAATAGAGCTTGTTTTTCCGGTAATTGTCGCTTGAAAACGCTGTTGATTGACTCCATATCCCAACTGTACCAATGAATTTGTTCCCAACCGGATCCAGGGTATTTTTCTGGAAACGGCTTCTTCTACAATACTTCCGGTAGATGGACCCAGACGTACACGTTCTCTGATCTCTTTCAGTTTCTGAATACAGGCATTCAGGTTGTAATCTTTTCCTTCAATTAAAGCTTCTGCAATCTTGACGGATTCCTCAGCAGCATAAATTCCTACATTTTCTTCAAGATAATTGAAGACTACATTATACACTCCCGGCGTTTTGGTTTCCCGGGTTCTTCCAAAGCCAACATCCATCCCCGCCAGGGTCTGTATTTCCAAGGCAATATGCTCAATGACATGTCCCATCCAGGTTCCTGTTTCCACTCTATGGAAAAAACCACCTTCCACTCCTTCTGAACACCTGTGGGTAATCAGTGACGGGATTAATTTTTCAATTCTATCCCTGAATCCTTCTATTTTATTGGTAGGATAATTCTCCATTTCTTCAAGATCCAACCTCATCTGTATCAGCTTCTTTCTTCTGATACTCCAGATATTAGGACCTCGTAGTGCCTGAATCTTTTCGATTTTCATAGTCTATTGGCATTTTGTCAGTTAATAATAACTTATTTTATAATCAAATATAATATAAAACCCTAAACGAAACTATACCACACTTGAAGATTTATTAAAAAAAAATTAATCTTTATTCACATTTGTAAAACATTAAAAATCAACTAAAGATGGCACGAAATTCGCCAAATATGTTAATTATTTTTTAATTTTGTACCATGACTAAACCTGTAGGAAAATTAATTGTTATCGGAGGTGCTGTAAATAAAGGAAGCTTTGCAGAAACCGATTATGATCAGAATATTGAAAAGAATCTTAATTTTTTTGAGCGCGGAATTTTGCGAAAGATCATCAACGAATCAAAACACAAAGAAGATTCTGTGATTGAAGTGGTAACAACGGCCTCTCAAATTCCTCAGATTGTAGGTGCTGAATATAAAAAGGCATTCGAATTCCTTGGTGCTAAAAATGTAAACATTCTTGATATTCATAACCGTGAAGAAGCTAATTCTGATGCGATGGTAGCCAGAGCGAATGCTGCAGACGTCATGATGTTTACAGGAGGTGACCAGTTGAGACTGACATCTATTCTGGGCGGAACCCGATTTCACGATACTATTTTATTAAAATATCAGGAACAGGACTTTATTTATTCAGGAACTTCTGCCGGTGCAGCTGCTGCCTCAGAAAATATGATTTATCAGGGAAGTAGTTCTGAAGCTCTGTTGAAGGGAGAAATTAAAACAACACAAGGTTTAGGTTTAATAGATAACGTCATCATCGATACGCATTTTGTACAACGAGGCAGAATCGGACGTCTTTTCCAGGCAGTAGTGAATAACCCAAGAACATTGGGAATCGGACTTGGGGAAGATACCGGGCTTTTCATTCATAATGATGTGATGACTGCTGTAGGTTCCGGACTTGTGATTTTGGTAGATGGAAGATTTATTAAGGATACCAACCTTACCAATATTAATCTTGGAGAACCTATCTCTATTGATAACTTAACGGTTCATGTGATGTCTATGAACGATCACTACGATCTTACCACTAAGACGTTAACAATTGAGAATTCACAGTTCAATCCAATTCCTTTGGACAAATAGTAAAATTCATACTTTATATAAATATAAACGGGACCTTGGTTCCGTTTTTTGTTTTTTAAAAATCACCGTTTAGATTATAACAGACTATCAAATAAGTTTGGGCTAAAGCTAAGGGGTTGAATATTTTTTCAGATTAGCTAAAGCCTACCTCTATTGATGTTGACATCCGTGTGGATATACATATGGGTAATTGTTATTTAAAGACAAGATCTTTTATCTTTTATCTTTTATCTTTTATCTTTTATCTTTTATCTTTTATCTTTTATTTATAAATTACCTTCGTAAAAAATTTATCAATTATCATTTATATTCTATGAAAATCATCATTCACGGAGGCTTTTTCTCGGAAAGTGACCAAAGCCATGAAGTAAAAACAGCCAAACAGAACTCTTTAAAAGAAATTGCTGAAAAGGTATTTCATTATCTTCATACCCATTCTGCCTTTGATTCAGTGGCTTATGCTGTTTCTTTGCTGGAAGATGATCCTTTATACAATGCCGGAATAGGTTCACAGATTCAAAGTGATGGTGTCATCCGTATGAGTGCAGCTATTATGAATGGTGAAACCCAGAAATTAAGTGGTGTTATCAATATTCAGGATGTAAAAAATCCAATTTTTGTAGCCAAAGACCTGATTGGAGAAGATGACAGGGTTTTAGGTGACCAAGGGGCGAAACGTTATGCTGCAGAACACGGGTTTGAAAACTTTTCAACGGAAATTCCACAGAGAAGAACAGAATATGAAGCTAAACTGAATAGCGGCGGTAAAGGAACTGTAGGCTGTGTAGCCATCGACAAAGATGGGAAACTGGCTGTTGCTACTTCTACAGGTGGAAAAGGTTTTGAGATTCCGGGAAGGATTTCAGATTCTGCCACTGTGGCCGGGAATTATGCCAATGCATTCTGTGCGGTAAGCTGCACAGGTGTGGGGGAAGATATTGTAAGCAATGCTACTGCCGCAAAAATTGTAACCCGTGTGACGGATGGAATGAGCCTTGAAACGGCTTTCAGTAAAACCTTTGATGAACTTAAAACAATTGACGGATTTGCAGGTGCCATTGCCATTGATAAAGATGGAAATGTTTATCATCAGGATTCCTATCCTACTATGGTTTTCGCCAGTTTTGACGGTGAAAATTTTGATATCTTTTCTTAATTTTAACATTTTTTTATAATTCAACTTAATTTTTTGGCACGTATTTTACATATGTATTAATAACAAATTTTAATATTAATATCTTTTAAAAAATAGAAATCATGGGAAACAAAACAAAAGGTTTATTAGCTTTACTAGGATTAGGTGCTTTAGCATATTGGAAATATAAAAATTCAAGTCCTGAAGATCAACAAGCCGTAAAGGATAAGCTTAATACAGCAAAGGATAATCTTAACAAATGGGGAAATGATATTAAGAGTAAAGCCAATGATGTTGCTTCCCAGGTTCAAAATAAAGTAGACGAGGCAAAAACAAAAGCCGAGGATTCTTTAAGCTAAAAAAGACAGTAGTTTTTTTAACATTCATATATAGAAAAAGTCATCGTAGTAGTTTGCGATGACTTTTTGTTTATTCATCAGAATAAATGAAGTGTATTTAAGGCAAAATCTTTGATTTTTTAGCCAGATCTCCTTCGTAATGGTTGGATATTACAATACTTTATTTTTTCTGTGCTATTAACGCAAATATCAGCGGAATTTTATTTCCAAACTGTGGAATTCGCCATTTTCCTTTTTCAACTTCTTCTACATGTCTGAAACACGGATATGGTGACCAATCAAACTCCTGAAAAGTATTCAGTTGCAGATCTTTTTTAATCAGGTTGTCAAGAACTTCCGATAAAGAGTGATTCCACATGATATATTCCTGTACAATAGGTGCAGACTGATCTGCGTAGGTTCCTTCATACGTTTCTACAATCGGTTTTTCATTGAAATAGTTATAGGTGACTTTTGTAAAGTCATCATCAAACATCCAAACGACAGGATGAAATTCTGCCATGATAAACTTCCCGCCAGATTTTAGAAAGTGATTGACAACATCTGCCCATTTTCCAAGATCTGGAAGCCAGCCTATTGTACCATAGCTTGTATATACAATATCAAATTTCTGACCCAGAACATTAGGTAGATCATATACATCCGAACAGATAAATGCTGTATCAGTTCCACACTTTTGTGCAAGATCTCTGGCTGTATCAACTGCTTTATCAGAAAGATCAATCCCGGTAACTTTTGCCCCCATTCTTGACAGTGAAATAGAATCCTGCCCAAAATGACACTGCAAATGCAGAATAGTTTTTCCTTTTATATCTCCCAGAAGTCCCAGCTCAATTGAATTCAGTGAGGTTCTTCCTTTTAAAAATTCATCTAAAAAGTAGAAATCCGACTTCAAATGCGGTTCTACTTTTGCATTCCATGATTTTTTATTTATTTCTAAGTAATTTTCCATTGTTTAATTTTAATTTCCCTGAATAATATAATTTTTTTCTAATAATTTTCTTTCAGGTGTATTGGAATTATCCGGCTGAAACCAAACTGTCAGGATTCTTAGGTTCTGCCGGTTTTGTGGTTGTGACTAAGGACAAAGCAGGGCTTTGGACAGACGGAAGATACTTTACACAAGCTGCTATTGAACTGGACGGTTCAGGAATCGAACTTTTCA
>NZ_CALNWX010000020.1:0-81388 GCF_940807095.1 Chryseobacterium sp. Marseille-Q3244 | reverse complement strand
GGCAGGAGGTTTAAATCCAGCTGTTATTATTCCTATTCTATTTATTATAGGAGTATGTATTTATTTATTCGTTCTTGGTAGCCCAGGAAACTTTAAAGATGCAGATAAACTAGGAAGTGGATCTGTAGCTTTCTCAAGTATTGAAGGAAAAGACATTCACCCAGAGTCGTTTTTAGGTATTATCTACAAAGGAGGAGTTATTGTACCAATCTTGATTACTTTCATGATTACGGTAATCGTTTTCTCTTTTGAAAGATATTTCGTTCTTGGTAAAGCTGCTGGAAAAGGAAACTTAGACAACTTCGTAGTACAAGTAAGAAGCTTACTAAACCAAAACAAAATCGACGAAGCTATTGAAGAGTGCGACAGACAACAAGGTTCTGTAGGTAACGTAGTAAAAGAAGGTCTTACTACTTACAAAGCTCTTGCTCACGATAACACACTAAATAAAGAGCAGAAAATGGTAGCGCTTAACAAAGCTATCGAAGAAGCTACAACTCTTGAGATGCCAATGCTTGAGAAGAACATGATGATCCTTTCTACTTTAGGTACTGTTGCAACATTAGTAGCACTACTTGGAACGGTAATCGGGATGATCAAGGCATTCTTCGCGTTAGGTTCAGGAGGTGGTACTCCAGATGCTGCTGCTCTATCTACAGGTATCTCTGAAGCCTTGATCAACACGGCATTAGGTATTGGTACTTCAGCTATCGCTATTATCCTTTATAACTTCTTTACATCTAAAATTGATGGATTAACTTACAAGATCGATGAGATCTCTATGAGCATCCAGCAGTCTTTCGCTGAATTCAACTAAGAATTAGCAAGAAATTTGCATTAGCAATTAAAAGAAGTTTAATTAAAAATATTTTATAATAATGGCGAGAGTCAAACCTAAAAGACATGGAGTAGTGACGGACATGACCGCAATGTGTGACGTTGCGTTCCTACTTCTTACGTTCTTTATCTTGACCACTCAGTTTAAAAAACCTGACGTGGAGCAGATCAAACCGCCATCTTCAATTTCGGAAAAATTGCTTCCTGATGCTAGTTTAATGACTATCAACGCTACTCCGGACGGAAAATTCTATTTCCAACCGGTAGAAAACGCATCAGAAAGAGTTGCTCTTTTGGATAAAATGGGAAAAAAGTATGGTATTACTTTTGACAATAACCAAAAAGCTGCATTCCAGAAAGTTCAGGCAATTGGAGTTCCAATGAACCAACTAAAAGGTTACTTGGATATGCCTGCAGATGAGCAGAAAAATTATAAGAGTCCTACAGGTATTCCTATGGACAGTACAAATAAGCAATTAATTGATTGGGTAAAAGAAAGTTTGAGCGTTAACCCTGACTACAAGTTAGCAATTAAAGGAGACGTTACAACTCAGTACCCTAAAGTTAAAGGTCTGTTTGAAGGTTTAAGAGATATTGATTTTCTTAAATTCTGGTTGATTACATCACAAGAAGGTAAACCTAACGAATAATATCGATAGAAATGGCAGAAGTACAAGTACAAGAAAAAGGCGGCAAGGGCGGCAAGGTCCGTTCCAAGAAGCAGAGTACCAGAGTCGATATGACTCCGATGGTGGACTTGGGTTTTCTATTGATTACCTTCTTTATGTTCACAACTACATTCAGTAAACCGAATGTTATGGACTTAGGTCTTCCGGCAAAACCAAAGCCAGATGCTCCTAAACCTCCACCAACAGAAATTAAACTTTCTAACTCAATTTCTATCTTATTAGGAAAAAACAATAGAGTTTTCTGGCACCAGCAGGATGCAACTTCCTTGAATGACCAAACTCTTATGGAAACTACTCTTGATAGAGATGGAATTAGAAAAATAATTCAGCAGGCAAAATCTAGAGCTGCAGATCAAACGAAATTTACCGTGATCATTAAGCCAACAGACGATGCTGTATATAAGAACTTTGTTGATATTCTTGACGAAATGGCAATTACTAAGAGCGAACAATACGGTGTTACCGATGTGAAGTCTTGGGAGAAAGCTGTTTATGAAAAGAAAATAGGAGGTGCTGCTGCACCGGCTGCTACAAAGTAATTTAACCATAAAATTGTATATCTAATCTATGGCAGATGAAAATGTATACGGTCAGAATCTTACTCTAGACGAAATCGTATTTGAAAATAGAAACAAGGAATATGGTGCCTATGATCTTAGACATCAGTATCCGAGACTTTTAACAAAGTCATTTATTATCGGAACAGCATTATTCCTTTTGGCAGCTTTGTCTCCGTTCATCTATCTTACGATCAAGAATCTTACAGCTCCGCCTAAGCAAGAAGTAAAGGCAGATCTTGTAGATATCCTTGAAGAAGAACCGATTATCGAGCAGCCTAAAGAAGAAGAACCACCTCCACCACCGCCACCTCCAAAAGAGGAGCCGAAAATTGAGGTTATTCAGAACGTTGTTCCTGAGCCTGTAAAAGCTCCGAAGATTGAAACTCCACCACCACCAATTTCTAAGCAGTTGGAAACTACAACTGGTTTGAATAATCAGGAGGGAGTTAAAGCTCCGGCTTATACACCACCACCGCCACCACCATCTACAGGTACAAAAACTGCAACTGTAGAAGTGAAAGCGAATAACCCTAACGAAATCTACAAAGATGTAGACCAGTCTGCAGAATATCCTGGAGGTATGGGTGCATTAAGAAAATTCTTAGGTGAAAACTTCGATACTTCATTAATGGAAGGAGGTGAAGGTACCCTTAAAGCTAAGCTTAAGTTCGTTGTAGAAAAAGACGGAACTGTTTCTGCAGTTACTATTGAAGAGAAATCTCCAAATAGCGACTTCAACAATGAAGCAATTCGTGTAGTTAAGAAACTTAAAAAGTGGACTCCTGCTAAGAGAAATGGAGAAAGCGTAAGATCTTACTATAGCGTACCATTTACTATGAACTTTGAATAATTAGACTTATTTATTCAGAATATAAATAAAAAGAGAAGCATATGCTTCTCTTTTTATTTTTTTTGGTATTTTTGTTACATGATGTTCAATTGGTTATCCCTGGTTACGGGATTGTTTTATATTGTTTTAGGAATTGTAGTCATTATCTATAAATTCTTTTTTACTATTTTAGAACCTGCTATTGCTTATGCATTGGGTGCAGTGTTGATTATTTATGGTATTTTCAGAATCTATAGAGCAGTTGCTAAAATCAAAAAATCGAAAGATGAAGAATAGTTTTAAAATTGCACTTGTCTTTGTAATAACTATTATGCTGGCAGGCTGCAAAAAAGAGGAGAAATCTCCTTCCTATAATAAAGGTGATCTTACGATTTTTACAGATGAATCTTTTCAAAGTGTTACAGAAGCATTAGCCGATGGTTATATGATTAATTATCCTGAAACACATATCAAAGTAGAAACAAAAAAAGAAGATTTAGGCTTTCTTGACCTGTTGCATGGTAATGCTAAAGTCATTGTAATGTCTAGAAACCTTACTCCTGAAGAAATAAAAACTTACGAAGAGAGAACAGACCTGAAGTTTCTTCCTGCTAAATTCGCAGCAGATGCCGTAGTTTTTGTAGTTCCAAAAGACTCTCCAAAAGAAAATATCTCAATGGATGAGATCAATAATGGACTGCTTTCCGATAATAAAGAATTTATTTTTGATGGAACAAACTCCAGTAATTTAAACTTTGTGGCTGAGAAGTTAAAAAAGCAGCCTAAAGATCTTAAATATTCTATTATTCCAGGAAATCAGAAGATCATAGAAGAACTAGGAATGTATCCTAATAAAATAGGCGTTATTGGTCTTAATACATTCAGCCGTCCCTATGATAAAGCTTCTGAAAAACTGAGAGAAATGGTTAAAGTTCTTCCGGTTGTAGATAAAGGAAAATCATATAATGCAGATTTTGAAGGACTTCGTTCTATGGAATATCCGTTTACAAGAGTTCTTTATTTCCTGGAAAACGAGGGTAATTTTAATATTGCAAACGGATTTATAAGATTTTCATGTACTCATTTAGGACAGAAAATTGTTCAGAAAGAAGGTCTACAGCCTTATAACCTCTACAAAAGAGAGGTGCAGATGCGTTAGAAAATATAATTTCACAATTTAGCTATAATAAACAAAGTATTTTGGTCTGAAAATTGTGTAGAATATAACTCAATTATTAGAAAATATAAAATGAAAGATATAATGAATATGAATGTAAAGAAGATTGCTTTTGGAGCAGCCGTGGTATTTTTTACCGGTTTTGCCTCTGCACAGACATTGCAGGATGGTATTAACAGTATAGACAGTGATAAATTTGCTCAGGCAAAAACAAACTTCACTGATATGATCGCTAAAGAGCCTACGGCTGAAAACTACTTCTATTTAGGAAATACTTTCTTAAAGCAAGGAGAGCCAGATTATGCAAAGGCTACTGAAAACTTTAATAAAGGATTAGCTGCAGATGCTAAAAGCTTTGTTAACAAAATCGGTTTAGCTACCGTAAAATTAGGAAAGGGAGATAAAAGTGCTGTTGCTGAAATTCAGAAAATAGTAACTGATTCTAAAGAAAAGGATGCTGAAGTATTATTCAGAGCAGCAGAAGCTTTAACGTTATTTGAAAAGAACAGTTCTCCGGATCTTGCGATCCAATTCCTGACTAAAGCAATTGAAAAAGCTGAGAAAAAAGGAGTTCCTGCACATTACTATTATACATTAGGAGATGCTTACAGATTAAAAAGAGCTCCGGGTGAAGCTATGTCTGCTTATGACAAAGCATTACCATTAGCTAAAAACAAAGCTTCTGTTTATACAAGAATGGCTACATTATGGATGGCTGCTCAGATATGGCAGAAAGCTAAAGAAAGTGTGGATAAGGCAATCGCTGTAGATCCTACTTATGCACCAGCATACAAAGCATTGGCAGGTTATGATATCAGATACCAGCAAAATGCAAAGGCTACACAAGATCTTATCAACTATACAAAATACGCTGACGAAGATCCATATACTCTGTTAGAGATTTCAAAACTTTATTTTACTAATGAAGATTATGCCAACTCTAAAAGTGTATTAGATAAAATTTTTGATAAAATTGAAGATCCTATCAAGTTCAAATTAAGAGCTTATCAGGATTATGCAGATAAGAACTATGCAGGTGCTAAGCAGAATATGGATACTTTCGTTTCTCAAGCAGAGAAAACAAGAGTATTGCCTGCTGACCAAGGTCTACAAGGACTTATTGCTGCAGGATTAGCAAAAGATGAAAAAGATGCTGCTAAGAAATCTGCTTTAACTACAGAATCTCAGCAGAAAATCGCTATTGCTAAAGCTGCAAAAGATGAGACGATGAAGTGGGATTTAGAATTGGCAAACATCGCTGGAGGTGGTGGTGCTTCTCAGGCTGACGCTGATAAAGGACCTACAAACCCTGCAATTGAAGCATTGAAGAAGCAAGTAGCTGCTAACAGCCAGGATTCTGATGCTTTATTCAAATTAGCAACCGCTTACCAGGATGTTAAAAACTGGAACGGAGCTATTCTTACATGGCAGAAAATGTCAGCGCTTCTTCCTGATTGGGCTCCGGCTTACTACAGCCAGGGATATTCTTACCAACAGGCAGGAAACAACGATGCTGCTAAAATTGCTTACGAAAAGTTCATCAGTACTGTAAAACCTGCTGATCAGGAAGCTAATAAGCAGACTCTTGCATATGCTTACTTTGCGGTAGCTTATATGAGCAAAGATTCTGATGTAGCAAAAGCAAAAGATTATGTTGCTAAATCTTTACAGTTAGATCCTACTTATCAGGATGCTGTAAAACTAAATGCAGAGATCAACAAGTAATTTAAAATTTAAATTATAGATATTAAAACTTCCCATTCGTAATGTTTGGGAAGTTTTTATTTTAAACCTTATCTTTGATTATATGAAAATCGATATACTTGCTTTTGGAGCACACCCTGATGATGTAGAATTAGGATGTGGAGGTACTATTGCCAAAATGGTTTCTGAAGGAAAAAAATGTGTTGTAGTAGATCTTACCAGAGGAGAACTCGGGACAAGAGGTACAGATGAAACAAGAAAGGCAGAAGCGGCAGATGCAGCAAAAATTCTTGGACTCTCCGCAAGAGAAAATCTGGGAATGAAAGATGGCTTTTTGGTGAATTCCGAAGAATACCAAATGAGGATTGTAAAAATGATCCGCAAATACAGACCGGAAATCGTCTTAGCGAATGCAATCGATGATAGACATCCGGATCATGCAAAAGGAGCGAAATTAGTGTCGGATGCGTGCTTTTTGTCCGGATTGAGAAAAATAGAGACCGTAATAGATGGAGAAGCTCAGGAAGTCTGGAGGCCTAAACATGTTTTTCATTATATCCAGTGGAAAGACATCAAGCCGGAGTTCGTTATTGACATTTCAGAATTCCTGGATAAAAAGATTGCATCATGTATGGCATATAAAACTCAGTTTTATGACCCAACTTCTAAAGAACCTGAGACTCCGATTACCACCAAAGACTTTTTTGAGAGCTTAACATACCGAGCACAGGATTTAGGCCGGTTATCGGGAGTTACTTATGCTGAGGGTTTTACGTCGGAAAGATTAATTTCTTTGAAAAATTTTGATGGAATTGTTTGGTAGTTGAGGAAATTGTCCTATATTTGCACTCAGAAAACGGTGATTGTAGCTCAGTTGGTTAGAGCGTCGGATTGTGGTTCCGAAGGTCGGGGGTTCGAGACCCCTCATTCACCCAAAGAAAGTACACTTTTTGAAAGTGTACTTTTTTATTTTATACCTGTTTTGATGGTGAAATAATCCTTATTTTTTATCTTTTTCCCATAAGCTTTTCCCTGCTATCTACTCATACTCCTCACGTCAGTACCTAAAAATGGCATTGCTTGTTAGGTGCAATCGTTTTATCGGAGCTAAATTAATGAGTAATGACAATAAATAATGAGTTATAAGTATTAGCCTTTCTTTTTATCTGTATTTACAATTCATCTTTTATTTCCATTTTCTTGATATTCGTCATAAAATCTCAAATTGATCTAATAGCGCTGAAAAATTTCATTATCTTTAGTCCACACTAAGTTCAAATATGGATATAAAAGTCACTGTAAAGCAGTTAGGCAGGAAACATCCTGTTCTTTCGGAACAAAAAATTGAAATCGATTACGAAGATTCAGTTATCTCCTTAGAAAATTTATTAAAGCTCGTCGTTCATCAGCAGGTAGCAGAGTTTAATGCTCAGTCATTTGAGCTTGAAGATGAAGATTATACCAAAATTCCAACGGACAATTATCTGAATATCCTTACAGATACCGGTAAGGTAGGTTTTGGAAGTATTTATAATCTTAAAAAAGCAGATGTGCAAAAAGCTCAGGATAATGCCATTCAGGCATTTGAAGACGGTATGTTTGCTGTTTTTTATAATGATGAACAACTTGAAAACCTTGACCAATCTATAGATCTAAGTCTACGACACCCATTTACCTTTATCAGGCTTGCATTTCTGGCAGGGAGTTATTGGTAAGCAAACTATACTAACAAACAAAATACATGGAAATCACAAAAAAATTAGAATCGAAAAAACTAATTAAAAACTTTTATGAAAAGCAGCGAAAAGACCTATTGGAACATTCGGAACAAGGGACTGTTTCTTCGCTTTTTCCAGACAGGCCGATTCTTACAAAAGAAGTAGGGGAACTAGGCAAATTGCTGAAAGGTAAACCTAATTATTTCGAGAGAGTAAGCTTAGGTTCAAAAGAATTTGAAAAGCTCAAAGAATTTGTCAAACCTGATATCTGGGAAGATCAGGAGTATTATAATCTATTGATTTATCTTTTTGGAAACAATGCAGACCTGGTAAAATATGCATGGAACAAAATGCCTTACAAAATGTATCAGAGCAGTTATTTCAGACGTTCGTTCAGGGCTCCTCATAGTGAACATTATGTATTGCTTAATCAGATCAATTTAATCCGGGAACTGATGATATTCCCTTGTGTTTACTCTTATAATGGTGATGAAAATTTTAATTTGTCTTTAGAAGAGCAAATTATTTATGATAATGAATTCGTTCATAACTCAAGCCGCTTTTATGTTTGGTCTGCCGCAATAGATACTGGAAATACAGCCATCTATCAACTGATTGAGGATATTATTTTCAATAAACATCCTGAAGGAAAAATCTCTCAGAATATTGTCAAGGCTTTACTCAATAGTGAGCAGAAGAAGTGCTGGGAATTGGTTGAAAAGCTTTTGCTGGCTGCTCAAAGACAGGAAGGTCTGCGTCAGACGATTCTGGAAGCTTTGGATGAAACAAGCATCGGGGCTTTGGAATATATGACGAATGTAATTATTGAGCAAAAACTTACCCGATTTTCATCTGTTGTAAGAGCTATAGATACCTGGACCGGTTTAGGCTGGGAAGCAGAAAAAGAATCTGTAATAAAGAATATTCTGTCATTGGCAGATTATTATTTTAAAAACCCGACAGAAATTTCATCAGCGGTAAAAAGTAAGAATAATAACGAAGTCTATATGGCCCTTTGGGTACAGGCAGTATGGGATGTTGAAAAAACAGTTCCTTATCTGCATGAACTATTTGATAAGGGTGATACGGAAAAGAAATGTCTGGCGGTTAAATTTGCTACAGAAACAGCTGATCCTTACATTCAGATGCCATTGTATTATAAAGCGGTATTGGATGGCAACTTAGAAGTATTGGCTTTTGCCGGTGATCCTATGTCTACATTACTGGGCGCTAATACAGAGACAAAATTTTTTATCAATAATGGAGATTATCCGGAATTCTTTGAAAAACTCCATGAACTGACGCAAAAGATTGAGGTAAAGGAAAAGAAGTTTGAAGGAAAGATATTTTCGTGGCTAAATGTTATTTTCAAAAAAAGCGATCTGTATGCTTCTATGTTTTATTTGGTAGGAGAGGATACCAATAAGCTGGATCTGCTACTTTCTTATTTCGAGCAATTTGACCTTTCATTACGTGAATTATTGGCCCGGAATATATTACGCGAGTTTTACTGTTATTCCCTGTCATACGCAACAGGAAAAAAGAAGCTGAAAGTAACGGCTTTCCAAAAAGAATTTGCTTTTAAAATTTTAAAAGACAGAGGAGAAGCACTGGTAGCCTCCGGAATTAATGTATTGTTGCAGGACCCTTTAAATACTGAAGAAATCATGGTTTTCTTTGATCTCTTTAAAAGAAAAGGGGGTGTACTTCGTAAAAAGCTTGTAGAGCTTGTCATGGAGCAGGAAGATGGTGTTGTTACTCCATTGGTTGAGGAATTGATGAATAAAGGCGACCTGGAACAGCGTGCAGCTTCATTGGATATTATGCTTCAGCTTCAAAAGGAAAAAAGAGTATCCAGCCAGATTACTAACTGGACTCAACAATATGCTGAAAGGTCAAAAATAACGGAAAGAGAGCAAGGTTTATTGGATCAGATTCATCCATCCGGAGATCATACTGTTCTTTCTGAAGATAATGGATATGGTTTTTATGATCCTAATATAGTCACAACGTTTGCGTTGCCAAAGGTAGAGCCAAATTCGGTATATGCACTGGCTACTGAAAAAGATAAATATGGGTTTACAAAATCTTTGGATGATATAAAAGCAGCAATAAAGAAGCTTAATGATTTATTCCTTCAACATAAAGACCATGAATATGAAGCTGATGAATGGGATGGCTCTGTAACAACTTTATTGATGGGGAATACTTTCCGTCAAATCAAACGAAATACAGATGGTTTTACTTCTGAACAATTGGCAGAAAATTATCCTCTGCATGAGGTTTGGGAACAATGGTATCTGGATTCAGGTTTACAGCCGAGAGATTTATTTTTATTGACATTGGCTGAGAGTTGTGACAGAAAAATTTTCAGGGATTTTATGGAGAATTATGTATTCTACTACAAAGATGTTTTAATAAATCCTCTGAAAGGAAGATATGCATGGGAAAATCCAATCATCATGATTCTGCAGTCGTTAAAGGATAAATTCGTATTCGAAGAGCGCGTAGATTTTGCATTAGATGCTGCCAGTACTGTTTTTGCTAATCTTCCTGAAAGCATTATCAACTATAAAGGAAAAGATAGTAATGATTATTACTATCAGGATCAGGGAAATGGTTGGCAGAAGCTTGATTTTTTCATGCCTTTCTTATGGGCTGTTCCACAGATGAACCTTACGGATGAACAGCATATCAAGCAATGGAATTTATACCGATGGATGCAGTATAACGGTTTGAAAGAAAATATTAAAAAATCTGTGCCTAATTTCTATTTCTTCTGTAAAGCATATGAATTAAAACTCATCACAAAGGAAGAACTGTATGAAGGGATTCTGACAGCCGATTCAGCAATAAGAGAACTTACAACGGTGAAAATTAATCATTATAACAAAGAAAAATATCTTGAGCGATTTCCTTTCTTAAAGCCTATGATTGCTGAAATTCAGGAGAAATTTCTTGATATTGAACTTATCCGTGGGGATGCGAATACAGCTGTATCTCACTTTGTACAGGATTTTCAAACGATATATGGTGCTCAGCGTTTTACCCAGATTCTGAAAGGGCTAGGCAAATCAGGATTATATGCTAATTATATATACAGTTATGGTCATGAAAGTATGACCAAGCAAAAGCTCTTCTCTAAATTAATTTCGAATTCTTATCCTTTAGAAACTGATACTCAGAAAGCTTTTGATGAAGTCATGAAGAAAGAGAAAATTTCTGAGCTTCGCTTGATTCAGGCAGCGGTTTATGCCCCGCAATGGCAATCGCTAGTCAGTAATTATTTAGGCTGGAAAGGCTTGGATTCTGCGATTTGGTGGATGCACGCTCATACCAAAACCGGAGCTTATGAAGAACAGAATGCAAAACTGGAAAGTGAGGTGGCTAAATATTCATCCGTAGATATTCAGGAGTTTAAAGATGGAGCTGTGGACAAAGATTGGTTTACAAAAGCCTATAAAGAATTAGGAAAAGCCCGTTGGGAGATGTTGTATGAATCTGCAAAATATATATCAGACGGAAACGGGCACCGAAGAGCAAGACTGTATTCCGATACTTTGTCCGGAAGTTTAAAGATCAAAGAAGTTACGGCTAAAGTTAAAGATAAACGTGACCAGGATTATCTTCGCGTGTATGGATTGGTGCCATTAAGCAAAACAAATCCGGAGAAAGATGTATTGGGCAGATATGAATATATCCAAAAGTTCAAAAAAGAGAGTAAAGAGTTTGGCTCCATGAAACAGGCAAGCGAAGCTTTAGCAATTCGCGTAGCTCTTGAAAATCTGGCAAGAAATGCTGGCTATCCTGATCCGATAAGATTGACTTGGGCTATGGAAACCAAACAAATTCAAGCACTTCTATCAAAAGAAACTCAAGTGACCATTGATGGAGTGACCGTAGGTTTAATCATAGAAGATAATGGAAAAGCGGAGCTAGTTGTATTCAGGGATGATAAACAGCTGAAATCTATTCCTCCGAAAATTAAGAAAGATAAAGCCATTGTGGAATTAACCAATAACCGTAAGATCATGCGTGAGCAATGGACCCGTTCCAGAAAAGGATTGGAAGAAGCGATGATAAGAGGCGATGAATTCTTCTTAAAAGAAATTAAAACCCTTTTTGAACATCCGGTTATTGTAAAACATTTAGAAAAGCTTGTCTTCATTTCCAATGACCATAAAATAGGTTTCTACTATGATGGAGGTCTTGTCAATGCTCATGGTGAGACCCAGGAGTTAAATGAAGAAAACACTTTACGTATTGCCCATTGTGTAGATCTGCATGAACATTCAGTTTGGAGTGATTACCAGCATTATTGTTTTAAAGAAAAACTGATTCAGCCGTTCAAACAGATTTTCAGAGAGCTATATGTTCCTACTCCTGATGAATTGAAAGAGAAATCTATTTCCCGTAGATATGCAGGACATCAGATTCAGCCTAAACAGACCTTGGCATTGCTTAAAACAAGAGGATGGAAGGTAGATTATGAGGAAGGACTACAGAAAGTATATCACAAAGAAGGCTTCCAGGTGAAATTATATGCTATGGCAGACTGGTTCTCACCAGCAGATATAGAAAGCCCAACCCTGGAAACTATAGAATTCCATTCATTAAAGGATTATAAGAATATTCCTTTTGAAGATATTAATCCAAGATTGTTCTCGGAAGTAATGCGGGATGTAGATTTGGTAGTGTCAGTGGCACATGTAGGAAGTGTAGATCCGGAAGCCAGTCATTCATCTATCGAAATGAGAGCGGTATTGATGAAGGAAACAGCAGGCTTATTTAAATTAGATAATGTGAGAATTGAAGGTTCACATGTATTGATAAAAGGGCAGATGGCTGAATATAGTGTACATTTAGGAAGTGCAGTTGTTCATCAGACTCCGGGCAGATATTTATCCATTCTTCCGGTACATTCCCAGCATAGAGGAAGAATATTCCTGCCTTTTGCAGATGATGACCCGAAATCAGCAGAAGTATTGTCTAAAGTATTAATGCTGGCTAAAGACAATGAAATACAAGATCCAACCATATTATCGCAGATCAAGCGAGAGTATGTATAATGAAAACAAAAAGGTATGCTTTTTAAAGTGTACCTTTTATTTTTGCCATAAGCCAATTTTAGGGCATAAAAAAAGCATCTTTTTCAGATGCTTGTGTTTTTAGATATTCTTTTTTTAAACTTCGTCGTCAGAATCTATTGTGAATGATCTGCTTTTGAAATCTTTGTCATGTTTTTCTGAAATTACATCCTCACCCTTTTCATTAATGATGAAATCTGTGGACTCATTAAACATCTCCTGAAAACTCTTAAAATCTTCCTTGTAAAGGTAAATTTTATGCTTCTCGAATGTAGCTTCCCCATTCTCTCCGAAATTTTTCTTACTCTCAGTGATTGTAAGATAATAATCTCCTGCTTTCGTCTCGCGCACATCAAAGAAATAAGTTCTTCTCCCTGCTTTTAACACCTTAGTGAAAATCTCATTTTCATGGCGTTCCTTGTATTCACTCATTGTTAGATATTTTTTAATCTTGTTAAGAACAAATATAAAAGAATTCTTTTAATCACAAAATTTTTTTTATGATTTATTTAACAATTAGGAATGAAACCGCTAAGCGGTTACAGAATTAGCAATTTCGGTAAGGTTGATTATCTGATGTGCTTTTTGAGCGCTAGACTCTCTGTGTGTGATAATTATGGAGGTCGCATTACTGATTTTACGATCAATATTTTCAAGAATATTCTGCTCCGTTTCGGTGTCTAAAGCAGACAGAGAATCGTCAAAAATAATGATATTTGGGTCCTTAATTAAGGCTCTTGCAATACAAATTCTTTGCTTTTGTCCCCCTGAAAGCATTACCCCGCGTTCACCCACAAGTGTTTTATATTGCTCCTTAAACTCAACAATATTTTTGTGAACATCTGCAATCTGAGCATACTCAATTACCTTTTCATGCGAGGGATGATCAATTGCAAATCCAATGTTATTTTCAATGGAATCAGAGAATAAATAACTCTCCTGAGGAATGTATCCGATAAAGTTTCTGTAGTTCTCGAGATTATGTTCTTTCAGGTTTTTACCGTCAATTAGGATTTCCCCTTCAGTAGGATCAATCAGCCTACATAAAAGCAGGGCAATGGTAGATTTTCCACTTCCGGTTTTCCCCATAATGGCAAGGGATTCTCCGGCTTTAATTTTAAAGCTCAAATTCTCCAGCGCTTTGATACCGGTATTAGGATAAACATAAGATACATTCCTGAACTCTATATCTCCTTTAATAGGATACGTCTCAAAGTTGGTATTAATGATCTCAGATTTTTTGTGCATAAACTCATTGATCCTTTGCATAGAAGCCTCAGCTCTCTGATTTACGGAAGTTACCCATCCTACCATAGAAAACGGAAAGATCAAAGTGTTAATATACATGAAGAAATCCGCGATTTTACCAATACTCAATTCTCCCGCAATATATTTTGTTCCTCCAATCCAGATAATGGCAACATTCAGTAAACCAATTACAAACAGGATAATAGTAAAAAAATAAGCTTCTGTTTTGGCAAGATCTAATGCCTTATTCTGGTAATCGGTGACTTTTATTCCATAGTTTTTTTGAATATATTTTTCTCGTGCGAAAAATTTCACCACACGAATTCCTGAAAAACTGTCCTGTACAAAAGTTGAAATAGCAGACTGGCTTTTCTGCATGATCTTCGACTTTTTATTGATGATTGAACTTACCTTATAAATAGCGAGTGATAAAATGGGAAGTGGAAGCAAGGTCCATAAAGTCATGGAAGCATCCGTTTTTACCATATAAATAGCTGTAATAAGAACAAGAACAATTAAGTTAGCCACATACATTACCCCTGGTCCAAGGTACATTCTGACTGCCACTACATCTTCACTTAATCTGTTCATTAGATCTCCGATGGTCGTCTGCTTATAATCCGTTAAAGATAAATCCTGATAATGTCTGTAGATTTTGTTCTTCAGCTCATATTCAATTCTTCTGGAGGCAACGATGATGGTTTGTCGCATCATGAAAGTGAAGACTCCAGTTAAAAGTGAACATCCTACAATGATTCCCACATAGATAAGTACCTGTTGATTGAAACCGAGATTCCCGCTTTTAGTGAGTTCATCTACGGATTTTCCTACAAACTGAACTTTATATATATTGAAAAAATTACTGGCAATGATGAATAGTACCCCCCAAAACAAAAGTATTTTGTGTTTCCAAAAATAGGGGTTTAAGGTTTTTAGCGCTTTCATATAGTTTCACAAAATTACAAAAATGTCATCAGACTACGAATTCAATCAATTTTAAATTTTGTATCTTTGCAGTCATTAAAAAGCTCTTTGAATGTTAGGAAGACGACAAATTCGTGAAAAAGTAGTACAGGCAGTGTATTCATACTACCAAAACCCTGTAAAATTTGATGTTTTAGAGAAAAACATGTTCGCTGGAATAGAGAAAATCTATTATCTCTATATCTATCAGCTTAATTTTTTAGTAGGTCTAAAAGAATTAGCTGAGCATCAAATTGAAATCGGTAAGAATAAATACCTTAAAACCGATGCTGATATTAATCCTAACCAAAAATTCATCAACAACCAGATATTGCTTAAACTTGAAGAAAATCCAGAAAGATTATTCTTCACAGGCCAACATAAGCAGCTGAAGTGGGATATGCATGATGATTTATTGGTAAAGACTTTCCAAAGAATTACTGCTGGAAAACGTTATCAGGATTTCATGAAAGAAGAAGGATTTTCTTTTGAAGACGATCAAAAGTTTATCGGGAAATTATTCTTAAGATATATTGCTGAAAATGATGATTTCCATGATTATCTGGGAGATAAGGAGCTATCATGGTATGACGATATCCATATTGCCAATTCAATGGTACAAAAAACAATCGGATTCCTAAGAGAAGATGAAGAAAGCAGAACTTTAATCAAAATGATTAAAGATGAAGACGACAAGAGTTTCGCAGCTAAATTATTGAAAGATACCCTGAATAACTGGGAAAACAATGAGAAAAAGCTGGAAGAAAGATTGGAAAACTGGGATCTTGAAAGAATTTCCCTGATGGACAAAGTGATCTTGTCAACAGCTATTGCAGAGCTTGATAACTTTGCCTTAACACCTTCAAGAGTTATTATTAATGAATATATCGAAATTGCAAAAGTATTTGCTACAGATCGTTCGAATATCTTCATTAATGGTATTTTAGATAAATATTGTAAAGATCAAAATAGAATATAAAATGAAAAAGACGTTATCAATTATCGCCTTGTCAATTATAGGCTTTGGATTAGTTTCTTGTAAAAAAGAAAACAAAGAAACTCAAAGCCCTGAAGCTGTAGCTACTGATTCTACAGCTGCAGGAACTCCGGTAACAGCTGACTCTGCTGCTACATCTGTAACAGGAGAAGCTCCTGCAGCAGCAACACCGGTTTCTAATGCGCCTTCTACTTCTGTTGCTTTATCTGAAAGCGCCTTCGATTTTGGAAAAATCAAAAAAGGGGACAAAGTAGAACACGTATATGAAATTACCAATACAGGAAAGAATCCATTGGTTATTTCTGAAGTAAAGCCTGGATGTGGATGTACTGCTCCAGATTTTACCAAAGAGCCTATCATGCCAGGTAAAAAAGGAAAAATTACATTGCACTTTGATTCTTCAAACTTCGATGGAAACGTTCAGAAATCTGCTGATGTTTTTGCTAACGTAGAGAAATCTCCAATTCAATTAACGTTCACTGCGAACATTCAACCATAATTTTTAAAATATGTTGACATTATTTTTACAGGCACAGCCACAAGGTTCTTCATCTATGATGCTGATTATGATGGGTGTGATGTTTGTAGGGTTTTATTTCCTGATGATCAGACCTCAAATGAAGAAGCAGAAACAGGAAAAAAACTTTCAGGAAGAACTTAAGGTAGGAACTAGAGTAGTACTTACATCCGGTCTTCACGGAAGAATTGCCCAAGTTCAGGATGACGGTTTTATTATTGAAACATTATCAGGAAAGCTAAAGTTTGAAAAAGCTGCAGTTTCCAGAGAAATGACTCAAAGCCGTTTCGGAGATAAGGCAAAAACTGCTGAAAAATCAGCAGACAACAAAGAAACAGTAACTGAAGAAAAGAAATAATTTAATTCAGTCTGAAAATATTTAGCTGCGGCGGGTGAACGAAGTTCACCGCCAATTTTTATATAATGTTATTTCATTTATAATATTGTATGTTCTCATTAGTAGGGGAAAATAAGTGTCTATTATTCAATAGTAATATTGTCATTCTGAACGAAGCAACGCGTAGTGAAGAATCTCATACAATATATTCCTTTTCTCACAGTTTTAAAATACTTGTGTTCATTTGTAAAAACATTAACGAAATTAGTGTTTAATAAGAATTATCTTTGTCTCATGGATCAAAACACAAGCAAAACTGTTCTCATTTTAGGAGCCAATTCTGACGTAGCAAAACAATGCATCATTCAATACCTTGAAAAAGGATATTCTGTAATGGCGGCTTCCAGAAATACAAATTCACTGGAAGATTTCATCACTTCCAATTCCCTGGATAAGACTAAAGTAACTGTGTTGTATTTTGATGCTGCAGATTTCGATTCTCATCAACAATTTTACCATGAACTTCCTGTAAAACCTCATATTGCAGTATATTCCGCAGGTTTTCTTGTGGATAACCAAAAGGCTTTGAGAGATTTTAAAGGAACAAAACAAATGATGGAAGTCAACTATATGGGTGGAGTTTCCATTCTGAACGTTATTGCTATGGATAAAATCAATAAAAACCTGGAAAGAATCATTGGATTGTCTTCATTATCGGGAGTAAGAGGAAGAAAAAGTAATTTTGTTTATGGAAGTACGAAAGCTGCATTTACCCAGTATCTGGCAGGCTTAAGGCAGGAACTGGCTTCTAGAAAAATAATAGTGAATGTTTTGGTGATAGGATATATCCGGACAAAGATCAATGAAGGCTTAGAACTCAATGAGTCATTAATTATGGAGCCGGATTATGTAGCGAAATTCATTGTAAATGCTGGAAATTCCTTTACCATAGTTCCTAATTTCAAATGGAAAGTCATCTATCATATCCTGAGGCTTTTACCAGAAAGTCTGGCTGCAAAACTGCCATAATCTTTTAATATTTATGTTCAAAATATATTTTATATCAAGATTTTCCCTCTGAAAATAGAGTTCGGTATTTTTTTTGTAATGTTAGCCTCGAATTATTCTTCCTGGCAAGATTCAAATTCTAAAATAATCATTGAGTAAGCAGAAATAATCTGTTCTGCTGTCAATCTATTGTAATGCATATAATCATTGATTTTAACTTCTAAAGAGTTAAGATTATATTTTTTTGAAAAAATGATGCTTTTTATTCGATTCGTTTTAAAATCTTGCAGTTACAGGAATGAATATCTGTCATAATATATAAAAATAAGTAGTATAAAAATGGACGATTTACAATTGAATAACATTCAAAAACATTGGGATACCTTAATATCTTCAGCCATTTCATGGGCACCGAGAATCTTTACTGCAATTATTTCTGCATTATTGATTTATCTGATCGGATCATGGATGATAAGAATGATTAAGAAACTTGTTGCGAAAGGTTTCAAGAAACGTAATATGGAAGCCTCTTTGCAGCACTTCCTTCTTAATATTATCAATTGGGGACTTAATATTCTTCTCTTCATTGTAGTGGTTACTCAATTAGGAGTGCAAACTTCTGCCTTTGTAGCCATGATTGGTGCTGCAGGTTTAGCCGTAGGTTTGGCCTTGCAGGGATCTTTAACGAACTTTGCTGGTGGAATTCTTATTCTGCTGTTAAAACCATTTAAAATAGGAGACTTTATTTCTACCAATTCCGGAGTTTCCGGGACCGTAGAGGCCATTGATATTTTTCATACCAAGCTGATTACCCCACAAAATCAATTAATCATTATTCCTAATGGAGTTGTTTCTAATAACAGTATTACAAATTTTACTCAGCTTGGAACTAGAAGAACATCTCTGGATATCGGAGTTGCTTATGATGCAGATCTTAGACAGACAAAGAGGGTATTAATGGAAGTGATCGTAAAGAATCAATATGCTCTTGCAGAGCCTGCACCACAGGTAGTTGTAACAACACTAGGTGATAGTGCAATCAACTTATCGATCAGAGTGAGTGCTTCTACTGAAAACTTTTGGAAAATGAATGAAGAACTTATTATTGATTGTAAAGAAGCTCTGGACAGGGCAGAAATCGGAATTCCTTTTCCACAAAGAGATGTACACGTTTATAATAAGTAATCAGATAATATTATTTACAACAATCATAAAAAATCCTGCATTCAATAATGCAGGATTTTTTTAATGTAAGTCGTTTTTTTATTTTTCTTCCTTTGAGTATTGCTCCAGAAAACTTTTTAAAACTTTATAATCATTTTCTTTAAAATCATTTTCGGTAAAAATAAAATTAGCATTGGTAAGAATACTTAGAATAAGGTATTTGTCAACGAATTTATAGCTGGTTCTACTCCAAATACTTCCTATTGTGTTCAACGAATTCTCCAGAGTAATATGATCTTTATTGAGAATTATAAAACTGAACTTTTCATCTTTTTGTTTAAAATCGTTGATTTGTTCTTCGATGGATGCATGAAACTTCTTTTTACGGGTGAAAAACTGATAAAGAAGTAAGAAAATATAGGCAAGAAAAATAAATCCTCCGTATCTGAAAACTGCAGAAGCAGGAGTACTGGTGATAAGCTTTGATGGAGAAAAACCAAGGCATAGAAATACGATGGCATATAGGATCGCTTTCTTTAGTTCAGTAAACCCGTTTTTCCAAGTATAGCGAAAGAAAAACTGTTGGTGTTCCCGTTCCGCTGTTTCATTAAAAGGAACTTCTAATTTAATAGATTCATTCATGGATAATTTTTGCAGGTAAAAATATATAAATTATTCAATATTCTGCAGTAGCTCCAATGCCTTCATCATATCAATACCTTTTCCCAGAACAGGTTTAAATAAATCCCCTTTATTTAGAATTCTTTCCAAAGCATTTTCGATGGTATAATCTGTGGGTAATAATCCAGGTTTCAGCTCATCCCAATCTAAAGGCATAGAAACAGAGGCTCCTTGTTTAGGTCGAAGGCTATAAGCACTTGCTAAAGTCTGACCTGTTCGGTTCTGTAAATAATCCAAATATATTTTTTTACGATCTCTTTTTTGAAGGCTTCTTTCTAATGTTGTAATTTCAGGAAGTTTTTCATGAACCTGTTTCATCAGGATATGTGCGAAGTCTTTTACCTGTTCGAAATCATATTGTGCACCCATCGGAATATAAATATGAATACCTGTACTTCCGGAAGTCTTACAATACCCTTTAATTTTGATTGATTGTAAAAT
Organism: Chryseobacterium sp. Marseille-Q3244; assembly: GCF_940807095.1. Classification (NCBI taxonomy): domain Bacteria; kingdom Pseudomonadati; phylum Bacteroidota; class Flavobacteriia; order Flavobacteriales; family Weeksellaceae; genus Chryseobacterium; species Chryseobacterium sp. Marseille-Q3244. The sequence goes on along the minus strand of NZ_CALNWX010000020.1, from coordinate 61,431 downwards.
TTCATTGACTTGAAGAGCTGTTTCAATAACCTCATCAAAACTGTTTTTCTTTGACGGATCAAGATCCAAAACCAAATAATCAGGATGTTCAAGATCAGGAAGTGAACTGTTCCAAGGATTGAAATCAATACATCCGAGATTATTCAGATACGCTAAGGTTGCCTTGTCATTACAGTAGATGTAATCAATGTATTTGTCATTAGATTCTGAGTAAACCTGAGTTGTTTTTATCCAGTCAGGGATATGATCTCCCGCATCTTTCTGATAAAAACCCTGTTCTTCTATGCCATTAGGAAAACGATTGAGGGATAAAGGGCGGTTTTTTAGATGAGGCAGGATATATTTTGCAACAGACTGATAATAATCTATGACATCACCTTTGCTAATTCCATCCTTTGGAAAATATATTTTATCCTGATTCGTCAGTTTCACAATGTGTTTGTTTAGGGTAATTTCTTTTTCTTTTTCCAAAGGTTCTGTTTTTTTTGATGACGCTTTAGTTTTCATAGTTTTTGATTTTTTAGGTTGAATTGCCTGATCTGTTGAGCCTTTTACTTCTTCAGGTTTCTTATCTTCCCGAATCCCCATAAAAACAGGATGGCGAAAAATACCGTCTTTGGTAATTTCTGAATACTTGATTTCGCAGACCAGTTTGGGTTGTACCCATGTTACAGGCATATTCGTTTTGGGGATGGATTCAAATGGTGAAGATTTTATAATTATCTTTCCAAGTCTTTGATGGAGCTCTTTTAGGGAAGTATGATTAAATCCAGTTCCCGTATGTCCACAATAGATCAGTTCGTTATTCACATATTTTCCCAGAATCAAAGCTCCGAAATTTTCTCGGGAGCCTTTAGGTTCTGTAAATCCACAGATAATGGCTTCTTCCGTATTTGAAAATTTAATCTTAAGCCAGTCTGTGGTTCGGGAACCTTCTACATATTGACTGGCTGCCCGTTTAGCAATCATACCCTCAAGCTTCATTTTTTTCATCTGTTCAAAAAATGCAATACCTTTTTCAGGAAAATGATCACAGTATTTAAGAGTATCAGTTTCAATTAATGCATCTTTTAAAAGTTCTTTCCGTTGTACGAGTGGAAGTTCTTCCGTAGAATGGCCATTCAGCCATAGAAGGTCAAAAACCTGATAAACCAAAGCAAGATTGGGATGATCGTCGATTTGCTGTAAAAGCTGAAAACTTGGTTTTCCCTGATTATCGTATGCAACAATTTCACCATCCAGGATCATTTTATATTTCTGCTGGTCAAAATCCTGGGCTATTTTATCAAATTTTGATAAAAACGAAATTCCGTTTCTGGAATAAAAAAGGGGAGCATCATGGCTAAGATCAGCGATAGCCCTATAACCATCCCATTTTATTTCAAAAAGCCAGTCTTTATCATCAAATGCTTTATCAAAAGATTTGGCAAGCATGGGTTTTATAAAAGACTTAAGTTTTTTTTCGCCAGCTAAAGAATTAAAACTCCGGAATCTGTTTTCCGAAGTTATGATTTCTTTTTTTCGTTTGTTTTTAGGCTTTTTTTTTCCTCAAGAAATTTGGTGACTAAAGATTTTGGAGAGGTGTTTTCTTCAGCATTATAAGGACTTTCTGCAAATTCATCTTTATGTTTAATAAGCAACCATGCGTTGTCTTCAGAATTTTTCATTTTAACCAAAGCAAATTCACCCTTCAATTTTTTTCCATGTAAGGTAAATTTTAAGGAGCCAGCGTGCAGTTCTTTCAACAATTCTTTTTCATCGGAAACATTGCTGCTTTCTTCCAAAGGTTCATAAGTTCCACTATCCCAGACTTCCACTTGTCCTGCTCCGTAATTCCCCTCAGGAATATTCCCTTCAAAATCCTTATAATCATAGGGATGATCTTCCACCATCATAGCCAGGCGTTTGTCCTGAGGGTCTAAAGAGGGTCCTTTTGGAACAGCCCAACTCTTTAAGACACCTTCCATTTCCAGACGGAAATCATAGTGAAGCCGGGTAGCGGCATGTCTTTGAACAACGAAGATCAGTTTGTTTTCACTCTTTTTCGTTTTTCCTTTAGGCTCACTTGTTTCATTGAACTTACGCTTTTGTTGATAATCTTTGAGTGCCATCACGATGCCGATTTAGATTGGGAGGTATTTAAACTGGCCTTTAACTGGGCCATCAGATCAATCACTTTACCTTCTTTTGCAGCCGGTGCTTTTTTGGCTTTACTATTTTTACCTTTGGCTTTCTGCTTGATGATTTTCATTAGATCATCAGAATAGGTATCTTTATACATTGCCGGATCAAAATCCTGAGAAAGCTGCTTGATAAGACTTACTGCCATTTTCAATTCTGCTGGTTTTGGAGCCTTGCGGGCCGGGATTTTTAGATCACCATAATCTCTTATTTCCTGATCAAATCTCAGCTTATTAAGGATCAGTATATTATCATTGTAAGGTCGTATCATTCCTATAGCTTCACTGTCACGGAGTACAAACGTTCCGATTCCTACCATTTTGGTTTCTTCAAGAGCTTTTAGCAAAAGTCTGTATGCATTTTCACCATTTTTCTGAGGTTCCAGATAATAGGGCGTTTCAAAATAAATACTGTCTACTTCTTCCTCTTTGACAAACTGATCAATGGATAGGATCTTTGTTTTTTCAGGGCTTGCTGCTTCGTAATCCTGCTCATCAAGAACGATATATTTATCATCCATGAGATAGCCTTTAACGATATTTTCCCATTTTACTTCTTTTCCTGTATTTTCATTGACTCTCTTAAACCGGATATTGGAAAAATCGGATTTATCGAGCATATCAAGGTCGAGTTTGCTGGTCTCCGTTGCTGAGTAAATTTTAATAGGAATATTTACTAAACCGAAGCCAATGGCGCCATTCCAGATTGCTTTCATTGTCTTACGTTTTTAAAAATCAAGCAATTAGCGTGCCGTCAGGAGGGTGCGTGGTATGTATTATAAAGCTTTTTTGCCAAATGACAATTGTTTTTAGCTTCCACTTTTATACCTTTATCTTTCCGCAATCTGTGGATAAATAACATGGAAGAACTTTTTAACTATATCAAAAAATTTGGATTACTGAATACGCAGGATGAGCTTCTGATTACGGAAGGAATCCAGGAGATTTCCGTGAAGAAAGGAGAAATTTTCGTAGAGGCAGGGAAAGTAAGTCAAAAGATTGCTTTTGTAAAGGAAGGGGTATTCCGATCTTTGTATTATAACAAAGAAGGAGATGATTTTACCCGTTATTTTATTTATGAAGGCCGTTTTATTGGAGACTTTCAGGGATTTACCGATCAGCTTCCTGCCCATGAATACATAGAAGCGATTACAGATGCTGTTTTACTTGTAATTGACCTCAACCATTTTAAAATATTAGAAGAGAAAATTGCAATATGGCCAGTTTTATTTGCCCGAATTCATGGTTTTGTTGCCGAAAATAAGCTTAAAGTGGCAAGCATTATGCTCAATCAGGATGCAAAATCAAGATATATTCATTTTCTCAATCATTATCCTGGGCTGGCGAATAGAGTTCCGCAGTCTATGTTGGCTTCTTATCTTGGGGTGACGCCTTCGTCGCTGAGCAGGATTAGGAGAACTATCAATGAGTAATGTGGTCTCTTCATTGTAAAATATAAATGTAAAGGTCAAAATATAATGTCTATCGATCTTATTATTTATAAATTAAACATACAAATTGACAATATTCAATAGGAACGGGCTTTAGCCCGTTCTATCATTTTATAAAAATTCCATTGGCTTTAGCCAAAACCTATAACAAGAACCCTGTTATAAAAATAAAGTTAAATCCCGACTTCGGATTCATAAATATTTATACCCTGTATTGATAAAAAATACGTTTTTGTCAAATGACAATGGTCTCCCTTTCAAACTGCCATAGCTTTGCAACATAAAAATAATTATATGGATATTGTATTAGGACTTCAGTGGGGAGATGAAGGTAAAGGAAAGTTTATTGACCTTATCAGTGAAAATTATGATATTGCAGCCCGCTTTAATGGGGGCTCAAATGCTGGACATAGCATTGAAAGAAATGGGAAAAGAATTACGCTTAAAATGATTCCTTCAGGAATTTTTATGCAAGGGGTACAGAATGTTATTGGGACTGGAACTGTTCTTGATCCTGTAAGCTTTAAAAATGAAATTCTGAATTTAAAAAAGTTTGATGAAACGCTTCGTCCGGAGAAAAATTTGATTATTTCTAAAAAGGCTCATTTTGTATTGCCTACGTATAAACTGATGGATGTTTTCATGGAAGAAAGCCCAGCCTATACAACAATAGGAACAACAAAGAATGGAATTGCCCAGGCGTATTCCAATAAAATTTTAAGACAGAATGTAAGAATCGGGGATATGTATGCTCCGGATTTTAAAAAGAGAGTAGAACGTATTTTAGAGAGAGATTATCAATTTCTTGCTGATGGAGGAATGGAATTGCCCGATTTTGAATCAGTAAGCAAAGAATTTTTTGAAGCCGTAGAATTTTTAAAACAATTCAATTGTACAGAAACTGAATTATTTCTCAATAAAGCTTTAACTGAAGGAAAAACTGTCTTGGGTGAAGGGTCTCAGGCAACATTGTTAGATATTGACCATGGTACTTACCCTTACGTAACTTCTTCTTCTACTATTGCATCAGGAGCTTGCAGCGGATTGGGTATTTCTCCTAAAAAGATCGGTGAGATTTACGGTATTGCCAAAGCGTATTGTACAAGAGTAGGAAATGGAATATTTCCAACGGAGCTTTTTGACGAAATGGGTGAAGAAATAAGAATAAAAGGAAATGAGTTTGGTTCCAATACAGGACGCCCGAGAAGGACAGGCTGGCTGGATCTTCCTGCGTTACGATATGCAGTAATGATTAATGGAGTTACTCAATTGGTTCTGACAAAAGCAGACGTTTTAAGTGGATTACAATCTGTTGCAGTTTGTACTCATTATGAGTTGGAAGACGGAACTATTGAAATCACTGCCGGAACCCTTCCTGAAAATGCTAAACCAGTATTCAAATGGCTGGATGGCTGGAATGCGGATTTCTCAGTAATTAAAAATCCTTCTGCTCTTCCGCAGGAATTGATGAACTTCCTTTCCTTCTTGGAGGAAGAAGTGGGAGTTCCGGTAACGTATCTTTCTATAGGACCGGGAAGAGAAGAGATGTTGAAGATGAAATAATTTTCCCGACAACTATTGTTGATCTGTAAAAGGAATTTTATTTTTTTATATAATTGAATTTCGAAGTCGTTATGATTCCAATCGTAGCTGATACATACATAATTAAAGAAAGGAGCTGAATAAGGGTTTTCATAGTATAAAAAAGCGGGGCATTTGCCCCGCTTTAAATTTATGCTTTTAAATCTAATTTTAACTCTAATTCATCGAGCTGTGCATCAGCAATAGAAGCCGGCGCATCAATCATCACGTCACGCCCGGAATTGTTCTTAGGGAATGCAATATAATCTCTGATTACCTCATTTCCATCCAGAATAGCTACCAAACGGTCAAATCCGAATGCCAGACCACCGTGTGGCGGTGCTCCGTATTTAAATGCATTCATTAAGAATCCAAACTGAGCTTCTGCTTCTTCTTTTGAGAATCCTAACAGGTCAAACATTTTAGATTGAAGATCTCTGTCGAAAATTCTGATAGATCCACCTCCGATTTCGTTACCGTTAAGTACCATATCGTAAGCGTTGGCTCTTGCTTTTCCAGGATCAGTTTCCAATAAGTGAATATCTTCAGGTTTTGGAGAGGTGAAAGGGTGGTGCATGGCATGGAATCTTTCAGTATCTTCATCCCATTCCAATAGAGGGAAGTCAACCACCCAAAGTGGTGCAAATACATTTCCTTTTCTTAATCCTAAGCGGTTTCCAAGCTCCATTCTCAAAGCAGAAAGCTGAGCTCTTACTTTGTTTTCGTTTCCGGAAAGAATCAACATTAAGTCACCTTCTTTCGCTCCGAATTTCTCAATGATTTTTGCTAAGTCCTCTTCGTTGTAGAATTTGTTTACTGATGAGGTTTTTACTCCATCATGCTGGAATTTTGCCCAAACCATTCCTGAAGCTCCAACCTGTGGACGCTTTACCCAATCTACAAGTTCATCAATCTGCTTTCTTGTATAGTCTGCACATCCTTCTACATTGATTCCGACAACCAATTCAGCATCATCAAATATCTTAAAGTCTTTTCCTTTTACAAGCTCGTTAAGCTCTACGAATTCCATTCCGAAACGGATGTCCGGCTTGTCATTTCCGTATTTCTGCATCGCTTCTGCGAATGTCATTCTTGGGAAATCACCGAATTCCTGACCTGTAATGTCTTTGATAAGCGTTTTGGTCATTCCTTCGAAAACATTCATTACATCTTCCTGTTCTACAAAAGCCATCTCGCAGTCGATCTGTGTAAATTCCGGCTGTCTGTCTGCTCTTAAATCCTCATCACGGAAACATTTTACAATCTGGAAGTATTTATCCATTCCACCTACCATCAAAAGCTGTTTGAAAGTCTGTGGAGACTGTGGCAATGCATAAAACTGTCCCGGGTTCATTCTGCTTGGTACTACGAAGTCTCTTGCTCCTTCCGGAGTAGATTTAATCAAAACAGGAGTTTCCACTTCGATGAAACCTTCATCAGATAAATAATTTCTTACTTTCTGAGCCATCTTGTGACGGAAGATCAATTTATCTTTTACCGGATTTCTTCTGATATCCAGATAACGGTATTTCATTCTTAATTCCTCTCCACCGTCAGTTTCATCTTCAATAGTGAAAGGAGGAAGCTGAGAATCGTTCAGAATCGTTAGTTTTTCAACTAAAAGTTCAATTTCTCCTGTAGGAATATTAGGGTTTTTACTTACTCTCTCAATTACTTTTCCGGTAGCCTGAATAACGAACTCACGGCCTAATTTTTTAGCTTCTTCCATCAATTGTGCAGAAGAACGCTCCTGGTCAAATACCAGCTGGGTAATTCCGTAACGATCTCGAAGATCTACCCAAATCATAAATCCTTTATCACGGATAGTCTGTACCCATCCTGATAGTGTAACTTCTTCATTCAGATTTTTCAGAGATAGCTCTCCGTTGGTGTGTGATCGAAACATAATTATTTGTTTAAAGTTCAATGTTTGGAGACCGTCTCAAAAGTTGTTGAAATTGATTTTTGTTATTCTGAGCTTGCTGAATAATCTCTAAGAATCAAATACTTAAGATTCTTTACTGTATTTCATTTCGTTCAGAATGAAACTTTTGATATAACCTCTTTTTTTTCGTTGGCAAAGATAAGATTTTTGCAGGTTTTATAAATAAAAAAACTTCTTATTAATTTTTATTGCCAATTGCTAAGACTTACTCCGATACAGATTTGTATTTTTGAGGATAATAAAATTATAACCAAAGAAATGACCAGATATATTGACTTTTTCAAGAAAGCCTTTAGAGGAGAAGAAACCGATTTTACCAAGGTAAACATCAGGAGTGCAGTTTTGCTTCTGGCTATACCGATGATGCTAGAAATGGCGATGGAGTCAGTATTTGCACTGGTTGACCTCTATTTTGTGGGACATTTGAAAGAGAGTGGCTTTGCAATTCAGACCGTAGGACTTACGGAGTCTGTACTTTCCATTATGTATTCTATTGCCATTGGGATGAGTATGGCGGCAACAGCAATGGTAGCGAGAAGAATTGGTGAGAAAAATCCGGAACAAGCTTCCCGGAGTGCCGCACAGGTATTGTTGGTTTCATTTGCAATAACTCTTGTTTTAAGTATTTTAGGTGTTGTTTATGCCGAAGAAATTCTGATCCTGATGGGATCAAGACCGGAAGCCGCAGCCTATGGAAAAAACTTTACGAGGATTATGATGGGAAGCAGTACCATTATTATGCTTTTATTCCTTATCAATGGGATTTTTAGAGGAGCAGGTAATGCGATGATTGCAATGAAAAGCTTGTGGATTGCCAATATTGCCAATATCATTCTTTGCCCTATTCTGATTAAGGGCTTTGGGCCTATTCCTGCCATGGGACTTACCGGAGCAGCGTTGGCAACGACTATTGGACGGAGTATCGGAGTATTCTATCAGCTGTATCATCTTTTGGTAGCGGATACGCAGATCCGTATTAAACTTCCTTATTTTAAAGCAGACTATGGGTTAATTAAATCCATCATAAAAATTGCGACTCCAGGAATTTTCCAGTTTGTGATTGCATCATGCAGTTGGATCTTTCTCGCAGAACTGGTGGCTACTACAGGAGGTGAAAATGCCTCTGCCGGTTATCAGACTGCCTTACGGTTAATGATGTTCTTTATGCTTCCGGCCTGGGGGCTTAGTAATGCAGCATCCACGTTGGTGGGACAGAATATGGGGGCGAATGAAATGTTGAGAGCAGAACAGTCTGTGATGAAAACGGTAAAATACAATGTGATTTTCATGGTGATTGTAAGTTTAATATTTGTTCTTTTCGGTAATTTCCTGGTGAGTTTCTTTACCCAGGAAATTGAGATCAAGAATTTTGCTAAAAATGCACTTCATATCATGAGTATAGGTTTTATATTCTACGGAATTGGAATGGTAATGATTAATGCCTTTAATGGAGCAGGGGATACCTGGACCCCAACATGGGTGAATCTTTTCGGATTCTGGCTGTTTCAGATTCCCTTAGCTTATTTCCTTTCCAAATACCTGGAAATGGGGCCGAAAGGAGTTTTTATTTCAATCCCGGCCGCAGAGACTTTGATTACTATTGTTGCTTTTATTCTGTTTAGAAAAGGAAAATGGAAAACGGTTCAGGTTTAATAGCAGAAAAGCATGAGCTGGAAGTTTATGTCATCTTTTCTTATATAATAATATCGAATTAACGACGCGCATAACTTCCTTCTTTCGGTCTTAGTTCTCCTTTCTTATCAACTTTAATAGCTTAAATAGTTGGATATTAATCATGCATTCCCTAAATTCGTAAGAACAACAAACATTTATTACTATGGGAAAAGGAGACAAAAAATCAAGACGAGGTAAGATCAATTCTGGAAACTATGGAAAAAGAAGGCCTAGAAAAGCTTCAAAATCTTTTGTAGCCTCTGAAGAGAAATCTAAAAAGTAATGATATAAAAAGGGCGGAGAAATTTTTCTCCGCCCTTTTTTATTAAAAATTAAATTAATTATTTTCCGAAAATATTTCCAAGGATGCTTCCTAATCCGCCGCCTTGCTGTTGCTGATTTCCACCACCAAGTACGCTTCCTAAGATATCATTCAATGGATTTCCTGATGACTGAGCTTGTCCATTATTCCCCAAAACACTTCCAAGAATGTCATTTAATGGATTAGATTGTTGAGCTTGTGCCTGATTAGAAGCATTTCCTAAAATTCCTCCTAAAAGATCTCCTAAACCTCCGGCACCCACATTACTTTGTTGTTTTTGTTGACCAATATATCCCATTACAACCGGAGCCAACATGGCAAGAATAGGTCCTATCTTATCTATTGAGATTCCTGTATTTTGTGATAACTGATTTTCTACGGTGCTCTTTTGTCCACCAAAGATATGGTCAAGGATAGATCCACCCTCAGCCTGTCTGGCTTCAATTTGTGAAGGATCATTTAAGATACTTCCATTGTGGTCTTTGTCTAAAGCACTGTTTAATGCTTCCGCTTCTTTAGCATCCTGAGATTTATTTCTTAAATAAGAAATGATGAGAGGAGTAGCTACTGCCAATAAAGCAATTACCTGGTTTCTATTGATTCCGAATTTGTTTTCAGCCTGTTCAGCAACCTGGTTGCTAGTGTTCCCTGTAAGTAGGTCTAATAAGCTCATTGTTTGTGTTTGTTAAAGTATTAATTGACTCAAAGTTATCAAAAAATGTGCCTGATAAAATACTCCGGATTCATAATTATTGTTAAAGTTTTTCTGATCTCCCATTTGAAATAGTCTATGGATTTTTCTCTGAAAGATACTCATCAACAAAACAAAATAGAAAGGAGAAAAATTGTTAAACAATAAAGTATAAAATTTCTGTCTGAGTCTTAGTTCTTTATAATAGGAACATTAGAGCACGCTTCTCCAAACATCAGAGATTTTACAATAGGTTTCAGCTGTTCTACCAACTCAATATAAGCGTTTTCAGGAATTTCTTTATCTGAACATCCTTTTACCAGAACTCTTTTTCCTCTCATGTCTTCAAAATCATAGATCTGGATCGCATTATGCATCAAAATAACCTCCAGATCTTCACGGTTTCCGAATACAATTTTCTTGGAGACATCAGTAAGCTTAGCTGTCAATACAAAATAAGCCCAAAGTGGAATAATAGTGTCTACAGAATTGTATATATAGATGTAAGAATCTCTGTATTCTTCAACGTTGATTGCTTCTACTTTTTCACGGAAATCCTTTTCCTTCAGAATCATTTCCTGGAAAAGAAAATCTTTAAGGTCAATACCTTTTCTTTCCCCTTTTGGAAGCAAAGTGGTAAGGTCAAAATTCACAAGGCCGCTTTCAGCAACTTTATTTCGTATTTCAAATTCTTCTGACATTTTTATCATTATCTTTGAACAAATTTACGAATTAAGATCAATATACATTTTAATTTGTTCTCTATCCTTACCATAGAAACTGCCCATGATTTAAAGAAACAGGTTGTTTTTATCGGTTATTAAAACAAATAAAGATTTCGGAAGAAATGAAATATTACATTATTGCAGGAGAAGCTTCCGGTGATCTTCATGGAAGTAATTTGATGAAAGCTCTTAAACAAAAGGATCCAAATGCGGAGTTCAGGTTTTGGGGCGGTGATCTGATGAAAGCTCAGGGCGGAACATTGGTAAAACACTATCGTGATCTGGCATTCATGGGGTTTTTGGAAGTAGTCATGAACCTGAGAACCATTTTAAATAATATTAAATTCTGCAAAGAAGATATTCAGAACAACAGACCTGATGTTTTAATTCTGGTGGATTATCCGGGATTTAACCTAAGGATTGCCAGATTTGCCAAAGAATTAGGTATTAAGGTAGTTTATTATATTTCACCACAGCTTTGGGCCTGGAAAGAGGGGAGAGTGGAAATTATTAAAAAATATGTGGATGAAATGATGGTAATTCTTCCGTTTGAGGAAGATTTTTACAGAAAACATGGTGTACATTCACACTTTGTTGGGCATCCTTTGCTGGATGCAATCTCTGATTTAAAGGAAATCAATATTGATGGTTTTAAGAAAGAAAATAGACTGAACGAAAAAGAAATTATTGCACTTTTACCAGGCTCCAGAAAACAGGAGGTTGAAAAAATGCTTGAAATCATGCTTTCTGTAAGACCGCATTTTAAAAATTATCAGTTCGTTATTGCTGGAGCACCAAGTCTTCCTAAAGAATTTTATGAGAAATATGTGGATGATAATGTACACTTTGTTTCAAATAGAACATATGATCTGCTGAGGTGCTCAAAAGCGGCTTTAGTAACTTCAGGAACTGCTACATTAGAAACGGCTCTGTTGAATATTCCTGAAGTGGTTTGTTATCGCGGAAGCACTGTTTCTTATGCCATTGCCAAAAGATTGGTTAAAAATATAAACTACATTTCCCTGGTGAATCTTATCATGGATAGGGAAGTCGTAAAAGAACTTATCCAGAGTGATCTGAATACTAAAAATCTGGTGGACGAACTCAACAAAATTTTAGAAGGAAAAAAAAGAGAACAGGTCCTGAACGACTATAGCCTTTTGAGAGAAAAGCTTGGGGGGAGCGGAGCCAGTGATCATGCAGCTGAGGTGATTTTAAATGTCTGAGAAGAATCTCAGGAAATATAATTCCTTTATTACAATGAAACATATAAAGAATGTTCTATTATTAATTGCCTGTACCATTTTCTCAATAAGCTTTGCTCAGAAAGAAACAGCATTGAGAGATAAAGTTCAGATTTTTTATTATGGCTGGTATGGAAACCCAAAAACTGATGGAAGCCTACAACACTGGAATCACGAAATTATCCCGCACTGGAGCAATCCTAAATGGAATAATCTTGAGAATCACAAAGGCGGGGATGATATTGGTGCCAACTTTTATCCGGCATTAGGTAATTATAGCTCCAATGATAAAGCAATCATAGAGAAGCACATGAAGATGATTAAAGATTCTGGTGTAGGGGTTGTGGTGGTGAGTTGGTTGGGAAAAGATTCTTTTACTGATAAAAGCTTGATGAAGTATCTGGACATTGCAGACCGTTTTAATTTGAAAATAGCATTTCATATAGAGCCTTTCTATAAATCAATTACAGAGTTTAGAGAGCAGCTTTCTTATCTTGTTAAAACATATGGCCATCATCATGCTTTTTATAAAAAAGACGGAAAGCCTCTGTATTACGTGTATGACAGTTATAAAATAGCTCCGGAAGAATGGTCAAAGTTGCTTTCTAAAAATGGAGAGAAGACTTTACGCAATACGGAACTGGATGCATTATATATTGGATTATGGGTAGAAGAAAAAGATTCTGCATTTTTCAATACAAGCGGATTTGATGGTTTTTACACTTATTTTGCCAGTGAAGGTTTTGTGTATGGAAGCACAACTTCCAATTGGAATTTTATGGCTCAATATGCGAAAGATCATCATCTTATTTTTATTCCATGTGTTGGTCCAGGCTATTCAGATACAAGAATCAGACCTTGGAATGAAGCCAACTTTAAAAGCCGGGATAATGGCAAATATTACGAAAAGATGTTTGATGCTGCGATTAAAGTCAATCCTGAATTTATAGGAATTACTTCATTTAACGAATGGCACGAAGGCACACAAATAGAGCCTGCAATTCCTAAAAAGACTGGAAGTTTCATCTACGAAGACTATGGAAAAGATCCATGGATGTATATCAAAGAAACGAAACGTTTAACGGATAAGTTTTTGAAAGGAAAGTAAAACTTTTAGCCTAAACGTAATTTCATAGCAAAAAAATAAGCGCCCTGTTAATCTCTTTGAAGATAGCAGGGTGTTTTATTAGTAATTACAGTGATAGCAATCAAATTTTCAATTTCCTATATTGGTGATATAAACAATTGAAATTGAATAAGGAACCGTTACTGATTTTAGTTCTCTATTTTATTCTTGGAATTTTTTTTCAGGATACATTTTTATTGGGAAAAGGATGGATCTATGGTGTAATTATTATAAATGTTGGGATTTTAATTTCTCTATTCTTCAACACCTATTTTCTCCATAAGATCAAAGTTATTTTGCTTGGGATACTGTTTTTTGGAATAGGTGTAGTTCTTCATTTCTGTAATTCTTTGCCTCAAAAAATGGCAATAGCTGTGAATAAAAATGAGACTATTGTTTTTAAAATTTCTCAGAAATTAAATTCAACAGAAAAATATAAGAAATATGAAGGGATCGCTCAATTAGGGAAGAATAGCTTTAATTCGATGGTTTACATCCCGAAAAATCATGAAGAATTAGATTATGAACATTACTACAAGGCTGAAGCCTATATTGCACAACCCCAACAGCCACAATATGATTTCCAGTTCAATTATGCACACTATTTGAAACGAAAGAATATTGACTATCAGGCTTATATTTCAAAAAACATTTCTTCTATAGAGCGAAATGATCTGAGTTTTATAGAGCAGATCAAACAATACAGAGCCCATGTTCTAAAGAAAATTGACAAAACAGAAATGTCCGGGAGTACCAAAGAATTTTTAAAAGGAATTATCCTGGCAGACCGAACGGAGATGGAGGCGACAACTGTACAGGATTTTAACAGATCTGGGTTGGTTCACCTATTGGCTATTTCAGGAACCCATATCGTGATTATTTTTGGACTTTTTTATTTTTTGATGACCCGTTGTATTCCTTTACAATTCAGAAAATATGCGATTATTTTTAGTTTAGTTTTTATTTGGCTATTTGCTTTATTTATTGGATTTGGTAACTCCGTGTTGAGGTCCTGTATCATGTTGAGTGTATATTTTATGTTTGTTTTATTACAGAGGAAACCAGATTTACTGCACTCATTGGCACTGTCAGCCTTTATTATTCTGATTTTGGATACCCAACAGCTTTTTGATGTGGGATTTCAGCTGAGTTTTATGGCGGTATTAGGAATTTTTTTGTTGAATCAACCACTTCTGAAATATTTTTCAAGAGCTGATAATTATTTTAAAAAACTGATTTTTAATACCATTACAATATCCTTATCCGCACAGTTAGCCACACTTCCGTTGGTGTTGTATTACTTTCATCAGTTTTCATTCGTTTCAATTGCAGCCAATTTTATCATTATCCCTTTTTCCGAATTGATTATTGTGTTTTCATTTCTGATGACACTTCTTATTGTCTTTGGTCTTGATTTTGGCTTTATTGATAAGCTTTATGATGGTGTTATACAATTATTTCTGAAGAGTATTCATTGGTTTGCCAGTGCAGATATGGTATTCATTAAAAACATTTCCATGAATCTGATGGAAGTAATATCCGTTTTAATAGCAATATATTTGTTAAGAGCATTGATTTTAAAACTGAACTTTAAAAATTCAATGAATTTCATCATTGCTGTTTTAGTGTTTATGATGATAAGAATAGGATGTAATATTATTGAAAATCAGAAAGAAGAAGTGCTTTTACATTCCTTTAGTAAGAACAAAATTATATCAATAAAGAAAGGAAGTAAGGCCTGCTTTTGGATTCAGGATAAGGCAGACAGGGAAAAGGTTTTACAATTTATCATTGAGCCTTACTGTTCTTCCAGAAGAATAGATCATTTTGAAATAAAACAGATTCCTTTTTCAACTAAAAAAATAGTTTTTGGAGATCATGTTTATGATATGAAATAAATATTTTTGATTTTTTTGATTTTTCTTTATTTATAACGTGTTAGGCTCTTATTTAGAAAGATTACAAACTGTCTAATTGTGAGATTTCTCACTTCCCGATATTGTTAACATTTCTTAATTTTGTGGGAAATTCAAATTTAAACTTATATGGCAGGTTTAACGAGTTCTACGATAGGTAGAAAATACGCTATGGCATTATCAGCTATGTTTTTGCTGATTTTTCTTATACTGCATTTGACAACCAATTTGTTATCAGTTCTAAACAGAGATGCGTTCAATACAGCATCTGAGTTTATGGGCTATAATCCTTTTGTGCAGTTCTTAATGCAGCCTATTCTTGGCTTTGCAGTAATTTTCCATTTTGCGATGGGATTTGTATTGGAGATCAAGAATAATAAAGCGCGTCCAGTAAAGTATGCATCAAACAATGCTGCTGTAAATTCTTCATGGATGTCTAGAAATATGATTATTTCCGGGGCAGTTGTGTTGGCTTTCTTGGCGCTTCACTTATATGATTTCTGGTTACATGAAATCAACTATAAGTATGTAGAGGGAATAGCTCCTGATTCAGAACGTTTCTGGCCAGAGCTTCATGAGAAGTTTGCTGACCTTTGGAGAGTTGCTTTATACGTGATCTCTTTTGTACTATTGGGCTTACACTTAGCTCACGGATTTCAGTCTTCATTCCAGTCTATTGGAGCAAGACATCCAAAATATACGCCTGTGATTAAGGCTTTCGGAACATGGTATTCTATCCTTATTCCGGCAGGATTTATCATTGTGGCAGTTTATCATTTTATAACTCAATAATATCAATATACTAGTATGAGTAAATTAGATTCAAGAATTCCAGCGGGTCCTCTTAAAGACAAGTGGAAAAATCATAAAGATCATATGAACCTTGTTGCACCAAACAACAGAGATAAGATTGATATTATTGTTGTAGGTACAGGTTTGGCAGGAGGTTCTGCAGCAGCTACTTTAGCTGAGCAAGGATATAATGTGAAAGCATTTTGCTACCAGGATTCACCAAGAAGAGCGCACTCTATTGCAGCTCAGGGAGGGATCAACGCAGCTAAGAATTACCAGGGAGATGGTGACTCTACTTACAGATTATTCTATGACACTATTAAAGGGGGTGACTATAGAGCAAGAGAGGCTAACGTTTACAGATTAGCAGAAGTTTCTGCAAATATTATTGACCAGTGTGTTTCTCAAGGGGTTCCTTTTGGTAGAGATTACGGTGGCCAGTTAGATAACCGTTCATTTGGTGGGGTTCAGGTAAAAAGAACATTCTACGCAAAAGGACAAACAGGACAGCAGTTATTATTAGGAGCATATTCTTCAATGAGCCGTCAGATCGGTAAAGGAAGAATCAAGATGTACAACCGTCATGAAATGCTTGACCTGGTAATTGTTGACGGAAAAGCAAGAGGAATTATCGCAAGAAACCTTGTAACAGGTGAAATCGAAAGACACTCTGCTCACGCAGTAGTTATCGCTTCAGGAGGATACGGAAATGTATATTTCCTTTCTACCAACGCAATGGGATCTAACGTTTCTGCAGCTTGGAAGATCCACAAAAAAGGAGCTTACTTCGCAAACCCTTGCTACGTACAGATTCACCCGACTTGTATTCCGGTTCACGGAACTCAGCAGTCTAAATTAACTTTGATGTCTGAATCATTAAGAAACTCAGGAAGAATCTGGGTTCCTAAAAAGATTGAAGATTCAGTAGCGATCAGAGAAGGTAAATTAAGACCTGAAAATATTAAAGAAGAAGATAGAGATTATTATTTAGAAAGAAGATATCCTGCATTCGGTAACCTTGTACCTAGAGACGTTGCATCAAGAGCTGCTAAGGAAAGATGTGATGCTGGATTCGGAATCGAAAATAATGATACTCAAGAAGGGGTTTACCTTGATTTCTCTACAGAGATCATGAAAAAAGGTAAAGAAGCCGCTATCGAAAAACATATTCATAATCCTACAGATCAGCAGATCTATGATCTTGGTAAGAGTTGGGTTGAGGAGAAATATGGTAACTTATTCGTAATGTACGAAAAAATTACAGCTGATGATCCTTACAAAACGCCAATGAAAATCTATCCGGCTGTTCACTATACAATGGGAGGTGTATGGGTTGATTATAACCTTCAGTCTACGATCCCTGGATGTTTCGTAATTGGTGAAGCTAACTTCTCAGATCACGGAGCTAACAGATTGGGAGCATCAGCATTGATGCAAGGTCTTGCAGACGGATATTTCGTACTTCCTTACACAATCGCAGATTACCTTTCTGCAGACATCAGAACAGGAGCAATTCCTACGAATTCAGCAGCGTTTGACGAAGCTGAGAAAGGAATTAAAGATAAAGTTGATTTCTTCATTAATAATAAGGGAACTCACTCAGTAGATCACTTCCACAAGAAACTAGGACACATTATGTGGAATAAAGTGGGAATGGGTAGAACTCCTGAAGGATTAAAAGAAGCAATCAAAGAAATTGAAGAAGTAAGAAACGACTTCTGGAAGAACGTAAAAGTACCTGGAGAAGGTGATGGGATGAACACTGAGCTTGAAAAAGCATTCAGAGTGGCAGACTTCCTTGAACTAGGACAGCTAATGGCTATCGATGCGTTAAACAGAGAAGAATCTTGTGGTGGTCATTTCCGTTGGGATCACGCTACTCCGGATGGAGAAGCGGAAAGAGACGACGTAAATTTCAAATACGTCGGAGCTTGGGAATATCAGGGAGAAAATATCAATGCGGAAGTATTGCATAAAGAAGAACTGATATATGACAACATCGAGGTTAAAACAAGAAGTTATAAATAATCTCCAACCTATAAATATAACATTATGAGTGCAAAAAAAGGCTTACATCTTACGCTGAAAATTTGGAGACAAAAAAATAGTAAAACTAAAGGTCAGTTTGAGACCTATAAAATATCAGATGTATCTACAGATTCTTCATTCCTGGAGATGTTGGATATTCTGAACGAAAATTTAATTAACGAAGGTAAAGAACCTATCGCTTTCGATCACGACTGTCGTGAAGGTATTTGCGGGATGTGTTCCCTTTACATCAATGGTAGAGCTCACGGACCTGACACAGGGATTACTACTTGTCAGCTTCACATGAGAATGTTCAAAGATGGTGAGACCATCGTTATTGAACCTTGGAGAAGTGCAGCTTTCCCTGTTATCAAAGACTTAATGGTAGACAGAAGCGCATTCGACAGAGTAATGGCAGCAGGTGGTTTCATCTCTGTAAATACTTCAGGAAATACGCTGGATGCTAACGCAATTCCTGTTCCTAAAGAAGATGCAGACAAAGCAATGGATGCTGCTGCTTGTATCGGATGTGGAGCCTGTGTCGCTACATGTAAAAACGGATCTGCAATGCTATTCGTAGGAGCTAAAGTTTCTCAGTATGCATTACTTCCTCAAGGTAGAGTAGAAGCTAAGAGAAGAGTTCTGAACATGGTGAAAGCTATGGACGAAGAAGGATTCGGAAACTGTTCAAATACGGGTGCTTGTGAAATTGAATGCCCTAAAGGTATTTCTCTTGAAAATATCGCAAGAATGAACAGAGAATACATGTCTGCTCTTGTAGATCAAGGATAGAATTGATTCAGAATACTTAAAAATCGCCTCCGTTTCGGGGGCGATTTTTTTTATAGAAACCTTTTAGCTGTTAAAGTTTGTTAACTTATCAGTAAAATATAGGTTTACTTTGCTGAATAAGTATATATTTGGAGGGCAGTTGGAGGATGTAAAAAGTACATCATTTCCGTTGCTTTTTACCGGTAAAAAATGGATAGATAAAATAATTGAAAGTTCCCTTTCTATCGGTAATAATAAATTTTTTTTAAAAAAATTATCAGTGTGAATTAACATGCCCTAAAAAGCGTATTTTTGTGTAATATTAAAAATTGAAATGAAAAAATATCTTTTATTGTTTATCATCGCGATTTTCGTGATGTCTTGTTCAAAAAAAGTAGAAGTAAAAGGAAAAATTACAGGAAGCTCACCATTGGAAAGAATCGAATTTGTAGAAGCTTCCGGAGTAGGGACATTGCCTTTAATTAATATCGGTCTGGATAAAGAGGGTAACTTTTCAGGAAGCTTTGAAGCACCTAAAGATGGAATGTATGTTATCAATTATGCTAACAAACAAAACCTGATCTACCTTGAAGGAGGACAAAAAGTAAATATCTCAGGAAATGCAATGACATTCCCGAACGAGTATGTTATTACCGGCGATGCTAAAAAGAATAATGATTTTCTTGCAGCAAGCCAGAAGTTTTTAGGTGACTATGGTAATAAAATTGATTTAAGACAATTAATGGCCGGTGATGAAGCAGCATTCGTTAAAGGCATGCAAAAAGTAGAAGCAGATATCAATAAGAATGTTGATGATCTTGCGGCTAAAAATAATCCTAGTAAAGCTCTTTTGAATTGGAAGAAAAACGATGTTAAAGTAACCATTCTTAACCTTCTTGCCAATTATGAAATGTCTCATGGAGCCATGGCTGGTAACCCATCTTATAAAGCTTCTAAGGCTTTAACAGATTATGAGGCTAAATTAGATAATGATAAAGAGGCGATGGTAAAAACTATTCCACTTTACAGACAATATCTTCTTGTAAAAATGACTCCTGATTTCCAAAAATATGCAGAGGCAAACAGTAAAAACAAAACTGGAATTACCACTTCAGAAATGTTTGCTAAATATTTGGGAACTAAAAAAGATATTTCTCAAACAGCAAAAGATTATCTTTTAGCATTTGTAATGGCTCAGGCTGATATTCATCCAACAACAACTACTGCTAATATTGATAAAATCAAAAAACTTATTGATACAGATATCAAAGATGCTACTATCAAAAGTGACCTGTTAAAAATGCAGATGGCAATTACAGGACTTAAGATTGGAGAAGCAGCTCCGGAAGCAGCATTAGTAAAACAGGATGGAAAAGCATACAAACTTTCTGAAAACAAAGGAAAACCTTATATGTTGTTTTTCTACGCTTCATGGAATCCTTATATCGGTGAAGCTACAGTACCGGTTTTAAAAGAAGTAGTTAATTTTTACAAATCTAAAATGAACTTTGTTTTTGTAAATGTAGATGATACAAAAGATCAGTTTATCAAAACAAGCAATTCGTTATTAAAAGGTATTCCGGGAGTAAATGTTTACGGAGAAAAAGGAATGGAGTCTGATATTGCTAAAAAATATGGAGTATACGGATTTAAGTTACCTTGCTTTGTAATCGTTGATAAAGACGGTAAAATTGCCAGCAGATCATTTGTAAATCTTGGTGAACAGGAATTTGTAACCATTCTAGATAAACTAACAGGGCTTGCAGCTCCAAAAGTAGATCCGAATGCACAGATGCAGCAGCAATTGCAGATTGATCCTACTGCACCGCAGCAAACAAATCCACAGCCAGCACCTACAAAATAATAAACTTTAATATAGATCAGAACCTTATCCTCGGATAAGGTTTTTTTTATTGTATTTTTGCAAGATGAAACTTTTAAAGTTTCAATTAGGAAAATAGAAAATTTTAGAATGAGCAGAAAGAATAAGAAAAATTTAGTTCTTGAAAATATAAAACTGTTAACTGCCGGAGCAAAAGGAGTGGCTATCGGAAAAACAGAAGACGGAAAAACAGTATTGGTTTCAGGAGCAATTCCGGGAGATATTGTGAATGTAAGAGTGAAAAAAGCGAAATCCAAATATTATGAAGGAGAAGCGGTAGATGTTTTGGAAAAATCTCCTTTCAGAACAGAACCAAAATGTGTTCACTTTGGAACTTGTGGCGGTTGTAAGTGGCAAAATATGAGCTATGAAAAACAACTTGATTTTAAACAGGAAGAAGTATATAACAATATCAAAAGAATTGGAGGGATCGAAGACTTTGAAACTGTATCCATTCTAGGTTCACAAGAACAGTATTTTTATAGAAATAAAATGGAGTTTTCTTTCTCCAATGCAAGATGGCTTACTCAGTATGAGATCAGTTCTGAAGAGAATTTTGGAAGCAAAGATGCTTTAGGGTTCCATATTCCGGGAATGTGGAGTAAGATCTTAGACCTTAAAGAATGTTTTCTACAGGAAGATCCATCTAATGCAATCCGATTAGCGGTGAAGAAATATGCTGTTGACAATGGATTAGACTTTTTTGATGTAAGAAATCATGAAGGGTTCCTGAGAACTTTGATGATGAGACAGAACTCTAAAGGAGAATGGATGGTATTATTCCAACTTTTTAGAGAAGAAAAAGAGAATAGAGAAAAATTATTTGCTTTTATTTTAGAGAAATTTCCGCAAATTAAAACATTGGTGTATGCTATTAATCCAAAAGCCAATGACTCTATTTATGATCTTGACATCAATGTATATTTTGGAGAAGGATATTTAATGGAAGAAATGGATGGGCTGAAGTTTAAAATCGGACCAAAATCATTCTTCCAGACCAATTATAAACAAGCACTTGAATTATACAGAAAAACACTTGAATTTGCAGATCTAAAAGGAGATGAAGTAGTATATGATTTGTATACCGGAACAGGTACAATTGCGCAGTATGTGGCAAGAAATGCAAAACAGGTCATTGGGATAGAATCTGTTCAGGAAGCTATTGATGCGGCCATTGAACATGCTGAATTAAACGGTCTTACCAATACAACTTTCTATTGTGGAGATATGAAGAATGTCTTTAATGACGAGTTTATGGAAAACCATCCTAAAGCAGATGTCCTGATTACGGATCCTCCAAGAGATGGAATGCACCAAAAAGTAGTGGAGCAAATCTTGAAATTAGCCCCGGAGAAAGTAGTGTATGTAAGCTGTAATTCTGCAACACAGGCGAGAGATCTGGCATTGATGAAAGAACACTATACCGTAGTAAAGATATTACCGGTTGATATGTTCCCACAAACTCATCATGTGGAAAATATAGCATTGCTGATTAAAAAATAATTTAATTAAATTTGAGTTCAAATCTTTAGTATGAAGTATTTTAAATTTCTCATAATGCTTTGCTTGGTTGGAATGTTCTTTTCATGTGGCAGCGATGATGACATCTGTGAAAGCGGTGAAGGTACACCAAGAATGAAGGTTGCTTTTAAAACAGCAGATTCGGGAAAGGAGAGAACAATGGATTCATTATCTGTAGCCGTAGATTATGGCTCAGGGAAGGTAGATCTTGGATGGCAGAAAAATATTGATTCAAGGCTTATTCCTTTGAGAGTGGATGATTCTCCTTATACAGATATTTATTTTAAAACATCTACTAAAAGCAAAGAATCAAAAGTAAGAGTAACTTACACAACAAAGGCTGCCTATGTTTCTGCTGGATGTGGTGCTAAAAAAACATATGAGAATGTAAGCTCACAATTAATAACTCCTGATCCTGTTCAAAATGTGGAAAACGGACAAAATCAAATATTGAATGAAGACAAGACTAATCTTTACCTTATTTTTTAGCCTGTTTGGAATCTTAACCTGGGCACAGGAGGAGAAGAAAGAAGAAGTAAAAAAAACTCATTGGAAGTATGAACCGAATTTTATGGTTGGGTTTGATGTTTTGAATGCAGGTGTTGGATTTTTTTCAGACAGGAAACTGTATCAGGGATTTATTTCCTCAAAAATTAATGGAAGTGTTCATGGTATTGCAGAGGCTGGTTTTGAAAAAAATATATACCAGAAAAATGGATACGATGCTAAAGCCAATGGCCCATTTATTAAACTTGGAGCATTCTATATGCTGGCTAAAGATAAAGAAAACGAATTCAATGGATTCTATGCGGGAGGAAAAGTAGCCGGCTCCTTTTATAATCAGGAATATATGGCTATCCCAGTCAGAGGATATGGGGGAAGTAGTTCTTCTGTGGCTTTTCCTGCATCATCACAATCTTCTTTCTGGTTGGAGGGAACCTTGGGAGGAAGAGTACAGTTATTTGACTCTAATTTTTATATAGATGTAAATCTACAGCCTCGTTATTTAGCTTATACTTCCAAACAGGATAATATTTCTCCAATGATTATTCCAGGGTTTGGAAAAAGCTCTTCAAAATTTAATATGGGATTCGCATGGAATATAGCGTATAAGTTCTAATGAAAGTTTATTAAACAATTTGTTTATCATATCAATGAGCCTTGGGAAATTTCCTAAGGCTCATTTGTTTTTATGGAGATTATCCTTAAGGAAGCTATGTGGTTTTGGAAGGATTTTAAATGAGCACTTATGTTTCCTGCATGAATGATAAAAAGATAAAAACTTCAGAATTTATTTTAATCTCATCAGCAGTATCGTAAATATTGTAAAGGTTTATCGTGAAAAATAGTTGTAATATATGATGTGGTATATTAAATCGTAAAAAAAAATAGGATTGATAATAATAATATAAATGAGTATTAACCGTTAAAAGTAAAGCACGCTATTGCTATAAAAGGTGATAATATTTTAGAAAGTAAATAATTAATTAAAAATTAATAATGATGCTAAATGGTGGTGAATTTGTGTTATTTTGATTTATTTTTTATTTTCAATCATATAGGGTAATGTTGCTTAACTTTTTCAAAAAAACATTTTAATAGATATATTATAATGAAAAAATCATTAGATTTGTGTAAATATTAAAATATTAGCTTATGGGATAAAATTATTCTTTTTACTACAGATTTTCTGTAAATAATGAGGTTTCAGAATTGTGAATCAGCCTCATAAAATGCGAAATACTATAATTCTTAATTATCGTTATCATTATTAAATTTAAAAAATATGAGTGGACTTTTACTCTGTAAAATGAGCCGACCTTTTAAGGTGCTCATTGCATTGCTCTGTATGGTCATCGGATTGTCCATACAGGCTCAAACCATTACAATTGGTACCGGAACGTCTACCCAAAAGTATCCTTTAGGAGCTAGTTGGGGGTTTGAACGTTCTGCATCTATTTACACGGCAGCTGAAATTGGAACTACTGGAAGTATTCTATCTTTGGGATGGAATTCTACCGGAGTTTCTAATATTGGTATGCCGGTAAAAGTTTATATAAAACCGGTAGGAACTACAACAACTATGACAGCGCAAAGCTGGAATACTTTAACTACCGGAGCTACTTTATTATATAGTGGAAGTGTAGGTCTTATACCCATAGGATGGTATACAATTCCTTTACAGCTTCCTTATACTTATAATGGAATAGATAACCTAATGGTACTTGTTGAAACCAATTATGGTGGTTCCGGATCGTTTAGTACAGGAGCGAAGATTGCTTATTCTAGTGTTACATCAGGACACATGTATATTGAGCAGGATAGTACACCTCCTACGACTAAGACCGGAACAGTTACCAGTAACAGACCCAATATTCAGATGACTTTCGGTACACCACCGGCATGTTTACCTATGCCTCCGGGAGGATCACTAAGTACAGGAGCGGTTACCGCAACCAATGCTGTAATCAATTGGACTGCGTACGTACCGGCTCCGGCAGCGGGATATGACGTATTTTATAATACAACGAACGTACCGCCAGTAGCAGGATCAACACCTAATTTAACTGTTCCGCCAGGAGCACCCACTGCGACTATCGGACCATTAACTCCATTGACAACCTATTATGTGTGGGTAAGAGCAAAATGTAGTGCAACAGAACAAAGTGAATGGTCTACACCATTATCATTTGCTACACCGGCAACCTGTCCGGCGATGCCTACTTCTGGAACGATCACAACAGGAACGATTACACCAACAACTGGGGTGATTAACTGGACTTCATTTGGTTATACCCCTGCAGAAGGATATGATATTTATTACAATACCACAGGTGCTGCACCTAATGGTACTACTTTGCCATCGCAAAATGTTCCATCAGGAACAACGGCAACATTAAGCCCTTTACTTCCTGATACAACTTATTATGTATGGGTGAGAGCAAGATGTAGCTCAACAGATCAAAGTACTTGGAATATTATACCAAAATCTTTTGCAACACCACCTACATGTCTGCCAGTTCCTACGACTGCAGGTTCATTAACGGTAGGAACAATGACAACTAACAGTGCTGTTGTTGGTTGGGCAGCATCACCTTCTGCACCTGCGGGAGGATATGAAGTATATTACAATACTACTGGTGTAGCGCCAACAAATAATGCCACTACACAAGGTACTATTGTTCCAGGAAACTCTACACCATTAACTCCATTAGTTGCAGGGACTACCTATTATTGGTGGGTAAGAGCAGTTTGTACTTCTACAGATAGAAGTGCTTGGGTGCCGGGACCTCCATTTCAATTAGGACAAATAGGATCTGGTAGTGGTAAGAGTACTCAACTTCCAGTAAATTCAAACTGGGGATATAATTATTCTCAGCAAATTTATAAAGCTTCCGAAGTGTCGGCAGCTGTGGGGCCAAATAAATTCATTACTGAACTTAAATTCTATGTAGATAATCCCGCTCCTGATCAAAGTAAATACAATGATTGGGTAGTTTATATGGGGAATACTACACAGAATAATTTTGCAACAACCTCAAGTTGGGTGCCAATCTCTTCATTGAAACAGGTTTGGTCAGGAATTTTACCTACAATGACGGCAGGGACTTGGGTAACTATACCATTAACAACTCCTTTGCTTTGGGACGGAACAAGTAATATTGTAGTGGCTGTAGATGAAAATGCACCAGCCTATTCCTCAACTCCATATGCTAATTGGGGAGCTTTTGCCGGAGGAACACCTGAAAGAGGATTACAATATATTAGTGATGGTACTAATCCTGATCCTGCTTCTCCGCCATCAGGTACTAAGCAGGCCAACATTCCACAGATTGTCCTTAAAGGTATAGAATTAGTAGCCTGTACAACTGCACCACCTACTAATATTAAAGTAAATAGTATTACAGCGAGTACAGCTATCGTTTCATGGACGCCTGCAATAGGGGCTACTTATAAATTACAATACAGACCAGCAGCAGGTGGAGCTTGGAAAGTAATTGATATTACAGCTCCATTAACAAGCAGCTGGCCATTATATAATTTGATAGATGGAACTCTGTATGAAGTTCAGATTGCAACAATCTGTAGCGGTACTCAGGGAGCATATTCTACAAGTACTCAGTTTACAACGTTAGCTCTGACTTACTGTCCTAACGTACCTCCTACAGGTACGCCAAGTGGATATATTGGTAAAGTGACTGTTACTCCTACAAATGGACCTTTAATGGTAAGTAGTTCAGGATATGACGGATATAAAGATTATTCTACTGATCCTACAAGATTAGTTACTCTGATTAGAGGGACATCAGGTAATAAAATTAGTATTACAAAATTCTGGCCTGGAAGTACATCTAGTTATGGAGTGGGAGTATGGATTGACCTGAATAGAAATGGAATTTTTGAACCAACTGAAAGAGTTGTGAACGCTACTAGCAGTACTACAAACCCTGTGGGAACTGTAGCAGCTGGTTTCAAAATAGAACTTCCACCTAATATTGCTACTTATGATGGTACTCTTCTTACCCGTATGCGTGTCGTTATGATGGATGGTACTGTTAATGCACCATGTTCATCATTTGGAACATACAATGTAGGAGAAGTAGAAGATTATGCTGTAAGACTAATTGACGAGCCGGTATGTACAACGAATCCGCCAACAAACATAACGGTTTCAAACATTACAGATACAAGTGCTACGTTCTCATGGTTAGCTTCTACAGGTGCTACATATCAATTGAGATATAGAGAAGTTGGAACTACTGCTTGGACAACCGTTGCTGCTGTTCCTGCACCAGGGAATATATACACTACACCTGCAACTCCTCCTTTGAAAGAGCAAACCAAATATGAAGTACAGGTATCAACGAAATGTACTACTACTTTTGGAGCTTTCTCAAGCTCAGTACAATTTACGACATTACCACTGCAATATTGTCCTGTAACAGGTAGTGGAGATAACGATCATATTTCAAATGTTACTGTTACGTCTGCTAATTCAGGAGTGCCGCCTATGAGCAACACTACTGTTCAGAATTCATATACAAGCTATACAACCCCGGCAACTCTTATTACTTTAGATGCAGGTTCTATTGACAATAAAATTCTTGTTGCGAAAGGATGGACAGGATCAACAGGGAATGATGCTGTGGCCGTTTGGATTGACTTTGACAGAAACGGACAGTTTGATACTTCTGAAAGAATTCTTGGTTCTGCAGCTAGTACTACTACACCGGTTACCAGCCTGTTTAATGTTCCTAACGCACCTCCTGCTTATATTGGACCGTATACAACTACGATGAGAGTCGTATTGAAACGTTCAACAGGTACAACTATTCCTACAGCATGTGCTAATGCTATTGATGGGGAAGTTGAAGATTATGCAGTAAGAATCAGACCGTGTAGTAATGCGATGCCAAATGCACCGACCTTTACTACAATAACCCATACAACGGCTGTTGTTAATTTAACCGGTGGTGCTAATACGGTAACTTACCTTGTAAGATACAGAGTGGCAGGAACTGGTACATGGACGCAAATATATGCTTCTGCAGCATTAGGTAACGTTCCACTTACGCTTACTGGATTAAGCCCGGCAACAACTTATGAAGTGGAAGTGGCTGCTGTTTGTGGAGGTACTACAGGTACAGCTACTGCAATTAAGACATTCTCAACAAGATGTGATCCTACACCTCCAACAGTAACAGTAAGCAATATTACTCCAACAAGTGCTTTAATTACTTGGAACCCAGTCGTAATAAGTGCAACTTATAAAATGAGATGGAGAAAAGTGGGTGCTCCGGCTTGGGAACCGGAAATTCCTCTTCCAAGCTCACCTAATACATTCTTGTTAAATAATCTGGATTCGTTTGTTACTTATGAAGTTCAGATTGCTAATCAGTGTGCTGGTGAAACCACTTGGAATAATTTCTCAAATTCTAAAGTATTTACAACGGTAAGAATATGTGAGATTCCACCTCCGGGATTGACAATTACTCAACTATTGCCTACAACTGCAGAGGTTACATGGGATGCATATCCAGGCGCAACATATCTTCTTAGATACAGAAAAGTAGGTATTCCAAGTTGGACAGAAGTCCCTACAGCGGTTAACACAGTTATATTGAATGGCCTTGTAGAAATGACGAAGTATGAAATGCAGGTAGTCAATATCTGTAGTGGAAAACCAGGAAATTATACTCCTCCTTACTACTTTACAACCCCTACAGTAATTTACTGTCAGATGAAGTCAGAAAGCTCAGCAGGAGAATATATTTCCAAGGTAACTGTTATTCCAAACGGAAAAGATAAAATGGAGAATGAATCAAAAGGATCTACTTATACAGATTATACTGGAGTTCCTAAAACATTTATCGAGCTAATCCAAGGATCTACAGATAATGAGATTATCATCGAGAAAAAATGGTTAGGAAAAACTTATAATGAAGGAATTGCAGTTTGGATCGACTTCGATAGAAATGGTGAATTTGATATTTACGAAAAAATATTCACTTCATCTCCAAACACAACAACTCCTGTATCAGGTAAATTTAATGTACCGGCAGATGCTTTTGTAAGTACAACAGATTATAAATATGTTGTGATGAGAGTGGCAATGGAAAGAGATGGTGTTCCTGTAAGCTGTATGAACGTTAAGAATGGAGAAGTTGAGGACTATACGGTAAGAATTTCTAAACCGGGAGTTGCTAATCCAATTAACCAGAAGGATATCCTAATCTATCCTAACCCAGTAAGTTCAATATTGTATGTGAAAAATATTAGCAAAAGAGCTAAATATAAAATTTACAATGCTGCAGGGCAGATCATCGTAGAAGGTATTCTATTAAATAACGAAATTAATGTAACAAAATTGATTAATGGAGTGTATGTAATAGATATTGATGACAATGGTAATACTGCTCAAAAGAAATTTATTAAAGAATAAATAATTTAAATTTCAAATAGAATAAGCCTTCAGAAATGAAGGCTTATTTTTTTGTTCAGCAGTTCATTTTAGAATAAGTTGATTTGTTATTCATTCATTATAAGACCGATATAATGGATATTGAAAAAGCCCTCACTTCTGAGGGCTTTTTGTATTTAGTGAATGTTCTAAAAGCTTTTTTATTCAATAGCAAAGATGACTTTTTCCGTCTGTTCTTTTAGCTCTTCCAGATTGGTATTATTATAAATGATACAATCTGCCATTTTAATCTTATCCCTTTCTGGCATTTGCTTTTCCATAACAGCCTCTACCTCACGGTAGGTTTTGTTATCTCTGTCCATGACCCTTTTGATTCGGATATTATCCTCTGCAGTTACCAAAAGAGACTTATAGCATTGTCTGTTAAGTCTTAACTCAAATAATAAGGCTGTTTCTTTAAAAACCAGATATTTGGTCTGCTGCTTTACCCATTGCTCAAAATCAATACGTACTGCAGGATGAATAATCTCATTTAACTGCTGAAGAAGCTCTTTATTATTGAAAACCTTATCTGCTACAAACTTTCTGTCATATAGACCATTTTCATCATAAGATTCTTCACCTAGAAGCTCCTTGATTTTAATTTTCAGTTCTTCACTGTCATTGACAATATCTTTTGCCCGGTCATCAGAATAATACACCGGAAAACCGAATTCTTCAATAAACTTAGCAACTGTAGTTTTTCCTGAGCCAATTCCCCCGGTTAAACCAATGATCTTGGGTGCGGGCGGCTCGGCCTGTTGGCCCTCTGAATGTAATTCTTCCATAATTAAAAATTAATACCCAAAAACATCATTAAAACTGAACGTTTCATCAAGTCTTACGCCTTTTTCAGTCATTTTAAGACTAGCCAGTTCATTGTGAGCATCATGTTCAAAGAATAATAAATACTCATTATCAACACACTGTTTAAGAAACTTTCCCTTTTCCTCCAATGTTAAAAGAGGTCTGGTGTCATACCCCATCACATATACCTGATTGATGTGTCCGGCAGTAGGGATAAGGTCTGCTGCAAAAACAATCGTTTTTTCCTGATACTGAATGACCGGAAGCATTTGCTTCTCCGTATGTCCGTCTACAAAGATGACATCCATTTTCAGATCCGGAGCAAATCCATAATTTCCGGTAGTAGGAAGAGGTAAAAAGTTCAGCTGCCCGCTTTCCTGCATAGGCATGATGTTTTCCTTCAGAAAACTTGCTTTTTCTCTTGCATTAGGCTCCGTTGCCCATTGCCAGTGATTTTCATTCGTCCAGAAGTGAGCGTTTTTAAAAGCGGGTCTGTATCCCGTTCTGTCATCATTCCATTCTATGGCGCCACCGCAGTGGTCAAAGTGAAGATGAGTAAGGAATACATCAGTAATGTCTTCCTTTACAAAACCATATTTTTTTAAATTTTTATCCAGAGTATCATCTCCCCAAAGAGAGTAGTGTCCAAAGAATTTATCATCCTGTTTATTGCCCAGACCGCAGTCTACAAGGATTAGCTTCTTTCCATCCTCTATAAGCAGGGAACGGGTTCCCAGTTCGATTAAGTTTTTTTCGTCTGCTGGGTTAGTTTTTTCCCACAGACTCTTTGGGACGACACCAAACATAGCACCGCCGTCCAGTTTAAATTTTCCACATTGTATTGGATATAACTTCATATATATTTTGATTTATTTCTTTATTAATTTCATTTTCTCAGCAATTTTTTTAGCATCTTCATCCGATTGTTCCAGATGCGAAATGATCGTGTTAAAATCATTTTCCTTTCTGTTCTGAGACAGTTTTTGTTTGATAAATATTTCCGTAGGAATCACCTTAATTCCAAAAGCTCCCTTCATTTCCTTTTCTACAAATTCCTTTCCCATATCTTTTACCATCATAGGGCATTGCTGAAACTGCTCATATTTTGAGGTTAATGTATCCAGATGTGTATATAGCTCTTCCTGATTCATTAATTCTACCTTTCCATAGATCTGGACCGCTTCATAGTTCCATGTAGAAACATTGATATGGTCATACCAGCTGCTGGAGATATAAGTATGCGCTCCTAAAAAGTCACACAATACCTCATCGCCGTTTTTCAGAGTTTTTGCCTGAGGATTAGCTCTGGAAATATGAGTTTCAATATAAGAATTTTCCGGATCACTTTCATTCAGCATCATCATGGAATGGGTAGCACGGATTTTATCAACAGAAGAAATGAGTAATGCAAAAGAATTTACCTTGATAATTTCTCTCATCACCTCCATATCTTCACTTCTATACAGTTTAGGTATAAACATATATTAACAACTCTTCTTTTAAAATCTTAAACTCAAAACTTTGAATCCAAAACCTTGAACTTTAAACTAAAAAAGTTCTCCCGGATTTTTAGATCTGGAAATATTCAAATGGGTATACGCTTTATCGGTAACCTCTCTACCTCTCGGCGTTCTGATGATAAAACCTTCCTGAATCAAAAATGGTTCATAAACTTCCTCCAGGGTTTCCGGATTTTCTCCGATAGAGGTGGCTAAAGCAGAAATTCCAACAGGTTTTCCCTTAAAGTTTTCAATCATGACACGCATGATTTTATTATCCATTTCATCCAGCCCAAACTCATCTACATTTAAAGAATCTAGTGCATATTTGGTAATCTTAATCTCAATTTCACCATTTCCCTTAATTTCAGCAAAATCACGGACTCTTCTCAGCAATGCATTCGCAATTCTTGGAGTTCCACGACTTCTTCTGGCAATTTCAATAGCAGCATCTTCATAAATTACTACGCCTAAAACTCTAGCACTTCGCTGAATAATCATAGATAAAAGTTCAATAGAGTAATATTCAAGTCTACTTTGAATACCAAATCTCGCAAGCATCGGCTTAGTCAGCATTCCGCTTCTGGTAGTAGCTCCCACAAGAGTAAAAGGATTTAGTCCGATTTGTACACTTCTTGCGTTAGGACCTGTTTCCAACATGATATCGATCTTATAATCTTCCATGGCAGAATACAGATACTCTTCTACAACAGGAGAAAGACGGTGAATTTCATCAATGAAAAGAACATCATTTTCTTCCAGATTAGTGAGTAATCCGGCTAAACTTCCCGGTTTATCCAATACAGGACCGGAAGTAATCTTACAGTTTACCCCAAGTTCATTAGCAATAATATTAGCTAAAGTTGTTTTTCCCAACCCTGGCGGACCATGCAAAAGCACATGATCTAGTGCACCGCCACGCCTCTTGGCAGCAGTCACAAAAACCTCAAGATTTTCCAGCGTTTTTCTCTGTCCCGCAAAATCTTTAAAGCTTTGGGGGCGAATTTGTTCTTCCTGCATCAGCTCCTCTCGTGAGTAGTTTTCCTTATCTGGATGTAAAAAATCTGGCATTAATTCATTTCATTTACCTCAAAGATAGCAAATTTAGACTAAGATTGAAATGAAGATTGAGAAAAGGTGAATTTGAAACTGAGATTAAGATTAGAGCTGAGGTTTAGACTGAGATTAAGAACAGAATTGAGATATTTTAAGTATTTTTGAGAGGAAAATTAAAATTTGATTGATTTCATTTTGAATGAATAATTTGCTTGATGAAAATTGTCAACAGAGATCAGTCATTTTCTAACCTTTAACCTAAATAAATGAAATTAATAGGCCCATTTAAGCAGGTTGTAACACTTGCCAATCTTCCATTAAGAGGAAAACTTACCGACGAACAATTAGAAATTATTGTGGATGGAGGAATAATTGTTGAAAATGGTACCATTCAGAGAATTGGTGATTTTGAACTGTTAAAAAATGAAAATCCAACAATAGAAATAGAAACCATTGAAGGAGAACAGGTAGTTCTTCCTGCCTTTGTAGATTCACATACTCATATCTGCTTCGGAGGAAACCGTGCCAATGATTTTGCCATGCGTAACGCAGGGAAAACATACTTGGAAATCGCTGAAAGTGGCGGCGGAATCTGGAGTTCCGTACAGCATACAAGAAATGCTTCAGAAGAAGAATTACTGAAGACATTATTGGAAAGGATAAAGTTCCTGGTTGATCTTGGAATTACAACTATTGAGATTAAAAGTGGATATGGACTGGATGTAGAAAACGAGCTGAAAATGCTTCGAATGATCAAAAAGGCACAGGAGTCAACAAAGGCAACATTAGTTCCTACCTGTCTTTCGGCACATTTAAAACCAAGAGATTTTGAAGGAAGCAATCCGGAATATCTGGACTATATTCTTACCGAGATTCTTCCAAAAGTAAAAGATGAAAACCTGGCTAACCGTGTAGATATCTTTATTGAAAAATCAGCGTTCCAGCCTGAAGAGAGTAAAGCGTTTTTACTTAAAACTAAAGATTTAGGTTTTGAAATTACTGTTCATGCCGATCAGTTTACCCCCGGAAGTTCAAGAATTGCTGTAGAAGTAGGAGCAAAATCGGCAGATCATTTGGAAGCAACCATTGATGAAGATATAGACTTCCTTGCACAATCTGATACTGTAGCAACAGCACTCCCGGGAGCAAGCTTAGGATTGGGTGAAAAATTTACACCGGCAAGAAAATTATTGGATGCAGGAGCCATTGTAGCGATCGCAAGTGACTGGAATCCGGGATCAGCCCCAATGGGGAACTTAATCACTCAAGCATCTATTTTAGCGACTTTCCAAAAGCTGACAACAGCTGAGGTACTAGCCGGAATGACTTATCGAGCAGCTTATGCCCTTAATTTGGAAGACAGAGGAAAACTTGAAACAGGTAAAAAAGCCGATTTTGTGACTTTTAAAACCGATAATTTCCAGAATGTTCTTTATAATCAGGGAAGCCTGAGCGCTGAACACGTTTATATTGATGGAGAACTAGTTGACTAGAATATAAAAGATTAATTCAAATGGAAGAAAAGCAGTTGGGAAAAGAATTTGACTATAAAGGTTTTTGGGATTGGTTCTTAACAAAAGAAAAAGACTTTTATGATGCCGTTAAAAACCGAGGTCAGGAATCTATTGAAAAAGATTTTTTTGACCATATTGCTCCCAGACTCAGCCAGATCAATGAAGGATATTACTTTCTGACCGGAATGAGCGATGATTCTACAGCAGAATTAGTTTTAACAGCAGATGGAGAGATCAGGAATGTTGTTTTTATTGAAGAACTTATTGAAGCTGCTCCCCAGCTCGATCATTGGAAGTTTACTGCTTTAAAACCGGCAATGGATGCAAAGAATGTAAACGTTACGATGGGGGATTACAGGTTTACAAAGGATAATATTTTTTTCTATTCCAATGAACAGGAAGAATATCCTGATGAGATAGATCTTGTCTTTATTTACGATGGAAATGCCGAAAACAAAGAGGCTATCACAACAGGTGTCTGCATCTTTTTAGATAATTTTTTAGGGGAATTAAATTTTGCCACACAAATTGATACATTTACCGTTGTAGGAAGAGAGCAAGCCAAACAAGAACTTGTCCCTATTGAAAAGCTGAAAGATTTTCTACTATGGAGGGAAAGAGAATTTACAGAAAAGTATAAGAGCGTAAAGAGAGCTGATGTGGAAGAAGAATTTTCTGTTCTCAGAGCTACTTTAGATAATGAGAAACCTCTTATCGCCTGTATGAATCTTCCTTTACTGAATTATGATGCAAAGGCTTCCTATCCATGGATTTCAGTTCTTACATTTCATTATCACGGAGAGAACAATGATGGACTTCCTGAAAAAGAAGATTTTGAAAAATTAAGTGATATTGAAGATAAAGTCATTGAAGATCTAAAAGAGAAAGGATATTTGTATATAGGCAGAGAAACGGCAGATAATAGCAAAGAAAGCTATTTTGCCGGTAAAGATTTCAGAGAAATCTCTAAAGTTTTTAAAGCCATAAAAGATAACAATCCTGAATATCAAATTTCATTCAGAATCTTTAAAGATAAATATTGGCAGTATTTTAAATATTATAATAATGCTGTTTAAAATTAGAATGTGGAAGAATTTTTTTTCCACATTTTTTATGGATAAAATTATCTCTCCCACTTCCTTAAAATCATAGAGCCCTAAGCTAAAAACTATGTGTTTTAAAAGCATGGTAGTCTAATGTTTACAATGATCTGTGTAATTTGTGAAATCTAAGGGAAATCACATAAATACCAAAGGGAAGTTCTGTTGGTCGACAACGATAGAAAGCCATAGGGCCAAATCATAAAATCTTCCATATTTTTCATATTTTCTATAAGTTTTCTTATCTTGCACTGCAATTAGCGTTGATTTTTAGATAAATAACGCATTTTTCTATAGTTCTTAAGTGCACCGGAAAAACTGGATATTTTATTATTTCTCAGTACTTTTTTTACAGCTATATCCCGTACAAGGAAAACTTGTCAATATTATAAACGAACATAAAAATGATGAATTTTAAAAATATTAGATCTACTTTTAACAAAGGGGTTACTATTCCGAGTTTGATATTTATTATAGGAACCTGTTTTCTTTCAGCGGTATATCCAAAACCGACTGAAAGCATCCTGAATGAGATTAAACAATTTATATTTGTCAACTTAAACTGGGTGTATGTATGGTCTGTAACGTTATTCGTTATTTTTCTGGTATACTTGTTATTCAGTAAATATGCCAATATAAAGCTTGGGGCTAATGACAGTAAACCAGAATATTCTTTCTTTTCCTGGATTTCCATGTTGTTTGCCGCTGGAATGGGGATCGGATTGATTTATTTCAGTGTGGCAGAACCTATGCAGCACTATTCCTCAGAAGTTTTCGCAGACAATCATTATGTAAGCCGGGCTAAGCAGGCGCAGCTCTATACTTTTTTCCATTGGGGAATTCATGCGTGGGCAATTTATGGAGTAGTAGGACTTTCTTTGTCTTATTTTGCATACCGTTACAGATTACCTCTTTCATTAAGAAGCTGTTTTTATCCACTGTTAAAAGATAAAATTAACGGAAAATGGGGAAATGCCATTGACGTTTTTGCTTTATGTTGTACTTTCTTCGGAATTACAACAACCTTAGGTTTTGGAGTCGTACAGATTAGTTCAGGATTAAATATTCTTCACGTTACTCCGGAGAATAGTTTTACGTATCAGATTATCATTGTAGTTACTCTTGTCACTCTTTCCGTTATATCCGCCATTTCAGGAGTAGGGAAGGGAGTAAAGATTTTGAGTAATATTAATGTAGTCAGTGTGATCGGTCTCCTTCTTTTTGTATTAATATTGGGGCCAACAGTTTATCTGATTGGAAGCTTTACAGAAGGGCTGGGAAACTATATCAATAACTTCTTCAATCTTACCTTCAATACCCATGTTTATGAGAAAAATGCATTGCCATGGTTTTACGACTGGACGATTTTATATTGGGCATGGTGGATTTCATGGTCCCCTTACGTAGGTTTATTTATTGCAAGAATTTCTAAAGGAAGAACTATCAAAGAGTTTATTCTGGCAGTTTTAATACTTCCTACATTATTCAATTTTATATGGATGTCCGTATTTGGAAACAGTGCTATTTGGTTTGATTTAAATGTTGCCAATGGGCAATTAAGCCAATTTGCAACAGATCCGGATGCCTTAATGTTCCGTTTCCTGGATTATTTACCCTTATCAGAGTTTACAGGATTCTTCGTCATCCTTATCATTCTTATCTTTTTTGTAACATCAGCAGATTCTGGGATATTTGTGATGAACAGTATTGCCACTAAAAATGCCAGTAAGTCTCCAAAATGGCAAATTGTATTCTGGGGAGTATTACTGGCTGTTCTTTCCCTTTTATTATTGAATGTAGGAGGTTTGAAAGCACTTCAAAGTATGACCTTAATTACCGCATTGCCGTTTTCTATTGTGGTTATTTTGTTCATTGTAAGCTTGATGAAAGGATTAGTGATTGACCAGAAATATTACGATACAAATTTTTCAGCCTCTACAGTGCCTTGGTCTGGTGAATTCTGGAAAGAACGATTAAAAAATATCGTTTCTTTTAAAGATAATGCTTCTGTAGACCGTTTTATTAATGTGAAAGCAAAAGAAGCCTTTACAGATTTACAGCAGGAATTTGCAGCTAATGGAATTGAAGCTAAAATAAATCATCATCAAAATCCTGTCAGAATAGAGATCGAAATCCATCAGGGAGTTGTTAATAACTTCGTTTATGGAGTGGAAAATAAAATAAAAACAGTTTCTGAATATATCATGAATGAAGAGAACCTTCCGGATCTTGACGATAATAAAACACATTATCCAAGATCCTATTTTGGAGATGGAAGAGAAGGTTATGATGTTCAGTATTTTACCAAAAATGAACTGATTTCTGATGTACTGAAACATTACGAACGGTTTTTAGAAATTATTTCAGAAGAACGAAATGAAATGTTTATCAGCAGCAATGCCAATCAGAATAAGGATTAAAAAATAAGCTATTCATCTTACAATAAATTATTTAGGTAATATATGAAAGGAGTTTTTATATGTAAACAATATTAATTAGCTTTACTGAATAGAATGATGTGACTAAAATTGAATTTTAAAGGATTATGCTTCAAAATATTTGGCAGGGTAGATTAGATGGGGAAGAGCTTCTTTTCCACAGACTATTTCAGAGAGTAAAGGAAGAACAGAATTACGACAATATTTTAACGAATGATTTTGCATTGCATGGTTTTGCCGTGGATGAAGGAGTCAGGAGGAATAAAGGCCGTCAGGGTGCTAAAGATGCTCCCAACGTGATCCGAAAAAATATGTCTAATTTTCCGGTGATTCTTCCCAATTTCTCTATGCTGGATTTTGGAAACGTTACCTGTGAAGACGGTAATCTTGAGAATGCTCAGAATAATTTGGCTAAAAATGTTTCAAAAGTACTTTTAAAAGGAGGAAAATCGCTTGTTCTGGGTGGTGGACATGAAGTGACCTATGCTCATTATTTAGGGATTAAAACAGCCTTTCCGGAGCAAAAAATAGGAATTATCAATATTGATGCTCACTTTGATAACAGACAGCCGGAAAAAGGAGTAGGACCAAGCTCAGGAACAGGATTCTGGCAAATTGCTCAGGAAGGCCCTATCAATTCTCTTCACATTGGGATTCAAAGAAACTCAAACACCTTGAAACTCTTTGATACCGCACATCAATATGGAATGAAGTATATCCTTTCGGACGAATTGTTTTTTGAAAACCTTCCTTCCATTTATCAACGCATCGATGACTTGCTGGAGAACGTGGATTATGCCTATCTCACTATTTGTATGGATGTTTTTAATTCATCTATTGCTCCGGGGGTTTCAGCTTCAGCATATAATGGTATCTTTGCAGATGCAACCTTTATGCATTTTTACAGGCATATCTTAAAAAACAAAAAACTGGTTGCACTGGACGTGGCAGAAGTCAATCCGTCGTTCGATATTCAGGACAGGACGGCAAGGCTGGCAGCTTGTCTGGTGAATGAATGGCTAATGATTTAAGATAAAGCTATATTCTTCCGATAGAGAAAATCATTCTTTTATTGACCCTTAAGGAATAGAATTTGCTGACTTTATCGTGCTTTTAAAATAAAAGCACTCATAAATTCATTAGCTGAATTTAAAACAGAAATTATATTATGGAACAATTTATTGAAAACAAGCTTATTAAAGCAGATGACGTGTTTTCAGTGTGGCGCAAAGTGCCGTTTGAAGAAAAGCAGAAGTTAATTGCAAAAGCGGCAGAAATACTAAAAAATAATTCAGAGAAATTTGGAAGGATCATTACTACTGAAATGAATAAACCTATTTCGGAATCCATTGCTGAGGTAGAGAAATGTGCTTTAATGATGCATTATTATGCTGATGCTGAAAATATTTTGAAACCTGAAAAAATAGAATCCGAATTTACCTATTCTGAAGTTCATTATGCTCCGAAAGGAGTCATCCTGGGAGTAATGCCTTGGAATTTTCCGTTCTGGCAGGTATTGAGGTTTGCGGTCCCTGCAATCTTAGCAGGAAATACAGTGGTTCTAAAACATGCTTCAATTTGTTTCGGAAGTGGAAATGCAATAGAAGAAGTTCTTTTAGAAGCAGGTTTTCCGGAAGGTGTATTCCAAAATCTTGAAGTAGGTCACAAAGCGGTAAAAGAAATCCTTGAGCATGATGCCGTAAAAGGAGTAAGTCTTACCGGTAGTGGTAAAGCTGGAGGTGAAGTAGCCTCTATTGCAGGTTTAAACATCAAAAAATCTTTACTTGAATTAGGAGGAAGTGATGCATTCATCATTTTTGAAGATGGAGATCTTGAATCAGCGGCAAAAGCTGGTGCAAAATCAAGACTGCAGAACTGTGGACAAACCTGTACTGCAGCTAAAAGATTTATTATTGATGAAAAGATTGAAGATCAGTTTCTACCCATTTTCATTGAGGAATATAAGAAGTATGAAATTGGAGATCCTTTGAATAAAGACACAAAATTAGCTGGGATGGCAAGACCTGACTTAGCTGATGAGTTGGAAGCTCAATTTAACAGAGCATTGGAAAATGGCGCAGAAATTATCCTTCCTTTGGAAAGAGTTTCTGATAATGAATTTAAACCTGGTTTAATCAGAGTTCAGGAAGGAAATCCAATTTTAAAAGAAGAACTTTTTGGACCTCTTGGGATGGTGATGATTGCTAAAAATGCTGAAGAAGCATTACAAATTGCTAACGATATTCCTTTCGGACTTTCCAATTCGGTTTGGACCAAAGATAAAGACCGTCA
The DNA here is from genome assembly GCF_940807095.1 of Chryseobacterium sp. Marseille-Q3244. Taxonomy (NCBI): domain Bacteria; kingdom Pseudomonadati; phylum Bacteroidota; class Flavobacteriia; order Flavobacteriales; family Weeksellaceae; genus Chryseobacterium; species Chryseobacterium sp. Marseille-Q3244. The sequence goes on along the minus strand of NZ_CALNWX010000020.1, from coordinate 21,915 downwards.
GGTATTCTTTATTGAAAATCTTGAGTCAGGAACGGTTAATATCAACAGAATGACCAGTTCTGACCCGCGTTTCCCTTTTGGTGGATCAAAGGCTTCTGGATACGGAACAGAGCTTTCTTTACACGCTTTAAAAGAGTTTGTAACAGCGAAGACTATTGTAGGTAATAATTGATATATGAAGAAATCACTCTTATTATCTTTTCTGTTTGGATTTATTTTAAGCTTTGCCCAAAAGCAGCTTACTATAGATAGATTGGGAGTGGTTACAGATTCTGTGGAGATTAAATATCTAAAGAAAGAATATAAAATTATAGGCGTATTTCACAAGGTCTCTCCAAAGTCTGAAGTGAAATATGCTCGTATTTTAAAAGAAGATCGTAGTGGGATTCCTTATTGGGGGTATATTAATCTAATGAAGGAAGAAATAATCCCACCAAAATATATATCTGTTTCACCTTTTGAGAACGGATATATATTAGTCAAAGATAACGTTGAAATCAGTACAGAATACAAATGCGGCAGCCAGAAACCTTGTGTTAGACAGGAGAGAAAAACATATTATTACTTTGTTGACAGTCAAAATAAAAAAGTTTCTGATTATTTTGATGAGGTGAAAAAAGATAAAAGCGGTGATTTTTATGACTGTCGTATAAATAACATTCAAAAGATACTTGATGCGTCTTCTTTAAAGGTTGTAGCAGATTCAAAAGGAGAATATAGAATATTGATTTTAAATAGAGGGAATGATTATCGATTAAAGGCTTATACAAATAATAGAGAGGACTTTTTAGATAAGGAAGGGAAGCCTTTAACCGGTTTTAAATACAAATCAATAGATTCTCGAAATGGATTCCTTTTTGTGGGATTATATATTAACAGTGAAGTAACAAAGTATACCCTGCTTAACCCTTATACCAAAATCCCTTTTAATAATAATCTTTTAATAGATTATATTTCTGAGAGTATTAAAGGTAGTAATACCGTTATTGTAAGAAATGAAGAAAAATACTTTCTGATTAATAATAATGGTTTTGTAAAGTCTAAACAATATGACTATCTTAAACAATATGGCAGTTCAATTTTATTTTTGGATAAAGAAAATATTGGATTATTAAATTTGAAGGGGAAAGAGGTTTTAAAATCTCCGAATATTTACATTGAAAGTCATGCATTAAGAGATACTGTTGATTCTCCGGTTTATGTTTTTGAAAAAAAAGATGGAACCCTGAATTTTATTGATATAAAAAAGGTGAAATTTAAAAAAACCGATGCTATATACTTAAATAATTTGTCAGAAACAGTTTCTTTTACTGATAAAAAGTCAATTCTGGAAAATAAATATTTTGTAGCAATAGGTAAGAATAAGAAGAAAGGCATTCTTGATTTTAATGGAAAATTATTAGTTCCTTATATTTATGAGGATATTAATCCTGTTGATAATACAGGTTACTTTCTCGCTACTAATTTAGATCTTAAGACAGGTCTGATTAGTGCTAATAATACAACTATTCTTCCTTTTACCAACGAATATTCTGCTTCAAGGGATATCTATTACATTAAAGACACGACTCAGATTAATAATATAAAATCTTATTTTTTTATTTGGAAAATAAATGATAAAGTGGGGACTATTGATTATACTAATAAGACAATAGATCCTTTTGAATTTGATTTTCAGGAGCCTTATGAGAATTTTATTGCCTATGGTAAGAATTCTAAAATGGGGATTATGACAAAGAATGGGAAAGTAATTCCTGCAGAATATAATAAAAGTTATGCTTTGCTTGAAAACGGTATTTATTATTTGTTTAAAGATAAAAACCTTGTTGGTATTAATGAAAATAATAATATGGTTTTTAAAACAGATTTTATTCTTAGCTATCCGAAATTTGCAGAACCAATTGTTCTTGATGAGCGGTTAATATATTTAAGAGATCAGGATACTTCTTATATATTGAATCTTAATGGAAGCCAATTCTTGAAGTTTTACAATAAAGTTTGGTCTTATTCTAACGGAATAGGAATTTCTACTGATGGGATTTTATTTGATCTCTACAAAAACAACTATGAATATTATTACAAAGATAGATTTATCAGTAATGATTTTAAGTAAAAAACTCCCGGAAATCAATTTCCGGGAGTTTTTTGTATGCTTTGGCAAAAAGTAACTTTGCTTATTGCTTTTAAACTGTCGTTAATCTCAACGTATTCGTTTTTCCACCTTCATATGACGGAGTTGCATTGATGTTGATAACGAAGTCACCAGTTTCAATATAACCGTAGTTATGCGTTAACATATTTACCTGGATAATCGTTTCATCAGTAGACTTCTTCATATCATAGTAGTAAGCGTGAACACCCCAAAGAAGGTTTAGCATCGTAATTACTCTTCTGTTACCACTGTAAACAATGATGTGAGAATTTGGTCTGTGTGCTGCAAGCTGGAAAGCCGTATACCCTGAATGAGTCAATGTAACAATAGCAGAAACATTCGTTGTTTTAGCAATTCTTACTGCTGCAAGACATACTCTGTTGGTAATGAATCTCTCATCGATACAGTTGTAGTCTTTTTCAATCGGTTCATTCTTGTGTTGGTAGAAGTGAGTGGTTTCAATGTTTTTCACAATTTTAGCCATGTTTTCTACTACTTGTACAGGATATCTTCCTACAGAAGTTTCTCCTGAAAGCATTACTGCATCAGCACCATCCAATACAGAGTTCGCAACGTCATTTACTTCCGCTCTGGTTGGCGTTAAACTGTTGATCATTGTTTCCATCATCTGTGTTGCGATGATTACCGGTTTAGAATAGAATCTTGCCTTTTCTACCAGGTTTTTCTGGATGGCTGGAACTTCTTCCATTGGAACTTCAACTCCTAAGTCACCACGGGCAACCATTAGTCCGTCACATTCCAATAAGATTTCTTCAATATTTTTAACCCCTTCAGGCTTTTCAATCTTCGCAATAATCGGAGTTTTGAATTTACCGTTTGGATGTTTTGCAATTAATTCTTTCAAGTCAATGATATCTTGTGCATGACGTACAAAAGAAAGAGCGATCCAGTCTACCTCCATATCAAGCATGAAATTAGCATCCTGAATATCCTTCTCTGTTAATGCAGGAAGAGATACCAATGTATTAGGAAGATTAACCCCTTTTTTAGAGCTTAAAGGTCCCCCTTGAATCGTTTTAGCCTTTACTGTATCTACTTCATTGGTTTCAGTAACTTCTAATACCAGTTTCCCGTCATCAATAAGGATTCTTTCCCCTACTTTTACATCCTGTGGAAACTGTTGGTAAGTCATGTATACCTTAGTAGAATCTCCCTCGATCTTTTCATTGGTAAAAGTAAGAATATCCCCTGGATTCAGGTAAGATCCTTCCTTCACGACACCTACTCTTAGCTTAGGTCCCTGAAGGTCTCCTAAAATACCCACTGAATATCCGTACTCGCTGTTTAGTTCTCTAATTATTTCAATATTGTTTCGAACTAAGTCGTAATCTGCATGGGAAAAATTTATTCTGAAAATATCAACACCTGCCTTCATTAGATCTAACATTACCTCCTTCGATGATGAAGCCGGCCCTAGTGTTGCGATAATTTTTGTCTTCTTTAAATACTTATTCATAATACTGGATAATTTGATAAAGTTCCTCATCAGAACTCAGTGTATAGTCTTGAATTGGAAACACAAGATTTTCAGGGAGCAAAATTACGGAAAAATCAGGAAACTGATCCGAACTATGCAGAATATATTCCACACCTACCTGATTATTTAATAAAAATTTAATGTTTTCTTCTTCTGTAAAGAGCTCGGTCTGAACTTTTTTTTGTTTACTTTCTGAAGATTTATTTGAAATGAAGGTGAAACAGGTCTTGGAAAACTTGTGGTAGGCTTCAAACCTGGGAAAAAGATAATCATAATAATCTCCATGAAAGACAAGATCTTTTTTTCTTGAAAAACTGAGATTGTTAAGTTGATTTATTTTGTAGAAAAACTCATGAGCGGGTATATCTTTTGCTAATCTTACCAATCCTATGGCAATATCTTCAAATTCTATATCATCAAGATCATAAAGTTTTTGAATTTCCAAGTATATTTTCTTTTTTATTTAAAATATAAAAAGCTCTCTGTGCTGCCTTTTCCTCAGCCTTTTTCTTGGAGGTTTCCATAGCATTAGCAATTTTTTCATCTCCCAGCCATACATGACAACGGAACATGACTGCTTTATTAGCCTGTATTTCCTCGCAAGTTTCGTACTTTATATTTACCTTCTTCTTCTGGCTCCATTCGAGAAGGAGACCTTTATAGCTGACAATTTTATTTTCAAGTTTGTTAATTTCGGAAGGCGTCAGAAGTCTTTCCAGAATGATCTTTCTGCAAGCATCATAATGAAAGTCCAAATAAACGGCACCAATTAAAGCTTCAAATAAATTCCCGGAGATATTTTCCCCTAGAGCCGAAGAATTATTCTGCTTTTGCAGAAGGTCTGTAAGCTTAAGGTCTTCCCCTAATTTATTGAGATTTTTCCTATTAACAATCTTAGATTTCATCTGTGTCAGATATCCTTCATTAGCTTGAGGATAGGTCTGGAACAAATGACAAGAAATAATTGTACCCAAAACAGAATCTCCCAAAAATTCAAGCCTTTCATAGTTGATGTCTTGATTTTTAGAAGAATTTTTTAAAGAAAAAGCTTCGCGGTAAAGAGCAATATTTTGTACCTCTGCACCCAAGACTTTTTTAAGCTCAGTGCTGAGAAAATAATCTCTTTCCGTTAATTGTCTTTTTCTTTTTTTGAGAAGGAATTTAGAAAAGTATTTCTGTAACTCCATTCATTGAATTTAGATTTTCTTAAATAGAACGCAAGCATTATGCCCGCCAAATCCAAAAGTATTGCTCATGGCTACTTTTACATCTTTTTTAACGGCAGTATTAAACGTAAAGTTTAGTCTGCTGTCAATCTTTTCATCATCAGTAAAATGGTTGATGGTAGGAGGAACAATACCATGAATAATAGTTCCTAACGCAGCGATAGCTTCAATAACACCGGCTGCTCCTAAAAGGTGACCTGTCATTGATTTTGTAGAATTGATCTGAATGTCAAAAGCATGCTCGCCTAATAACTTCGAAATTGCGTTGGATTCTGCGATGTCTCCTAATGGAGTAGAGGTACCATGCATGTTGATATGATCTACTTCATCAGCAGTTAAACCTGCATCTTCCAAACAGTTTTTCATTACCAGATAAGCGCCAAGGCCTTCAGGATGCGGAGCCGTCATATGATATGCATCAGCACTCATACCGCCTCCTAGTAATTCTGCATAAATTGTAGCACCACGTTTTACCGCGTGCTCATATTCTTCAAGAATGATACATCCAGCACCTTCACCTAATACAAATCCATCTCTGTCTTTGTCGAAAGGTCTTGAAGCTGTTGTAGGATCATCATTTCTTGTAGAAAGTGCCATCATTGCATTAAATCCACCGACACCACTTGCTGTAACGGCTGCTTCAGAGCCTCCGCATACAATCACGTCTGCTTTTCCTAATTGGATAAGCATTTTGGAATCAATTATAGCATTTGCTGAAGATGCACATGCAGATACCGTTGTATAATTCGGTCCGTGGAAACCATATTCAATTGAGATCTGACCAGGAGTCATATCAGCAATCATTTTAGGAATAAAGAACGGATTAAATCTAGGAATTTCGGTATTAGCCCATCCTAAAACTTCCGTTTCAAAGGTTTCCAGACCTCCGATTCCGGAGCCCCAAATTACACCAACTCTGTTTTTATCTACATTATCTTCAATAATACCAGAATGTTCTACTGCTTCTTTAGCAGCAACAAGTCCCAATTGAGTATTTCGGTCCATTTTTTTAGACTCTTTCTTATCGAAATGCTGTAATGGATCGAATTTTTTTACCTCGCAAGCAAACTTGGTTTTAAAGTTTGTGGCATCAAAAAGAGTAATCGGAGCGGCTCCGCTCTCACCTTTCACAAGATTTTCCCAGTATTCTTTTGCATTATTTCCGATTGGTGTTATTGCTCCAAAACCTGTTACAACTACTCTTTTTAATTCCATAAACTTTGTTTAATTTCTTTTTTGTTGAAGAATATTATTTATTTACTACTTCTTCGATGTAAGCGATAGCGTGCCCTACAGTAGTAATTTTTTCAGCTTGGTCATCAGGGATCTGAATGTTAAATTCTTTTTCGAATTCCATGATTAACTCAACTGTATCTAGTGAATCTGCTCCTAAATCGTTAGTGAAGCTAGCTTCAGGAGTTACTTCTGTTTCTTCAACGTCAAGCTTATCAGCGATGATAGCTTTTACTCTTGATGCAATGTCTGACATAGTAAATTATTTTTTTAATTGTTAGATGCTGCAAATATATAAAATTCTTTACGATAAAACATTTTTTTAGTCTTTTTTGTGGACAGAGACTTTTCATTTTAGATATGCTAGGTTTAGTGTTTTAGTTTTCAGCTATTTATATTTAATTGTATTAGAGAGGTTTAATTTTTATTTTCAAATGAACCGAAAAAATTTCTAAACAAAAAGGTTGAAAAAGGTCAAGATTTGACTTTTTCGGAATAAAAATGAATGAAAAGTCTATGCTTTTTTACCTATATTTGTGTGTTATGAAATTAACACGTTAGCTTTTTTAAATTAACCAATCTCTTTTCTATAAAGGATGGCTTATAGCTGTTCTCTTTCTCACTATTGTTATATTTAAAAAGTTAAAAAATGAAAAATTTCTTTGAAAGTCCTTTTAAAGGCAAAATCATACAAGACCATATTCAAAACTCCAATATTATTGCTGGTAAATATTCCTATTACTCTGGATACTACCACGGACACTCTTTTGATGACTGTGCTCGATATCTGCTTCCTGACAGAAATGATGTAGATAAATTAATTATTGGTTCCTATTGTTCTATTGGAAGTGGTGCCAGTTTTATCATGTGTGGAAATCAAGGACACCGTTATGACTGGATTTCAAGTTTCCCATTCTATTATATGTCAGAAGTAGAGTGTTTCCAAAATAGCAAGGATGCTTTCGAATTGGCAGGAGATACTGTTATTGGAAATGATGTTTGGATTGGTACGGAGGCTATGGTAATGGCTGGAATTAAAATCGGAGATGGAGCTGTTATTGGCAGCCGTGCATTGGTGACAAAAGATGTAGAACCTTATACTATTGTAGGAGGAAATCCTGCAAAGCCTATCAGAAAAAGATTCAGCGAACAACATATCGCGCTACTTCTTGAAATGAAATGGTGGGATTGGGATGAAAATGTTCTTGAAAAAGCTGTTCCAATACTTTGCTCAGCAGATATTGATGCGCTCTACGAATTTTATAAAAAAATAAAATAATTTGAAGATTCCATTTCGGAACCTTCTGTATTTTATAAATAATATCATTTAATGTTTCGCATCGTTTTTGCTGTTTAAAAAATATCAATCACCTAAATATTATCATTATGAATACAGAAATTGGGCTTATTGCAGGAAGTTTGCGGAAAGAATCTTTCTCTAAAAAGATAGCGAAGGCATTACTTCCTATGGCTCCTCAGGGTTTTGAATTTAAAATTATTTCAATTGACAATTTACCTATATATAATCAGGATTTTGATGATTATAATAAGGTCCCCGAATCTTATATGAAATTCAGAGATGAAATAAGAACTATCGGCGGTGTTATTTTTATTACCCCAGAACATAACAGGTCGGTTCCTGCAGCATTGAAAAATGCAATTGACGTTGGTTCAAGGCCGGCAGGTAAAAATGTTTGGGATGGAAAGCCAGGTGCGGTATTTAGTAGTTCGCCAGGAAACCTTTCTGCTTTTGGGGCTAATCATCACCTTAGACAAAGTCTTGTGTTTCTTAATGTCCCGGCAATGCAGCAACCAGAAGTTTATCTTCCTCATATTGATAAAGCATGGGATGAGAACGGAAATTTAAATGATGAAGAGGTGAAAGATTTTCTTCAGAAGGCTGTGGATGCTTATATTGAGTGGTTTAAGAAGAATTGTAGTTCGTAATAGATTGGAATTTAGAATAAAAAAAAGCCACTGAATCATTCAGTGGCTTTTTTATTTTTAGTGGAGTTGGAGGGAGTACTAATTATTCAATTTTATACATCTTGTAAAATATCTATTTTGTATATTTTTTGTTTTATTTACAATGTTTTAGATATAATTTTAAAGCTGATTTATTTTGATGTAAGTTGAGGTGGGTTTGATTAAATTGAAATTTACCGTACAAAAATCGTACAGTATTTTATATATTTGTACGGTAAAACAAACAGCTTGGCTACAATAAATTTTCTTTACCGTTCTACAAAAGAACAAGCACCTCTTAATATAAGATTATTATACCGTCTCGAAGGAATAGATTATGTATATGGGGCGAAAACCCTTTTAAAAGTTGATAAGGAATACTGGGAGAAATACCATGACCAAAAACGTCCTAAATCTATTGAAATTGCGAACAGACAACGAGAAGTAAACGCAGAGATTAATAATATTCAGAACTTTGTTTTAAGTGCGTTTGAAAAAGCCTTGCCGTCTGAGGTTGATAAGTCTTGGCTACAAACGAAAATAGACAACTATTATAACCGAGAACCTGAGGGGGTTCGAATTCCGCAAGGATTAATCCAGTTTGTGGATTATTACATACAAGAGAAAGGTAATGATATTACTCCATCTACAGTTAAAAAGTTAAATGTAGTCAAGCATAAATTAGAGCGTTACGAAAAAGACAAGAGAATTACGCTGCTTATTTCTGAAATAAATGAGCAATTCAAAAATAATTTTATAGCATACTGTACAAAGGAAAACTACGCAATTGGTACTATACAAAGAGATTTAGTATTTATTAAAACTTTTTGTAATTATGCTTATGAAAAAGGATTAGAAGTAGATAGAAACCTCAACAGACTACGTATAAAAGTCAAAAAAGAAATTAAGCATCCCTATTTATCACTTTCAGAACTTGAACAAATAGAAAAAACGAAGCTAAACGAAAGTCTTTCCAATGTTAGAGACTGGCTAATTATTTCGTGCTACACAGGGCAAAGAATATCCGATTTTATGAATTTCAATGCAAGTATGATTCGTGTAGAAAATGGTAAGCCCCTGCTTGAGTTTAGACAAAAGAAAACCAATAAATTAATGACTATCCCAGTACTTCCTAAAGTAATGGAGATATTAGAAAAAAGAGGTGGGGAGTTCCCTAACAAAATATCTGACCAGAAATACAATGATTATTTAAAAGAAGTCTGTAAAAAAGCGGAAATAAATCAAGAAATAGAGGGTAGCAAAAAAATGGAGGTAGAAGTAAACAGCGGGAAATATAGGAAAGATGAGGGGGTATATGAAAAATGGGAACTTGTGTCCTCACATATAGGGAGACGTTCTTTTGCTACCAACTTCTACGGTAAAATACCAACAAGCCATTTAATTTTTATGACTGGGCATACTACCGAAAGAATGTTTTTAGAATATATAGGGAAAAGTACAAAAGATACTGCTCTTGAACTTTTTAATTATTTTTAGGCTTTATGATTACGCACATTATAGATGAAAATGGTAACTCAATACCAATAGAAAATTTTTTACAAAAGCGTCCTGAATTTATTAACATCGATGAAAATTTTCATTTGAGAAAGGCTTATATAGAGCGATTTAAAAGGTTGGCAAGCAGAAAACCTGATTACGATTCAAAGGACATACTTAATGAAGAATTTAAGCATAATATTGATATGTTTTACAGTGAGGAGTTAAAAAGAATTCAAGCCAAAAAATATAATTTGGCTGTATTTTTAGATATGTATCAGTTGCTATTAAATGTACTGAAAACACACAAAGCGGATGACCTCATCAATAAAATTCAATACAAATATTTTAAAAGTCGTATTGAAGAGCTTGTAGGAGTAATTCAGTTAGAACAAAGGTACTCCACCCAAAAAATAAATGAAAGTATCCAAAACGTTAGTAATTTTAAGGATAAAGTTTGGTTTAAGGCAGGTATACACATTGCAAATGGGGATTTGTACAGAATGAGAGAGGAAAAGCAACCTAATGGGCGATTTAAGTCTTTCGCTTATATTGCTGATGAATTAGGAAATAGAAGTTATGCTCCGTATTTTAGTTCTTCTTTTGGTGATAGTGCTCCTGATAAAAATAAGAATATTTATTACGATCCTGAACATACTAAAATAATTTATGAATATTGTATTGAAAATAATTTTGAGCTTTGCCGTGAGTTTCTCAAGAAATACAATACTATTCAACACCAATCAAAAACAATACAAAAGTAATACGTATCAATAATTTGTATGGTTTGCAGTGTATCTAATTTTGCTCTCAAAGCAAATAGATATGGATAAAGCAATCATTTTACAAAGCATTGACAAAGAAACTCTTTCGGAGCTAATTAGCGAAACTGTACGTGTTCAGTTGGAAGAGGTTTTAAAGTCTTATTCACCTAAAGACTCCGAAGAGTTGTTAACCCGTGCTGAGGTATGCGAACTGCTCAAAATTGATGCCTCTACATTATGGCATTGGACAAATAAAGGTAAAGTAAAAGCTTATGGAATAGCCAATCGACGTTATTACAAAAAGAATGAGCTATTAGAAAGTCTAATCCTTAAAAAATAGACTATGGGCTACGACTGGCTTAAAATTGAGGTATTAAGACCTTTTTCGGATATCCTTATAGAAAAATTAGACTGGGAAATAGTTACGTGCAAAAAAACAGGAGATATAACTGGAAAAAATTACAAAGCCTACTTAAAAATATTCGATAGAAAAGGATGTAGTTTTGAGATTATTCAATTTGAAACAGGTAGGGTCTGGATAAGCGGTAGCATCCATAAGTACTGGAACGGAAACAATTACAGTTCTATTACACTTACTGAGATAGAAAAGGCGTTTACTCATTTGTTAGGTCAATTCGGTATTAAACTTATAAATTGTTTGATTTTAAAACTTGAGTTCGGAGTAAATATTCCAATTGATTTTGATCCGTTCGATTTTATTAACCGATTGATTGCCTATGGGCATACTTCTTTTGACCGAATGGGAAAGATTGGACGTAGATTTACTCTTACAGAGTATGAGGATAAATTTTATAGCAAGAGTTTTCAGTGCGGTCTATCTACCCATGTTCTAAGAATTGAAAGAAAGGTCACTGATAGTGTTTATTTGCGTAAAAAGGGTATTTATACACTGGCAGACCTGTTCAAAAAAATAAATGTAGAAAAGCTTGCCAATGAGTTATTAAAAATATTTAAGTTTTTTATTTTCGATGATTGGAGTATAGACGAAAATAAATTAACAACCAAACAGCAAGTGGAACTGGCAAAGTATCGAAATAGTGAATATTGGTGTAGGAAAGATAAAAATCAAAAAAATATCTTGTTTAAGGGTTTGGATGCAGAGGGACGTAGGAGCGCAAAAGATAAATTCCGTACTATCATTAAAAAGTATGGCTACGAAAATTATTTATCAATTATCAAAGACAACGTTATACGAACTTTAGAGCTTTTGCAAAAAGAATATTTTACAAAATCCCATGTTTCCGAAGTTCAAATGTGAGTTCGGAAACATGGGAATTTTTTTAATACATAATAAAAATATATTAGTAATACAAAAGTACTATTCTGAAGTTCGTGAGCCTTGCCCTATTATAAATGTAAAAATTATCAGCAGTAAAAAAAGAAAAGAAAATGAGCAAAGTTCTGAATCACTTAAGCCCATTTTAAAATTAAAATATTAAGTAATTTTGTGAAGTAGCTAATTTATCCTATTCATCATACTTTACTAATGAAAATGGAAAAGAGCTACTTCACACTATAGTACTTCATAGGAAGAGAAAAGCAAACGCAGAAGGTATAAGGTGTAAAGCTCTATTTTAATTAGTAAAATAGCTTTATTCATAGCCTTTCTTCTGCTTTACTATGTTTTACATCAAAGGAGCTTTACAATTGATAAAAAATATCTTTTTGCCTTTTTTCTGTTTCTCTCATTAAATAAAGCAATGTTTTCGCATGACAAATTATTTTACAAGCATTTTATAAAGTGTGCCTTTTATGATTAGTTACTTTTCTAAATGAAAAAGACTAATTAATGTTTTAAATGGTTTTTTTATGACTGTTTAAACATATAATATAAACAACAATTGAAAATCAAAAATGTAGTTTATTCTCAATCATTAAGAGATAAAAAATGCCCATTTTAATTAAAACTGTTTTGGGCGATTAAAAAGAGATAGATTGCTTTTATTCATGGGTGTTTTTGCTAATTGAACACAGTCAGTTGCCTTGCAAAAAAGACTATAGTAGTAACGTCAAAACAAAATCTTTCCAATTTTTCGTTTTTAGTCCCATTTTGTAGGAAAGAAAAAAATACTAATTTTGAAGTTCAAATTTTAACGAAACAAAGGCGTAAGCTATTATAATTGGTTCAAGAAAACCGCGAATTTTCTACAAACATCCAAAGAGTAATAGGCTTATGCCCGTGTCCTATATTGGCGCGGGCTGAGTCATTCTGGATGTTAGGTTCTTCGCGGTACCTCTTGACCGATTGGCTTCAGTTCCGCGCTCTTTTTATTAACTCTCTATTTTCGGAACTGGTAGAACAATATCAAATTATGACAAATGTTTTACTAAACTTTTATTCTTTCCTGTGGATTCCCGTAAGGAAACCTCATCCATTATCAAGTATTTGCATTCTTATTAGAATCAAAAGATGCTCAAAAATCCTCTTATTATCCCACAGTGTATAAAGTTATCTCTAAATCATAAAAACTTATTAAAATCAAATAAATGAAATCAAAACTTTACACATTAGGACTATTGCTAATTGTTTTCTCCTCAGCAAGTGCACAAAAGCTATCTGAAATTGACACTTTGACCTATGCAAAAATGGTAGATAAACAGGAAGCAAAGAGCTTTAAAATGGGAATGGATATTAAGCATTATTTAGCCTCAGATAAGAATGTTTACAAGGTCGGAGATACTTTAGTGCTTGGTAATCCTACGGGAGAATCAAAATCAGCATTCAGTAAAAAAAGAAATTTTGAATACCTCTTTTACGGAAAGCCTGCTGGTGTACTTCTTAAAGGGATGAGGTATGTTGAGGAAGAGTATAAGGATTATAAAGTAACGGTTGAAAAGATTCAATTTAATAAAGGCTCTTTAGGATTGGAAAATTATGTTTTCTTCTATGTGAAACCGTTGCCTTCTACTAATTTTAATCTGCTTGACAAGTATATTACCGTAACAATGGTTGATAATGCTCTTGCTAAAGGAGAAATTAAACCATTGAGAAATACTCGACCTTTGACCAGAGAAGAAGCGATAGAAATCCTTAAAAAGAAAAAAGAAGAATTAGATCTTGAAATTATTAGAAAAGAGGAATTTGATGCCTTAAAAGAAAAATTAACACCTCTTATTAAGGCTGGTAAATAAATATTAATTGTAAAGATAATGCGACAGGTTCTGTCGCATTCTATCTTTAGATTTACCACAGTTAAAATAAATCAAAATATAGGGAAAATACCTACATGATAGTTTTTTGACTTTATATAAATTCACACAAAATTTTTAAATGAACAATGAAAAAAAATTACTTAAGTGCATTTCTCTTATGCACAGTTCTTGGGCTGTCTGCCCAGGAAATACTTTGGCAAAAAGACATCAAATCCTCTACCCAGGATTTTTTAAGCCAGGTAACCACTACGATCGATCAGCAGTATCTTATTACGGGAAGCTCTATACAGTCAGGAAGCGGAAAGATAGAGGCTGGAAACAGGCAAAATAACGGCTACGATTTTCATCTGGTAAAGTTAAACCAACAGGGAGAACAGGCCTGGGAAAATTATTTCTCAGGAAACAACCACGATTATTTATCATCAACCGTAAATACCCAGGATGGCGGATTCCTTTTAGCAGGAACCTCTTATTCCGGGAAAGGGCTGGACAAAAAAGAAGACTCCAGAGGCGGCTCCGATATCTGGCTCATCAGGATTAACGAATCCGGGGATGAATTATGGCAGAAAACGTTGGGAACGTCTTCCGATGAAGAAGCAAAATCAGTCATCCAGACTACTGATTTAGGCTTTTTTGTTGCTGGAAATGTGCAAAATTCTTCCCAAGGCTACGGTTCTAAAGATGTCTGGATTATAAAGTTAGACAAAGATGGAAAAGAACTCTCCCAATTGATTTTAGGTGGAAAAGGGTTGGATGAAGTGGAGAAAATGATTCCAACAAAAGATGGCGGTGCTTTATTGGGAATTTATTCCAGAAGTTCCGAGGTTCGTGATTCGGGCTCTGAGAAAGGTTCCGGGATGCGAGATGCAGGTTCTGTATCAAATGGTCAAAACTCGAATCCCGTATCCCGCACCGCAAAATCCACAGAAAACTTCGGTGAAGGGGACTACTGGATCATCAAATTGGATAAAACGGGAAAAGTAGAATGGGAAAAGAACTTTGGGGGTAAAGGAGACGACCATGTGAGAACCCTGTCTTTAACTTCAAATGGTTTTATCATTGGAGGGGAATCCCGTTCAGAAAGATCAGGAAACAAAACTGTAGGAATTGAAGAAGGTACTGACCTTTGGATTATTGCCCTTAACGAAAGAGGGGAAGAGCAGTGGCAGAAGTCTTATAATTTCAAAAACCGTGATATTTTAATGGGAGCAAGTGTTATTCATTCCGCAGATGATAAGTCTTCCAAAGGAATCCTGTTAGGCGGTTACACCCAGGCAGAAGGAAGGATAGAAAAAGATGATGAAACCTTTTGGATGTTGTACCTGGATGGCAATGGAAATGAACAGTGGCGAAAATATGTAAGCGGAGAATCCAGGCAAAAAGAAGAACGGCTTTCAGATTTGAAATTAAATAGGGATGGTTCTATTATCCTGGCCGGAACCAGTGCAAAGGAACTAGGAAAAGAAAACTGGAAGATTGTAAAGCTGGGTGATAAACAGGTAAACGACCTGATAGAGAAGTATGATATTAAGATTTATCCAAATCCTGTATTGGATTATGCGTATGTAGAAATCGGCTTTGACTTCAAAGAGGCTGATATTATGCTGTATGATATGAGTGGAAGGCTGCTTCAGAATGTAAAAACAAAGAATAGAGTGACTAAGATTAATACACAAAATTTAATTCAGGGAGCTTACTTAATAACCATCAAAACAGATAATAATAAAACAGCGAATGCAAAGCTGATTAAAAAATAAAATGATGAAAAAGAAAATAGATATACATACTTTAATATTACCACTCTTTCTTACAATGGGGTTCCAGCAAGGGTATGCACAAAACAGTATTGGCGGACCAATAAAAAGCTCAATTGCCTCTTCATCCAATGCTTCACTATCCAGCTATTCCAATGTTCCGGTCAATGAAGCCACAGGACTCCCAAGTATTGATATTCCACTCTTAAATTTTCCCTTGGATAATAATATCAGCTATCCGATCAGTCTGAGCTATAATGTTAAAAATTCTGAGAATTCGGATAGGATCAGTGATGTTGGCTTTGGATGGTCTCTATTGGGAACCAGTGTTATTTATAAAAAAATAGTAGGTACTTTGGATGAGTGCTATGATTCTCAGTCTTCATCTCCAAATTTTGCCGTTCAATCTGATGATATTTACTATTACAGTTTACCCGGCTTATCAGGGAAGTTTATATTTAAAAGAGATTTTACAGCCAATACTATTACTCTGGTTAATCTAAGCCCCAATAATGCCAAAATAGAATATGTGAGAGAAAGTGGTACTGGAATCATATTCAGAGCAGACACTTTTACGATAACTGCTGATAATGGATATAAATACTATTTCCAGCAGTATGATTATAATCAGTTTGACTGTACCAGTAGCATCCCCGTCTTTAAATCAGCTTATTATCTGACAAAAATTATAAGCCCTATAGGGATCGAAGTTGCAACATTAGACTACGAAAAAAAGACAAAAACTTCATCTGTATCTGCCGGACAAATTATATATCAGTATTGTAAAATCAAATCAATAAAAACACCAAAAGGAGAAGTTTCGTTTGATTTTGCCTATGATGAAAACCTCCAAAAGACAGTTAATGACCCTTACACCCTGCAAAAGGTTACCCTAAAAAATCCGGCCGGTGAAGTGCTGTACAGCTATGCAATAGATAACAGCATTCTTACTTATCCATATGATGATCCGCTGAAAAGCAAAAGACTTTTAAACCTTGTAAAGAAAAATGATAAAAACGGAATCAAGATCGAACAAACTTCTTTTGTCTATAAGAACATTACAGACGAATTTGGGCGGATTAGAAAAGACGGTATTTTAGAAAAAATAGTGAGTCCTGCAGGTGGTGTCATCCATTATAATTATGAAGGTAATGAAAAGTTTTTTGATTATAGCGATCCGAATTATCTGGCTTATCTGGAAGAGTATGATTTTAATCCTGTTGTTCAAACTAAAGAATCATTATACAGTTCTTCTCTTAATACTGAAATCGCAAAAACATACAATTTCACCATTCCCGGAGATGCAGGTAAAGTAAAGAGATTTGAATTATTAATTAACATACAGAACTTTGATTTTCCCTCTCCCGAAGTACCTGATGATCCTTTCTTTCCAAAACCTGTTAGTAAGAATCCAAAATTAAAATTTGTTTTAAAGAAAGGGACACAGCAAATCTGGACGAAAACATACAATAATATAGCGTATCAGGATACATTTATCTTCAGAAATAATCCAGGAAACTATACTCTTGAAATTGTATCTGTAGATGAGGCTAAAGGAAATGGTGATTTTTCAATCATAGG
Organism: Chryseobacterium sp. Marseille-Q3244; assembly: GCF_940807095.1. NCBI lineage: Bacteria > Pseudomonadati > Bacteroidota > Flavobacteriia > Flavobacteriales > Weeksellaceae > Chryseobacterium > Chryseobacterium sp. Marseille-Q3244. The sequence continues at coordinate 5,071 of NZ_CALNWX010000020.1, read as the reverse complement.
AACTAAATTTTTACCAGGTCCATTTAGGAATTCAGTTCCGGCAGAAGGCAGCAGAATTAAAAATATTCAGTATTATAAAGATATATCGGCAACTTTACCTGAAAGAACCATCAGTTATGGATATGATTCTTTCACCTTATCCAATAGTACCAGTGGGTACCAGTTTAATAGCGAGAGAGAAGATGCCGGAGACAGGTTATCTTCCTATATTCTTTACAAAAATGTCAAGGTTTCGGAAAATGGCAAAGGCTACATTAAAAAAACATATAAAACGCCTGATGATTATCCCAAAGTTCAAAATGGAGGAACTCAATTAGAACCTACTTATTTTTGGCCGTATTATTCGGTGACAAGTTCAGGTGTGCCCTATAAAGAGGATGTTTATGATGAGCAGAATACTTTATTGATTTCTAATGAATCTAATTATGAATTAGACTATTATTCTGATAATGAATATAATTTAAATTTTATAGCGACTCAACACTCCACCAAACCCTCTTTTATAAAAAGGGTAATTCAAAAACAAAAGTTGTTTTATCCCGGAGGAAAAGTACTGGAGAATGAATCGGAAACCCAGATTAATACGCTGAATTTTAAGCCTTCTTATACGAAATCTGTTACTGATGGAGAAATTCTTGAAAAATTTTTAACCTATCCTGCCAACCTACCTGGCTATACACAGCTTCAAAATGCTTCTATAACAGGACTTCCTGTAGAAATCCAGGAAAAGAAAAACGGAAAGATCTTATCCGGGACTAAAACGTTATTTAGCAATAGCTCTTTACTGCCAACCTCTGTTATTACAACCAATATAGCAGATGGAAGCAGCAAAGAAAGCTTAAAAATGGATTTGTACGATGGTAAAGGTAACCTTCTTCAGGTTTCCAATTCCGTAGGATACCCTACTGCAATGATCTATGGGTACAACCAAACCTCTTTAATTGCAAAAGTGGAGGGAGCTGCCTATAGCCAGGTTGTGTCTTTGGCAGCCGATATTATTCAGGCGTCTAACAGCGATAACCTGAATGGAGCTCATGAACCTGCACTGATTGCTGCACTGGATAATTTCAGAAAGAATCCCGCTCTGTCAGGTTATCAGATAACTACTTACACCTATGATCCGGGTGTGGGCATTACCAGCACAACATCTCCTTCCGGATTAAGGAACATCTTTCAGTATGACAGTACAGGAAGACTTAAAGCTGTGAAAAGAATGGAAAAAGATGCCGGCGGATCTGTATCCTATACCACATTAAAAGAATATCAGTACAACAATAAACCCTAATGTAATCATGAAAAAGATTTTAAGTATTTTAAGTTTGTTGTTTGCAGGCTTGTATTTTGCACAAACAAATCTAACTTCTTCAGAAAACTATATTTACAGTAAAACCTGTCTTTCTAATGACTGTTCCAAAGTTTCAGAAACCGTGCAATATTTTGACGGATGGGGAAAACCGGTTCAGGTTATTGATATAAAAGCTACCCCACAGGGAAAAGATATGGTAAGCCATATTGAATACGACCCGTTTGGAAGGCAGGTGAAAAATTATCTTCCGGTACCCCAGGCGGGAACCCTGAACGGAGCCATCTATACCGCTCCATTAGCCAATGCCCCAGCTGTATATGGTTCAGAAAAGATTTATTCAGAAAACATATTGGAAAGTTCTCCTTTAAGCAGGCTAGTGAAAAAAATACATACAGGGAATCAATGGGCTGATAAACCTGTTAGTTTTAATTATGATGTTAATGTGGATGGTGAAGTGTCTCAGTATATCATTTCAACCTCCTGGCAGGAAGGAAGAACAAAATATGGAATTACCAGGCCGGGGACTTTCAGTAGCAATACACTGGCTAAAAATACAGTTACCGATGAAGATGGAAATATGAGTACCACATTCAACAACAAAAAAGGACAAACGATACTCATAAGAAAGAAAATTAATGGGCAGAATGCAGATACCTATTATGTATACAATGAATTTGACCAGCTTGCTTATGTAATTCCACCACTGGCCTCACAATCCGGTTTAGTAGACCAGGTAACTCTGGATAATCTCTGCTACCAGTATCATTATGATGGTTGGAAAAGATTGGTAGAGAAGAAAATTCCCGGAAAAGGTTGGGAATATATGGTGTATGATAAAAAAGATCGGTTGGTCTCTACTCAGGATGCTAATTTAAGGACGAAAGGACACTGGTTATATACCCAATATGATCAGTTTGGAAGAGTAGCGATAACAGGTATTTGTACAAACCAGGGAAATGGCACAAGACAGGGAGAACAGTCTGTTGCAGATGTGTTTGATAATAATAATGTAAAAAGAACCTTACAATCATTTTTCTATGTACAGGGCATGGATGTTTTTTATGATCCTAATGGCACTTATCCCAATGGGACTTGGGTAACTCTTCTGTCAGTTAATTATTATGATACCTATCCGTCATACAGTTTTGCGCCACCATTTCCGGCTACAATATTGGAACAGCCTGTTATTACAGATGCACAAAATACGTCCGTTAATACCCGGACACTGCCTACTTTAAGTCTTGTAAAAAATATAGAGGATGACAACTGGACAAAAAACTATGTCTGGTATGATACTAAACAAAGAGCTGTTGCTGTCCACTCTATGAATCATCTTGGTGGGTACACCAGAACGGAGTCTGAGCTGGATTTTACCGGAATGGCAAAACAGTCAAAGGTATACCATAAAAGAATTCCTTCCGATACTGAAAAAATCATTACCCAGACCTTTGAATATGATGATGGGAACCGCCTGAAGAAACAATGGCATCAGGTAGATGGTAACGCTAGAGAATTATTGGCAGAGTATACTTACAATGAACTTTCTCAACTTACCAATAAAAAAGTTGGAAACAATCTACAGAGCATAGATTATGCTTATAATATTCAGGGTTGGATGACCAGCGTGAACGATCCTGCGAACCTTGGCGGAAAACTGTTTGGATATGAAATGAAATATACCAATCCTTTAAATACCAATATTACACCAGGAAAGTTTAGCGGGAATATTACGGAAGTAGATTGGAAAAATGCCTCTGAAAATATTCTGAAAAGATATACCTATTCTTATGATGCCCTTAACCGTTTGAAAGATGCTGTTTATTCGGAGCCTAATGCTACCGCTCCGTTTAACAACTATTACAATGAACACCTGACCTATGACCTGAACGGAAATATTGCCACATTGAAGCGAAATGCTTTTCCAGCAACAGGAAATACAGCCACTCAGGTTGATGATCTTGTATATGAATACTCTGGAAACCGTTTAACCAAAGTGATAGAAAATGCACTGAATGAAACTGGATATGAAGGCGGAAATAATCTTGTCACTTATGACCAGAATGGAAATATGAAGGATATGCTGGATAAAGGAATACAGTCAATTGGGTATAACTTCCTTGATCTGCCTAACCAGCTTTCTGTAATAGAAAATTCTCTTGGTGTAGTATCAAATGCTAATATCAATACGTTGTATAGCGCAGATGGAACAAAGCTGAGAAAAACAAAACGTTCTAAACGCGAAGGAAAAGGAGCTTTAGATATTACCCAGATAACGGATTATCTGGATGGTTTTCAATACCAGTATCAGGAAGGCGGAAGCTGTATCACCTGTAGGCTGGGAGTAGCCTATGAAGCACAGGCATATAAGGGAATTAACGGTCCTATTGTGACAACTCCTGAATGGAAACTTGATTTTGTTGTTACTGCAGAAGGATTCTACAGTTTCACTGAAAACCGTTATATTTACCAATACAAAGACCAGATTGGAAACAACAGGGTCAATTTTGCCAAAAACAGCGCAGGCGTTCTTGAAATTATAGACACTAATAACTATTATCCTTTTGGGTTAAACCATATTGGGAATTCCTTTCTGTCTGGTATAGGAAGTTATAATGCTTACAAATATAATGACCAAGAGGTACAGGAAACAGGAATGTACGACTACGGATGGAGACAATACATGTCTGACTTAGGCCGTTGGAATGGGATAGATCAATTATCTGAAAGTTATGCTTCACATTCACCATATGCCTATGTAGCCAATAACCCTGTCAGCTTCTTTGACCCGGACGGAAGAGAAATAATAGGTTCCGGAAGCGGCTGGAAATTTACAGGAAGCGATATTGACCGTCTCGGAAGCTATTTTAGTGGTGGCGGAGATTATGGTTTCTTTTCAGGACAGTTGAATGGCTGGGGAGGCGGAAACAACAGTGCATTCTGGAGCGGGCTAAATGGCGAAGAAGGAGGTTTGCATTTTAACCTTGATCCGGTTATTATGAGTGGTAAAGGAACAGCCTCTACATGGAATTTCGGAAGCAATTACCTTCCTAATGCAATGGCCATGATGAATGGCTTTATAAAAGCATCTGAAAGCTGGACACACCGTGTGAAAGCTGACGATATGGCTTGGAGATTGTCTGGGGTGAGAGGTGACAGAGGTATTATGATGATTGGTGGTGCGGGAGATCCTGCCGGAATATTTGACATTGGAGGGCAAGTTTTAAGTACATGGGAACCTGAAAATAGATATCTTGCAATGGCTGCCGGAATTATAGGGGCTATAGCATTAAGAAAACCAGGGTTAGCTACAAAAGAAGCGACAGGCGCATATTATTCGGTGGCCTATGAAATGAAATTAGCAGATAATTTGTATCCAGGTGTGGGATCCTATACACATTTTAAAACTGCAAATACCGCATTATCTCAAGCTATGGCTAAAGATGCCAAATTTGCGGCAGGAATTACAGATTTAGGAATTACAATTCCAAAGTCTGTAACAGGAAATATTGGAGGTACATCTCCAAAAAATTGGGTTTGGCATCATGATGTAGGGCAGGGAGTTATGCAATTAGTTCCAAAAGCTCAACATACTAACGGAAGTATATTTTGGAAAACAATGCACCCTAATGGTAAAGGAGGCTTGCAATCTTGTTGAAAACAGAGAACAAAGCTTTCAAAGTAGAAAAATATGTTCACTCCTACCCACACTGTTGGAGAACTGACAAACCGGTATTATACTATCCTTTGGATTCATGGTTTGTGAAG
>NZ_CALNWX010000019.1:0-87877 GCF_940807095.1 Chryseobacterium sp. Marseille-Q3244 | reverse complement strand
ATTATTAATACAACAACCAATGAAATTCAGAAGACTTTTCCTGTAAACGGAAATATTAACAAGATTATTTCATATAATCAGAACGTTTATGCTATAGCAGCCGGAACTACAGATTCTTATATATATCAGATTTCAAATACAGGAGCTATTACAAAAACAACTACTTTAACAGGAATTACTGATGCTAAAAACCTGGAGATTTCAAATGATAAATTCTATTTCAGTTCAGGCAAAAGTGTTTATACTATGGATATGAAATTAGGAACTGTACCTACTTCACCATTGTTTACTGTAGCAGCTAGCTCTGAACAATATTCTGATCTATATGGATTCAGTGTGGTTAAAGATCTTATTTTTACCTCTGATGCAAACGGATTTACGAAGGATAGTAAAATTGTTGTTTACAATACATCTGGAGCTATTATTAAAACATTCTCTGCTGGTATAGCTTCCAATTCAGTATATTGGAACTAAAAATATAATACGCTTTGGCGTACTTAATATAATTTTTTATTTTTTCATCATTTGTGTTTTTTTCCGGGCGGGTTCTTTAGAACCCGCCCGGCTTTGGTATCTACTTTATTGAAGCACAAAAAAAGCTGGATGAAAATCCAGCTTTTTTTTATTGAGTAAAAATTAATTCATTTTTAATCCCAGCTTTTCAGCTTCGGCAATCACAAATTTTGTTGCATCTTCCTTTTCATTAGCAATTTCACCTTCAAGGATTGCTTCTTTAACTTTTTCCTTTAAAATACCGATTTCACGGCCCGGCTGAAGGTTAAACATTTCCATGATCTCTTCTCCGGTAATAGGAGGCTGAAAGTTTCTTACCTGATCTTTTTCCTCTACTTCTTTGATCTTTACTGCTACATATTCAAAATTTTTCTTGAATTTTTCCTGCTTTTTAGAGTTTTTAGTCGTGATGTCTGCTTTACAAAGAGTAAACAGTTCTTCAAGGTCTTCTCCGGCATCAAATAAAAGCCTTCTTAATGCAGAATCAGAAGCATCGTCCGTAATCAGGGCGATAGGTCTGGAAGAAAGCTTAACCATCTTCTGAACATATTTCATATCGCTTCCTAATGGCAGTTTTAATCTTTGGAAAAGAGTTTTTACCATCTTAGAACCTAAAAATTCATGCCCATGGAACGTCCATCCTGTACCTTCTACAAATTTTTTCGTAGGTGCTTTTCCTATATCGTGAAGTAATGCAGCCCAACGCAGCCAAAGGTTATCAGTATTCACAGAAATATTATCTACTACCTCAAGAGTGTGATAGAAGTTATCTTTGTGAGTCTGTCCTTCAACTTCTTCAACTCCTTTCAGTTCAATTAATTCAGGAATAATAAGCTTTAAAAGCCCTGTTTGCTCCATTAATTTTAATCCTACAGAAGGTTTTTCAGACACCATGATTTTATTGAATTCAACCATGATTCTTTCCATAGAAACAATCTTAATTCTTTCCGCTTCCTGCTTGATGGCTTCTAAAGAATTTTCTTCAATTGTGAAGCCTAAAGTTGAAGCAAAACGAACTGCTCTCATCATTCTCAAAGGATCATCAGAATACGTTTGAGCGGGTTCCAAAGGAGTTCTTAAAATCTCTTTTTCCAGATCTTCAATTCCATTGAACGGATCTATAAGTTCCCCAAAATTATCTTTATTCAAAGAAATAGCCATTGCATTGATGGTGAAATCTCTTCTTTTCTGATCATCTTCCAAAGTTCCACCTTCTACTTCCGGTTTTCGGCTGTTCTCCGTATAACTTTCCTTTCGGGCACCTACAAATTCCAGCTCAAGATCTTTATATTTGATCATAGCGGTTCCATAGGTTTTGAATACGGAAACCTTTAATTTAGGATCGATATCCTGAGCGACATTCTGTGCCAGTTCTATACCACTTTGTTCCGTCACAAAGTCTATATCAGTAGATGCTTTTCTCTTCATCAGAAGATCACGAACATATCCACCAACAATATATACAGACTGGTTATTCCTTTCTGCAGCCTCAGAAATTATTTTAAAAAGTTTTAAATTCTTATTTTGAGTAAGATTAATTTTCATCGTTTATAATAGCGTCAATTTCTACCAATGCTGCTCATTAATCATAATGAGCGTACATTTTATTTATTTTTCCTTCTTCATTAAAAAACATTACTTCTACAGCATGTTTATCCATGATAGACCTATAAAATAATGCTACAGAATTTACCCCTGCTGTGGAATGAATCAGATCAAAATGCAGATCCGGAAACTTATCCAGCGCCTTTCTCCAGTAATCACGAACGGCTTCTTTTCCATTTAAAGAACTTTCTTTTCCTCCGGTAGCCATAGCAATCATGGGGGTGGTAATCTCAATATCATCAGAATAGTGGGTGAGGATACTCTCTAAATCGTGAGAGTTCCAAGCATTTATCCACATTTGAGCGAATTCTTGATGATGCATAACATGTATTTTACGAGTTGGATTTTGCAAAGATAGAATTAAAAAAAAGAAATCCTGCCGATATGAACAGGCAAGACTCTAAAAAATAAACAGATTGATACAGAATTTTTATTCTCTAAGAACTTTTATCCTGTTATCACTCCATATTTTGATTACAGAAGATCCTGAGTATTTTGAAACTTTCTCTCTGTCTTCTTCTACAGCATAATCTACAAGACTGATGATTTCCGGAGAAATATCAGAGAATTTCAATGGACTTTTATCACCACTGAAATTAGCAGAAGTAGAAACCAAAGGCTTATTCAGCTTGGTGATTAGTTTTTTACAAAAATCATTCTTCACCAATCTGATTCCGATGCTGCCATCTTCCGCAAGCAATTCTTTAGGCAAGCCTCTGGGATTTTCATAAACGATGGTTACCGGTTTTTCGCTTAAGTCAATAATTTCCCAAGCCATTTCAGGGACATCCACCAAATCCTGAAGTCTTTTTTCTGATTCTACCAGAATAATCATAGACTTGTTTTTTTCACGTTTTTTGATGTCAAAAATTTTGTTGACAGCTTCTATATTGGTGGCATCACAACCAATTCCCCAAATGGTATCAGTAGGGTATAGAATCGTGCCGCCGGATTTTAATATTTCAATAATAGGTTCCATATTTTTATTACATTCAAAACAGTGGATAAAGGTAGAGAATATATGAATTTTGTACAAAAAATTGAGGATAAAAAGGATGGTGGCATTGGTATGTTTTTAGGTTTTGGCTAAAGCCAATGGATTTGGAATAAAATTAAAAGACGGGCTAAAGCCCGTCCCTATTGATGTTTTATGTATGTAGAATTGTAAATATGTTATTCATTATCTAGGAATGAAAATAAATCTCGATTATAGCGTTCAAAATTATCTTACGACATTGTATCAGATTCAATAGAAACGGGCTTTAACCCGTTTAATAATAAATAAAGCATTCAATTTACACATTAAAATTATATTTTTCAATAAATTCCCGATATTCCTCTGTGAAACTCTTTTTCTGATGATGCTTTTCCTGATTCTTAATATAATTCCTTACAACATCTAATTTAGTTTCGGAAACAGAAACAGCAAAGTATTCATCCTGCCAGGAAAATTTATCTTTGGTAAGTTGATGTTTATTGATCCAATAAGATGACTCTCCCTTCAATAATTGTACAATTTTTTCTATATTCTGATGGGATCCTAAGGAAACCAGGCAATGGCAATGATCTGAATATCCATTGATCATATCTAAGAAAATTCCTTTTTCTGTTGCATATTCTTTGATGTGCTTCCACACTTTTATTCTTAGATCGAATGTATTGAGATGGGGCGTTCTGTTTCTTGTTGAGAAAACAAGGTGAACATAAATTTTGATAAAGGGCATTTGTGTTGTTTTATCAAAAATAATGTTTTTTAAATTAAGTTTTGGCTAAAGCCAATGGATTTGGAATAAAATTAAAAGACGGGCTAAAGCCCGTACCTATTGATGTTTTATGTATGTAGAATTGTAAATATGTTATTTATTATCTAGGAATGAAAATAAATCTCGATTATAGCGTTCAAAATTATCTTACGACATTGTATCAGATTCAATAGAAACGGGCTTTAGCCCGTTTAACAATAAATAATACATTCAATTGGCTTTAGCCAAAACTTACTATTTCATCACATCCATCCCAATTTAGATAAATATCTCTCCTCAATAATATTCAGGTGGTGATAATTATGCCCAATAATCAGTTTCGCTATGGTCTCCACTGAGATTTCGTTACCATTGGCAATACCTGTATATTGTAAAGCTGCTGGATTCATCGTCTCCAATAGAATCTGAGTAGATTTCCTTACCAGTTTATATTCTTCCACTAAAGATTCTAATGATCTTTCACTGGCGAAGGACTGATCTGCGTATTCATTTTCATCAAATCCGGGAAGATTGTTTTTATCACCTCTGGCAAAAGCTAGTATTCTGTATTGAAAAACTCTTTCAGTATCGGATAAGTGAAGGAGTAATGCTTTCAATGTCCATTTACCTTCAGCGTAGGCAAATTTTGATTGTTCTTCAGTAAGATTAGAATAAATTCCTACTGTTTTGTCTTCTGATATTTTTAATTCAGCCAACCAATTCTCTGATGGAATCTGGTCTAAGTATCTTTGAATGTATTTTTGAAAATCTGTCATAGTTTTAGAATTTGACAATTTAGCAGTCTAACAATGTAGCAATCATTGGTAAACTGTTAAACTGATACATTGTTATATTATTTATTTATCCACTCGTAAAAATTGACGGAGTCATACAACTCAAAACCACAGGCAGGATACAATTGATTACCTACATCATTACTTTTTCCTGTTTCAAGTAAGATTCCACAGGCGTTTGAAGCTTTGCAGAGTTCTTTTGCTTTTTCAATAAGCTCTTTAGAGTAGCCTTTTCCTCTATGGTTAGCATTGACGTATAGATCATTCAGCAGCCAATAACGCTGCATTCTGGTGGAAGAAAATATAGGGTATAATTGTACAAAACCAGTAAGAGTTTTGTTTTCTTCTGCAACAAAAATTTCAGAGTCTTTATTTTCAATTCTTTCCTGAAGAAAATCTGAAGCAGCAGGAATATCGGATGATTTGTGATAGAATATTCTGTATTGATCGAACAATTCAGCTAATTGAGGTAAATCTGCAATGACTGCTTTTCTCGTATTTTTCATAGGTATTGGGTGATGGTAATAAAAATGAGAAAGATATTAAATCCTTCTCATTTTATTTATTTTAATGTCTTAAGAAAATGCTCTTTCCAGGTCTGCAATAAGATCATCTGCATCTTCAATACCAACGCTTAAACGTACCAGATCATCAGTGATTCCCAATTCTGCACGTTTTTCTGCCGGGATAGAAGCGTGAGTCATTAAAGCAGGATGGTTTGCTAAAGATTCCACACCTCCTAAAGATTCAGCTAATGTAAATACTTTTACTTTTTCAAGAAACTTGATGGCATCTTCTTTTTTACCGGATTTGAAAGTGAATGAAACCATTCCTCCAGATTCCTTCATTTGAGATTTTGCCAGCTCATATTGAGGGTGAGATTCTAATCCTGGATAAATTACTTTATCCACTGCCGGATGAGTTTCAAGATATTTTGCTACTGCAAGACCATTGTCAGAATGTCTTTGCATTCTTAATGCTAGTGTTTTGATTCCTCTTAAAACAAGGTAAGAATCGTGAGGACCTAAAATACCACCACTTGCAAATTGAATAAAGTGAAGTTTTTCACCCAATTCCGCATCTTTAGCAATAAGAGCACCAGCAATTACGTCAGAGTGTCCCCCTAAATATTTGGTAGCAGAGTGCATCACGATATCAGCTCCCAGGTCAATTGGTCTTTGAATATAAGGCGTTGCAAAAGTATTGTCTACAGCAACTAAGATATCTTTTCCTTTAGCAATGTCTACTACAGCTTTGATATCTACCAGTTTCATCAATGGGTTCGTTGGAGTTTCTACCCAGATTAGTTTGGTTTTATCTGTAATTACATCTGCAATTTTAGAAACATCATCAAAATTCACAAACGTGAACTTCAGCTGATATTTTTCAAAAAGTCTGGTAAACATTCTGTAGGTTCCTCCATAAAGATCATCTACCGCGATTACCTCATCACCAGGATTTAATAACTTCAAAACGCAGTCGATAGCAGCAAGACCGGAACCGAAAGCTAAGCCTCGTGCTCCATTTTCAATACTAGCTAAAGAATCTTCTAACGCCTGTCTTGTAGGGTTAGCTGCTCTTGAATATTCGTATCCTGAATGTACTCCAGGGCTTTTCTGTGCAAACGTAGAGGTTAAAAATACAGGAACGTTTACAGATCCCGTTGCAGACTCATGATGCTGCCCTCCGTGAATTACTTTGGTATTAAAATTCATATTTATATAATTTGATAATTTGAAAATGCGGTAATTTGAAAATTAAACTGATCTTGTTACAAATACCAGTCCTTTTATTTTCAAATTCTCAAATGACTTCATTTCCAAATTGTTTTTACTTTATAGCAGATTTCACTGCAAACTCTTCTGCAATTTCTTCCATCCACTGTGCTACATCCTCTTCACCAGTTGCTCTCTGATAAGTACTTCCTAAAGAAACTAAAATCTGGTGGATAAACATCTTCATTTGATCTACAGGCATTTCTTTTGTCCAAAGGTCAATTCTTAGCGCTTCCATTGCCTTATCGTCCCACACAGAGATCATGGTAGCTTTTGTTTCCTCCTTTTCAACACCTCCATCCTGGGCATTCCATGTAATATTTTCAGGGATGTGGTTTTCATCAAGCTCTACATCTATCGTAATCTGAGTTTTTCTCATATCAATCTAAAATTTTTGACAAAGTTAATACTTCTTAAGCTTATCCAAAATTTCTACGAAATTATCTTCATCAGGAAATGGAGAATTAAAGTTAAAAATTTTACCTTCCGGATCTATGATAATAAACCTGGGAATAGACTGTATTTTGTATTTATTCATAAATTGCTCTGCATTTAGCAGCCAAAACTGCGGAAGATTGGATGTTTTTGTTTTTAAATAATTGGTCCATTTCGATTGATTTTCATCGAGGCTGATAGAAATAAACTGAATATTATCATAATATCTGTATTGATGGCTTCTCGTTTCAAACACAGGTTTGATCTGTTTACATGGTCCGCACCAGGTTGCCCAGAAATCAATGACCACATATTTACCTTTATATTTAGAAAGTTTTTGAGTGATACCTTTATCAGTAAGAAGAGTAAGGTCGGGAAATACAGCTCCCTTCTGAGACCTGTTGATCCGGTCAAGTTTTGCATAAAGCTCTTGCTTGTAATCTGTATTGCTTACCTTGTTGATTTCAGCATTAAAAACCTTATTTCTTGTAAGGCTATCCGTTTGTAATTCTATAGTCTTAGCTAAATGTTTGGATAGTAGCTGGTCTTTTGAAATTCCTTTAGGCATCTGGTTGATTTTCACAAAAAGGATACTGTCAGGGTTGGAGATCTGATCTTTATCAGATAATAACTGATCCAGTTTATATTGAAGGTAATTATCATTTTTGCTTAACAGAGGGCTTGGTTTTTGAATGTTTTCATTTAATTCCTTAATGAAAGATGCAGGAGGAGCAAATTTTGAATCAGTCAATGAAGTCATTTTTCTATAATTATTGATCTCGTTTAGATATTCAATAGACATAAGTTCTCTTCTGTATCTTTTGTAGTCTTCAGAAAGTGCGTTGTTTTCGGGATCAGCAAATACATTAAGAATTCTTTTGTTTTCTTTCCAGTCAGATTCGGCTAAGTCATAGAATTTTGCAGGGTCATTGATGTAATTCTGTTTTTCCAATGCAGATTCAAACTCGTATCCAAAAGAACTTTCATTGTTGCTGTATACCTGATCTGCTTTTCTGTTAGACCGTAAAAAAGAGATCCGTTTTGTATTATTTAACTGGATATCAAAATCAAACCAATCACCACTTGACATAATGAAGTTTATTTTTTTATTCCCGATTTCAAGGATATATTCATCCAATGGAATAGGATGGGCTGCCGTCCAACTGAATATATTGTTTTTGACAGCTGCAGCTCCTATTTTTTTGTGAAAATCTTTAGAATAAATTCTCACAGAGTCTATTTTAATATCAGTTTCCAGTTTTCCTTTAATAGAAACTCCGGTTCCATCACTCTGATAAGGCTTTGGTTTCTGGAAAATGTAAAGCAATCCTGAACCAATGATTAACGCCACGGCAGAAATAAAAATCTGTTTTCTGTTTTTAAGAAAAGCATTTTTAAATCCTTTTTTACTGTACCAAAAATAGCCCAGACTAAGAAAAATAATCATCCAGAAAAGACTCATGTACTCAGAGTGGGAAATGAAACTGTTCAGCCCTTTTATTTCCGGAGCATTCCAAAAAGTGTATAGAGAACTATAAGGATTGAAGAAAAAAGACTGTTTCTGTACAAGAGAAGTAATATTAGACGCTACTCCCAATGAACCGATAAGAAATGACCAGATAAAGCCTTGAAATGCTATAGAAACACAAAGCTGAAGCGCTGCAATTCCTAAAATAGTCACCCAGATCCTGATAAAGGTTTTTATCATCCAGGCTACATCGAAAGTAAGCAGTTTCGCTGGATCAGGATGTACATAATAATCTATTAAAGCTAAAATAATATTAAATCCAAAATAAGAAGCAATACATAGAGTACAAAGGAATATCAGAATAATGTACTTTGAAAAATACAACTGAAGCCTGCTTAAAGGCTGCGTTTCCATCAGTTGCCATCCATTGTTTTTATGATCAGTCTGGGCAATCCTGTTGGAAGCGATAATCACAAATAAAAGTAATACGAAAAATGTGAAATATTTAATAGCTTCACCACCTATGGCTTTTTCAAATACAGAATAGTTCAGCATTTCATCTATTATGATGTTCTTTTTGAAAAATTCAGGAACAAAACCCAGCAGTGGGATCAATGCTCCCAAGATAAGAGCAATATAAGTGAGTCCTAACCCTTTTGTTTTTAGCCATTCTGTGCCGATGGCTGTTATTAATTTTTTCATCTGTGTTTTAGTTTTTTGTTATTTCCATAAACCAGTCTTCAAGACCTGCATTATTTCTGATCTCAAAGATCTCTGCATGATTCAAAACCAGCTTTTTGATAAGGGTAACAATATGTTCTTTAGATTCTGCAGTGATTTCTACAGTATTCTCATTGATGATTTTAGGAGAATATTGCTCCGGAATTTCATGGATAAACTGAGAGGCATTGTTGATTCCTATTCTGATATGATTGTATCGGTAGAGTTCATTAAGATCCTGTATGCTTCCTGTAAAGCGTATTTCACCATGGGAAATAATGGCAAGATGGGTAATCATTTTTTCTATTTCCTGAAGCAGATGACTGGAAATGAAGATGGTAACCCCTTCCTCCTTGTTGAGTTTCATTAAGAGTTCCCGTATTTCCAGCATTCCATTCGGATCAAGACCGTTTACAGGTTCATCCAGAATCAGCAAATCCGGTTTTCCAAGTAAAGTCATGGCAATAGAAAGTCTTTGTTTCATTCCCAGAGAATACTTTTTCATTTTCATTTTTCTGCTTTCCCAAAGGCCTACGAGATTCAAAACCCTTTCACATTCTGATTCAGGTAAGTCTCGAAGCCTGGAAATGATAATGAGGTTATCCCATCCGGAAAGATGGTCATAAAATGCAGCTGTATCTATCAGGCTCCCAATTTTTTGGAATCCTTCCGGATAGAGATCAGATAAATCCTTGTCAAAAATCCGGATGGTATGGTTGTCGTCAGGAATACTACCGATCAGCATTTTCATCGTTGTAGATTTTCCGGCACCATTGGCTCCCAGGAATCCAAAAATACTTCCTTTGGGGACCGAAAGATCAATGTTTTTCAGAATCAGCTGATGGGGAGTAAATCCATAATTTAGATTTCGAATACTAATTAAATTTTCCATATATACTGTGTTGATGAAAGGTGAAAAATAAAAAAAAGACTTTCTGTAGTTACAAAAAGTCTTATATAGGTATGAAATAACGGTTACTTTGTTACACGAGGCTTATAACCGGATTCGTTAAAAATTTGCGTAGCATCCATTTTCAGGAAGTCCGTCAGTTTTGTTTCAGGTTTCTCTTTAAGATAAGCTTTACAGATCTGCCATCCTGTAAAAATCCCGATTTGTGGGGAAGATTCGTTGTCTATTTCAGTATAGAACTTTGAGAATGGTCCCGGAGCAATAAAGCGCTCTCCCAACCTTGGATCATCTCCAAATAACAGGTTACTTTCTACAAAATAATTCCAGATATTGGCTTCATTGTATGTAGCCCATTCATATTGTTTCTTTGTATAATTCATTTTCAAATAATCAGGAAAATCAGGAAGAAAAGCATCCTGTAGAATCATCACTTTTCCATTAAGAATGACCTGATCTATGAATTTTTGATGATCCGGAGATTCTGTTACAATATTTTCAGCAAAAAGCTGAGAAACCTTAGGAACAATATTCTGTGGGTTCATCGATTTCTGAAAGTAAACCTCCAGTCCTTTGTAATGAGCATTACCATCACCCATAAAACCGGTAATATCTATGAATAGAAGATTTCCTTTTTCATCATAAAAGATAGGATCCTGAACCATTTGTAAGGCCGATGAAAACAGATATACTTTTGGGCTTTTAAACCTTGGGAAATAATGTTTGATGTGTGAAAATAAATCCTGAAGCTCTTTCTGTAATTTCGCTTGGTCTATTTTTCCAATGGCTTCCTTATAGATCTTAATTTCTTCTGCATCGGCTCTTCTTTTAGAGAAGTCAGCATCAGAAACAGTTCCCTGAAACCACGGAAACTGAGCTTTAAACTGGTCTAATGCAACATTAGGATTATAAAACGCTTTGGAAATGTCCGTCATTTCAATTTTTTCGGTGGTATCTTTTACCTCTATTTTCCATTGGTTTTCAGGTTCTTTTTTACAGGAATTCAATCCCACAACTAAAATAGAAGAAAAGGCAATGTATCTGAAAATCTTCATTATTTTTACATTAAGTTTACAAAAATAAGGATTAAATGGAGATTTCATGATGAAATTTAAAATATTTACAGCATTCATCGGTATTTTCGGATTTGCTTTTTTACAGGGACAGAAGCTTGAGTTTAAAGATAAAAATCTGGAAAAGGCAGTCATTGAAAATTTTGATCTGAATAAAGATGGAGTGATAAGTAACTTTGAAGCAGAAGCCGTTAATAACCTGTTCCTGTTCCAAAAAGGGATTACTTCCACAGATGATCTTCATTTCTTTAAAAATGTAAAAATGATTATGCTGGATGAAAATGCTATTTCTACGATTGTTCTGAAGGATATGGATAAACTGAATCTGTTTTCATGTACTGATTGCAAGGTAACGTCATTTAAAGCTGAAAACCTGGGAAATATTACGTCTTTATATATGGATAATAACCTTTTGGAAACTATTTCCCTGAAGGCAACACCAAAAATTGACCAATTAACATTATCTTTAAATCAGCTAAAAACAATTGATTTGTCTCAGCTTAAAAATTTAAGAAGACTGAATGTGGAACATAACAAGATTTCTAAAATTGATATTTCCGGAAATCCTGCTTTGCAGACTTTAAACGTAGGCGGAAATAAAATGAAAGAGGAAGACATCAAGAAAGGATTAAAAACAGAGGTTACCATTTTTGGAACGACTGACTAAAATTCATACTATGAAAATAGAAACCCAAAGACTTATTTTAAGAAAACTTGAAGAGGCTGACTTTGATCGGATGTTCCTTATGGATTCTGATCCTGAGGTGATGAAATATCTCGGAAAACCAGTGATAAATGTTGATGAATCAAAAGAAGCAATCAAAATGATTCAGAAACAATATGAAGAAAATGGAGTTGGCAGACTTGCCGTAATTGAAAAAGAAAGTGGTTTGATGATTGGATGGAGCGGCTTGAAATTATTGAAACAACCTATCAACGGACATGTGAATACATTGGATTTGGGCTATCGTTTTATTCCTGAATTCTGGGGCAAAGGTTATGCCATAGAAGCTGCACGAGCATCTCTGGAGTATGGTTTTAACGAGTTAGAAGCAGACGTTATTTATGCCTACGCAGATTCTGGAAATACAGGATCAAATTATATCTTAAAAAAGCTGGGCTTCAAGAATACAGAGGAATTTGAAGACTCAGGAGTTAAATGCTTTTGGTATGAATTGAAACGTGAACAATATTTTTAATAGATAATGATAACAATAAGACAAGAAGAAGTAAAAGATTATGAAGAAGTTTTTAAGCTTATAGAAGATGCTTTCAGGGATATGGAACATAGCGATCATCAGGAACATTTTCTTGTAGAAAAATTGAGAAAGTCTGAAGCATTTATTCCTGAACTGTCTTTGGTTGCAGAAGATGAGAATGGGCGTGTTGCCGGGCATATTTTATTTACAAAGCTTATCATTGAAAATGATTCAGAAATTTTTGAATCATTAGCTTTGGCCCCTGTTTCTGTAAAACCTGGGTTTCAAAATCAGGGAATTGGCGGACAATTAATTCGTGAAGGACATCTTATAGCTCAAAAACTAGGATACCAATCGGTGATTTTAATTGGACATGAAGAATATTATCCAAAGTTTGGTTACAAAAAAACAAGTAATTTTGGGATCTCATTTCCGTTTGAAATTCCGGAAGAAAATGGAATGGCCATTGAATTGGTAAAAGATGGATTAAAAAATATAAAAGGGAAGGTAAAATATCCCAAAGAATTTGGAATAGACTAAAAAAATATAAACGATGCAGACACAGAAAGTGATAGATCATATTGTTGGCTGGTTAAAAGATTATGCCACAAAAGCCAGAGTAAATGGATATGTAATTGGAGTTTCCGGAGGAGTAGATTCCGGAGTGGTTTCTACCCTGGCCGCAATGACCGGACTAAAAACATTATTGATCGAAATGCCAATCCGTCAGAAAGCTGACCAGGTAGACAGAGCACAGGATCACATGAATGACCTGAAATCCAGATTTCCCAATGTGGAAATCATGTCTGTAGATTTAACACCTGCTTTTGAAGAGCTTTATAAGACTTTTGACGTAAAAGATGATCTGTATCCGAATGAGAAACTGGCATTTGCCAACACAAGATCGCGTTTAAGGATGCTTACACTGTATTATTACGGCCAGATTAACGGACTTTTAGTGTGTGGAACCGGAAATAAAGTGGAGGATTTCGGAATTGGATTTTATACGAAGTATGGAGACGGTGGAGTAGACGTTTCTCCAATTGGAGACCTTTATAAAACAGAAGTGTATGCTTTAGCAAAAGGGTTGAATCTGATTAAAAGCATTCAGGAAGCAATTCCTACGGACGGACTTTGGGATGTAGACCGTACAGATGAGCAGCAAATTGGAGCAACGTATCCGGAACTGGAAAAAATTCAGAAAGAATACGGAAGCAAAACAGCTGAAGATTATGAAGGCAGAGATAAAGAGGTATTCCAAATCTTTGACAGAATGCATAAAGCAGCAAAACATAAGATGGATCCTATTCCGGTGTGTGATATTCCTGAAGATTGGAGAGAATCATAAATAAAATGTACTATTTAGCAATGTACCAATCATTGGTATATTGCTAGACTGATACATTGTTATATTAATATTATATTGTTACTATGAATAGTAAAATAAGAGCGGTATTTTTTATATGCTTGGGCCTTCTTTTCGGAATGTCTGTGATGTATATCTATAATAATTTTATTAAGAGTAAAGATCATTCATCCTCAGCTAAAACTGAGGCTGTAAGCTATGGAAGTACTTCCACAGAAGATCAGTATAATACCGGGAATTCATCAACACAGGTTTCTATTGAAAAGCTGACTGAAGAAAAAACGGTGATCAGTTATGTAAAACAAAACCACAGACTTCCGGATTACTACATCACAAAAAATGAAGCCAGAAAACAGGGCTGGAATCCTTCAAAAGGAAATCTTTGTGAAGCAATTCCAGGAAAAGCTATTGGCGGAGATAAATTTGGGAACAGGGAAGGGAGATTACCTGATGGAAATCAATATTTTGAAGCCGATGTTAATTACCATTGTGGTGGGAGAAATGCAGACCGGATTATTTATACCGAAAATGGAGATGTTTACCTTACCAAAAACCATTATAAGAGTTTTGAAAGACAGTAATTGTCACTGTGAGGAACGAAGCGATGACAGGATCTAAAGTAAAAAAGGATAATTTGTATTTAAACCAGGATAAGTAGTAATTTTGAAAAATAATAGTTTTGCTTATTTACTGTTTTTATTTCTGATGTTTTCATGCTCGGAAAAACAAGGGAATGGTAAAGCACAGAAACAAAAACCTGCAATAACCATACTCATTCAGCCATTCAGAGGTATACAATCTGAAAAAGTGAAAACAGTAGCTGAAGGGATTAAAAAAGTATATCCTAATGTTAAAGTTCTTGAAGCTATAGATTTTCCTGGAAATGCTTATTATAAGGAAAGAAACCGCTATAGAGCGGATTCAACGATTAAGTTTTTAAACACTAAGACCAGGGAAGGCTTTGTTACCATTGGACTCACTTCAAAAGATATCAGTGTGACCAAAGGTAAAATAAAAGACTTTGGGGTGATGGGTTTAGGTTATAGACCGGGAAAAGCTTGTATAGCATCAGATTTTAGGTTAAACAAGAAAAACTCAGATGAGCAGTTTTATAAGATCGCTATTCATGAGCTTGGTCATACTCAGGGGCTGCCACATTGCCCGGAAAAAATGTGCTTTATGAGAGATGCAGAAGGTAAAAATCCTACTAATGAAGAAACGGATTTTTGTAAGAAATGCAAAACTTTTTTAATCAGTAAAAATTGGAAATTTAGTTCAATATGAAGACAGTATATATAGATTTTACAGAAATAGGCGATTATGAGGATTTCTATGCTCAATTAAAAGAAAAAGTTCAGCTTCCTGAACATTTCGGGGATAACCTTGATGCGCTTTTCGATACCATTACCGGAGACCTTGAAATGCCACTTCACATTGAATTCGTGAATATGACGGTAGATCAGCTTGAAATTTTTGAAGACCTGCTGACAACATTAGAAGATGCAGAGGAAGAAGTTGAGGATTTCACTTTCAGCTACTATCTGGAGCAATATGAAGATGACGAAGACGAAACAGAAGACTAGTTGGTAATGTAAAAAGTAATAGGGTTGTTTTAGAAATAGAACAACCTTTTTTATTGTTTAAAGATTTGCTCAATCAGCAAAATCAGCGAGAGTTTTAAGTTATATGGAGAGTATTTTTAGGCAGATTAAGGGGGGGCACAAGTTTCTCTTTGATACTGTTTGTTGAAAAATGCCAGGGCGCAAAAAGTTTCAATAAAGTACTTCTTTTAAGGTGCAAAAAAAATAAAGATTTTCAGGAAACGTATATTTTGAGGAATAATATCTATGTACTTATGTAGTTAAAAAAATTAAACGACATAGGTACATAGGTTTCAGGCTACATATCATTCACGGCTATAGGAGTACAAACATGGTTGTATTAAATTTTAATGTAGATAAAATTTTAGGTATTAAAAATAAAAACCAACAGAACGACTGTTGGTTTTAAATTCAATATAACTCACCATAACATGTAAGTCCGTATTATTTTAAATATCACAGCAAAGCCAAATATTTACTTTAAAATCATACATTACAAATCTACAGGTTCACCTTATAAAAAGGTAGAATCAAAATAGAAAGGCAATAAATCCTTCACTGCATGAACTTTCACAACCTCTTCATTCATACTTGAAAAATAAAGGTCAATGTTTTCGTTTTGCTTGGTTTCATATTCTATTAAACTTTGACGACAGGCCCCACAAGGTGGAATTGGTGGGTTTTTTTCGTGAAATTCTTTAGGACCACCCACAACGAAGATCTTTTTTACCTTCACATTGGGAAAGTTGGCGGCTACCCAAAAAAGAGTAGTTCTCTCAGCGCAAAGCCCTGAAGGGAAAGCAGCATTTTCCTGATTGTTTCCGGAATATATTTCTCCGTTTTCCAACAGCACAGCACATCCTACAAAAAACTGAGAATAAGGTGCATAAGCGTTTGCGCGAGCCTCTTTGGCTCTTTCGAATAATTGTTTTTCTATATCGCTCAGTTCGCTGCCATTTTTAAAATATTCGTAACTGATCTGTATGTCTTTTTTCATATATTGTAGACTAAAAAAGGGGGGTAAAATTAGTTCTTTTTAATGAGGTGGGCAATATTTTATTCTTCCAATGAAAAGTTCAATTTTTTAAGACTATAAAATGTTATATACTTCAATACAATTCAGAAATATAGAACTGAAAAACCGCTGGGTAATGTCTCCCATGTGTATGTATTCATGCGAAAACGGAATGGCCAACGACTTTCATCTGGTGCATTACGGGAGCAGAGCACAGGGAGGAACCGGCTTGCTTGTAGTGGAAGCTACAGGAGTAGAACCGAGAGGAAGAATTACCAATCACTGCATGGGAATTTGGAATGATGAACAAGCAGAAAAGTTACAGCGAATAGTAGAATTTGTTCATGAAAATTCAGACAGTAAAATAGGAATTCAACTGGCCCATGCCGGTAGAAAAGGTTCCACATGGAATAATTTGCAGATTCCTATTGAAGAAGGTTGGGAAACCATTGCACCAAGCTCCATTCCTTATCATCCTTCAGAAAGAATTCCACATGCGTTGAGCACCGATGAGATAAAAGAACAGGTTCAGAATTTTAAAAAAGCAGCCCAAAGAGCAGTAAAAGCAGGTTTTGATGTTATTGAAATTCATGGAGCGCATGGCTATCTTATCCATCAGTTTTTGTCACCGTTATCCAATATCCGGACAGATGAATACGGCGGAAGCTTTGAGAACAGAATCCGTTTTCTCATGGAAATTGTAAATGCAGTGAATGAAGAACTGAATGAAAATACGGCACTTTTTGTAAGGATCTCCGGAACAGAATATGCAGAAAATGGCTGGGATATTCAGGATAGTGTAGCGTTGGCGAAAGTCTTAAAAGAGCATTCCGTTGACCTTGTGGATGTATCAAGTGGCGGGAATATCCACGGAGCAAAAATTTCAGTTTTCAACGGGTATCAGGTTCCTTTGTCTTCCCAGATCAAAAGTGAAGCTGGGGTAAAAACAGGAGCTGTAGGCTTAATTACAGAATTGGAGCAAGCTGAGACAATTCTTCAGCATGGAGAAGCAGATCTGATTTTTGTAGCAAGGGAAATATTAAGAAATCCCTACATTGCAGTTCAGGGAAGCTTTGAAATGAAAGAAGAATGCTTTTTCCCACATCAATATACCAGAGCGAAGATCTCATCATAACAAGATAGGAATACCATCATCCTAAAGAAAAGAAATGAATATAGAAGACTTTATGCTGACCTGCCCAAGTAAAAAATTTCTGGGGGTAGAATGTTTGGGTTGTGGCGCTCAGCGTGCCATTGTTTTGGTCTTTGAAGGGAAATTTTCAGAGGCATTTAAAATGTATCCTGCTGTATACACGGTATTGCTGTTTTTTTTCATTTTGGGATTAAGTTTTATAGATAAGAATAGAAGATATTCCCCTGTTCTTATGACCCTGATTGTCATCAATCTTGTCATTATGATTGTTTCCTATGTTTACAAACATTTCTTATTATAGGGAAGAGAAAAATGTAAATCAAAGTTCTTTTTTGAAAATTCTATAATTTTATAAAGTATGAAGTCGTAGAATTACTACAATTTTTAAAACTGTTCCCTCAAAACTTTTGATATTAGAACTTGAAGTCTATCTTTGTTATAGAAAATCCTTTAAACAGGGCTATCATTAATGATTTAAATTTAAGAATATGGCAGGAAATTCAAGAGGAATCTTAAAATTCAATGGAGGTGAAGGTCAGAAGTTATTAAAACTTAATTACAGCGTTTCAAGAGCTACTGACGTTTCAGGACGTGTAGCATCAGATCCGTCAAATGCACTGATAAAAGTAACCATCGAAGCAACAGAGAAATCTGATGTTCTGGAAAGTTTACTTAATAGCAAATATAAACCTACATCAGGAGAAATCAACTTCAATAAATCTCACGAAGAAGGTACATTAATTACCTTGAAATGGGAAAACGGATATGTTATTCAACATGAAGTAGACTTTGATGCAATAGACAGTAACAATATGCTGATTAGCTTTGTAATAAGCGCTGAAACCATTACTTATGGTAATTCTGAATATGCAGGACTTTGGCCAAGCAGCTAAATATTTATCTCTTAAAAATAAAAGACTGTCTTAATCAAAGACAGTCTTTTTATTATAAATATATTTGGATTATTTTACTAAAAACTGCAGTGTAGTTCCATCCAGTTTCAAAATATAAACTCCCTGATTAAGACTTCCGGTTCTGATTACATTTCCATTCCTGAAAGGTCTGTCAATTGTCTGAATAACTTTCCCCTGAAGCGTATAGATTTCAGCTCTTTTAATATCTTTAACTTCACCTTTTACAATGATCTCCTGATTGGTGATCGGGTTAGGAGTAATTTTAAAGTTTTGCGTGGTCTCTTGGGTAACACTTTTAGCTTGCCTGGCAGCAGAGTTTGAATAACATGTCCATTTCAGATCATCAACAGCCACTCTGTTGCTGGCTGAGTTATTTACCAGACTTACCGTTACATTTCCGGAAACATTAATATTATTAATAGTTGTTGTAGCAGCAGTCGTACTATAAGGAACCGTACCCACTGTTGTTCCGTTTACTTTTACATCAAGAACCCCGTTGCTTCCTGAAAATTTCAACTGTGTAGTTACTGTTAAAGAGCCAATTCCATTTGCCGAACTTCCGGATGTTAATGATCCATTTCTTACAGTAATAGCCTTATTATTGATCGTTTGGTCTGTTCTGGAATCTGTAGCAGTCCAGGAAATACCGCCATTGCTCCATGTTTTGGTGGAATAAGTAGAGCTTGCAGCAGGAATGGATTCGAAATTTTCATTGGCACAGTCTGTAGATGGATTAGGAGTTGACGTTCCTGTATTCGTTGTTCCTGAAACGGTAGAACTGTTGGACGATGAATTTCCAGCAGCATCTTTGGCGACAACATAAAAATTGTAAGTAGTTGAAGGATTTAATCCTGAAATCGTTGTAGAAGTTGAACTTATTGTAGTTTGCAGACTTCCGTTCATATAAACATTGTAAGCAGAAACTCCCACATTATCCGAAGCAGCATTCCATGTAAGAGAAATACTGTTGGATGTTTTGGAAGAAATGGCTAAACCTGTAGCAGTTGTAGGAGCTTGAGTATCACTGGTTGGTTGTTGAGATCCCCAGATAAGATTTACATAGCTTGGGTTATCAATGAAAGGATTTCTGTTACCCTGATAAGTATATGATGCATTATTCCTTTTAATTTCGGCTTGAGATACCGGATCTTGATTATGCCATGCTAAAAGAACATTCAATTCCCAGGTCTGAAGTCCGGGAAATGTAGAACTTCCCAGCATATTTCCTGAAGAAAAAGAAGAAAGCTTACTCTGATAACGCGTTACAAAATAAAAGATCATACGGGCAACATCCCCTTTAAACTCATCAATCGGCTCAAAAACGACCCCGGAATATCCTGAAGAAACAGAATTACCCAGCTTTGATCCATTCTTAGAGGTAAAAGTTGCACTTCCAACCTTTCCAAACGGATAATTACTTCTCATTCCGTTTACTTTGCCATCTGTAGCTCTGATAAAATGAATGTCAGCCACCATTGGTGATGCCTGATTAAATAAACTTTGAGGGATAATATGTTCTCTGTTATAACAGTTTCCTTCTGTAGAATAAGTTCCGCACTGGTTTGATCCTGGAGTATATTTATAGGGGTCAGCACCTACAGGTTTTTCTGAATAAATATCAAGGATGGAACCATCATTTTCGTAGTCTTTATCAATGTCGGTCGTTTTATAGGCAGTCCATAATCCATTGTAGCCTTTGTCCTGGTGTCCGCTGGTAATAATGCTACTCAAAGCAGTTTTAAGTGCAGCACCACTCAATCCATTGGCCGAGTTGTAGTATCCTGTAGGAGCCTGGGCATAGACAAGTCCCGAGAATACAGAGAATAAGATAATTTTTTTCATATTAATATAATTTCCCACAAGATTACTACATTTTCATGAATAAGAAATTACATTATTATTAATTTTGAATGTACCGCATTTAGCTTTCACCATTGAATGATAAATGATGATTGATTATGATAAATGATCTCCAATTAGTAAACATACATGATAGGAAATTTCTCAATCGCTTTCATCTTGGAGACATTTAATATTGTGATCCATAAACCTAAAACCTGTATTTCTGAACTTGTCCTTCGAATCTCGAAACTTATACTTGAATAACCCCGGTCATAAAAATAAAAAAACCGGCACAAAAGTACCGGCTTATATAATAATAGCTATAATTTTTTATTTTCTCTGTGGCGGATAATTTTTCATAATCTCAGCCAAAATTTCAGGAATCTGTCTCTGTTTAGATTTTGGAGAATCTACAGAAATTCCGCTTCCTATACCTTGCCAAACCAATTTATTGGATTTTGCATCAATAAGGTCAACGATTAAGGCGCCTTCATTATAATTGCTTGTCCACGTTCTGTTCATTCCAACACCCCATCCGAAAGGTCCGCCCCAACCCCACATTCCGTAAGGGGAAGAACTTTGTATATCCGTAATTTTTTTATGGTTTGCTTTTACGTTGATAATAAGATCAGGATTTTCTCCGGATTGAAGTCCTTTGCTTTGAAGTTGTCTCGAAAGCTCATTCAGAACTCTGTCTTTATCAATATCATTCAATTTTAGATCATCAATTCTTATTTTATAAGTTTTGTAAGAATTGAAATTGGCGGTTTCAGCATAATCTGAACGTACCTGAAACGGGCTACAAGAAGTTAAACCTAATGTAGCAGATGCCAACAAAATAAAAATATATTTTTTCATTTTATTTATTTTTTTTATCATTTTTAATGAATGTATCAGTCTTTTTATCGTACCCGTAAGGACAGTGTCTGCAGCCGCTTTTACAGCAATATCCTCTTTTCAGATGAAATTTTTCTGTAAAAACTTTGTATCCCTGTTCATTATAATAAAAGTCTTCACCTTCTTTGATGTCATAATGGGCCATAAGTTAAATGCAAAGTCAAAAAACTTTTTATATTTGTTAGTATGATAATTGTATGCCAAAAGCCATTAAAAAAATTAAAAATTAACGGCATTGCTCTTTTTCCCTTTATCTTCATTAGGAAACCCGAAGATAAG
Source organism: Chryseobacterium sp. Marseille-Q3244 (assembly GCF_940807095.1). Classification (NCBI taxonomy): domain Bacteria; kingdom Pseudomonadati; phylum Bacteroidota; class Flavobacteriia; order Flavobacteriales; family Weeksellaceae; genus Chryseobacterium; species Chryseobacterium sp. Marseille-Q3244. The sequence continues at coordinate 66,579 of NZ_CALNWX010000019.1, read as the reverse complement.
GAAAATAATACACTTATTAACCACGAAAAAATCCACCTGCGGCAACAGTTGGAAATGCTCATCATATTCTTCTACATTTTCTATGTTATTGAATATTATTACTGGTTTTTCAAACTAAAAGATGGCTACCAGGCATACAGAAGGATCTCATTTGAAAGGGAAGCCTATGCTAATGAAAACAATCTGAATTATTTGCGTAAAAGAAAGTTCTGGAACTTTAGGAAATATTTGTAAAAAACATCAATAGGGGTGGGTTTTAGCCCAACCTAAAAATTTAAATATATTACGCATCAGTACAACATCATCATCCGTGAAAACCTGTGCAATCCGTGGGAAACTTAATAATTAATCTTTTATTATTTTTGTACCCTATAACCCATGAGCAGTCTAAAAAACTAAAATGCTATTACAATTCCCAACAGAAACTATTTCTATTCAGGAAATCCAGATTCATAAAAATGTAACACTCTTCATCAAGAGAGAAGATCTTATCCATCCCCAGATTTCTGGAAATAAATATTGGAAGTTGTTTTATAATGTTAATCGTTATCTGGAAGGAAACCCTGAAAAACCTTATATTATTACATTTGGAGGAGCTTTTTCCAATCATATTGCTGCTGTTTCTGCGGTAGGTAATCTAGCGGGTATTCCAACATTAGGAATTATCAGAGGAGAAGAATTACAGGACAAATGGCGGGATAATCCAACTTTACTGTTTGCCAAAAGAAACGGAATGAACCTGAAATTTGTCACCCGTGAAGAATACCGTCATAAAGAAAAGCTGACAGAATTCCTGCAGCAGGAGTTTTCTAATGCTCTGGTTGTTCCTGAAGGAGGAACTAATGGAGAGGCCGTGGAGGGGGTGAAAATGATGCTCAATGAGCAAACAAAAGATTTTGACTATCTTTGCACCGCAGTTGGAACGGGAGGAACCATTGCCGGAATTTCAAAATTTTGTGAAGATAATCAGAAAGTTATAGGATTTAAGGTCGTTAACGATGCTTCACTTGAAAATAGAATATTTGAATTAACTTTGAAACAGAATTTTAATCTAATAGATTCATGTTTTGGAGGTTATGGTAAAATAAGTGATGAGAATATCCGTTTTATCAATGATTTCAAAGAGAAATACAACATTCCTCTGGAACCGATTTATACAGGAAAGATGATGCAGAAGGTTTTTGAATTGATTGAAGAAGATTATTTTCCTGAAAATAGCAGGATTTTGTGCTTTCATACTGGTGGATTACAGGGGATTGAGGGAGCTAATCTGCTTTTAGAAAAACAGAATAGAAATTTAATTATATAAGTAAAATTGAAAAACATGAAAAGACTTTTTCTATCCATAAGCCTTTTAGTTTTATCAAAATTTTCTGCCCAGAGTTGGGCAACCGAAGATCAATACATCCAAAAATTTGCTAAATATGCAGTAGAGGAAATGGAAAAATATAAAATTCCTGCTTCTATTACTCTTGCGCAAGGACTTCTTGAAACAGGAGGCGGGCAAAGCAGGCTGGCACAGGAAGGTAAAAACCACTTCGGAATCAAATGTAAAGAAGATTGGACCGGTAAAACAATGAAACATACAGACGATGCTCCTAATGAGTGCTTCCGGGTGTATGACGATCCAAGACAATCTTACGAAGATCACTCTATATTTTTATCTACCAGAAAATATTACGCTAATCTTTTCAACCTGGATATGAAGGATTACAGAGCGTGGGCATATGGCTTAAAAAAGGCCGGATATGCGACCAATCCTCGTTATGCTTCCATTCTGATCACCAAAATTGAAAAGTATAAGTTATACGAATACGACAACACCAGTTCTAATGAAGTGTTGTATGCTGTTCTTAAAATGTACCCGGATCTGAAAGATGACAGAACTTTTATGGCACAACTGGAGCCTTCAAAAGCGACAAAGAAAGCCAAAGAGCCGGTGACCGTAGAAGTTCCTTATAAGCAGACTTCTTACGCACAGCAACAGAAAAGAGTGGAGAGAATCAAAACAAAAGCTGAGATTTTGAATTCTATTCTTATCAAAAGTCACCCGAACGACGGGCTGAAATATATTATCATTCCTGAAGATACCGATATTAAATTCATTGCTAATAAATTCAAGGTCAGCGAAAGTCGCCTGATGAAATGGAATGAACTGGACAATGAAACATTGAAGAAGAATGATATCGTTTTTCTTGAATCTAAAAATTCATCAGGAAATACAGCCACTTATAAAGCCGTATCTGGAGAGGATATGCATGATATCGCCCAGAAATTCGGAATCAAGTTACATAAATTATACGCTAAAAACAGAATGGATGAAGGACAGCAGCCATCTGCAGGACAGCTGATTTATCTGATTGATAAAAAACCAAGAAACTAATTTTAAATTTTTTGTTGAGAGTTTATTGTTGACACTTAACCGCCAACCCGTAACTGTCAACCAACGACAAATATATATGAAGTATCAAAGAAGTTCGGCTTTATTTGATGAAGCCTACAAATACATTCCGGGAGGAGTAAATTCTCCGGTAAGAGCATTCAAATCAGTGGGAGGAGTTCCTGTTTTCATGAAATCTGCAAAAGGAGCTTACCTTACCGATGCTGATGATAATACGTATATCGATTACATCAATTCATGGGGACCTGCTATTTTAGGTCATACGCATCCTGAAGTACTGGAAGAACTGAAAATCCAGGCAGAAAAAGGATTCTCTTTCGGTGCTCCTACAGAACTGGAAACTGAAATTGCTAAATTCATCATTGAAAACGTTCCGAATATTGACCAGATCAGAATGGTTTCTTCAGGAACGGAAGCGTGTATGAGTGCTGTAAGACTGGCAAGAGGCTATACTAAAAGAGATAAGATCGTAAAATTTGAAGGCTGCTATCACGGGCATTCGGATTCATTCTTAATTAAAGCGGGAAGTGGAGCTGCCACCTTTGGAAATCCAAATTCTCCAGGAGTAACAGAAGGTACCGCAAAAGATACTTTATTAGCTCGTTATAATGATTTTGAACAGGTTCAGGATTTATTCCGTCTCAATCCGGAAGAAATTGCTGCTGTAATTATAGAGCCGGTTGCAGGAAATATGGGATGTGTATTGCCTGAGAATGATTTCTTACAAAACTTAAGAAAGATCTGTGATGAAAACGGAGCTTTATTGATTTTTGATGAGGTAATGACTGGTTTCAGATTAGCATTCGGTGGAGCACAGGAGCTTTTCAATGTAAAGGCTGACCTGGTAACGTATGGAAAAGTAATCGGAGGTGGACTTCCAGTGGGAGCTTTTGCCGGAAGAAACGAAATTATGGATCATCTGGCTCCAAAAGGTGGTGTATATCAGGCTGGAACATTAAGTGGAAATCCGTTGGCGATGAGAGCAGGATTAAAAACGCTTCAATTGATTAAAAACGATGCTGAATTTTTCAACAGATTAAGCAAAACAACCCAAACCTTAGATCTTGAAATTGGAAAGATTTTAAATGAAAAAGGAATTGCTCATAAAATCAACAGAAAAGGATCTATGATGTCTGTGTTCTTCCATACCAACAGGGTTTCAAACTTTGATGAGGCACAGGAAGCAAATCATTCATTGTTTAATAATTTCTTCCATCAGATGCTTCAAAATGGAGTATATCTGCCACCAAGTGGTTATGAAACATACTTTATCAGTGATGCGATCAAAGAAAAAGAAATTGATATGACGCTGGAAGCCGTAAGAAAATTTGAATATTCTAATTTATAAATAACAAGAGACTGTCTTAAAAGGCAGTCTCTTTTTTTGTATCAAGAATTAAATTTATTAAGCCAAACCATAGCAGAGTAAGCACATCCATCGTCCTTCATGATTCGCCTCATCAGCATCGAAAATATAAAGACCTTTACTTTGTATATGTTCTCTTTGGCTAAGTGCGTCTCCTTCAGAAGCATCCGTAATATATATTAGGGTGCCATCCTGCTCTTTTCCATATAATGAGTTTCCTTTAGCCGTAAGTTCTGCACGGGTTAATCGGGGAGGTAATAATCCATCAATGGTTAGGACATCTTTTTTGGCAGTAACGTCAAGGGTCGCTTTAGGGGTTTCTGTATTGATTCCTGTTTGGGCAAATACAACAGAAGTTACACATATCGAAATAATGCTAATTAATTTTTTCATATATTTTTTCAAAGGTAAATTTAAAATCCAGTCTCTTTTTTATTTATTAATTTGATTAAAGAAAAGCGTAACAATATAGGCACATCCATCTTCCTTCATTGTTGGAAGCTTCCGCATCAAAGATATAAAGTCCCTTACCTTCAATATATTCTCTTTGGCTTTGTCGATCTCCTCCGAAAGCCTCCGTAATATATATTATGGCACCATCCTGTTCTGTTCCATATAAAGTATTACCTTTCTCTGTAAGTTCTGCACGCGTCAATCTTGGAGGTAATAAGCCTTCAATTGCTAAAGCGTTTTTTTTTGCGGTAACATCCAAGGTTGCTTTAGGATTTTCAGTATTAATACCTACTTGAGCAAACGCAATAGATGTGATACCTATTAAAATCAAGCTAATCAATTTTTTCATGTTTTTTTTCTTACAAATATAAATTATACAAAAAAAATAAAGTTCATGTTTCATTACTTGAAATGTATTAAAGAGACTGATTTATAGTGTAATGATATGTATATAAGAAGATATTTTGGTGAGAAAATAATTAATAATGTATTATTATAGAGATTTTTATTACAGTGATAAAAAAGTATAAATTATACAGATTTTGTAATAAACTATACACTTTGTTCAGAACACTTCTTTTTAATTTTGTCATAAATAGATTGGAAATGAAGACTTCAGACAAGAATATGTCCCGCAAGGATTTTATCAGAAATTCAGCACTGGCAATGGCAGGATTAACTTTAATACCTAATATCATGACAGCATCCCCTTTTTTGGATGAGAAAAACAGTTTAGCAAAAGGAAAATTGAGCCTAAAAAATGTTCGTTTAGAAACTGGTTTTGAATATGACGAAGGAGAAGTTTCCGCCACAAAGACTGATCTGTTTTATGTAGAAGTTGAAAATGGGAAAATCTCTAAAATTACTGCAAACCAACCTAATGCAAAGGCTATAGATGCGAAAGGTTTATTAATGCTTCCCGCCTTTAAAGACATGCATATCCATCTGGATAAAACATTTTATGGAGATAAATGGCAGGCTGTAAGGAAAAGAACCGGTGGAATAAAAGGGATGATTGAGCTGGAGCAGAAAATGCTCCCCGAAATGCTGAAAAAATCAACATTCAAAGCTGAGAAAATGATTGAATTATTGCAATCAAAAGGAACATCTTATGCCAGAAGCCATGTGAATATTGAACCTATTTCAAAGCTTCAGTCTTTAAAAAATCTACAGAAAGCTTTAGAAAATAAAAAGGAAGGTTTCGGAGCAGAGCTGGTGGCTTTTCCGCAACACGGAGTATTTTATACAGATTCGGCACCGTATTTGACAGAGGCTGCGAAGATGGATATTGATTTTATTGGTGGAGTAGATCCTTTCAATGTCGATGGGAATATTGAAAAAGTAATGGATTTTACAGTTCAGCTAGCTTTAGACCATAAGAAAGGAATAGATATTCACCTCCATGAAACGGGAGATTCCGGATTGAAGACGGTAGAATATCTGATAAAAAAAGTAAATGAAAACCCTTCTTTAAAAGGGAAAACATACTTGAGCCATTGTTTTATACTGGCGAAATTAGATGAAACAAAGCAGGAAGATATTGCTGCAAAACTGGCCGATGCACAGATTGGAGTTGTTTCTACTATTCCTTTCGGAAGACTGATTATGCCAATTCCTACTTTATACAAACATAAGGTAACGGTACTGACAGGAAATGACAGTATTGTAGATCATTGGAATACTTTTGGAACCGGAAGTGTACTTCAGAAGGCCAATTTAATGGCACAGCTGTACGGATATTCAACTGAATTTTTATTATCAAGAAGTTTAAAACTGGCAACCGGAAATATTCTTCCATTGGATGATAAAGGAATTCAGCAATGGCCTAAAACAGGTGATAAAGCAGATTTTGTTTTACTGAATGTCAGTTGTTCTGCGGAAGCGGTATCAAGAATCTCTAATGTTGAATCATTGGTATATCAGGGAAATGTAGTTTTTTAAATTTAATTTAAAATGAAGAAAATATTGGTATTTCTTTTAGCATTCGGGAGTCTGAGTGCCTGTCAGGAGAGATCCGGGAATTTTTCAAATGAGAATATCATGCAGGAAAAAGACATCATCAATCAGGTAAAGAAGAATAATATTTCTGCTGTTAAATCTGCTTTGGAAAACGGAACAGATGTGAACACACGAGATGGAAAAGGCCGTTCTCTATTGCTGATCGCAACCGTAGAGAAACAAACCGAAATGGCAAAGCTGTTGGTTTCCTATAAAGCAAATGTTAATCTTCAGGATAACCAGTTAGACAGTGCATTTTTATACGCCGGAGCAAGCGGACAAACGGAATTGGTAAAGCTATATCTTGAAAATGGAGCCCGTTTCGATTTGTTTAATCGTTATAATGGAACAGCTTTGATTCCTGCCTGTGAACGTGGGTATGTGGAAACCGTGAAGGTGCTCGTTAAAACAAAAGGTTTTCCGGTCAATCATGTGAACAAATTAGGCTGGACAGCTTTAATGGAAGCGGTAATTCTTGGAAACGGAACCCAAAAATACCAGGAAATTGTCCAGATCCTGAAAGATCATGGAGCAGATCTTACGATTCCTGATCATGCAGGAAAAACACCTTTACAACATGCCGAATCATTAGGCTTTAAAGAAATAGCTATGATCCTGAAATCATAAAAAATAATATTTACAGATTATAAAAGTGGTATTAAATTTTATCGGAGATAAAATCTTTGCGCCTTAAATACGGCATCATGAACTAAACCTTAGCGCCGTTGCGATTCCCAACATTTGCTTTTAAGTATTATCACCTATGTACCTATGGGTTGAGAAATAATTTTTGTTACCATATAGGTATATAGATTAATTACAAATGAATTATTGATGGTGGAAGTATAAGATTTTTCATCTTATTGGAAATGATCTAGAGATGTTTCAATAGTAAAGAATCATAAAATTCAGATATATAATTGAGTTGGTGTTTTAGCCACAAAGGATACTTATACTTCTTTTGTGGCTATTTTAATTTTTTCTCACATAAATTTTATTAATTTTAGAAGAAATTCAGGTAGCGTGAATTATCATACAGATCATTTTCCCATTTTAGGAATTCAGGAGTTTAGCGAGAACCAGCTTAGTGGCTGTCATTTGCTGTTTAATGAACTCTATGGGGCACGTTCCATTGATGATCCCCATAAACATGATTTTTTTATCATCAATCTTTTTGAACATGGAGTAGGTTCCCACACTATAGATTTTACGGAACATCAGGTAAAGGATTATCAGATTCATCTTGTTTTTCCGGATCAGGTACATCAATGGGTGATTGAAAAAGAGACGGTAGGCTATCAATTGATGATTAGCAGGGATTGGTTTGAAAGTTTTTTGCCATCACTGAGATTTTCAGCTTCTTATTATCAGAATCATCCTGTAATTAATCTTTCCCAAGATGTTTTTAAAACCTTCCTGTATGAATTTCAGGCCATTCAAAAAGAATTGAGTAGTGAAAACATATTTTGGGAACTGATCAAAAGGAGAAGTGAGCTGATTGGTTTATTGGTGAGCCAAACTGTGGAAGGCGCTTTTAAGGATTTTGAAGTTTACAATTCAAATCCCATTATTTCTAAATTTTTACACCTGATTGATGAACATTTCAGAACTGAAAGATCTGTTTCCTTTTATGCAGATAAACTAAATATTTCTGCCAATTATCTGAATATCGTCTGTAAAAAAAATCTCAATGCTTCTGCATCATCTCTTATTCAGGATCGTATTTTACTGGAAGCAAAGCGTCTTTTGAAAGTTTCGGAAATGTCTGTAAAAGATATTGTGTATGACTTGGGTTTTTACGATCATGCCAGTTTTTCGAAATTCTTTAAAATGCAAACGGGAATGACGCCATCTCAATTCAAGGAATAATTTATACAAAACAAGACATAATTGATACACCGGTTTTCATAAGAAGCCGGTGTAATTTTGTAGGGTTAAAATATTAAATCATGCAATTTCCCTATCAATTAACTGCAAAAGGAAACTATTCCCTTAAAAATGTCCGCCTGGAAACAGGTTTTGAATACGAAAATGAAGAGGTTATCGGAACAAGAACAGACCTTTTCAGTATCGAAATTGAAAATGGAAAAATTAAATCGGTAAAGACTAATGATCCAGCTTCCAAAGCTATGGATGCCAAAGGGTATCTGATGCTTCCTGCTTTCAGGGATATGCACATTCATCTGGATAAAACTTGGTATGGTCTTCCCTGGCAGGCACTTTCTTCTAAAAGAAAAACGGTAAAGGATATGATCGCTTATGAACAGGAGATCATTCCTGAGCTATTAAAAACTTCAGTGGAAAGGGCGGAACAGCTTATCAGTTTACAACAGCATTATGGGACTCATTTTGCAAGAACCCATTTCAATATTGATCCTACCTCAGGATTAAAATCATTGGAACATTTAGAACAAGCGCTTCAAAATAAAAAAGATTCCTTTAAAGCAGAGTTGGTTGCATTTCCACAACATGGGGTGTATTATACAGAAACAGCTCCTTTAATGAAGGAAGCCGCAAAATTAAAAAGTGTAGCTTTTATTGGCGGAGTAGATCCGTTTAGCCTTGATGGAAGTATTGAAAAAGTAATGGATTTTACAGTGCAGCTGGCACTGGATCATAATAAAGGAATTGATATTCACCTGCATGAAGTAGGAGAGTCCGGAATGAAGACGATCAACTATCTGATTGATAAAACGATTGAAAATCCTGCACTTCAAGGGAAGACATTTGTAAGTCATGCATTTGCATTGGCTCATCTTTCTCCAAAAGAGGCAGAGGAAATTTCAGAGAAACTGGCAGCCGGAAAAGTAGGAATCGCTTCATCAGTACCCTTTAAAAAGACCATCATGCCAATCCCAACGTTGAAAAAATATGGTGTAAATGTTTTGATCGGGAATGATAATGTACAGGATTTCTGGAGTACTTTCGGATCCGGAAGTATGTTACAGAAAGCCAATCTGATTGCAGAACTCTATGGTTATGCTACTGAATTTGCCTTGTCAAGAGCATTACAGTTTGCGACTCAAAGCATTGTTCCTTTGGATGACAAAGGAAATCAGCAGTGGCCTAAAGCGGGGGATGATGCCGCAATTGTTTTAGCAGACGCTTCATGTTCTGCTGAAGCTGTTTCCAGAATATCTAAAATAGAAGCCCTGATGCACGACGGGAACCTGTTCTGGAGAAGTTAAATAGAATGTATATATATTTTTTATACACTTGTTTTTTGTGAATCAGCCACCGGGATTTCCGGTGGCTGTTTTTATTGATATCAATATCAAAAAGGGCTGGGCTTTAGTCAAAACTTAAAATCAGAAGGTTAATAGGTTAGTCAAACCATTATTTTTATAGTTACAAAAGATAAGGTTGAGGCTTTACATGTTAAAATGTCTTAATATTGAAAATGCTATAATCCGTTATTTTGGATAATCATGCTAAAAAAAGCCTTCGGAAAAAACTTCCGAAGGCTTTTTATGAATAAAATCTAATTACTATATTATTTTATAAATTGTAGTTGGTCCATCCAGCGTACCAAGTATCATTAATGTCTGCCACAGCACCTTTGTAAGCTACTTTTTGGAACCAGTTACTTACTTTAGTATTGGTGAATTTAGCTCCAGTCAATAGTGGAGAACCTGAAGCAGGAGCAAAGTTCGGAGTAGTTCCGCCAGGAGCCCATGCGTTAGTAAGTTTTATATCAGCCGTAGAACCTAAGATTGAGTTTCCACCATTATTAAACCAAGTGGTAAGAAGTTCTATTGAATACGTTGTAGGAGTAGAAGGTCCGAATTTCAGAGGAGTTGTATTTCCTGCTAAAACATTGTTTTCAAAGAATAATCTATTTCCTGTAATATTAAGATCCGTTGCAGTCCCTTTAGTAGCATCAATAAACAGACCTACAGGATATCCTGTGAATACAGAGTTAAATACAGAGATAGAAGAGTTTCTTCTGATCTGTAATGCATTTTGGAATAAAGCATTGATTTGACCAGGGGCAGCAGAGTTGATTGGCCCAATAATAGTCATGTTAGAGAATGTAGCTGAGGTTTGAGGGGCAGTAACAGAACCATTAGCATCATTATCAGATTCAAATGCGTTAGATCCGGAAACGTCTGCAACCTGAGAATCTCTTACAGCAATACCGAACTGAACATTCCCTGAATAACCATTATCAGTATCGAAATCATCATCAAGACCTTTGTAGGCAATAAGATGAGAACAGTTTACCGTTCCTCCGAACCACTCGAAGCTGTCATCATTAGCGTAAGCAACCTCAACATAGTCTACAAGAGTTCCGTTACCTACTCCTCCGAATGTGATCCCGTTGATCTCTTTATCCGGTAAGAAAGCATATCCTGCATATTCTACTCTTACATATTGTAATACACCACTGTTATCAGCAGGGTTATTTCCTCCATAAAGTCCAAGACCATCAGCGTCATTGATACCTCCTTCCATTTCTCCAACACCGTTTTGTCCTTTAAAAGTGGCATTGGTAGGTGCATTTCCTAAGATAACAAGACCTGCCCAGTCACCTCTTTTTGGACTAGGTTTTTCTGAAGTAAAGATAATTGGATTGGTAGCAGTTCCTTTAGCCATGATTTTACTTCCTCTCGTAATGATTAAAGCTCCATTTTTATCAGCTTCACCTACGATTTTTGTACCAGGCTCAATAGTTAATGTTGCTCCTTTAGTTACATATACTAATCCTCTCAGCTTATAGATCTTATTAGCTTTAAGGGTAAGATCAGATGTGATTTTTCCTGAAAGAATTAGGTTTTCAGTATCCCCTCCGTTTCCGTTACCTCCATTTTGAACGATGGTCGGTCCATCTTCTTCTATATTTCTACATGCAGTAGTTGACACTAAAGCACCAAGCATTAAAGAATATAAAACGAACTTTTTCATATTGTAAGAATTAAATTATTTTTATTAGATTATTTTGAATGAATTATTAAAAACTGTACCCTAGTGTTAAACTAAAGTTGGTACCTGTTAATCGATCTATGGCAAGAGCATCAGTAGTATCGTACTTCTTGTTATTGTTCAGATCGTGATAGAATTTTGCACGACGGTTCAGAATATCAGAAACGTTTAGCTTGATTTCTCCTTTTTTATTCCATATTTTTTTAGCAATCTGGAAATCTAAAAGTGGTCTTGGAGCTTCCCAGATTGGTGGAACCTGATCATTTCCTACGTAAAGGATTCTTCTTCCGATCATATTGAATAGTACAGTAGAAGACCATCCTGACTTCTCAGCATCATACTGAAGACTTAAGTTGATGGTGTATGGAGACTGCCCCTGCATGGGTCTGTCAATTCTGGTAGCCTCATCGGTTACTTTATTTTTAATATAAGCGAAGTTACCACCCAATGTGAAGTCTTTAAGAGTGCTTACGAAATCCAGTTTTTTTCTGAATTCCAATTCAACTCCATAAGCATCAGCCTTATCTACATTCAGATAATTGAACGTGTTACTTGTTCCTACCCCCGATTGGTTAAAGTACAATTCGATCGGTTTTTTGAAATTTTTATAGAAAGCAGCTACGGAAAGGATCTCACCGTTTCTTGGATAGAATTCCCAACGAAGGTCTGCATTGGTGATTTTAGTTCTTTCAATATCTTTACTACCAATTACTGTAGCTCCCAAATCAAAATCATAATATGCCAAAGGAGAAACTTCTCGGAACTCAGGTCTTACCACAGTCTGAGAACCGGCAAGACGTATATTCATTTTAGGATTTACTTTGAAAGTCAGGTTAACTGCTGGTAAGAAGTCTGTAACCCTTGTATTTACAAATCGATCATCGCTTCTTTTTGTACTCCCTACCAACTGATCAAAGTTTTCAACTCTTAACCCCCAAATAGCTCTTAACCATGGTGTAAAGTTGTTGTCAAACTGTAAATATCCTGCATTAAGGATTGTGTTGGCAATATATCGGTATTGGTTTCCGGCAATTTCATCAAATGTAAATCTACCGTCAGTTCCGAAGTTTTCAGGATTAAAAATCGTCTCAAAAGGTTGGGAAAGTAATCCCTGATTATATTTTTCAAGCCTTACAGAGAAGGGTCTTGAGTTGTATATCCTGTCTTTTACCTGGAATAAATATCCACCCTTAATGGTTTGCTTCTGTCCGAATAAAGTAAATGATTTAGAAATATCACCTCCTGCATTGTATAGATAATCGCTCAATGTAGAATAGAAAACACTTCCTGATTTCTGGGAAAGACCATTCGAGATTAACGCCAGATAAGGACTTCCTTGCATATTCGTATATTGGTTGTACTGCAAACGCTGTAACAAAGGAATATACTGATCCAGGATCCCGAAGCTTCCGTACCAGTTTACGGTAAATCCGCCAAGAGCATCTATTTTGTGAGTTCCTGAAAGGGTAGAATTATAGAAAATGGTTTCTTTAAATCCTATTTCTCTTGCCTCAATATTGGTTCCATTGATAGGATCGAACTCAAAATCCTTTCCTGATCTGAATGACATGTGGTTCACCGTATTGTTGGTGATGATGTTCTTCAGGGAGATTTTATTGTTGCTGTTAAATTTCAGGGCTAGATTCAACATCCCGCCAAGAATAACATCGTTGGTATATTTTTCAGTATAATAATCGAAGTTTGTATTGGCTATTTCGTCGTTGATGGTAAAGAAACGGTTGTTGGTTACGGTTCTTCTTTTGTTGTTACTGTAGTTTAAAACTGCAATAACCCCCAAATCTTTTCCGAAAACCTTTGTATTGAAACCTCCGTCTAACTGTAAGCTTACATTTTCAGGATATCCTACCGTATTGTATCCTAAATTTTTAGTAAACCCTTTACCAATATCTGTTTTTTGACCTTCATTCAGAATACTGAAAGCATTCTTTGCAGGCATATTGGTAGGTAATTTTCTATAACCGTCATCAATTCCTAGAAAGTCCCATTTTCCTCCTTTCTGCATAAAGAACTCATGGTTCATGGTAATGTTGTTACCTCCTACACCCACTTGTACATTGAAGAAATCTTTATTGGGAATATCTTTAGTGTTTACCTGAATCAGACCACCTCCCCATTCACCGGTATATTCAGGAATAAAGGTTTTGTTGATGACAAGCGTTTCGATAACATTGGCAGGGAAAAGGTCAAAAGAGAATGTCTTTCTGTCCGGCTCCGTACTGGATAACTGAATACCATTTAACATGGCTTGGTTATAACGGTCAGATAATCCTCTTACTACAATATATTTTCCGTCAAATAAACTCACCCCGGAAACTCTTTTCAGAACTTCACCAGTGTTTCTGTCCGGACTTCTTTTAATTGCTTCAATACCGATAACCTGAGAAACTACACCCGCATTTTTCTGTAATCCGATGGTAGAAGCTATGGTTTCTTTTCTTGCATTAGATTTAATGACAACTCCCTCAATCTCTTTCTCTTTAGCAGTTGGTTTTTCCAAAACAATATCAAGATGAGTATTGCCGTCATTTTTTACAATAACTTCACTGATCTCCTTTTTGTTGTACCCGTTGGAGCTTACTGTTATTATATAGTTCGTACCAGGGGATAAGTTGATAGAATAGTATCCGGAAAGGTCTGTAACTACTTCTTGGTCATTTACCTTTACTTTTACACCTTCTATAGGAGTGTTGTCTTTCTCATCCAGTACCCTACCTTCAAGAATTTGGCTTTGTGCAAAAGCATAACCAGCAGAAAACAAGGCAAGCAGCATAATGCTCTTGTGGAGTTGTTTTTTCATTTTACTTCTTTTACTTCTTTTTCAAGGGCAAAATAAGGGCTAAGTTTTTAAGAAAAGTTTAGGAGAATTTTAATTAATTGTGAAGTTTGTATTAATGAATTATAGTTCTTTTAACTTATTGATCTTTGTTTTTTTTAAGGTTTTATTTTGTTTGTTTTTTAAAAAATGTTTCGTATATTTGATTTTAATGTATTTATTTATTCTTTTTATTGTTGATTTTTTAATTCAAATGACAAGATTTGCTTTTTAATAATTAGTTAACATTGGGAGAATAGATGAAATCAATGAAAATAGTTACTTTTGTGGGAATTCTTAAACTAGAAGATGAGCAAAAAAATTCTTTTAATAGACGACGAACTGGACATTTTAGAGATTCTATCTTACAACCTTGAAAAGGAAGGATATGAAATCTATACTGCTACCAATGGTAATGAGGGAATAGAAAAAGCTAAGGAAATAATTCCTGATCTTATTCTACTGGACGTAATGATGCCAGAAAAAGATGGTATTGAAACTTGTCAGGAACTTCGTAAAGTGAAAGAACTCCAAAAGACACTTATTGTTTTCCTTTCTGCAAGAAGCGAAGAGTTTTCTCAGTTAGCAGGTTTCCAGGCAGGAGCTAATGATTATGTTGTAAAACTGATCAAACCGAAAATTTTAATTTCTAAAGTAAACGCTTTATTGAAACTAACCTCTCAGGTTTCTGACAATGCCAAGCTGATCGAAATCGGTGATCTTGTGATTGATAAAGATAACTTCAGAGTTTCCAAAAGTGGACAGCAGTTTCTTCTTCCTAAAAAGGAATTTGACTTACTTTACCTTTTGGCTTCTAACACTGAAAAAGTTTTCAAAAGAGAAGAAATTCTTGAAAAAGTTTGGGGTAATGATGTGATCGTAGGAGAAAGAACTATTGATGTTCACATCAGAAGATTGAGAGAAAAATTGGGCATTAATACCATTCAGACTTTAAAAGGAATTGGATATAAACTAATTGTTTAATCCTTTAAAAACCTTATCTTTACGTTCAATCTTTAAAACTTTGTAAAATTGAAATTTTACAGACTTACACTTGTTGCCTCTTGTCTGCTGACATTGGTAATGCTTTTCTTAGTGGTCATTTTCGACTCACTTAAAGATATTTATTATGAGACCCCTTTATTTAAGACGGGTCTTTTAATCTGTATTGTGCTTATCTTTATTATCAATTGCGTCGTATTGGAGCTTCTTTTCAATTATTACGGAAGAAAGCAGGTGAAAGGGCTTTCCGGGATACTTCCGCAGGAAATGGTGAATGATAATGATGAGAATATCACCATTAAAGAATTGGGAGAACGATTTTCAGACCTTAATCAGCAGAGAGCTACTGAAATTGATATGATGAAGGAAATGGAAAGCTACCGTAAAGAATATATCGGTAATGTTTCCCATGAACTTAAAACACCTTTGTTTTCTATCCAGGGCTACGTAGAAACCCTAAGAGACGGTGGAGTGGATAACCTGACCATTCGTGATAAATATCTTGAAAGAATCGATAAATCTGTGGAAAGGCTTATTGCCATTGTTACTGATCTTGATATGATCAACAGACTCGAAGCCGGGGAGATTAATCTTACCGTTTCCAAATTTGATGTGAATCTTCTGATCAAGGAAATTTTTGACCTTCTTGAATTTGAAGCTGAAAAACATAATACCACATTACAGATCCAGACTTTGCATCCACAAATCTTGGTGGAGGCTGATAAACAGAAAATTTCACAGGTCTTTATCAACCTTATTTCAAATGCCATTCACTATGCCAACAGACAGGAAGCAAAAGTGATTGTAAAAACAAGTATTTTAAGAAATAAAGTACTGATTGAAGTTATTGATAACGGAATGGGAATCAAGTCTGAAATTCTTCCAAGAATCTTCGAGCGTTTCTATCGTGTAGAAACCAGCAGAAGCAGAAGAGAGGGCGGTTCCGGATTAGGACTGGCCATCGTAAAGCATATCCTTGAGGCTCATAACGAAAACATTACTGTAGAAAGTGTTTATCTTGAAGGAACGAAGTTCAGTTTTATGCTAGAAAAAAGTAAATAATTCCGGCAAAATGTAAGAAAAAAAAATATTTTAAAAAATCCTGAAATATTTTTTTGTCACCTGTCATTTATTATATATTTGCACCAGAGATTTATCATAATTATAAAGGCAAAAAAGTAATTTAAGAAACTGATATGGTTTACAAAGTCCGCGTAATATTAGATGCGAAAGAGGATATTTTCCGTGATATTGAAGTTAAAGGAAAACAAACATTATGGAATTTACATTTAGGAATTAAAAGTGCGTTCAATCTGCAAGGAGAAGAACTTTCTGCTTTTAATCTGTTAGAGAGTGATGGAACAATCGTAAAAAGTGTCCCACTCGAAGATATGAGTGATGATGGTGATGGGGAGATTATGTCAGATGTATATATTGATGAAGCTTTTGAAAATGTAGGAGACAAAGCACAGTTTCAATATGGACTTCTTGATCTTTGGGAGTTTTATTGTGAACTTGTAGAAATCATTGACGAGAAGAAAGGAGTTACCTATCCTATTACCGTTTTCAGATTTGGAAATGTTCCTTTGAAAGCGCCTAGCAAAAGCGGAAACGCTGGAGGATCTAAAAAGAAATCAGCCATGCCTCTTATGGAGGATGATTTTAGCTTTGAGGATGATTTTGGAGCTGGAGGAAACTTCTCAGATGAAGATGACAGCTTCGATGATGATGAGGAAGAAGACTACAACGATGACATCTTTGATGATGAAGATGATAACGATGAAGAAAGATAAGATGTAGATATAAAAATAGAGCCCCGGATTTTTGAATCCGGGGCTTTTTTATTAATACTGAATACACCTGCATGAAATAATCAATAAAATTGGTTCCCATATTTGCTTCTAAAAAATAGAACAGAATCTATTTAAAAACTTTGCCTCAAATTTATAGGACTGATCTAACTCTTTCCATCATAAAGTAAAATGTCCCATAAGTCAAATGTTTTTATGATCTGTATTATTTCAAAATAGCTTCTGTAATTTTACTTTTTAGCCTCTTTCCCTGAAAAACAATCCTTACTTTTGTTAAAAATAGATTAATGAAGAAATTAATTTTATTAGCCGTAATTGGTCTGGGAATTGTTTCCTGTACCACTCAAAAAAATACTGGGAAGATGACAGAACTGCCAAAAGAATGGAAACATACTACTAATATCTACGAAGTAAATATCAGACAATATACTCAGGAAGGAACTTTTAAAGCGTTTGCAAAAGAGATGCCCCGACTGAAAGCAATGGGAGTAAAAACGCTCTGGTTTATGCCAATTACCCCAATTGCTCAGCAAAATAAAAAAGGAAGCATGGGGAGCCCTTATGCAGCAGCAGATTATACTTCCATTAATCCTGAATTCGGGACAATGGAGGATTTTAAAGCGATGGTGAATGAAGCACACAGACTTGGATTTAAAGTTATTATTGACTGGGTTGCCAATCATACAGGTTGGGATCATGTCTGGACCAAAACCCATCCTGAATTTTATCTGAAAGATCCGGACGGGAAATTCCATATTGCTTCCGGAATGGATGATATCATTGAACTGGATTATAAAAATCAGGAAATGCGCCAGGCAATGATTGATGCAATGAAATTCTGGATAACAGAAACGGATATTGATGGTTTCAGATGTGACTTAGCTTCATGGGTAGAAGTTGATTTCTGGCAGCAGGCACGTCCGGAAGTTGAAAAGGTAAAGCCTCTTTTCTGGTTAGGAGAATTTGATGAGCTGGAAAGCCCTGAATACGGAAAAGTTTTCGATGCAAGCTATTCCTGGAAATGGATGCACAAATCTGCTGATTATTATAAAAAGAATGAACCGCTTCAGGAGCTTAAGGACTTATTGGTGCAGTATTCCAATATTGGAGACAACTCAATGAGAGCCTGGTTCACAGCGAATCATGATGAGAATTCTTGGAACGGCACAGAATATGAAAAATATGCAGTCATTACAAAACCAATGGCGGTATTCTCAGCCACATGGAACGGTATTCCATTGCTGTACTCAGGTCAGGAACTTCCCAATATGAAAAGGCTCGAGTTTTTTGAGAAAGATCCTATTAAATGGACCAAAACCTATCAGGTTGCTGATTTTTATAAAACATTATTGAATTTAAAGACTTTCAACCCTGCTTTGAGAGGTGGTGATCCGAATGTGACCACTTATTTACTGAATACTACTGCTAATGACAAGATCTTAGCATACGTAAGAAAAAATGGAAAAGATGAAGTGCTGGTTGTTTTAAATATGTCAAAAGAGCCTGTAAACTTTACGATTGAAGATGGGAATATTTCAGGAACATTCAGAAATGTATTTGAAAAAACAAAAAGAAACTTCGATGAAGGCAAAGACTTTAATTTCAAAGTTTCAGACTACGCCGTATTTGAAAAATAAAATTTTAACAATCAGTTTTTAAATGGTACTCCATTCCCTCTTTTGGAGGGGGTAAAATCTACGATCTTGGCGGGATGGTCTTATCCATCCACAATACAACTAATTGAGCATTACAATGAATAAACAGGAAATAATAAATATCATTAAGGCTAAAATAACAGATAAGATCCAGTATTTTGAAAATTTGATCGCAGAAACCCGTGCTTCTAATAATGACACCAAAAGTTCAATGGGTGACAAGTATGAAACCGGCAGAGAAATGCTTCAGCAGGAAATTAATAATCTTCAGAGACAGCTTAATGAAGTATTGAACCAACAAGCTGTTTTGCAAAAGATCACTTCAGATCCTTCTGAGAAAGTGCAGAATGGTGCTTTGGTGAAAACCAATAAGGGATTATTCTATGTTTCAGCTTCTATGGGAGAAATTCTTTGTGAAAAACAGAAAATCATGACTGTTTCTGCAGAATCTCCTTTAGTAAAAGCAATGTTTGGCAAGAAAATGGGAGAGATATTTACCATCAACAATATGAATCAGAATATTGAGCATATCTGGTAAATCAATCTTTAGTACTATGAAATTTAAAAATTTACTTCTCTTTGCCTTTTTATTAGGTAGCTTGGTGATCAATGCGCAGGTTCGTGCTGCTGTTTCAGGGAAAACTTATGATCTTGAAACGGTAAAACTTACTGTAGAAGGTTTTGTAATAACCCTTAATGCAGACGGATCGATTTCCGATTTCAATGCTCCTGATCTGAACGGGAAGATTGAATATTATGAGGATAATGTTTTTGATAAGATTAAATACGGGAAACTTAAAAGCATTGGAGGAGTCAAAATAGACTATTGGGATGATTCTTTCACCCATAGAGAAAAAGCAGGTAAGCTAAAAAGTATCGGAAATATTGCTGTAGATTACTGGGATGACACTGCTTTTAACAGAGAGAAAGCAGGTAAAGTAAAGAAGATAGGAAATCTTACTATAGATTACTGGGGAGATGATATCATGGATAACAGCAGACTTGGAAAATTGAAAACAATAGGTGATATCTCCATAGATTACGGAACAAAAGATATTATCGATCAAAGTAAATTCAAGAAATTGGTAAAATTTGGTCCGGTGGAATTGGATTATTCAAACGATAAATTTATTGACAAAAACAGATTCGGTCAGCTGAAATCGATCAGTGGAAATAGTGAAAAAATTAGTGTTACCGTGTTATAATAGTATCAAAAATAAATAGAAATTTTTAATATCCGTAGATAACAGATATACAATTGTTTAATAGAAAACGGATATGCATCTTATACAAAGCATTCATATAATGGATGCTTTTTTTCATGCTTTTTTACTAAATTTGGGGCATAAAATTCCTTTCGAAATGCAAAACTACCTGGATCTTTTACAGCATATTTTAGACAACGGAACTGATAAAACCGATAGAACCGGTACCGGCACAAGAAGTGTTTTCGGGTATCAGTTAAGATATGATCTGTCAAAAGGTTTTCCATTGGTAACCACTAAAAAAGTGCATTTGAAATCCATTATCTATGAATTGCTTTGGTTCCTGAAAGGAGAGACTAATATTAAATACCTTAAAGATAACGGAGTAAGCATCTGGGATGAATGGGCCGATGAAAATGGTGATTTGGGACCTGTTTATGGGGCACAATGGAGAAGTTGGAATGGAGCAGGCGGAAAAGTAGTAGATCAGATCACAGAAGTCATTGACCAGATCAAAAAGAATCCGGATTCCAGAAGGCTAATTGTTTCCGCATGGAATGTCGCTGAAATTCCTAATATGGCATTGGCACCTTGTCACGCATTATTCCAGTTTTATGTAGCCGATGGAAAATTATCATTACAGTTGTATCAGAGAAGTGCAGATGTCTTTCTGGGGGTTCCTTTCAATATTGCCAGTTACGCATTGTTATTGATGATGGTAGCACAGGTTTGTGACCTTGAAGTAGGGGATTATGTTCATAGTTTTGGAGATGTTCACATTTATAATAACCATTTTGAACAGGTGAACAGACAGCTTTCAAGAGAAACAAGACCACTTCCTACAATGAAACTGAATCCTGAAGTGAAAAATATTTTTGATTTCAATTTTGAAGATTTTACTTTAGAAAACTATGATCCACATCCGGGAATTAAGGCTCCTGTAGCTATTTAATATAGTTTCAACTGTTTATTATCTTTTGTAATTGACGGATTTCTGCTATTTTTGAAGTTTGTGAGAGTTTATTTCACCACAAATTTTGAAAAAATAATATGGAAAAAAAATTAAACAATACGTATCTGGTATTTCTGAATATTCTGATCGTTGTTTACGGTCTTTATATAGCACTGTGTGTTTTTACAGAAAAGGTTATTGTAACGGATGACTTAAAAGAAGCTTACAACGCCAGACATATCTCGGAACCTTATTTCAGTTATATCTATTCCTATCTGGATTCTTCTAATATGGCGGCAAGACCGGTATCCGGATGGGTGACGGGGACTTTAGTTTTTCTTTCAAAGTATGATGCGTCTATTTATCTTTTAGGAATACTTTTTTTTCCTCTTTCATTGATCGCTATTTATTGGGTCGCAAAAAAAATGATGTCAAGAGAATTGGCGAGTCTGATTATTTTGCTGTATTCCTGTTCCTTAATAGGTACAAGTATTCAGTTTTCTCCAATCATGCTGAATTCAAATCTGGCAACAATATTTTTTAGTCTGAGTGTTTATTATATTTATATCCGGAAAAATATTTGGCTCAGTTCTTTGTTTTTTATTCTTTCAGTATTAAGTTATGAGATTTTCCTTCCACTTATTCTTCTGAATCTTTATTTAATTAAAGAGAATAAAAAAAGAACGGTATTCCTGGGATTAGCACTTGGATCAATTGTTCTTTTTAGAAAAGTGATTCAGCCGGGAATATTTGCTCACTCTTATCAAAGAGATGAAGTAGGGAATATCTTTCAATTAAAGAGAGTGCTGCATGTGACTATTTTAACGGTAAAGCTGTTTGTAAAAGATATTTTTGTTGGAATTTATAAAGGAGTGGTGAATCTTAAAAACCTTCATGTTATAGAGATACTATTAGCATTGCTCATGTCTTCTATAGTCTATAAAGTTTTCTCCGGGTATGATTTTAGAAGCAAATTAAAAGACATTAAAAATATAGGATTAATTTCTTTAATCTCAATAGTATTAGCTGTAAGTGTTTTCTATGTTTCTGCCTATATTCCTACCCTTTTTGGATTTGATAACCGAAGCCTCGGAGCTATAAGACTTTTTTATACACTTTTGGTTATTTCAGGAGTTATTTATTTCTGCTTTAAATTCAAATTGGGAAATAAAACAATCAGTTCTCTTTTTGCAACAATAGCCTTTCTTCTACTTATCACTAACATGAGTGTGAAGAATGCCTGGATTTATGCCAATCAGTTTAATCTTAAAATGTTTAATGAACTGAGTAAAACATTGAAAGCCGAAAATATTGAAAGTGGGGTGGTATGTTTAAGATATGATATGTTTACCGAACTGAAAACCAATCCACATTTTATACTGAGAGAGCCTATTTTTTATAACAATTGGGAGACCCGTATGCTGTCTGAAATGAATGGTATTAATGCTAAAAATGTGCAGGTTTATAATGCTGACAGACAGATGAACTGTGAGAGGGTGTTTTTGTATAAAAACGGAAAAGTAATCAGGGAAAAATAATACATAAAGTAAGGAAATCCTTTGGGGCATAAAATGACTAATGTTTTATTTTGATTGTTAATAATGATTGCTCACTCTCATTCTGAATGAAACGCAGTAAAATGGAGAATCTATTTATAATTTATAGTATTTTCCAGCGCAGAGAAGGACTATTTTAGAATGACTGAAGATTCAATTTAGGCTCATAATCGCTTCCAGCTTCCTTAACACTACTTTTTCCATAAAAATCTCTTTTAAAAAGGACTTACAGACCCATTGTTTCTAAAATAAGTTTTAAATTTGAAAGAACTTGGTTTCAACCCTTTAAGAAAAGGGATAATTATAAATCCAATCACAAGATCATGAAGTATTTAAAAATAAATATTGAAGAAAATGCCGATTCTGAAGTACTGAAAAATATTGTGCTTCAGTTAAAAGGGGTTGCTTCAGCAGAAATTGTTGACGACGAAAATCCGGAAAGTGAATTGAAAAAAGCTTTTGCCAAAACAAAAGAACAATTGAAAACAGGAGACTATGAGACATTAGTCAATGATATTTTCGACATCATAATAAAAAAATAAACTCTAAAATTATAAAGTAGACAGATGAGAAAGGCCATTTTATCGATTGCAATACTTGGAATTTTGTTTTCCGCCAATGTATCAGCTCAAACCGAAACTTCAGGAAGAGAAAAAGTGTACAGGGCTACCCATACCAAGGTGACAGAACTGAAACATACAAAGCTGAAGGTAAACTTCGACTATCAGAAAGAACAGATGAATGGGGAAGAATGGCTGACTGCCTCACCTTATTTTTATGCGACCAATGAGCTGATCCTCGATGCAAAAGCAATGTTGATTCATGAAGTAGCTCTTGATAATAATGGAAAAAAATCTCCTTTAAAATACGAATATAAAGATGATATTCTGAAAATTACACTGGATAAAACCTATCAGAGAAATCAGGATTATACAGTTTATATCAAATACACCTCACGTCCGAACGAAGTGAAACAACAAGGAAGTGTAGCTATTAATGATGCAAAAGGTCTTTATTTCATTAATGCTCAAGGAACAGATCCGGAACTTCCTACACAAATATGGACACAGGGAGAAACTGAAGCGTCTTCTGCGTGGTTTCCAACCATTGATAAACCTAATCAAAAGACCACACAGGAAATCTATATGACGGTTCCTGATAAATATGTGACTCTTTCGAATGGGATACTGAAAGATTCTCAAAAAGAATCCAACGGACTTAGAACCGATCACTGGGTAATGGATAAGAGACACTCAACTTACCTTTTCTTCATGGGAGTAGGAGAGTATGCTATTGTAAAAGATAAATGGAAAAACATTCCGGTTGATTATTATATCGAGAAAGAATACGAACCTTACGCAAAACAGATTTATGGGAATACCCCGGAAATGATTGATTTTTTCTCTAAAAGAATGAATTATGATTATCCATGGGCTAAATACGCTCAGATTTCCGGTAGAAACTATGTGAGTGGTGCCATGGAAAATACAACAGCAACCCTTCACGGAAGTGATATTCTTCAAAAACCGGGACAGCTTATTGATGAGAATACATGGGAAGATACCATTGCCCACGAATTGTTTCACCACTGGTTTGGAGATCTGGTTACAGCAGAAAGCTGGAGCAATCTTACAGTCAATGAATCTTTCGCTAATTATTCCGAATACCTTTGGAATGAACATAAATATGGAAAAGACCAAGCCGATTATCACCTGATGACTGATGTGAACAGATACATTCATAATCCGTCAGATTTTAATAAAAACCTGGTAAGATTCAATTATGCATCACGTGAAGATGTATTTGATCTGGTAACCTATCAGAAAGGAGGCGGAATTCTGAATATGCTAAGAAACTATTTAGGAGACGATGCTTTCTTTGCCGGAATGAATGATTATCTGAAGACCAATGAATATCAGAATGCAGAAGCTCATCAGTTGAGACTTTCCTTTGAAAAAGTTTCCGGAAAAGACTTGAATTGGTTCTTTAATCAATGGTATTTCGGAAGCGGAAATCCAAAAATCAACTATTCATTTACATTTGAACCTGTAAAAAAACAGGTTGCTGTGACGATTAATCAAACCCAAGACCAGATGTTTGAATTTCCTTTGGCTATTGATGTTTATGATAATGGCAAGCCGAAGAGGTATAATGTTTGGGTAAACGCTGATGCAAAGAATACATTCAATTTTGATGTTTCCAAAGCGCCGGATCTGGTAAATATTAATGCAGATGGTGTTTTATTAGCAGATATTACTGATAAGAAAACTCCTGAGCAGAATCTTTTACAGTTTACAAATTCCAAAGAGTTTAAAAACAGATATAATGCTTTAGCAGGAATAAAAGATCAGACAGGAAAAAGTCCTGCCGTAACAAAATTATTGGCAGCAGCATTGAAAGATCCGTTCTTCAGAGTGAGAATTCAGGCTTTGGAATTAGTTGATCTTAGCAATCCTGAACAAATGAAAGCCCTGGGAGCTGAGGTTGAAAAATTAGCATCCAATGATCCTAAAACATTAACGCAGGCTGCAGCAATTGCTGCTTTGGCAAAAACAAAAGATAAAAAATATCTTCCGCTCTTTGAAAAAGGAATGGGGGCCGTTTCTAATGCTGTAAAAAGAAGTTCGTTAGGAGCTATTCTTACTAATGATCCTTCAAAAGCTAATTCATTAGCTGATAAAATAGATCTGGATGGTGCTTCAGATGATTTGCAGGCGCAGTTACTTCCCATTATTGTAAAAAATAAAGTAATTTCTCAAATGCCAAAAATTGCTCCATTGGCAGCATTTTATCCGTTTATCAAATTTCAGAATCCGGAACTGGGCAAATCTGCAGAAGAAGGATACAACTGGATCATGTCATCTGATAACTTAAAAGCTACTGAAAGCGTGACTAAAATTTTAGGATACGCAAAAAATCAGATAGGAGATAATCCACAGGCTAAAATGATGGTGGTACAAATGCTGAAGGATGGTTTAAGTAAAAAAATGGAATTGCTGAAACAAAATCCACAAAACGCAGCAAGTATCAATAAACAGATTGATATTATCAACAAGACTATTGAAAATTATAAATAATATATAAATAAGATCTAGAGCCGGCTTATGCCGGCTTTCTTTTTATAGATGGATCTGAACAGTATTGCTTACGATATTGAATGGATTTTACACCTAAAAGAAAAGGGTGAAAAAGTGATTTTATGAAATTTAGCTGGATCTTGTTTATTTTTAATAATATTACAAAAATCAGTTATTTTCACTGCTGTTTTTTGCGTTATCTTTCATAAATTCGTTTAAAATTTAAAAAATTATGAGTTTTGGAATTGAAGCTGCGAGCTATTATGTGCCTTCTTTATATTTGGAAATTAAAGAATTGGCTGAAAAAAGAGGCATAGAACCGGCAAAACTGGAGAAGGGGCTGGGGCTTCATAAAATGGGATTGCCTGATGTGCATGAAGATGCTGCAACCTTTGCGGCAGAAGCATTATTAAGATTAATTCAGGATTACCAGATCAATCCTAAAGAGATTTCAAGAATTTATTTAGGGACAGAAAGTGCTTTGGATGCCGCAAAACCTACCGCTTCTTATGCAATGCAGATGGTTGAAGAAGTATTGAAAGCAGAATATGGTGAAAGAGTTTTCAGAAACTGTGATGTAATAGACATGACCTTTGCCTGTGTTGGTGGAGTAGATGCTTTGCATAATGCATTAGATTTTGTAAGAGTAAATCCTGATAAAAAAGCGGTGATAATTGCCAGTGATTATGCAAAATATGAATTGGCTTCTTCAGGAGAATATACCCAAGGAGGTGGTGCGGTTGCTCTATTGGTCTCTGCAAAGCCTGATCTTCTAGAGATTGAAAATAACTGGGGAGTCGCTACAGAAAGTGTTTTTGATTTCTTTAAACCAAGAAGGCAATATAAAAAAGATGATCTGAGTGTAGCTCCGGAAATGTATCCTGACAAAATAGAGATCTTTACGGATGAGCCAGTTTTTGATGGGCAGTATTCCAATCAGTGTTATCAGGATAGAATAAGAGAAGCCTATCAACATTATAAAGAGATTACGGGGAAAGAAAAACCTTATCAGAATTGGAAGTATATTATTTTTCATCTTCCTTATGCTTTTCATGGAAAAAGAGTCTTTACAGAAATCTATAGCTTGGAAAATGGAATTTCCTATGAAACTCCGGAAGAGCAGAAAGCAGTTGCCAAATCTGAAGGGTATCAGCAACTGATAAATGAGGCGATTGAAAAGACCCAAAGAGCTTCTTCAGAAATAGGAAATATGTATACAGCTTCTATTTTTATGGCATTCCTTTCTGGTCTTCAGACTTCTTTTAATGAAAACGAAGATTTGTCTGGAAAAGAAATCGGATTTCTGGGATACGGCAGCGGTTCAAAATCAAAGGTATTTGCCGGGAAAGTATCTGCTAATTGGAAAGCTGTAGTAGAAAAATGGAATTTATTTGAAAATCTTAACCATAGAAAGGCTATTGATTTTGAAACCTATGAAAAGCTTCATAGAAAGCAGTTAAGTCAGTCTGTGAATCCAGACTATAAAGGATTTGGTCTTACTTCCATAGAAGCTGAAAATCCTGTTTTAATTGGGGCTAGATATTATGGCTGTCAAAAATAAATATTGTCATAATTAATAAGAATAAAGCATTTCATTGAATGAGGTGCTTTTTTTATTATTTAAGGTGAGTTTGTGTGATTATTTTATAATAATTATGTTGTTTTACTGAGAATGTTTACTATTTGGTATTGAATGTTATTTATTAAAGATAATCGTTTGGTTTATTTTTTTTATTTAATTTCTTATATATAAGTAAGGGGCTTAAATTTTTTAAAATTGTTAAAATTCTGTTAATATTTAAGAGTGTTGTTTTTTTTTATCTTTTACCAACATGTTGCTAATTAGTTTCATTTAATTATTTGTTTTTTATGAAATTATTTCTGTTTAAACGCTTGTTTATTAGTGTTTTGAAAGTTGAGTCTGATGGTTTTTATTAACATATTTGTGATCTAGATATTAAAAACTGTTAAAGATGAATGTGAAATTACGAGTATTAAGTGTGGGGGCGCTGTTTTTTATGGGACAGGTAGCTTGGGCACAAAAAGTGAAAAAAGACACGACTTCGGTACAAGACATTGATGAAATTGTAGTAGTAGGCTATGGTACCAAGTCGTCGAAAAAAGTTACGACATCAATCTCTAAGGTAAAAGCAGATGATTTGACGAAAGTATCCGCAGCCAGCACAGATGCACTGTTGCAAGGAGCCACGACAGGACTACAGGTTTCTCCCACATCAGGAGCGCCGGGAGCGGGATTTAATGTAAGGCTCCGAGGAGTTTCCAGTATAACATCCAGTAATGATCCTTTATATGTTGTGGACGGAGTTCCTATATCATCTAATTCTCCCAGTGGAAATGTGAGCTATGGAGGACAAACCGGAAATTTATTATCTCAATTGAATCTTGCTGATGTAGAAAATATTGAAGTATTAAAAGATGCCGCTGCTGCCGCTATTTATGGATCCCGTGCTGCTAATGGAGTTGTTTTGATCACTACCAAAAAAGGAAAAAGAGGGAAAATAAATTTCAGTTTAAATTCAACTGTAGGTTTTCAGAATCCTATCAAAACATTTGAAAAAATGAGAGCTGGAGATTATTACAAGATGCTTGATTTAGCTGAATTTAATACTACTCCCAGCAGAGGAAGAACATACTGGTCTACAACTAATGGTGTCTGGAATCCTAGTTCCGGACAGTCTATTGAAGATTTTTACCGTTCTGATTTTGGAGATGATTATATCCGTCAGATTTATAGAAAAGACCAGCCACTATATGAATTGAGTGCCAGCGCGTCGGGAGGCACTGATAAGACTACTTTTTATCTTGGTTTCTCCAATTTTGACCAGTCAGGAGTGATAAAAGGGCAGGAGTACAATAGACAGACTTTTACGTTGAATCTGGATCAGAAACTTAATGATATATTCAAGGTGGTAAGTTCTGTGAGACTTTCTAATGAAAACATCAATAGAATTAACGGGGATAATAATATATATGCACCTTTAAGTGCTGCCGTTTTAGAAGCACCCGGACAAAATATTTGGAATCCTGACGGCAGCTATAATACTAGCACATGGACCTTTTCAAACCCAGTACAGAATGCTACAGATGTAAAAAGTTTGACAAAAGTTTTCGGGGTAAACACTTCATTGGGGCTTGAATCTAAATTTTCTTCCAAGCTCAATATGGTGACACGATTTAATTTGGAAAGGATCAATTATGATGAATCACGTCTGTTTCCATTAGATACTTATCAGGGAAGAGGAGCCAAAGGACAGGCAGACTACAATGGACGGTTGTACAATACTTTTACAGCGTTTAATACCATAACATACAGTGAAAGGATAAGTGATAAATTTGGTTTCACATTAATGGGAGGATTGGAATATTTTAACCGTAGAACATTTGCTACCGATATTCAAACTCAAAATATACCTTTAGGGGCTACTTCACCAGACGCAGGTTCTCAAAAAACCATTGCTTCCTATTATCCATCATTGGGAAACAGAACATTTTCTTACTTTTCAAGGTTAAGTTTAGAGATTTTCAATAATTTATTTATTGATGCTACCTTCAGGGCAGATTCCTCTTCAAAGCTGGCTTATGATAATAGAACCGAATACTTCCCGTCAGTTTCAGCTGCGTATGTGATCTCGGATAATGAATGGTTTAAAAAAGATGTAGTGAGTTCGTTAAAAGTAAAAGCTGGATGGGGAGAACTTGGAAACCAATCAGGTTTAGGAAACTTTGATGTATCTCCTACGGCCCAAATTTATACATATGGTCTGTTACCCACGTATAATATGAACCCTATCTATGGTACTACAGGGGTTCTTGCTAATCCTAATCTGGTTTGGGAAAGAACTGGTCAGACGGATGCGGGACTAGAATTAGGATTATTTAAGAATAGAATCAATCTTACGTATGATTTTTATTATAAAAAATCACGTAAACTTTTGGTAAATGGAACATTATCTTTGGATAATGGAGCTGAAACTTATAGATCTAATGCTGCGGAAATGTATAATAGAGGACATGAAATTGGTATTAATGCTGCCATACTAAAAGCAACAAATTTAGGATGGAACTCACAGTTTAATATTACGTTTAATAAAAATGAGATTACTAAGCTTTTAGGAGATCAGCCTGTTCCGATAGATTTTGGATTTGCAACGAGAATTGATGTCGGTCAGCCGTCAGGAGCATTTTTTGGGCTTAATGCAATAGGAATTTACAGATCAAATGATGAAATTCCTAAAGCTTTGTTTGATCAGGGGATCAGGGCCGGTGATGTTAAGTATGAAGATGTCAACGGAGATGGAGTTATTGATTCAAATGACCGGATTTTCTTAGGAAAATCACAACCAGATTTCTTTGGAAATTTCAGGAATACATTTAGGTACAAAAATTTTGATTTGTCAGCTAATATAATATTTGTTTTTGGACAAGATATGTATAACTCTTCTAAAACATTTGCTGGTATTTCAGGAAACCCTTTATTTGGAAAGCTAGCTGATCAGACAGATTACTGGACACCGGATAATCCTAATGCAAGCTTACCACGCCCTGTGAGAGGGTTTAATCAGTCATGGAATAACAGAGCGTCTTCCCGATTCGTTGAAGATGCTTCTTATATCAGATTAAGAGAAGTTCAGCTTGGATATACTTTGCCTAGAAAAACGCTGGGGATAGGTGACATGACATTGAGATTCTTTATAGCGGCGGATAATCTTTGGACCTGGACAAAATACAGTGGACCGGAGCCCGAAGTAAATGCTTTTGGGCAATCAAACGTAGCCACCGGAACAGATTTCTTTACCCAAGGAATGAACAGAACAATTAAATTCGGTATTAACTTAAATTTCTAAAACTAAAAATGAAAAAAAATATAATTAAATATCTGATAGTTTCTTCTTCTTTACTTACTATAGTAAGTTGTGGAAGAGATATGGTGGGGAGCGAGACAGTGGATACTGACAGACAGGTAGGAGATGGATTCATAAAAACGGATGCTATTGCCAGAACTGCAACAAATGGGATATATAATAACATGCAGAATCGATATGTCTATGGAGGAGAATTACACTTTTTTGATGGCCTTTTTGCAGATGACTTTACACATACCGGTACTTTTTCCGAATTTGCTGAAGCAGGTGCCAGTAATTTTTTAGATACTAATTTGTCTGTAAGACGTATTTATGGAGGACATTACACTGTAATTAGAACCTGTAATGCTATTATTGACCAGGTGGAAACAAGGCCAATCCAGGGAAATACAATTACTAATCCTGTAAAAAACCAGGTACTAGGGGAGGCTTATGCTGCAAGAGCATTAATGTATTTAAATTTAGTACGCCTATTTGGAGGAGTGGCCTATGTTACAACTCCGATTTATATTGCAGACGATGTTATCCGTCCTAAAAGAGATTCACAAGAGTTTGTGTATCAATCTATCATCAACGATTTGAAAAAATCAATAGAATTTTTCAAAAATAATAACGAAAAGTCCGAAACTTTCCTAAGCCTGGATGCTGCTCAGGTGATATTGGCTAAAACCTATATGGAAATAGGTTTGTATAATGATGCGAAAACCATTCTGGAAAATATTAAAGGTTATTCACTTTCTGCAAGCTATACAGCATTGTTTACAGCTTCCACTTCAACAGAGCATATTTTCAAAATTAATTTTACAGAAACAGATGGCGGAAACCAGGCGTTCTTTTTTTATCCTGCTCTTGTAGGTGGGAGAGGTGAAGTTTCATTACGTACACAGTTTATGAGTATTTTTGATGCAAGTGATACAAGAAAAATGTTTGCTATTGCTCAAGGGAGAAATTATTTTAGAAAATATAGTAACCCTGGTAGTGGTGCAGATAATGTACCTATTATAAGATATGCAGATGTACTTTTATCCCTTGCTGAATGTAGATTGAAAACATCCGGGGATGCATTAACCCCTGTGAATCAGGTGAGAGCCAGAGCAGGAATTGCCCCGTTAGCTGCAGTGACATTAGATGATGTTTTAATGGAAAGAAGAAAAGAACTGTATGGAGAAGCAGACAGATGGTTTTCAGTAAAGAGATTTGGAAAAGCACAGCAAGTGATAGAAGGTAAGGGACGTCCTTATTTTTCTAAAAGACTAGACTTATGGCCAATACCTGCTTGGCAATTGATCAACAATCCAAATACCAATCAAAATCCTGGGTATTAAAATAATAAACAACTAGCTTCTGAAATGAAGTATAAAAACTAACAAATTTTAATTATTTTAAATGAGGCTGCTCTTTTTTGGGTAGTCTCATTCTTTTTATAGATTGATAGTATTTCACTAAAAAACACTCATTTTTTCAATGATTCTGTTATAAAACCTTGTCAGTGTGGAAAATATATTGTTTCCATGTTCTTTATTAAGGGTCTTTACAGAATTTATGATCCTTACTGTTGTTTGCTGAAAGGTAGCAATAGTGATATGCTAATATGATATGTGTTGATTGACGATTATCTTTTTTGTAAAAGATAATCGTTACACTAAAAAAGAGAAAGGGGTTAATTTATTTTGTGAAAAATATAGTTTAAATGACAAAAATAAAGTCAGGAAACACTCTCAAAAGTTTGCCGTTTTAGACTAATTTTTGGATATGATATATTAACGGATTTTTAATTTTATTTTTACAGAGACTGCCTTTTTAGACGGTCTTCCTGATTTTTATCAGGTTATTTTTGGTGTTATTTCACTAAAAAACACTCATTTTTTTACTGATTTTAACTCAAAACTCATTAGAGTTTGTTTTATTTTTTTCATTTATATAATTCTTGTTTGTTTATTTTTTTCACTTTATTGTTTGAATCGATGTATATTAATTTTTATTTTGTTTTTCATTAAAATATCTTGAATGTTTAAAATACTTTGGTATTCTTTAACATTTCAAACATAATTGAAGTTTTTTTTTATCGTTTTTTAGAGTTATATGCGGATAATCCTTTTGTAGAAGGCTGTTTTCAGGTTTTAATAAATTGATGGTGTTAATATTTATTAACATATTTGTCCCCTTGAATATATTAAAATCTGTTAATATGAATGTGAAGTTACATGTATTAAGTGCAGGAGCTTTGTTTTTTTTAGGACAAGCTGCCTATGCGCAAAAATCTAAGAATGATTCTATTCTGAAGGAGAATAAGATCGATGAGGTAATCGTTACTGGATATCAGAAGAAAAAAGCAGATGAAATTACCCAGGCTCAGGCTGTTGTTGGAGGGGATGAAATCAGACGAAATTCTCCTACAACATCTATTGGTAACTCTTTACAGGGTCGAGCTTCTGGAGTATTTGTACAAAGTACAACAGGGCAACCAGGTGCTGCCGCTACAATCCAGGTAAGAGGGGTTGCTGGTGTTGGTGGTTCTTCAGAGCCTACTTATGTTGTAAATGGAATGTACATGACTGCAAGACAGTTTAGTGCAATTAACCCTGCGGATGTAGAGTCTATTTCAATTCTTAAGGATGCTGCTGCTACAGCACAATATGGTGCAAGAGGAGCAAATGGAGTAGTTGTAGTGACTACAAAAGCCGGAAAAGTTGGAAAAACCCATTATTCATTTGAAACTAAATTTGGATTCAGTGAAAGATTGAAGGACAATAACTATACCATGATGAATTCGAGAGAGTTAATGACTTTCCAAAATCAATTGGGGTATCTAGGCTTTAAAGCAAGACCTCAGGATGAGATGGACAGGTTAGCTGCGTTCGATCATAATTGGCAAAAAGATTTGTTGAAACCTTCAAGTATCCAATCTTACTTATTTAGTGCGCAAGGTGGGTCAAGAGAAAGTACTTTCTATTACTCATTAGGGTATGATTCTGATAACGGAATTATCAGAGATATCGATGGACTTAAAAGATATACAGGTAACTTCGGATTTACGAACAAATTAAGTGAAAAACTTAATGTAGGAATCAACCTTGGAGTTCAGTATCAGGTTACTCAGAATTTCAGAGACAGAAACAATACTCAGAACCCGTTTGGGGCCATGTATAAATATGCACCATACGAACCGATTTATAACCCAGATGGAAGTTATAATCAGACAATGAGAGCAGGGTCAAACGTTGTAGAGCAAATTCGTAATTATACATTGGAGGATCAGAGATTGAGAATTCCCGTAACCTTATTTGGAGAATACAAAATTATCGATGGCCTTAAATTTAAAACTAATTTTAACGGACTTTACGATTGGTACATGGGTACTTCATGGTTGAAAAAAGGGTCAAACCTTGATTTAACCGTAAATGGTGTTCCAACAGGTTCATTGAATAAGAACTCATTCTATGGATTTAACTATACATGGAATAACTCTATTAATTATAAAAAATCATTTGGAAGCCATAACTTTGATTTCTTAGGATTTATCGAATATAATGATAATTTCAATGAAACAATGAATGGTGGTGCTTACGGGCTGAAATCTCCTGTACTTAATGTTCCTACTATCACTACACCTTCGGATAGAAACACATTTACGGGAATTAAGACTAGAAATACTTTGTTCAGTTTAGCTGGTATGATCAATTATGATTATGCAGGTAAATATTTAGTAACAGGATCATTGAGAAGAGATGCTTCATCAAGATTCGGAGCTAACAATCAAAGTGGTGTATTTTGGTCTGCAAGTGCTGCATGGAATATTGCAAAAGAAGACTTCATGAAAGGAGGCTTTATTAATGATTTAAAACTTAGAGGATCATACG
The DNA here is from genome assembly GCF_940807095.1 of Chryseobacterium sp. Marseille-Q3244. Classification (NCBI taxonomy): domain Bacteria; kingdom Pseudomonadati; phylum Bacteroidota; class Flavobacteriia; order Flavobacteriales; family Weeksellaceae; genus Chryseobacterium; species Chryseobacterium sp. Marseille-Q3244. Next base: position 32,604 of record NZ_CALNWX010000019.1, on the reverse strand, counting down.
GAACAACTGGTAATGACGGAACATTGCCGGATTATTACAATGTCAACAACATCAGTTACGGCTTATACGGTGCTAATGGTGCTTTATATCCTGGAACATCTTCACAAGGTAACTACATTATTGGTAACACAGACCTTAAATGGGAGTCTAATGCTATTACCAACGTAGGAGTAGATTTCGTGATGTGGAAAAGAAGAATTCGTGGATCTGTAGAGGTGTATCAGAATAAGAGAAAAGACTTTGTACAACTTGTACCTTTAGATAAACAAGAAGGAGGACTTTATCAATATGTTAATGCAGGGGATATGTCTCAAAAAGGTCTTGAAGCTGAGCTTAGTGTAGATGTTATCAAAAAGAAAGACTTCCAATGGAATTTACATGCTAACATCTCTTTCCAGAAATCAACTCTTGACAAGTTAGCAGGTGGGCAAACTGAAAGAAACTTAGGATATACGTATCTTAAAGTAGGTGAAACTCCTTATGTATTCTATAATGTGAGATTTGCAGGTGTTGATCCTAATAATGGAAATGCTTTATATTATGATAAAGCAGGAAATGTTACCAATGTTTATAGTGCATCCAATGCAGTTCCTCTTACTGATAAATCTCCATTCCCTAAAAGCTTTGGAGGATTCGGAACTACAATTCAATATAAAGGACTTGATTTCAGTGCAGATTTCGCATTCAAGTTAGGAGGATATACTTATAACAATATGTACGCGGCGGCAGTTGATCCAACCTTGGCTGTTGCAGGAAGAAATATGGCGCAAGCTGCTTCTAATGTTTGGCAAAAACCTGGTGATACGGGAGTATTCCAAAAAGTAGACAGTAATGGTATGCGTGATTCTGATCAATGGATTGAGAAATCAGATTACTTAAGATTAAGATCCCTTACATTAGGATATACATTTGATAAAGCATTTCTTGGAGAAGAATCACCTATTAATAAACTTAGAGTATATGTACAGGGACAGAATTTATTTACTGTAACTAAATTCCACGGAGAACCAGAAGTTTCTGTAGGATCTGCTGACTCTACATCATTATTTGTACCGGGATCATTTAACCTTTACACTTATCCTGCTGTAAGAACAATCCTAATGGGACTACAATTAGAATTTTAATATTGAATAGCTTTATGAAAAAGAATATAATAAAAATAAGTTTAGCAGCGTTAACAGCCTTTGTTTCGTTAACATCTTGTGACAGAAATTTAGACCAGATATCATCCGTTAATGAAGATCAGGACCAGGCAATGACCAGAGCTGAATCATTCAGACAAGCTATGGATGGAGCGTATACAGCACTTAAAGTAGGAGGGTACTATAGTGGAGATACAGGGAGTCAACTAATTATGGGAGATCTTACTACAGATAACTTAATTCGTACGGCTTCGGGAAGAAATACAAATTTCGCAGCATCAAACTTCGAGTTTTCTTCAGATAATTCACAGACTACAGGCTTGTATAATACTGCTTATCTTGCTATCAGCAGAGCTAACTTTGTTTTGAAGTATATCAATAATGGAGTATTATCAGGTGCACAAAAAGCAAATATTGAAGCCGAAGCAAAAGCTCTTAGAGCAATTGTTCATTTTGATATTGTAAGAGCATATTCTCAAATTCCAACACAATCTGCAGGAGCAAAAAATTCAATCGGAATTTATTATTCAGAAACATATTCTCCTTTAAATAGTACGTCATCCAGAAATCTGACTGTTGAGCAAGTATATAATAAGATTATTGCTGATCTTTTATCTGCAGCTGACAATATTACACAAAATGACGCAGATAAAGGAAGATTGAGTAAAGCTGCTATATATGGATTATTATCAAGAGTTTATCTTTATAAAGGTGAGTACGATAATACAACAAAGTATGGAGAATTAGCATTAGGACTTTCACCAAGCATTACAGCGAAAGATAATTTTTTCAGTATTTGGAAACAAAACGAAGGATTGTCTAAAATTACTGATGGTGTTTTATTCCAGATATTGAATGCACCGGCTGAACAAAATACAGTGGGAGCAGCATATAATCAGGCAGTACCTAGTTTGAGATCAGAATTTGTTGTAGATTATGATTTATATACAGCATATACTGATAAGGATGTTAGAAAAACTGCTTATTTCACTACCAGTGTTTATAGTAAGCAGAAATACAATCACGTTACCAAATATGCTGGAAATGGAGGTCCATCTAATATAGTACCAATTAAATATCTTAGGTCAGCTGAAGTATTATTGAATGTTGCTGAGGCATATTATAGATCAGGTAATCAAGCGACAGCTCTTACTTTACTAAATAAGTTAAGAGCTGAAAGATATACTACATTTACTCCTGGAGCGGAAGTAGGGCAGGCTCTTCTAGATGCTATCCTGAAAGAAAGAAGATTGGAGCTTGCATTTGAAAATGACAGATGGTATACCTTGAAAAGATTAGGTCTTTCTGTTCAGAGATCAGGTAAAGGAGATCTTTTTGATGGTACAGGAGCACCAGCTGTTAAACAAACTCTTGATGCTGGTAGCACTAAATGGCAATGGCCAATTCCTATTACTGCAATTCAGGCTAACCCGAATATTAAGCAGAATGCTGATTATTAAGAATTAATATTTTTAATATAAATAAGAAGAGCTCCATGAAAATGGAGCTCTTTTTTATTTTCTTAGTAAGAAAACTAAATTAAGTAAAAGGGATTATTAACTTCCTTACATAAATTTACTCTCGTACAATCATCCTATTATTCTGATAGTTCTTAGGTGTTACTCCTTCCAGTTGCTTAAAAACTCTGGTAAAATAATTAGTATCTGAAAACCCGGTCTGGTAGGCTGTTTCTTTAATGCTGTTTTGGGTAGCCAGTAATTCCTTGGCCTTACTGATTCTTTCCTGTAGAATAAAATCATTCGGGGAAGTTCCGAGCTCATCTTTGAACATTTTAAAGAAATTCGATTTACTCACATAAGCAAGTTTCGCAATACTCTCAATAGAAAGTTTCTGGTGCAGATTTCTTTTAATGTAATCCACTACAAATCCAATTCTCGATTTATTCTTTACAATATTCCTTTCCACCATGCTTCTGGCCTGTGTCTGCATAAGCCGTATCAGCAGTTCTTTCAGGGCGAAGTCAGCCATGATATCCTTTTGAGTGTTATCATCCATGGCTATTCTCATAATATTGTTGGTGGCAGATGCCAATGCCTTATTGTTAAAAAGAAAATACTCATCCAGTTGAATGTTCCATTGTGAGACCTCATCTACCTTGGGAAGATGATAGTTTAAGTAATTAAGAGAATCTTCAATAAAATCTGGATTCAAACTTAAAGAGATGCATTGTGTAGGAGTGTCATCGGCTTCAGGAAAATCAATAACCATGGTTTCACCGGGAGCAACTAAAATACTTTCTCCAGGGAAATAATCAAAGTAATTGGTTTTGTTATCCAGCTTCATGTGTTTTTTACCTCTCAGCATTGCGGTAAAGGCAATATTTTCAAAATGAAGCTTTACTCCGAAAGCAGTTTTATGCGTCTCGTAGATACTGAATTCACAGTTGTTTAGATTGAATTTTGTCTGGTTTTCAACAAGACTCAATAGCTGGTTTTCCTTGTGTAATTCAGGAGTATTTAATAAAATCTTACTATTGTTATTCATTTCTAAATTTTTTGACAAAGGCAGTAACTCAAATATAATGAATTTGATTCAACGTTGCTGTTAAGAAAATAATAAAATTGAGTTCTGTACTATTTTGCACTTTTTTTATACGATTGTGCTATAGGTTTTTCATGCATCCGTGTAATTTGGCGGTATTGAAAAATTAAAATAAATACTGATATGAGCACTCTTACAGAAACAAGATCAACGACTCTTTTAGAGCGTCCCGAGTTCAAAAGCAGATACGATAATTATATTGACGGGAAATTCACACCACCTGTTAAAGGACAATATTTTGATGTGGTGTCACCCGTTGATGGTAAGAATTTTACCCAGGTAGCCCATTCCTCAAAAGAAGACCTGGAGCTAGCGGTAGATGCAGCAGACAAAGCATTCCAGACTTGGAAGAATACATCATCCACAGAAAGAAGTATTATTCTTAATAAAATTGCAGACAGGATAGAGCAGAATTTAGAATACCTTGCGACAGTAGAAACCATAGACAACGGTAAAGCAGTACGAGAGACACTGGCTGCTGATCTTCCGCTAGCTATCGATCATTTCAGGTATTTTGCATCCGTCATTCGCGCAGAAGAAGGGTCTCACAATGAATTGGACAAAGATACTGTATCTTTGATTGTTCATGAGCCTCTGGGAGTCATTGCTCAGATTATTCCATGGAACTTCCCGATCCTTATGGCAACATGGAAGCTGGCTCCTGCATTGGCTGCTGGAAACTGTGTGGTCTTAAAGCCTGCAGAAAGCACTCCTGTTTCTATTATGATCTTAATGGAGCTGATAGGAGATCTCTTACCCGCTGGAGTTATCAATATTGTTAATGGCTTCGGTGCAGAGCTTGGAAGAGCATTGGTAACAAATCCTAAAGTTGCCAAAGCGGCTTTCACAGGATCTACAGCTACAGGACGTTTGGTAATGCAGTATGCAACAGAAAATATTATTCCTGTGACGCTGGAGTTGGGCGGAAAATCACCTAATGTATTCTTCAACTCCGTGATGGATGCTGATGATGAATTCTTAGATAAAGCTATTGAAGGTGCCGTTCTTTTTGCCCTTAATCAGGGTGAAATCTGTACATGCCCGTCAAGACTGTTGGTTCAGGAAGGGATAGCAGATGCTTTCATCGAAAGAGTAATTGAAAGGGTGAAAGCGATCAAAGTAGGTAACCCTCTGGATAAAACTGTAATGATGGGAGCTCAGGCTTCCAAAATTCAAAAAGAAAAAATCCTGTCCTATATCCAGCTGGGGGTAGATGAAGGAGCTGAAGTACTGGTAGGAGGAGATATTAATCACCTTGGGGAAGACTTGGAAGAAGGATTCTATATTCAGCCTACAATCTTCAAAGGGAACAACAAGATGAGAATTTTCCAGGAAGAGATTTTCGGTCCTGTATTGGCCTTTACTACCTTTAAGGATGAAGAAGAAGCGGTGAAAATTGCCAACGATACCATCTATGGATTAGGAGCAGGGGTGTGGACGAGAGATGCACACCAGTTGTATAATATTCCACGTCAGATTGAGGCAGGAAGAGTCTGGGTAAATCAATACCACTCATATCCGGCAGGAGCTCCTTTTGGCGGTTATAAGCAATCCGGAATTGGAAGGGAGAATCATAAAATGATGCTTGACCATTACCGTCAGACCAAAAATATGCTGATCTCCTATAACAAAAATAAGTTAGGTTTCTTTTAATATTATGTAGGACGTGCCCGATTGCCTTGGCTTTTCCCGAGGCAAACGGTCGGGCTATGCAGGGCTTCACTTCGTTTCGGTACTTCATTACATTGCGCACCGGCTCGTTCCTCGCCGCCCTTACTATCCCTCACGCAATAAGAAACATTTCTGATATCTCAGATGACTACAATAAAATGGGGGAACCCAAATTTGCTAAAATATGATGAGGCTCAATGACAGAATCACAGGCTCAATTTAAACATGATGAATGAGCAGGTCCGGCAAATTATATTTGCCGGACTTTTTATAAAGAATAACAGTAATTTTAAATAAACAATAATGGAAACGCGAATATCAAGACTTTCTGCAACAGAAAAAGCACTTGAAGTCATCCGTGAACTTGAAGAAAAATATGGTCCTTTGATGTTTTACCAGGCAGGAGGCTGCTGTGAAGGTACCCAGCCGCAATGTTTCGAAAAAGGAGGTTTTTTCCCAAGAATGAATGATGCCATGATCGGAACCATTAATGGACATGAATTCTGGATAGACCGTGATCTTTTTGAATACTGGAAATACTCCCATTTTACGTTGGATGTGACTGACGGTTTCGGACCGGGAGGTTTCTCATTAGAAACTCCTTTAGGAAAGACATTCAAAGTGCAATACAGACTTTTTACTCCGGAAGAGTATAAAAACCTGGAACCGGTACAACGCAGCGAATAAGCTCTAAAGCTTGGTGCTATATAGCATCATTTCACGTTGTTGTCATTCTGACAAAGGAAATCTCATGCATAGCCAGATGTATGTCAATTATCAATCCTTCACGAACCGGTTGACAAACATGGCGGCGACAATATCTCCTACAGAATTCAAAACAGTAGCTAAAGGATCTACCAGGGTACCGATAATCATCACTGCTGGAATAGCTTCCTGAGGCAATTTATACACTGAGATCATCAGCATTTCTCCAATATATCCACCATTAGGAATTCCACCAGCCACAATACTTACAAAAACAGTGATGCCCAAAGCTAAGAGTAAGTTGGCAGGGTCAAAGAAATCTTTTCCAATAATTAAAAAAGCTACATAAATTTTGATAATCGATGACATAGAAGATCCATTTTTATGCAGCGTTGTCCCAATTGGGATCACCAGATTGGCAATAGAATTCGGAATTCCGATCTTAGATGCAGCCTGTAAATTCGCAGGCATAGTGGCAAAACTGCTGCAGGTACTTATTGCAGTAAGAGTTGGGTAAATAGCATTAGTCCAAAAACTTTTCACTCCTTTCTGTCCGCTCGCCATAAACGCATAAATGGAAAAGAAAACAAGAAAATAAATAATTCCTGCAACATAATATAACCCTAAAGGTTTAGCATAAAATCCAAAAAGCTGTGGTCCTAATGTAGCAACCTGATAGGCGAAATAAGCTCCCAACCCAATAGGTGCCAATTTCATCACCAATAAAAGAAGTTCCTTCATCACTTCATATCCTGATGCTATAAAAACTCTGAAAGGTTTTCCTGCTTCTCCCGTTTTTCTGGCTGCAAAACCTGTCATGAAAGCAAAAATAAGGAGTGCCAGCATATTTTGTCTTGAAAACAAGGCAGTGAATTCTCCCACGGTAAAGAAACTTACAATTCTATTTCCCCAATTGTCCTCATTTGCCGCTTCTGTAATCATTTCAGAACTTCCCGAAACTCCGGAAACCGGAAACAGATAGACGGCACAGATGGTAAATATAGCAGCAGTAAGAATAAAGAACAGAAAGGTAAGTGCCATGATAAGAATGATCTTCCCGAATTTAGATTGCTGTTCCAGAGATGCTATAGAATTAGATACAGCAAAGAAGACCAAAGGTACAACACTTACAAAGAGAAGATTCAGGAAAATGTCTCCCAACGGTTTAATGTATTCCACAAAACCCGGAGCAACGATTCCTATAATGCTTCCGATTGTGATTCCCAGAAGTAAAAATATGATTCCGGAGTAGTTTTTCAGTACCTCTTTCATGTAGCGGTTTTTATCAAAGATAGGTTTATTTTTAACACTTTGTTATGCAATTTTCAGACCTAAATTTCATAAATTTGAGTAAACATCGTTTCTATGGCTTATATAGATTACTATAAAATTTTAGGCGTAGATAAAAGCGCAACCCAGGATGATATTAAAAAGGCGTACCGGAAATTAGCCAGAAAGCTGCATCCGGACCTTAATCCTGATGATAAAGAATCAGAAAGAAAATTCAAAGAGCTGAATGAAGCCAATGAAGTTCTCAGCAATCCGGAAAACCGTGCAAAATACGATAAGTATGGAGAAAACTGGAAACATGGGGAAGAGTATGAAAAAGCTCAGCAACAACAAAGGCAGTACCAGCAGCAGAACTACGGTGGTGGTTATTCCGGTGCAGACTTTGGTGAAGGTGAAGACTTTTCAGACTTCTTCCAAAATATGTTTGGCGGTTCTTCAGGAGGCTTTGGTAAAAGTTCAAGAGGAAGAGCTTCGGGAAAGTTCAAAGGACAAGATGTACAGGCAGAATTAACCCTGAATTTAAGAGATGCTGCTGTAACTCATCCGCAAACTTTTGAAATCAATGGTAAAAAAGTAAGGATTACGATTCCTGCCGGAGTCTATGATGGGCAGAAAATTAAATTAAAAGGACATGGAAATCCTGGAGTGAATGGAGGTCCCAACGGTGATCTTTATATCACATTCAATATTCCCGTAGATCATGATTTTGAAAGAGTAGGTGATGATCTTAAAACAAAAGTTGCTATTGATTTGTATACCGCAGTTTTAGGTGGAGACGTAAAAGTAAATACACTGGATGGAAGTGTTAATCTTAAAGTAAAACCGGAAACCCAAAGCGGAATGACTGTAAGACTGAAAGGTAAAGGTTTTCCTGTCTATAAGAAAGATGGGGAACATGGCGATCTTTTTGTAACCTACGAAGTGAAAATGCCTGTTAACCTTACCGATAAGCAGAGAGAGCTTTTTGAACAACTTAAAAATTCCTAGGCTATGAGTGAAAGAATATCACGGGAAGAACTCGTAAGAATATACAATATAGAAATCACCTTTTTTGATGAACTTGTAGATTATGGTCTGCTGAATATACACATTGAAAATGAAGTTCATTACCTCATGTATGAAGACCTGCCGGATCTGGAAAAATTTGCCAACTGGCATTATGACCTTGAAATTAATCTTCCAGGCCTGGAAGTTATTCATAATATGTTGAAAAAACTGGATGCTTTAAAACGAAGAAACAGAGAGCTGATGAACAAACTTTCGGCTATCAGTGATCAATATGAAGATATTTAGCTTAGTTTTGTAGCTTTTTAAAGCAACAATATTATGAGTGAGGAAAAAGTGATTACACTAAAACCTGAGAGAGCGATTTTTGAAGATATTTATTTTAGCGGAAATCAAGGGAGTCTGCTTTTTTCTCCTACCACAAAAAGTAAAACAATAACAACCATTGCTGCTGCTGTTATTTTACTGATTGCATTTCTTCTGAAAGATAATTTCAGCAAGGAAAGCCAAGGTATCTTGTACTTTTTTAGTTTTATCTTGTTGCTTTGTGCTGTTTACTTATCTGTAAGTGTTAATAAGGTCTCAAGATGGAAAAAGCAGGTTAATCACTACCTGAATATTTTGGAAAAGTGTAAGATTTACGAAATAAGAATTGAACAGAATTTTTTCACAGTCAATATTGATGGTGAAAAAGAAACCAGTGAATGGAAAGACTTTGAATTTTTTGATAGCAACTATGACTTCATTTCCCTTGAAGGAAAATACAGTTATATGTTTCCCAGAAAATCAATGAGTGAAAGAAACTATTCTTTACTCAAGACTATTTTAAAAGATAATATTCAACCATAAAAAAATCAGAGCATTTTGCTCTGATTTTTTACTTTATAATATTGTTGCCTTACTGCTTATTCCAGCCAGCCCATTTCCTTCATCCACTCGTCATTGTAGATTTTTCCTACATATCTTGAACCGTGGTCATGAAGTAAAACGACAATGACATCATCTTTAGTAAACTGATCTTTCATCTGAATCAATGATGCAATGGCACTTCCTGCAGAATATCCACAGAAAATTCCTTCTTCCTTAGCCAGTTTCCTTGCATAGATCGCTCCGTCTTTATCCGTTACTTTCTCAAAGTGATCGATAACAGACATGTCGTAGTTTTCAGGGATGATATCTTCTCCAATTCCTTCCGTGATGTACGTATACGCGTGGTCGTAGTGTAATTCTCCGGTTTCGTGGAATTCTTTAAGGATAGAACCGTAAGTGTCAACTCCAATTATCTTAATATCCTTATTTTTTTCCTTGAAGAACGTTCCACATCCTGTAATAGTTCCTCCTGTTCCAGCTCCTGCTACAAAGTGAGTTAGTTTTCCTTCTGTCTGTTCCCAGATTTCAGGTGCTGTAGACTCATAGTGAGCAGTTCTGTTGGATAAATTGTCATATTGGTTTACATACCAACCGTTTTCTGTTTCCTTAGCCAGTCTTTTCGATACAGAATAATAAGAGCGCGGATCTGTAGGTTTCACATCCGTAGGGCAAACAATTACTTCAGCACCTACAGCACGAAGAATATCACACTTTTCTTTAGATTGTTTGGAATTGGTAACAAAGATACATTTGTACCCTTTGATGATGGCAGCCAATGCCAATCCCATTCCTGTATTTCCGGAAGTTCCCTCAATAATGGTTCCTCCAGGTTTTAATCTGCCGTCTTTCTCGGCATCTTCGATCATTTTAAGAGCCATTCTGTCCTTTACAGAGTTTCCAGGGTTGAATGTCTCAACTTTTGCTAAAACTAATGCTGGAAAATCTTCACCCAGTACATTGTTAAGTTTTACCAATGGTGTGTTTCCTATAGTTTCAAGGATATTTTTTGCGTATTTCATAAATGTTTTATATGCGGTGCAAAGATAATGCTTTTAAAATTATCTGTATGGAGATCATGAGTGATTAAAGCTCAAAACAGATGAGTAAAAGCTTAATTTTAAACCCAATAATAAGGTTAATTATACTTAATGGCTTTCACCGGAGAAATCTTACTGATCAGATAACTCGGAATAATTAAGGCAAGAGCAGATATCGCCAAAATCCCTAATGAAATAGAAATGATAGCAATAGGGTTAAGATCTACCGGTACTGTACTTACGTAGTAATTTTCCGGATTAAGCTTAATCACTCCAAAGAATTTCTGGATAAGAATTAATCCCAACCCAATAGCATTTCCATATAAAAGCCCTGGGATCATGATGATAAGGGTATAATTGATAAAAGTAGCCCTGATCTGAGCATTGCTTGCACCTAAAGTCTTAAGTAAACCGATGGAGTTGGTTCTTTCAATAATGAGGATCAGAAGGACCATAATAATATTGATAACCACTACAACCAGCATGATGATGATGATGAGCGCAATATTGGTATCAAAGATGCTTATCCAGTCAGTGATTTGTGGAAATTTTTCTGTTGCCTTTTCAGCATAGTTTTTATATCCGATCAGTTTTTCAATGTCCGGGAAATCTTTATCAATATCATTGACATTTTTCAGGAAAATATCAATTCCGCCAATTTCGTCAGGTTTCATATCCTGAATTTTTCTTGCATGATTGATTCCACCAATTACAAACTGTTCATCGATGAGCTTAATGTCTGTTCTGTAGATTCCGATAATTTTAAACTTTCGGTAAAGAGGCTTTTGATCGGCTTTTAAGAAGACGGTAACGATACTGTCATTGACTTTAAGGTGAAGATCATTGGCTATTTTTTGTGAAATAGCAACATCATTGTTGAACCCTACTTCTGTCACCTTGGGTGTAGTTCCGGCAATTAGGAATTTTTTAAACCTTAAACTGTCGAAATCCTTTCCAATTCCTTTAAATATAATTCCTGCAAAATTATGTTCATTACGCATAATTCCGGTAACCGTTACATATTTTTGGATAGTTTCCACATCCGGAAGTTCTTTGATCTTGGCAATATTCAATCCCTGATTATCTAAAACCGAAGTATTATAGGAAGAGTTGGATCGGGTAGATCTTACTGTGATGTGTCCGCTGAAATCTGCCAGTCTCTCTTTAATAGCTTTTTTAGAACCGAATCCAGTGGCTACAGTAATTAGAGAAACAATAATTCCCAGTGCTACGGAAAGCCTGCCAATGAAGATGATAACCCTTGATAGGTTATTTTTGTTATCTTTGGAAAACGCTATTTTTCTAGAGAAATATAAAGGAAACTTCAAGCTTATGAATTTAGATTTCAAAATTAAAAATTTACTTCTGATTTGCCTAATTTTTTTAGGAGTATTCAACCAATATTATTCTCAAACTCAAGTTCAGCCGGATTTTAAAACCGGGGCAGATCAGCCTGAGCTTTATCTACCTCTATTGAAGGATAAAACCATTGGAGTAGTGACGAATCAGACAGGCTTAATGAGTGACAGAACTCATTTGGTAGATTTTTTAGTCAAGAATGGAGTAAAAATCAAAGCTATTTTTGCGCCTGAACATGGTTTCAGAGGAGATGCTGATGCAGGAGCAAAAGTAAAAAATGGAGTAGACGTGAAGACCGGAATTCCTATTGTTTCCCTGTATGCCAGTAATAAAAAACCAAAGCCTGAACAATTGGCAGGAATAGATCTTGTAGTTTTTGATATTCAGGATGTGGGTGTAAGATTTTATACTTACATTTCTACGTTAACTTATTTAATGGAAGCGGGTGCTGAAAACAATGTTGAAGTAATGGTCCTGGACCGTCCCAATCCACATGATGGATATACTGACGGACCTGTTTTAAGAAAAAAATGGGCTAGTTTTGTGGGAATGCACGAGGTTCCGGTTGTTTATGGGCTGACTATTGGTGAGTATGGAAAAATGGTGAATGGAGAAAAGTGGCTGAAAAATGGAGTTCAGGCAAAATATACCTTAATCCCAATGAAGAACTACCACAAAAAACAACGTTATCCGATGCTGGATAAGCCATCACCGAATTTGCCTAATGATAAAGCAATTAATTTATACCCAAGTTTGTGTTTTTTTGAAGGGACCCAGGTTTCTGTAGGAAGAGGAACGGATCAGCCTTTCCAGATCTATGGTTCACCATGGACTGAAAATCTTCCATACAAATTTACTCCAAAGCCAAGCTACGGAGCAAAAGATCCATTTTTGAACGGGAAATTATGTTATGGTGAAGACTTGTCCAATTATCCTAAGGATTTAAGAGAATTGAATCTTGAATGGGTAATCAAGGCTTATCAAAACTACAAAAATCCTCAGCTGGATTTCTTTTTGAAAAATCTTTGGTTTGATACTCTTTCCGGGACTGATGAATTCAGAAAGCAGATTATTGCCGGAAAATCAATTCCGGAAATTAAAGCTTCGTGGAAAAAAGATCTGGAAGATTTTGAAAAGATTAGAACCCGATATATGGTGTACGAAGATTAACTAAAATAGGTCGGAGGTTTGGGGCTGGAAGTTATGGAGGTCATTGAGTGATAATATGACTAAAAGTAACTTCCAGCTTCACGGTTTCTGTTTCCAACCTTTCATTAATCAAAATTTTGGGGCGGATTTTTATCATTTTTGCCCTTATTTAATATAAAGAGTCCGATTGTTAAACCTACAACCCCTGCAAAAGCAGTTAATAAGGCTCTTTGTAATTTATCTGGAAGATCATTTCCAAGGTAATTCATTAAAAAAAGGATCACAAACGTGATCACAGAAATGATAATATGATTTTTTCCGAATGGCTTCATTGTATTATTTAAATTTGTAAGAGATCATAACTCCACCTCTGTAAGGCAAAATTTCACCACTTTTATTAAGTCCTTCTACCCCAATGTCATAACGTTTTCCTGTAGTTCTGTCATACCCTTTATAAAAACTTTGTGCAGTTCCAATAGTGGCATAAAGATCAAGATTCCATCTTTCAGATAACTGAAATTGATAACCTCCTGTGACTCCTAACATAATAGAAAAACCTCTTTGATACAGATTTGAAATAATAAAAGTTTCTCCGTTGTCTGCTACAGAGACGCTATTGTCATTCCAGTAATTCCATTTCTGTGCATTATAAGCAGCAACAGAGACGTTAGCTCCAATATACCAGTGTTTGAAAGCTTCTTTGAAATAATATCTTCCTTCAGCAGAAACAGAGTAAAATTGCAATTCATGTCCTGAAAAAGACTTCCATGGTGAGATAAAGACATCTCCCTGAAGAGTATATTTGGGACTAATCTGCTTTTCTACGCCGAGATTGAGAATACCTATTGGTAAAAAAAGAGCATTACCTTTTACATACAAACTTTTCTCTTCGCTTTGATCTTGCTCCTGAGCTTTTAGTGAACCTATGCTCAGAAATGCCAAAGCTCCCATTAATACTCTGTATTTCATCAATGTGTTTATTTTATTTTATTTAATAATTCCTCCGCTAATTTGGAATCTCTTTTAGCCTGAATAGCTATATTCCTAGACATTTCAGCATAATTTTTGGCCATTTCTTTATTTCCTGTTAAGAAATAAAGTTTAGCCAGGATATAAGTGTTTTCTGAATTTTCTCCCATCATCACCGATTTTTCAGCCCATTCGGTTGCTTTCTTTAATGAAGATGGTGTTTGGATGTTATCAACAAATACCCATGCTGCTCTTAAAAGTTCATCAGGGTTAAATGCATCCGAAGCTTTGTAATAATCCAATGCTGCTTTTTCGTATTCCGGAAAATTGGCATTTCGTTCGTAATAGGTAAGCTTGGTCTGATTGAGCTTCGTCATCGCTGTTTGTTTTCCTACCAATGGTTCAGCCATTTTCATAAAGTACTCATCATTGATTTTTTTGTTCTTATCATCAATGGACTGTTCTACAATTTTTGAAAGCTTTAATTGGGCATCAAATTCGTTGTACGTTTCTTCAGGAAGGTATTTGATGATCTCTGCTTTTCTGGAAGCAAAAGCTTTATAGTTGGAATCTTCTGTAGATTTCAGGAAAAATAGCATAAATCCTATTTCATCTTTTGAAAGAGGGTCAGCTGCTTTTTTATTTTCAAAGTATCTTTCAGAAGCCTTTTTTGCAAACCCGTAATCTGTATCGGAGTTAAGTTTCATAATATTGATTAGAAACTCTGGATCTTTTTCCCCGTTAGCAAATCTTTCTTTCAGAGATCCTTTTTTATTTCCTTGTGAATTGATATCCTGGGCCATTGCTACAAACATACTTTCTTCCATATAGCCTGTATTTCTGGAAACAAGCTCGCCTTCGCCATTTAGGAAAAGATAAGTGGGATAAGATCGTACACCAAATTTAGATGCAAGATCTCTTCCTTCTCCTTTTTCCATATCAAATCTTGCATTGATGAAATTGGTATTGAAATATTCACTCACTGATTTCTGAGGAAAAACATTTTTTTCCATCATTTTGCATGGGCCACACCAGGAAGCATACGCATCAATAAAAACCAATTTCTTTTCTTTTTTGGCTTTTGCGATAATTTCCTTAAATGGTAGTTCCTGAAACTGTATGGTCTCCTGAGCAGAGATGACAATAGAGCAAAAAATAGATATCCCGGAGATGATCTTCTTCATTTTCAAATAAGATTTGAAGCGAAGATAAATAATTTTCAAAATATAAAGATGGGAATCGGGAAGTTGAATGATGATATTAACTAATTTTAAGACTTGGACCCTGAGATCCTGATTATGTAAGCAATTTAAAAAGTAGGATAGAGTAAGTCCGTATTTTTTCTTTCATAACAAAATCATAATAAATAATTATTCCTTTTTCTTAGACTCTTTATGTTCCTTGCCCCAAACTTCCAATTGGCTTAAGACAGGAAGCAATTTTTTTCCTATTTCAGATAATTCATACTCTACTCTGAGAGGAACCTCAGCATACACTGTTTTCACTACCAGGTTTTCCTGTTCCATTTTTTTGAGCTGAAGCGTAAGCATTCTTTCGGAAATATTGGGAATTCTGTTTTTCAGTTCAAAAAATCTTAGCTTTTCTTGTTTGAGATGATAGCAGATAGAAAGGATCCATCGACCACTGATAAGATTCACTGCATAAATTTCAGAACAGCTGGATTCTAGCGTTTTTTTATTCTCGTTATTGGTGGATGTTTCTTTAATACTCATACTAACATTTTTGTTTGCTCCATACAATCTGTTGCAGACTTGTACTGTTCAGGATTGATGATTTAAATTTACAAATAAAACAGGAGATATAGTGTATATGCGCTGTTTTCATAGACTTTTATTATAGGGTAATGTTATGGATTTAAATAGAATTAATAAGGAGCTGAAAGCATGTATTGATAATGTTCCGTATTCATTGGAAATCGATGAGAATATATTTTTGAATGCTCCAGAAGTGCTCCAAAAGGAAAGAATAGAATTTGCAGAAACTCATCCTGTTCACCGACCAGATTCTATCAAGGTAAAAGATATTTTCATCCCAAGTTTGGTGGATGGTAGAGAAGTACGGCTTCATATTTATCAACCTGAGCAGTATGACAGGAATAGAACATTGATTTATTTTCACGGCGGTGGTTATGTTTTCGGCTTGCCGGAACAGGTAGACAGCCAAATGTTTGAGATTGCTGATGAATTACGGGCAACAATTATATCTGTAGATTACAGATTGTCTCCTCAGCATCGGTTTCCCGTTCCTATTTTAGACGGTTTTGATGCCTTGAAATGGGTGATTGGAGAAGGAGAAAGACAGTTGGGAATAAATGTTGAGCAGATTACCATAATGGGGGCAAGCGCTGGTGGGCATTTAGCTGCAGCGGTCACTCAGATGGCTGCCGATCAGAATATTAATAATATAAAACATCAGTTTTTATTGTATCCGGTCATTCATAATAAGCTGAATACTCCTTCTATGCAAGAATTTACAGATTCACCGTTATGGAGTAGAAGATATGCTGAAATAGCATGGCAGCATTTTCTGGACAAAGAAAATAGAGGAAAAAGCATAATGTATTCAGATCTTACCCTCTATCGTAACTTTTCTGTGTTACCTCAAACTACAATTGTAGCTTGTGAACTAGATCCTTTGAGAGATGAAGGTATTGAGTTTTCCCAACTTTTATATCAGGCAGGTGTTGCTACTGAATTATGGGTAGTTCCCGGAGCAGTACATGTATTTGATCTTTTTGATTGTTCTTTGACCGATGAATACAAAAAGTTTATGATGAGCAGACTTTTTAAATAAAAAAATATGAAACTACGAGATAAAAAACCAGCTTTAATTCTTATTGATATTCAAAAAGGATTTCTTGATGAAAGCTATTGGGGTGGAAACAGAAATAATAGAGAAGCAGAAAAAATAAGTGGAAAAATATTGGAAAGATGGCGTGAATTGAATTTACCGGTATTTCATATCCGGCACAGCTCAGCCCATCCTCAATCTAAATTGCATGAATCTGATCCGGGATTTGAATTTAATGATCATGTCTTGCCTCAAAATGATGAGTGTATTATCACTAAAAATGTAAACAGTGCTTTTATAGGAACTGATTTGAAAGAAAAATTAGATTTTCAGGGAATAAATACTGTAGTTATTTTAGGAATTACAACCAATCATTGTGTTTCTACCACAACAAGAATGGCTGGGAATTTCGGATATGAAACTTATGTTATTTCAGATGCTACTGCGGCTTTTGACAGAGTGGGCATACATGGAGAAAAATACGACGCAGAATTGGTTCATCTCATGGCACTTGCCAATTTGCATGAAGAATTTTCAACTGTCCTGAATGCTGAAGAATTATTAAAAAAGATGTAGGAGAAAGTTAAAAACTTGAATCTATTTAAACTGCTATATGTATGGCAGTTTTTGTTTTTTAGAAAGGAAACCATTTTATCTTAATTATTTTTTGCCAGAATTGTTTGTATTTAACATAGTTTTAATATAATTTTATTTCACTCTATGGTCCTGGGATGTTTGTAATATCTTTGCAAACGAATAAATTATCTACAAATAAGATTGTGAAATGATAGATTTTACCTTCAGGTATTACCGGATCTTTTGTAGAAATAAAGAATGCAGAAGAATTGAGTATTAGCTTTAAACACGCCTTATCCCAAAAATCTATTTACGTTGCCGCTTTATCCACCTGCCTGATTGCAGTAGTGGCTTTTGCAGTTTTAAGCCTTTTAATTGCCGAAGATAACCGTAAAAATAATGAGGATTTTGCAAAAAAAACATTTTTCAGGAAATATGAATCTGTAGAAAGTGAATTCAGGAATATTGAAGATTATCAGTATCTGCTTCGTGAATTGATTCAAAAAGACGGATTGAAAAACTATAGAGATTATTCTTTGGTTTTAAATGATTTGAATAAAAAAAGAAACCTGTTAACATACAGCTGGTATTATTATGACAATAGTAACACCGGAAAATATGAAAGTAATAACCCTCTATCCGGTCTTTTCAAAGAGAGGAATAAAACAGAAAACTCTATCACCATACAAAATAATGGTTCCGGACATTTTAAAGACCTTCTGATAAGCCGTAAAGATAGTATGTACTGGGTAAGTTATGACTCTCTTGTACTGCCAGAAAAAAATATTCTTTATTACGGTTCTACAGTAAGTTTAGATGATCTTCATCAATATTTTACCAATGTAGATAAAAGTTCGAATACGTATGCCTACGTTTTTACTAAAGAAGGAATTTGTATTACCCATCCTGAAAAGAAGTACATCGGGAAAAATGTTTTCAATTTTACAGATATTCAATCGAAGGATACTTTGTGTAGTAGTACAAAATCAGGATACACAGAAGGAGTTGCTAGTTCAGAGTATTTGGGGATGGAAGTTACACGCTTTATAAAACCTTTGAAAACAGATAACTTTGACGGGTATGCGGTGGTGAATCATGTCAATTTTATCATTGATGAAAATACAAATAAGGTGAAAGCTTATACCGTTTATATATTTCTGGCTGCCTTATTTCTTATTGTAACGGTTTTTATTTTATTCCAGCGGTCTACAAATATAGCTTACAGGGAAAAAGAAAAAATACAGTCTGAAAAAAATCTGCTGTTTATTGAGAATGAAAAAATGCACAAGGCAGAAGTGATTAACCAGCTTCAGCAGCTTAAGAATAATATCAATCCGCATTTTCTGTTCAATTCATTGAACTCTCTTTATATGCTGATAGGAATTAATAAAGACAATGCCCAGAAATTTACCATGAATCTTTCAAAAATCTATAGGTACCTGATTGTTCCGCCTAAGGAAAATATTGTACCTGTTGCCAAAGAGATTGATTTTATTCAGAAATATATGGAACTTCTGAAAAGCAGGTTTGATGAAGAACTGAATTTTCAACTGGTTATAAAAAATCCTGAAAGTTTAAAGAAACGAATCCCGTATTTGTCACTTCAGATTGTAACGGAAAATGCTATAAAACATAATGTTGCGACCATAGATCAACCCTTGGAAATTACGATAGAAGTGGATGAGAAAGGAGTTACTGTGAGGAATACTTATCAGCCCAAAACGGAGGCTGTTCTGGGAGAGAAATTCGGAATTGATTATTTGAATCAGGTTTATGAATATTTTAAACAAAATTCGCTTCATATTTCTGTAGATGGTGAAAACTTTATATGTTTTTTGCCATTAATGAATTAAAATGAAAAAATCCACTCACTCCCGAATAATCACCTTTCACTCCCTAATACATATAATATAAGTCACTATACCTATAGCTTTGCCAACTGAAACTAAGATATTTACTATTTGGAATGAATCGGACTATTTTAATGAAGAATTACAGGCTTGCACTGTATCTTGGACTAGCCATGGCATCGCCGGCAGTTCTGGCACAGAAAAAAGATACTGTAAAAACGACCAAGGACAAAACCGAAAAAACAGATCTTTCATCATCAAAAAAGACAAAAAAAATTGACGAACTGATTAAGAAAGGGACTTACAAAAAAGGGATTTTCAATACCATTCAGGTAAAAACAGATCTTTATTTTGAAATTCCTGACAGTTTGATGGGCCGTCAGTTTTTGGTAGTGAACAAACTCTCTCAGGTACCAATGCAGGTAAATGAGGCAGGCCTTAATAAGGGAATGAACTATGAAAATAAGATCATTTCTTTTCACAGGGACAGAGTCGCCAAAAAGGTATGGGTGAAAACTTCTGAAGCGAAGGTTTCTTCTCCTAAAAATGATGCTATTACAAAATCTGTTAAAGACAACTTTTCAGAATCTGTCATTGAGGTTTTTGATATTGAAGCCCAAAACAGTGATTCTACTTCGGTAGCCATTAAAGTAAATAAGGTTTTTGACGGAAATCAGAAAAGTTTTAATGATGTGTTGGCTAATGTAGGTCTTGGTGGTTCAGTAAAATCAAGTCTTTCCTTTATTGAAGGAGTAAAAACATTTCCGGAAAACCTTGTTGTTAAATCTCAACTGAGTACTTCAGTGAATGAAGGTGGTGTGGATCTTCCGGTGACACTTGGAGTAACCAGCAATCTGGTATTGCTTCCTAAAGTTCCAATGAAACCAAGGGTGGCAGATGCAAGAGTAGGATTTTTCAGTGAAAAGCATTGGTTCTTTAATGACCAGCAGCAGAAAATGGATGAGAAATTCTTCATTACGCGTTGGAACTTAGAGCCTAAAGATGAGGACAAGGAAAAATATCTGAGAGGTGAACTGGTAGAGCCTAAAAAACAGATTGTTTATTATATAGATCCTTCCACACCAAAACAATGGCGTGAAAAGATCATTGCAGGAGTTCATGACTGGCAGGTGGCATTCGAGCAGGCAGGGTTCAAAAACGCTGTCATCGCTAAAATGCCGGATGAAAAAGATGAAGACTTTGATATTGATGATGTAAGATATTCCGTAATCACATACGCTGCTTCTCCTAAGTCTAATGCGATGGGACCATCTGTAGTAGATCCGAGAAGTGGTGAAATTATTGAAGCAGACATCATTTGGTGGCACAATGTAATGACTTCTCTTCAGGAGTGGATGAGAATTCAGATAGGGCCTATTGATGCTAGAGCGAGAGGAAATAAATTCAGTGATGAATATATGGGTGAAGCCATTCGTTTTGTATCCTCTCATGAAGTGGGGCATACTTTCGGATTGAAGCACAATATGGGATCTTCTTTTGCATTCCCTGTAGAATCGCTTCGTTCAAAAGAATTTACTGATAAAATGGGGGGGACAGCTCCTTCTATCATGGATTATGCCCGTTACAATTACGTGGCACAGCCGGAAGATGGTGTTACTGCAATCACTCCGAAGATCGGAATCTATGATAAATATGCAATTGAATGGGGCTACCGTTGGTATCCTGATGAATTCGTAGAGAAAAAGGCGCTTAGAAATTTAATAGAAAAGCATGAAGACGATCCGTTGTATTTCTATGGTGAACAACAAAGTTACCTGGAAACAATAGATCCGCGTTCGCAGTCTGAAGATCTGGGTGATGACGCGATGAAAGCCAGCGAATATGGAATGAAAAACCTGAAAGTTGTAGCCAATAATCTTTTAAAATGGACCTATGAGGATGGTAAAGATTATACAGATGCAGGAAGGTTATACATGGGCGTTATTGGCCAATGGGATTTGTATACGGGACATGTAATGGCTAATGTAGGAGGGATTTACCTGAATAATACGGTTTTTGGTAATAAGAAAAAGGCCTATGAAGCAGTTCCTGCTGAAACCCAGAAAAGAGCAGTGGATTATCTGGTTAAAAACTCGATCAATCTTCCGGAATGGTTATTCTTTAATCCGATTACTGAGAAAACATATTCGGTTAAAAATTCACCTATGGGACCATTTGAGCAGACTCCATATACTTTAGCGAGAGGAATGCAGTATGCTAATATCTACTCCCTGTTTATGGATGACAGATTGCTTAGACTCCTTGAGAACGAGTTGAAGCATGAGGTTTCTGGTTCAAAAGAGAAAATCTACACGGTAGAAAACTTATTTGAACAGGTAAGAACAGCCATTTTTAACAAGAAAGGAAGCCTTACGATGCTTGAGAAGATGGCACAAAAGAACTACGTGGATGCATTGATTGTTTCGGTGAACAAATTATTCGAAAAAACAGCCGTAAAAACATTGAAGACAGATCAGACATTAAATATGCCAATGATCTGCAACTATCATGAAGAAGGTAAAAACCTTAGAAACATCAATTATTCATCCATGAAGAGAGTATCTGAAGTAACAACGTATAAAAGAGCAGAGCTGCAAAAGGTTCTGAATTTACTGAACAATACCAGATACAGAGGTGATGACGCTTCAAGAGCACATTACACAGATTTAATCATTCGTATTGAAGAGGCTTTAAACAAATAAACAGCAATGAAAAAAACTCTAATCCTTTTACCTCTTTTAGCGGCTCAGGTTGCGTTGGCTCAGGAAAAAAAGACCATTACAGGAAAGATAGAAGACGGTAATACTTCCAGCGTAATTGCAGGAGCATCTATCAAAATAGAAACGCAGTCTGTTTCTACAAAAACTGATCTGGACGGAATTATCGAAAGTGTATCTGTAGGTACAGTAGCTGATAAGGACGGGAAATTTATATTGGAAATTCCGGTAGGAACTAAATCTATCCTGGTAAGTTTTCCAGGGTATGAATCCCGTATCATTCTAATCAATGAAGATAAAACAAACTATATCGTAAGATTGGTTTCTGAAGTTTCAGATAAAAATAAAATTCAGGAAGTAATCATTACGGGATATCAGAAGATTGAAAAACGTAAGCAGACTTCAGCGGTTGCTACCGTAAAAATGGATAACATCAGCCAGGCTGGGGTGGCGAGTGTAGACCAGATGCTATCCGGGCAGATTGCCGGGGTAGTAGTGACTCCGGAAACAGGGTCTCCGGGTGGACCTGCAAAGATCAGAATCCGTGGGACAGCTTCTCTGTCTGGGCCACAGGATCCGCTATGGGTAATTGATGGTCTTCCATTAGAAGGAAATGATGTTCCAAACTTCAGTGATAAAGATAATATTGACCAGCTTCAGAACTTTTCCATTGCAGGGTTGAACCCGAATGATATTGAAGATATCACTATTCTGAAAGATGCTGCAGCAACGGCTATTTATGGAGCCAGAGCAGCAAACGGGGTAATTTCCATTACCACAAAAAGAGGAAAGAAAGGGAGTATGAGGTTAAACTTCTCTGCGGATACTTTCGTAACTGCCCGTCCTGATTTTGAAAAATTAAACCTGATGAATGCATCAGAGAAAGTAGATCTTGAATTGATGCTTGCCCAGCGTGCAGATCTTACTTACCGTGCAGATAAAGGAGAGGTGATGAGAATTTTAACTCAGAATAACCAGCTTAATGATTTTAGAACTGGTGGTCTGGGAGCTTTAAGTCCATTGACTCTTAACCAAATCAATGCGTTAAGAAACAACACTACTGATTGGGGAAAACTGTTATACAGAAATGCCATCAATAAACAGTATGGAGTAAGTATTTCCGGGGGTGGAGAAACTTCAGATTACTATTTCTCTTTAGGGTATTATGATGAAGAGGGTACAACGATTGGTACAGGATTTAAACGTTATAACCTGACTTTAAAGAATAATTATAAGTTAAGCGATAAATTAACGGCTGGGATCTCTGTTTTCGGGACTCAAAGTGAGAAAGAATCATTTATGACGGATGCAGATGCTGCTGCAAGCCCTATTAATTATTCAAGAAATGCCAATCCGTACATGAATCCATTTAATCCGGATGGAAGCTACAGATATGATAAAGATATCGATGGTTTTGCAGATACTTATATTCCTTTCAACTTCCTTGAAGAAAGACAGAATACAAGTTATACGCTGAAAAACCATTCATTAAAGGCGATTTTGGATTTAGAATATAAAGTTTCAAAAAATCTGAAATTCACGTCTCAATTAGGTATTCAGTATGATACTAACAAGACTGAAAAATATGCCGGACAAGAGACGTATTTTACCAGAAAGATGAAGGAGGCAACCCGTTATTATAAAGACGGTGGATATAAATATTTTCTGCCTGCCGGAGATATCAAACAAAACTGGGACAACGATTTCTTCCAATACAACTGGAAATTACAGGGAAGTTACAGCACCAAAATCAATTCTGTACATGAAATTGATTTGATGGCAGGAACGGAGCTTCGTAAGACAGAAGATAACACAACGCTTACCAGAGCTTTTGGATATAACAAAAATACCAGAACTGCTACTCCAATTGCTTTCCCAAGTGCCAATTTTGCTGCTGAAAAGAAGTATGAAACGTACCGCGAAATGCCGCCTGTAGAGAATGCTTATGCATCTATGTTTGCTACAGCATCCTATACTTACGATCAGAAATATACTTTCTTCGGAAGTGTAAGATATGACGGGACGAACTTATTTGGAGTTAACAAAAAGTATAAATATCTTCCAATATGGGCTGTTTCCGGTTCATGGCTGGTAACGAAGGAGAATTTCATGCAGAATGTAACACCTGTTTCCAACCTGAGATTGAGAGCGTCTTATGGTCTACAGGGAAATATTGACCGTAATACTTCGCCTTTCTTTATTGGGGAATACAATTATGCGAATATTCTTCCGGGAATGAGAGAAGATGTCATCAATGTGATCAGTCCGCCAAATGATAAACTTCGTTGGGAAAAAACAACCAATGTCAACTTTGGTCTTGATTTAGGATTATTCAAAAACCGAATTAACCTTACTGCTGATGTATACAGCAGAAAGGGAACGGATATGATCAGTATGAAAGAAACTCCTCTTGAATCAGGTTTTGAGTATACCATGATGAACTGGGGAAGCCTTACGAACAAAGGTTTTGAATTGGCGTTATCTACAAGAAACATCGATAAAGAAAACTTCAAATGGTCTACTACCATCAACTTTGCTCACAATAAGAGTAGAGTATTGAGTGAGCAGCCTCGTGATAATGCGATGTTGCCATCTAGAGAGGGACTTCCTGTAAATGCCATTTTTGCTTTAAAAACAGCTGGGATGGATGCTTCAGGAAACCCATTATTCTGGAGAGGAAATGAAAAGGTATCTGCTGAAGATTTCTTCAAACTGTATGATGTATACGCAGATTTCCTTCCGGGGCAGTTCGTAGATACAAAATTAACAAATGAAGAACTGAGAAATCTGTTTACTTATGTAGGAGACAGAGATCCTAAGTTTACAGGAGGAATCATCAACAACTTTAAAGTTAAGAATTTTGACCTTACTGTTTCTGCAACATTCAATTTTAAGCAGACGGTAATGCGTAGTCCTTCTTACAGAGGAATGGAGCTGGACAGAGGAAGAAACTATACAAGAGAAATCTATGAAGCCGGAGGTTCATTACCAGGAATTACAAGTCCTGATATGGATGCCAATCCAAATGGCTGGATGGCTAATAAATGGTTTGCAGGGAACCGTTCCAATACGTATGGATTGCTTGATGTATGGGCAAAGGAAATCAGTTATGTAAGAATCAGCAGTATCCGTCTGGGCTATACACTTCCAAAAGAGTTTACGGCACCTATGGGAATCAGCAGTTTGAGACTGAGTGTGGAAGGACGTAACCTATTTGTATTTAGTAATGGATACAAAGGATATTTTGATCCGGAAACGTATGGTAATATTTATGCACAGCCTATTGCTAAATCTGTGACAGTAGGATTTAATGTTTCTTTTTAAAACTTGAAAAAATGAAAAAAATAACAACTATTATAGCATTAGCCGTTATCAGTTTTACCTCTGTAGGATGTGACAGATTTTTGGATATTCAGCCAGAAGGAAAAGTAATTCCAACCAATGTTGACGATTACCGTAAGGTTCTTACCTCAGCGTATGCAAAATATCCTAACCACAAATCTTTGTCAGTTCTTCGTACCGATGAGATAACGATCAACGAAAATATTAGTGATTTCAATGTTTATCGTGAAATTGCGATGTGGAAAGATGCGAATAATGATTCCGCAACGGCAGAATTTCCATGGGTGAGATTTTATTCAGTAATTTTTTACCTGAATCAGATCATTAACGAAGGCGTTAAAACAATGGCAGATTCTCCTGAGAAACAGCAAATTCTTGCAGAAGCCTATGCATTGCGTGCTTATACCTATTTTGATATGGTTAATCTGTATGCAAAACCGTACAATAGTGCTACAGCTTCTACAGACAGAGGTATTCCTATCAATCTTGAAATGGATATTGAAGCTGTATTGAAGCCATCCAGCGTACAGGAAGTTTATAATCTGATTCATGCAGATATGAGTAAGGCAGAAGGTCTTATGGTAGAGCAGAAGCAGACTGCGGGTATCAACTATAGATTCTCTAAAATTGCATTAATGGCTTTACAGGCCAGAACAGCTCTTTATCAAAGTGACTGGAACAAAGCTTTGTATTATGCAGAACAGGCATTAGCTATGAAAGGGGATTTGGTTGACCTGAATACAAGTGCTACTGCACCTCATCATTATATGTCTGTAGAATCTATTATGGCGTTGGATGATGTATTTGACAGTGCAGCACAGAATTTATCTTTTGCCTCTTCTGAACTGATCTCAAAATTTAATAGTAATACAGATAAAAGGTTCAAACTTTCTTTTGAAAAAAATGGAAGTCAGTATAAGATCATCAAAAAAGGAAGTTCAGAATTTAAGGTATCTTTCAGAACTACAGAAATGTATTTTATAAAATCTGAAGCTTTACTGAAATTGAATAAACTTGATGAAGCAAAACAAACGTTATTAAAAGTTCTTAAAAACAGATATACGCCGGAAGGATATACTACTGTTCAGAATACGATAACCCCAATGAATGCTGCAGACTTTATGAGTTTCATCCTTGATGAAAGAACCAGAGAGTTTGCTGTAGAAGGGCACAGATGGTTTGATCTGAGAAGAGCTAACCAGAAAGAAATTAAACATACCATTAACGGTAAGGACTATATTCTTCAGCAGAATGATCCGAGATATACGATAGAATATCCAATGAGTGCGAAGAAGAATAATCCTAATTTATAACATATTCATATTAACAACCCCTGAAACCGCTAGAGCTTAATCGTTCTAGCGGTTTTTTTGTACTTTTGCATTTATGAAAATTGCCATTATAGAAGATGAATTGCTGGCTGTTAATTATCTTAAAGATCTTTTGGATAAACAAAGCATCGTTCCTGTTACGGAAGTCGTAGTTCTTCGTTCTAAAAAAAAGGCAATAGACTTCTTTGAAAATGATGCTGCTGATCTTATTTTTATGGATATTCATCTTGGTGACGGGATGAGTCTGGAGATCTTTGAACAGGTAGAACTTTTTACTCCTATTATTTTTATTACGGCATTTGATGAATATGCAATGCGCGTTTTCAAGCATTTTACAATAGATTATCTCCTGAAGCCTTTTGAAGAGGAAGATCTTCATCAGGCATTGCAGAAATTTGTTTCCATCAGGAATAATTTTGACCCTGAACCTGTATTGAAATCTATTTCCACGTTACGTCAGGGAGACGATGCTGAAGTGATGAAACGTTTTATGGTAAGAGAAGGAAATAAACTGAAGCCTGTAGATGAACAAAATACAGCTTATTTCTTTGCGTCCGGGAAATACCTTTTCCTGACGACAATGGATAATCAAACCTATATTTATGATGATACCATCAAGGATATTATCCAAAAGCTGAATCCACAGGTTTTCTTTAAAGTAAACCGTAAGTTTATTATCAATAAAGAAGCGATTACAGAAATTATCAAACATTCTAGCCAGAAAGTAGAATTAAAACTTTCTCCGAAACCGGAAGTGAGCGCTGAGGTATTTATCAGTAAAATGCAGATTACAGAATGTCTGAATTGGCTTAAGAATCAGTAAAGACTCTAATATTGATGCTGGAATAGGGAAGTTCTTGTAATAAGAATACATTCTTAAGTTCTTTTTATATTGTCATAAATCCTTTTTTGAATTTTCAAGATTTGTCCTTCTTACGAAGGAAGAATCTCAATGTCCATTTCCAGTTTCTCTACTTTTCCCTATCCATTTTTTTCGTATTTTCCCTACTTAAAACTAATTGTTTAAACAAGGAACTATGAAAATATATGTATTGCTTACTTTAATGCTTTCGGGGGTAGTATTTTCACAAAAGATACAGCTGAAAAAAGATAAGATTCTCTTCAATGAAAAGGAAGTAGGAATCCTGAAATCACCTTACAGAGACCATTTTGAGTTTTATAATCTGGCTAATGAAAAAGTTTTTGATGCAGACTTAAAAGGAGTTACCCTGGCAAAAGAGCAGTTTTTATATTACCTGGATATGAAATCAGCAGACGGAAAAACCACCCAGATTCCTTATGAAGTATTGGTTACCTCATTTAAGGTAGATAGAATTGTAGCTTATCAATTGGCCGTAAAATATCACCTTTTCAATGAAAATGGTTTTGATAAAGCCGAATTGGAGAAGTTCTTTAGTACTCCGAGAGAAAATTTGGGCGACAAATATCTGGCTGCAAAAACCAACAGTATTGCTGAAGATAATGCGAGAAAAAGCAGACTTGACAATATCAGAAGCCTCTATAATCCGAGAATGGGATCAAACGGAGAAATTCTCATCAATAGTAGAGGCTATCAGTCTAAAATTATTGGGTATTCAAAAGCGTTTAACTGTGTAGGATTCAATAATACAGGATCATGTCTGGAAGTGACAGATCTGGATGGTGTGAAGGTGGCTTCTATGTATCAGACTAATCAGGGATTAAAAACTTATTTGGTAAAAACCTTTGATAATAATGAATTTACCTTTACCGCGACAAGACCTTATGCGCCTTCAGATTATGCATTTATCAATGAGTTTGTTGCCAATCTTTTTATTGAAGGCTATACGCTTGAACATCAGGCTTACTATAAAAATCAGGAACTTCATCAGGCAAAAATGAATGATGCTGTCAATCGCAGTATCAATTTATATGATGTTCCGGGGTATTTGGTGGAGAAATCAGGAAAGAAAACAGAAGGAGCCATTACCATCTGGTTTGAAATGCTCGATCCGGAAAGAACAGGGCAGAAATTGCCGCAGGATGGAGCCGATCGGTTTGGGCAGCGTGTAACGTTGAAGAAAAGATTACCAGGTATGAATAGTATGGCTACCAAAGTATATGATGCCGATTCAGGAGTACATTTTTGTGTTTCCCCCAATGGAAATGAAGAATGTTACTACGGACTGGATGTAAAAGGAGAGTTCATGAAGAAAATGCAGAATTATGGAAGTCTGTATGGTAATAATTCCTATTTCTACAGATTGGTAGCAAAAGAGAATAAGATTATGCTCCTTCAGGATCCTGTGGAGCATCAGAAATATGTCATCAAAACAGAATTGCAGCCTAAAGGGCAAATGTTGGACAACAGATCCAATGATAAACTATCTGAAAAGCTGGCAGACTATCTTAAAGATTGTAAGTCTGTTTCTGACCAGCTTAAAAGTGAAAACCTTGATCTTAAAAACGAACAAAACCTGATACAGATTATTTCGGACTATAGTAAATGTAAGAAGTAACTGAATACAGAAATAAATAAATCCGGCAATAGAATGGTAAGTCTGTTGCCGGATTCTTGTTTTAATGATAGAGTAGAAACTTTCTAATTTCCCTCTTCCACCATTATTAAATAGCCAGTTTCGGTGAGTCCTGCTTCTGTGATTAAATTTTTTCGAAAAAAATATATTGCGTCAAGTTTTGACGTTAAAGACCTATACTTTTGCTTTAGAATTAAACAACAAGCTATAATGACTGCACACTTGCTTATCTAAATGTCTAGCATCGCTATCCTGTCTGATGATAAAGGTTCAGGTCTGCGGTAGTACACCATTTCACATTTTTTTATAATGCAATATAACACGTCAAGTTTTGGCGTCAGTCTGAAATAGCTTTGCTTAAGAATCAAACACCAAATCACAAAATAGTAAACCATCCATGGATAAACCAAGTGAAAACAGAATAAAAAATCTCCATCCATTGGTAAGGAAAGAAGTCACACAGATTGTAAAAGAATGTGATGAAGCCCTTACCGGGAGAGCAAAAGTGAGGATTACTCAGGGATTAAGGTCCTTTAAGGAACAGGATGCATTATATGCACAGGGAAGAACAAAAGCCGGAAAGAAAGTCACCAATGCCAAAGCCGGTCAAAGTATTCACAATTACGGATTAGCGGTAGACATCTGCCTGATTATCGACGGAAAAGCAGCAAGTTGGGACACTGCGAAAGACTGGGATAATGATGGCGTAGCCGACTGGTACGAATGTGTGAAAATCTTTGCCAAACATGGCTGGGAATGGGGCGGAAACTGGAAAACCTTTAAAGACCTGTCGCACTTTGAGCGCAGATTTATCTGGAAAGGAGAGCGTAAGATCAACGCGACCTGGAGAAACTTACAAAATTTACCAAAAGATAAAGCCGGATATGTAATTTTTACGAAATAGTCCCGGGATTATTTCACTGTGAAAATCAATATTACAATCAACCGGAATGATTGTACAGGAAGGGTTTTGTCTTTTCCGGAAAAATAAAACTTTTCTTCCTTATTGAACAGTTGTTAAAACCTAAAAAATTCTGAATAAAAAAATTATTGAAGCCGCTAAGATGCATGAAGAAAAATCATATTAAATTTTAAGAAAACACTCTTTAAAAAATAACCAGGCTTATTATTCTTACAGCCTTCATTAACCTTAAGGGTTCAGAATACTTTTTCAGTTTTATCAGACTTATTATTACCACCGTCTTATCTTTTATTAACACCAAAAATCACAAAAATGCCACAAAATATTCCATCGGGAAGCTTATCAACAGCTCCCGACAGCAAGGGGCTTAATGTACGGCCGGATCTTTTGCCGGAGTCTTTCTTCTTCTTGGAGAAAGGAAAAGCATTCTCACAAAGCCCGGCCGAAAAGTTTGGAGCCAATGGTACTGTATTCAGGACCACCTCCAAAGTAAGCCTTAGCGGTACCGGCAAAATATATACTATTTGCCAGGGACAGGTGTTTTTACAACCTTGTGGTACAGATACCACTAAAGTAAATGCGATCCTGAAGCCTTTTAATCAGCCGATTAAAGGATTGGCGATCAAATATATCGTATACAGAGGCCTGAACAGATCCGACTTCTTTGACTCCAACCTCATCATTAAGGATGGAACAGGAGTAACAGGTTTTGTAGACGTCATCAGAAAAGAATTTAAGGGACTCTATAATATGCTGGGAATTACTGTCCCTCAGTTTACGGCTCAGCATATCGGGTTTCCGGTAGGAAATTCCCAATTAGAAACTGATCTTATTGATGATTATTTCCTTAAGATCTCTAAAGTTGAGGTCACAGGAGGTAATGCTACTGAACAGCCTAAAAAAGCTTTTGAACTGCCTATGATCCCAAGAGGAACGCATCTTGGAAATGCTACAGGAAGTGTAGGAATTGATATCGTATTGAACGAAGGAGACTATACGGTAGCGAACGATCCAAACCCATTTCAATTGAATCTGGCTTTTGCCCGAAGTGCTGACTACGTTTTAGATCAGGCTACTGGTAATACAGCTTTTCAAAAGAAACTGATCAGGGAAACTGCTACTCAGTTCCTTGATGTAGCAGCCTTTTATGGCTTACATACTCAAGGGAAAGGGAAAATCCATATGAGTGATAACTCTGTTTTGCAAACAGTAGAACAAATTGGCAGTCAGATTTCAGGCTTTAAAACAGCTGAAACAGCTTATTTGTACATTCAGGGAAGCCGACAGAGATCTTATAATTTCTATGGAAATCAGAATCTGGAAGGAAGTACCCATAATATTAAAATTGGACCAACCACGACGAACCTTTCTTTAGAGCAGTTTGAGGCAGGCTGGCCGGTAAAAGAGTTGGTTGCACAACCATCATTGGTAGTTCAACTTACAACTGATAATAACGATGCCGCTGCGATGTACGTAAAACAAGGCGTTTTACAAGATACTTCCAATGAAGATTATTTTATCAGAGGGAAAAACCTGCTTCAGGAGGAAGGAAACGGAATGGACACCAATTTCACGAAACCTATTACCTTCAGATTAGATAAAACAAGTGCCGGTAAAACGGTTGCTTCTTTTATACAGTTGATTTATGAAGGGAAAACAGTGAAAATTACTTCTGAAACTCCTGGTCCAAATCCAGGTGATCCTGCTGTAAGTACAACTTATGATTTGAAAGACATTGATGATATTTTCGGATTGATTAATGTGACTCCGAAAATTCAGACGAAAGGAACCAATGAGCTTGTTTATATTATTGATCAGAACCTACTGCTTATTGATTTCGAAAATAAAGGAGAAAAGGATATTGCAACAGTAACCACCAAAAAAGTAGAAGATATCATCATGAAGAATGGTACGGAAAGTTTACCAAGGGTTACTTATGAGACTTTGCTGAATAATATACGACAAAGTACTTCTGGTTTTTATGAAAGTAGAAGTGCTTATTTGGATAATTCTAACAGTGGAACAGTTTCTTATACGGATAAAAGGAATAATTTTTATCAGCCTGAAAAACCTTATTATTTTAAAACGGAGCAATATACCACTCCTGACGGAATATCTATAATGGCTTTATCACTAGGTTTAAAACAAGGCGAGCTATCAAGTAAAAAGGTACTTGGAATTACTGATGATGAGAATAAAGAATTGATTAAGATAATTAAGGACAATCAATTAAACAATCCTAAATTTTATTTTAAAAATGAGCTAGGTGATGAGGTTAATTATTTTGTCTCAACTGAAAATATAGAATACAAAAAATACAATTTATGCGTGATTGGTGAAGATCAAGAGGGAAAATTAGCAATAAAGTTTCCTTTGATTAATGTTAATGTGACTTCTGTTGATAATATGGTATATGTTTCTGACAGCTATGCCAGATGGTTACCTAATTTATCTATGTCTAAAGTATTTGAAATTAACGAAACGTATAAAAAATTAATAGTATAAAATATGAGCAATATAGTAGTTTTAACTCCTCATCTTCCAAGACCTGTCAGAATTAAAACAAATACATATGAGTTAACAGATCAGGTATTTGATATTAAAGGTCAATTAAATGGATTTAAAGTAAATAACGTAAAATACATTTTTATTGATAAAACAAAATATTTGAGCGTCGATCAAGTTCCTGGTAATGATAATACTATTGTAACTGGATTTGTAAAATATGACTCATATATCAATTATATGAACGATCCTAATAAAGGGGTATATAATTATAC